>DXKH01000017.1 GCA_019415335.1 Citrobacter sp. | reverse complement strand
ATGCGAAAAAAAAGCCCGTACTTGCGTACGAGCTCTTCTTCAAATATGGCGGTGAGGGGGGGATTCGAACCCCCGATACGTTGCCGTATACACACTTTCCAGGCGTGCTCCTTCAGCCACTCGGACACCTCACCATATTGTTGTTCCTCAACGACTGGAACGGGCGCTAATTTAGGGAAATACGCCGCCTGCGTCAATCAACTTTTCCAAAAAATCGTGCATTTACACAAACTTCAAACAACCTGTAGCTTAATTAGGCGGAAACTGCTTTTTTTGCCAGCGCCAGCGAATTTGCTATGCTGATGATCCCTTTGAAAACGATGATAATAAGTGCGCAACATTCCGCACAACAACCCGCAGGAGTCAATATGGATATCATTTTTTATCACCCTACGTTTGATACCCCCTGGTGGATCGCAGCCCTGGAAAAGGCTATTCCTGGTGCCAGAGTCCGCGAGTGGAAGCAGGGCGATAACGATCCCGCAGATTATGCGCTGGTCTGGCACCCTCCGGTAGAAATGCTGGAAGGACGTAAACTTAAGGCGGTGTTCGCACTTGGCGCCGGGGTGGATTCGATCCTGAGCAAACTGAAAGCCCATCCCACGATGCTGGATCCCGCCATTCCTCTCTTTCGTCTCGAAGATACCGGTATGGGCTTGCAGATGCAGGAGTACGCGGTCAGCCAGGTGCTGCACTGGTTCCGTCGCTTTGATGATTACCAGGCGCTGAAAAATGAGTGCCAATGGCAACCGCTGCCGGAATATACGCGCGAGGCGTTTACCGTGGGGATTATGGGGGCTGGCGTGCTGGGAGCAAAAGTGGCTGAAAGCTTACAGGCCTGGGGTTTCCCGCTGCGCTGCTGGAGTCGCAGTCGCAAAACCTGGCCGGGAGTTGAGAGTTTCGCCGGTGCGGAAGAGTTGGGCGCATTCCTTAGCCAGACCCGCGTGCTGATAAATCTGCTGCCCAATACGGCGGAAACGGTCGGCATCATTAACGGCAAACTGCTTGATCAACTGCAGGATGGTGCCTATTTGCTCAATCTCGCGCGTGGCGTGCACGTTAATGAAGATGATCTGCTCGCCGCGCTGAACAGTAATAAACTCAAAGGGGCGATGCTGGATGTCTTCAGCCGTGAACCGCTGCCCACGGATAGCCCGCTGTGGAAACATCCGCGCGTGGCGATGACGCCGCACATTGCGGCAGTCACGCGTCCTGCGGAAGCCGTTGCTTATATTTCCCGTACGATTTCACATCTGGAAAACGGTGAAGCAGTGACCGGACAAGTCGATCGCCAGCGCGGCTACTGATGTATACCCGGCAGATGCCGGGTTTCGACTAATAAACGTGGGCGATTCCTGCTATCCTTGTCGAAAAATGACCACAGGAGAGAGACATGTATCCCGTTGACCTGCATATGCATACCGTCGCCAGTACCCATGCCTATAGCACCCTGAGCGATTACATCGCCCAGGCTAAACGCCAGGGACTGAAACTGTTCGCAATTACCGATCACGGTCCGGACATGGCGGATGCTCCACACCACTGGCATTTTATCAATATGCGTATCTGGCCACGCGTGGTGGATGGGGTAGGGATCCTGCGAGGCATTGAAGCAAACATCAAAAACATCGAAGGTGAAATTGATTGTACCGGCCCGATGCTCACCTCATTGGATCTGATTATCGCGGGTTTTCATGAACCGGTTTTCGCCCCTCACGATGAAGCCACCAATACACAGGCGATGATCGCCACCATGGCGAGCGGCGTTGTGCATATCATTAGCCACCCCGGCAACCCGAAATATCCCGTTGATATCACGGCAATTGCCGAGGCTGCGGCAAAATACAATGTTGCACTGGAAATTAACAACTCTTCCTTCCTTCATTCACGCAAAGGCAGTGAAGCAAACTGTCGCGCGGTGGCGGCAGCGGTGCGCGATGCCGGTGGCTGGGTGGCGTTGGGCTCAGATTCTCATACCGCCTTTACAATGGGCGACTTCAGCGAGTGTCTGAAAATTATCGAAGAGGTGAATTTCCCGGAAGATCGTATTTTGAACGTGACCCCGCAACGATTACTCAATTTCCTGGAATCACGCGGAATGCCGCCGATTCCTGAATTTGCTGAACTTTAACCACCACGAGCTGGAATATTTTGATGAACGAGTTTTCTATCCTGTGCCGCGTACTGGGATCGCTGTATTACCGTCAACCGCAGGATCCTTTACTGGTTCCGCTTTTTACCCTGATTCGCGAAGGTAAACTCCCGGCGAGCTGGCCGCTCGAGCAGGATGAACTGTTAGCGCGTCTGCAGAAAAGCTGTGATATGGCCCAACTGGCGGCAGATTACAATGCGCTGTTCGTCGGTGCGGAGTGTGCGGTGCCACCGTATCGCAGCGCATGGGTGGAAGGGGCGACAGAATCTGAGGTGCGAACGTTCCTTTCCGCACGGGGTATGCCACTTGCCGAAACACCGGCCGATCATATTGGCACATTGCTGCTGGCAGCTTCCTGGCTGGAAGATCAGTCTGCGGAAGATGAAAGTGAGGCGCTGGAAACCCTGTTCGCAGACTACATCCTTCCGTGGTGTGGTACCTTTCTCGGGAAAATCGAAGCGCATGCCACCACCCCTTTCTGGCGGACGATGGCACCGTTGACACGTGATGCTATTGGTGCCATGTGGGACGAACTGGAAGAAGAGACCGACGCATAAATGTGATTAAAATCACTTAATGATGCAACGTGAATTAATCATTGCATAAATTGTGTGCGCGATCTCATTCATGTTGCCTTTTTCTGCTATCATGCGCGGCATGAACATTCTTCTCTCCATTGCAATCACAACGGGCATTCTCTCCGGTATCTGGGGATGGGTGGCCGTCTCTCTTGGCTTACTGAGTTGGGCCGGATTTTTGGGCTGTACGGCCTATTTCGCCTGTCCGCAGGGCGGGCTAAAGGGGCTGGCCATTTCGGCCTCTACGCTGTTGAGCGGCGTGGTGTGGGCGCTGGTCATCCTTTACGGTAGTGCGTTGACGCCACATCTCGAACTGGTGGGGTATGTGATCACCGGCGTTGTGGCCTTCCTGATGTGTATTCAGGCAAAGCAGGTCTTGCTGTCATTTGTGCCAGGCACGTTTATCGGCGCCTGTGCCACGTTCGCCGGACAGGGGGACTGGAAACTGGTCCTGCCTTCACTGGCGGTCGGTTTGCTCTTTGGTTATGCCATGAAAAACAGCGGACTGTGGCTGGCGGCCCGGCGAGAACGACAAAGTACGCGCACAGTCGCGGAAAATAAAAAAGCGTGAGGGAATCCTCACGCTTTTTTTTATCCTGATCATCAGGATTCCGGCGGTACTGACATATGGCGGTATTTCACCAGAATGTCGTTCTGGCGATCGGCTTTATTCTGCAAATCCCACAGCCCGCGATCGATACCATCGTTGATGAGGAAGATGACGCCCGTCTCAATGGCGGACATCAGGCATAACATCACCGGTTCGTTGGAGGTGTAGCCAATTTCACCTTCCAGCAGTCTCTGGTAATCGATAAAGCGGAACACCCCTGCCTGTACTTCATAAGACAGAATGGTTTTACTGGTATTGACCGAGGAGAGGATCTCACCAGTGCTGACGTTGACCACGCGCAGGTTCACTGCAATCTGGTCAAGTTGGTACTGCGTGTCTGCGCCGATACCGAAGTAACGCGCCCCGACGCCGCCGGATTTCACGTTACTTTCGTAACCGATAATCGACCCTTCAACCATGATGTTTGCCGCCGTCAGCGACTGCAGCGGGATCCGGTTGTTGATAGCGACAGTCCCGTTTTCCTGGGCAGCACGAATGATCTTACGTTCGTTCAGCAGGTTTTGTAGTCCCTGGCGCTCCAGTGGGACAAACCAGCGGGAATCTTTCAGCGCCGTGACCAGCATCGCAGTGGCGCTTTGCGGGACGGCGGTCGAGAAGTTACTGGCCGGGTAGGGTTTGAACTGCCCGGTTTCATCCTGAATGTTATACACCGAGACAAAAATTTTGCCCGTTGGCACCGGTAAATGCGTCAAATCCTTATAACTTTGCGCGCGGGGCATTAATGTCGGCTTGGCGGCTTCTTTTGGCGGTGCGGTTAAGCATCCACTCAGTAAAATGACGGCGACGAATACAAGTAAGCGCTGCATGATAATTGTCCTTACGTAGCGGTGCTTAGAAACCGGTGGAATCTGACTGTAAACCCGACACTTCTATCGTCGATGTTTTTCCCGTTTTCCTGTCCGTGACATTTAGCTGCAACTGACCATCCCGGTTGGCAATATCAACAATGAAATCATTGGTCACCATCCTGCCAGGTTTCCCCGTATTTATATTGGTCAACAGCCCACCTAATATTTGTGACTGAATGGCCTGAGTGAAGTTATCCAACGCGGAGGGAGTTTCAATTCCGTAATCGTCGCTATAACTGGGATCTTTATAAGAGTTCTGCGCCTGGGCGCTATTCAGTAAAAAAGAACCGTTATTGGGGTTTCCACCAAAGTTGGGATTACGGAACTGGAAGGTCATATTTCCGGCCCAACTTAATGGCGAAATAAGCATGAGTACAACCACTGCATGTTTGACACGCATTACAGCCTCCGGACAAAAATCACTCTTTAGAATTCGTCATGCGTTAAATCACCGGTGCTCAATAGTGTTTGATCTATTTGCCGACGATTTAAAGCGTCCTCGGTTTGTGCCAGTGCGAAGACAACCGTTTTTTCGAAGTCTCTTTTCGTTGGAAATAAAAATGTCTGGAATATAACGTCCTGATTAACCGTTATCGTGATCCAGCTTCCCCAACGTGCACTGGGCCGCTCATTGATGGTCAAATTGCCTGGATAATCACTTTCCCATTTGTCGCTAAAAGCACGATAAAAATCGTGACCGATAGACGAAACTGTGTGGTCAGTTAAGAGCCCAGGAACTTCAACTTCTACAGCCTGCGTAGCGCCGGTAGCGAGCAGAAACTGTGCCGCTACGAGCCAGGTCAAATAGCGTTTCATGGCTTTATCGCCTGAGGTTATCATTTGCCCACGAAACCGCCTGGGTACGATTTTTGACAGCTATCTTTTTGAAAAGATTATAAAGATGCGTCTTGACCGTATTTTCACTGATAAACAGTGAGCGCGCGATTTCGATATTAGAGGCGCCGATACGCAGTTTATTCAGGATCTCTTTTTCACGATGAGTCAGGAGGGCCGACTCTGTGCTGTTGTAGCGGTAATTACCTGAGTGAGTGATCAGATAACTGGCCAGTTTCTGTGAGAAGTAGCATTCTCCCCGCAGGATCCCTTGCAAACCGTTTACGACACGCTCTTCGTCATCCGCTACGTAAAAAACGCCATTGATATGCGGCCAGTTTTCAATATCCCGGTAGGGATAATCATCGGGGGTGTTCAACAATAACGTTTTTAAATTGTTGTTTTTCCGACTTAAGTTATCCTGCCAATAATGGATTAGCTTTTTGTCCGCTTCCATCATATCGACTAAAACAATGCAACTGGTGGAGATATCATCCAGAGAACGCTGAATATTATGCAGTTTTCCGGTGAGGGCCAGAGATTGTTTTAAATGCTGCAATAGTGCTGTGGCTTGCAGGGATGGTTTGGTGATCAACAATAATGTATGACCATGAATACTATGGACTTCATTAAACATGATGAAACCCCACTTTTTTAGTCGCACACCTGACAGCTGCCTTTAAAAATCAGGCACCAGAAGTACTGACAGATGTTGCACTGCTGTGTGTAATAAAATAAGAATCAGCCCGAACGGGTCAAAATATTAATACAAATGAACTACAACTGATTTCAATCTAGCCATTACAAATCTTAAAGCAAGTGTTAAACGTGTAACAAAATGTAAAAATATATATTAATTTGTTAATATTAAGCTTTTTTTTAGTTTAGATTTGATAGGAAAGTTGTACATCCAGCCGTTATTGCACAGATTTAAAAAATCATACAAATTATATTAATTGACTGAATTTAAAGAAATAAATTCAATTCGCCCTGGCGCATCATCGAGGGGGAAATTGCTGAGTGATGACATCCGTCGGCGTCGTGCATTTTGATGACGAAAAAAACGAGGCTTGTCACGACTTGTTCATCTCTCTCTACTTCAGCGGCACAACATAGCCTGGAAAGCCCACTGTACAGCCTACAGGTTGACGTCACGGAAATGTATAAGCGATGAGTCTGGGAAAAATAAAATAAGCGTAAATAACAGTGTATTTGCGCTCTAATTAGCACTTTGGGGTGAGCGAAAATATAAAAATACCACTGGCGGGTGAGTTATTTAAAATGTTTCCGCGGACATACTCTTCATCGTAACGCGGCGTTAACAAATTACGTTTAGCGTTAACAACAAAATTGATGAGAAAGTTATTTTCTCGATGTACGACCAGGTCCAGGGTGACAACATGAAAAACAAATTGTTATTTATGATGTTAACAGTACTGGGTGCGCCTGGGATTGCTTCCGCAACAAGTTATGATTTAGCGCATTCAGAATATAACTTTGCGGTAAATGAATTAAGCAAGTCTTCATTTAATCAGGCAGCCATTATTGGTCAAGTCGGCACGAATAATAGTGCAAAGATACGCCAGGACGGCTCTAAGCTTTTGTCGGTGGTTTCACAAGAAGGTGGAAGCAACCGGGCCAAAGTTGACCAATCAGGAGCTTATAACTTTGCGTATATTGCACAGGCGGGTAATTCCAACGATGCCAGTATATCGCAAAGTAATTACGGTAATACTGCGATGATTATCCAGAAAGGTTCTGGAAATAAAGCAAATATTACTCAGTACGGTACGCAGAAAACAGCAGTTGTAGTGCAGAGACAGTCGCAAATGGCAATTCGCGTAACTCAACGCTAATACATTGACGACGTTTAAATCAATCCGATGGGGGTTTACCATGAAACTTTTACAAGTGGCAGCATTTGCAGCAATCGTGGTTTCTGGCAGTGCTCTGGCTGGTTCCGTTCCTCAATGGGGCGGCGGCGGCGGTGGCGGCGGTGGCGGAAGCAGCTCTGGTCCGGATTCAAATCTGAGCATTTATCAGTTCGGGACCAATAACGCCGCACTCGCGCTGCAAAGCGACGCTCGTAAATCAGACACAACAATCACCCAGCACGGCTATGGTAACGGCGCCGATGTTGGTCAGGGTGCAGATAACAGCACCATTGATCTGACTCAGAAAGGCTTCAAAAACAACGCCACCATCGATCAGTGGAACGGCAAAAACTCGGATATTACTGTGAGCCAATACGGTGGACGTAACGCCGCACTGGTTAACCAGACTGCTTCTGACTCCAGCGTTCTGGTTAAACAAGTTGGCTTTGGCAACAACGCCACGGCTAACCAGTACTAATTCAGTTTATGTGCTGAATATAAACAGGGCGAAAGCCCTGTTTTTTTTGTGCGCAGAAAACCCCCAGCTAGGCTGGGGGTTCCGGAAAGCTTTCAGCTTTAGGCCAGTTATTAAAACCCCTTTTGATTTGTTAAAACAACTTGCTGTCTGGCAACTGCAAGAGCCAAACAAGAAATCAAAA
>DXKH01000016.1 GCA_019415335.1 Citrobacter sp. | reverse complement strand
AACGGCGAGGAAGGAGATGCCAGCTTTTGAATCTCGGCGGGTACGTACCCATCCGCGCACGGTGACTTCGCTGTCAACGGCTACGCGGCCCTGGAGTACGTCGGCTACAGGCACAACGCTCATAATATTCTCTCTGTTAATAGTCGGAAAAAATAAACACTTGTCCACCCGTAAATGGGGGGATACCTATGTTACCTGGCATCTGCAATCAGACAAGCAGAATTCGCAAATGCAGCGAAAGATTTCGGAATTAAAGGTAAAAAAGGGAGCCGATTAGCTCCCTGATGATATTAACTGGCTTTTTTAATATGCGGAAGGTCGAATGCTTTGCGCAGTGCCCGAACAAACGCTTTATCGTGGCAGATAGTTTTGCCAGGGCTGTCAGAAAGTTTCGCCACCGGTTTACCGTTACACTCAACCAACTTAATGACAATATTCAGGGGTTTTACCTGGGGGATATCGCAGGTCAGGCGAGTCCCAATACCAAAACTTAATTGCACGCGGGAAGAGAAATGGCGGTATAGCTCAACCGCTTTGCGTAAATCCAGATTGTCAGAGAAAACCAGCGTTTTACTCTGTGGATCAATTCCCAGCTTCTCATAATGTGCAATGGCTTTTTCACCCCATTCAACCGGGTCGCCAGAGTCATGACGCAGGCCCTGATAGCGACTGGCGAACTCGACACCGAAATCACGCAGGAAAGCATCCATAGTGATGCAGTCGGTTAATGCAATGCCAAGTTGGTCGGGATATTCTTCCAGCCAGGCAGCAAGTGCAGCTCGCTGGCTGTTGGCTAGATCCGGGCTGATTTGCTGATGCGCCTGGAACCATTCGTGTGCCTGTGTTCCCATCGGCGTGAGGGAAAGCCGGCGCGCCAGATCATAGTTGCTGGTGCCCACGAACCAGGATTCCTGTTGCAGACGCTTAACGATGGTTTCTTGTACTTCGCGAGAAAAACGGCGGCGGGTGCCAAAATCCATCAGATGGAAGCGCGACATATCAAGACCGGCGGTTAATGCCGAGAAGTCGACTAATTTGCTTTCCAGCGTGTCGAGGGCTTGCGCAACGTCGGTCTGCGGTGAGCGATAGCGATGTACCATTTCACTGATAACCGCCAGCAAAGGAACTTCCCAGAGGATGACTTCACGCCACGGGCCGCTTAAACGAATATCCAGCTTGCCATTATCGTTGGATACGGTGACTTGTTCCGGGTTAAAGCGGAACTCGCGTAACCAGTTAAGATAGTCGGCCTGAAAGAAAGGCAGGGCAGAGAGCCACTGATATTCATCATCCTGCAGGCGCAGGTGCTGCATCGCCTGAACCTGTTCACGAATAGCATCGGCATAAATACCCAGCAGATCGTCACCTCGGCAACGAAACTCCGCCGCGACATGCACATCGTAATAGTGATGAAACACGGCTTGCTGCATATGCAACTTATAAGCATCTGTATCCAGCAACGAGTGCAGAACAGGAGAAGCGAATTGTGTCATAGGTGCGCAGTAGCGTCCTCGTACAGGAGCGTTTAGTACAATAAACATCTTCAGGAACTGCTGGAGTATACCTTGTTTCGCAATTTATTGAACCCCGATCACACCATATGCCACCTTTCTGGTCGATGGCATTACGCGGTGTATGTTATAAAAATGTAGCAATAAAGGCGTTTGTACCTGAAAAGATGAAGATTCTGCATAGCGCGATTTACGCAACAGGAATAGACTGAACACCAGACTCTATAAAAGATGCTAAAGGTTATTTATGACTCAACAGCCACAAGCCAAACACCGTCACGATTATCGTGCGCCGGATTACCAGATTACTGATATTGACTTGACCTTTGACCTGGACGCGCAAAAGACGGTCGTTACCGCGGTCAGCCAGGCTGTCCGTCATGGTGCATCAGATGCTCCGCTTCGTCTTGATGGTGAAGATCTTAAACTGGTTTCTGTTCATATTAATGATGAGCCGTGGACCGCCTGGAAAGAAGAAGAGGGCGCACTGGTCATCAGTAATTTGCCGGAGCGTTTTACGCTTAAGATCGTTAATGAAATTAGCCCGGCGACGAATACCGCGCTGGAAGGGCTTTATCAGTCAGGCGATGCGCTTTGCACCCAGTGTGAAGCCGAAGGTTTCCGCCATATTACGTATTATCTCGACCGCCCGGACGTGCTGGCGCGTTTTACCACCAAAATTATTGCCGATAAAACCCAATATCCCTTCCTGCTTTCCAACGGTAACCGCGTTGCGCAAGGCGAACTGGAAAACGGACGTCACTGGGTACAGTGGCAGGACCCGTTCCCTAAACCGTGCTACTTGTTTGCGCTGGTGGCAGGCGACTTCGACGTGCTGCGCGACACCTTCACCACGCGTTCTGGTCGCGAAGTTGCGCTGGAGCTGTACGTCGATCGCGGCAACCTTGATCGTGCGCCGTGGGCGATGACCTCGCTGAAAAACTCCATGAAATGGGATGAAGAGCGCTTCGGCCTGGAGTATGACCTCGACATCTATATGATCGTCGCGGTGGATTTCTTCAATATGGGCGCAATGGAGAATAAGGGGCTGAATATCTTTAACTCCAAATATGTGCTGGCCCGCACCGATACCGCCACCGACAAAGATTACCTCGATATTGAACGCGTTATCGGCCATGAATATTTCCATAACTGGACCGGTAACCGAGTGACCTGCCGCGACTGGTTCCAGCTCAGCCTGAAAGAAGGTTTAACCGTCTTCCGCGATCAGGAGTTCAGCTCTGACCTTGGTTCTCGCGCGGTAAACCGTATCAACAACGTGCGCACCATGCGCGGATTGCAGTTTGCGGAAGACGCCAGCCCGATGGCGCACCCGATCCGCCCGGATATGGTCATTGAGATGAACAACTTCTACACCCTGACCGTTTACGAGAAGGGCGCGGAAGTGATTCGCATGATCCACACCCTGCTGGGCGAAGAAAACTTCCAGAAAGGGATGCAGCTCTATTTCGAGCGCCATGATGGCAGCGCGGCAACCTGCGACGACTTTGTTCAGGCGATGGAAGATGCGTCGAATGTCGATCTCTCTCATTTCCGCCGTTGGTACAGCCAGTCCGGTACGCCGGTTGTGACCGTCAAAGACGACTATAATCCGGAAACCGAGCAGTACACCCTGACCATCAGCCAGCGTACGCCTGCTACGCCGGATCAGGCAGAAAAACAGCCGCTGCATATTCCGTTTGCAATCGAATTGTATGATAACGAAGGCAAAGTGATCCCGTTGCAGAAAGGCGGTCATCCGGTGAATTCCGTGCTAAACGTCACTCAGGCGGAACAGACCTTTGTCTTTGATAATGTCTACTTCCAGCCGGTGCCTGCGCTGCTGTGCGAATTCTCTGCGCCAGTTAAACTGGAATATAAGTGGAGCGATCAGCAACTGACCTTCCTGATGCGTCATGCGCGTAATGATTTCTCCCGTTGGGATGCGGCGCAAAGCCTGCTGGCAACCTACATCAAGCTAAACGTCGCCCGTCATCAGCAAGGGCAGCCGCTGTCTCTGCCGGTGCATGTGGCTGACGCTTTCCGCGCGGTGCTGCTCGATGAGAAGATTGATCCGGCGCTGGCGGCAGAAATCCTGACGCTGCCTTCTGTCAATGAAATGGCTGAACTGTTCGATATCATCGACCCGATTGCTATTGCCGAAGTACGCGAAGCACTCACTCGTACTCTGGCGACTGAACTGGCGGATGAGCTGCTGGCTATTTACAACGCGAATTACCAGAGCGAGTACCGTGTTGAGCATGAAGATATTGCGAAACGCACTCTGCGTAATGCCTGCCTGCGCTTCCTTGCTTTTGGTGAAACGCATCTGGCTGACGTGCTGGTGAGCAAGCAGTTCCACGAAGCGAACAATATGACCGATGCGCTGGCGGCGCTTTCTGCGGCGGTTGCCGCACAACTGCCATGCCGTGATGCGCTGATGCAGGAATACGACGATAAGTGGCATCTGGACGGTCTGGTGATGGATAAATGGTTTATCCTGCAAGCCACCAGCCCGGCGGCGAATGTGCTGGAGACGGTGCGCGGTCTGTTGCAGCATCGCTCATTTACCATGAGCAACCCGAACCGCATTCGTTCGTTGATTGGCGCGTTTGCTGGCAGCAACCCGGCAGCGTTCCATGCCGAAGATGGCAGCGGTTATCAGTTCCTTGTGGAAATGCTTACCGACCTCAACAGCCGTAACCCGCAGGTGGCATCGCGCCTGATTGAGCCGTTGATTCGCCTGAAACGTTACGATGCCAAACGTCAGGAGAAAATGCGCGCGGCGCTGGAGCAGTTGAAAGGGCTGGAAAATCTCTCTGGCGATCTGTACGAGAAGATAACTAAAGCACTGGCTTGATAAATAACCGAATGGCGGCAATAGCGCCGCCATTCGGAGAACTTACCCCTGTTTTCTCAGGCGAGTTTCAGATTCACCACGCTGCATCACCCGTTGCAACACTTCCGCTTCCAGCTCCGCTAATCGCACCGACCCTAACCGGCGCGGACGGGGGATATCCACCGTCAAATCCAGACCAATTTTTCCCTCTTCAATTAACAACACCCGGTCAGCCATTGCTACCGCTTCGCTCACATCATGCGTCACCAACAGTACGGTAAAGCCGTGCTCCTGCCAAAGTGACACAATCAAATCCTGCATCTCGAGTCGCGTTAAGGCGTCCAGTGCCCCGAGCGGTTCATCAAGCAACAATAAACCCGGTCGATGAATCAACGCTCTTGCCAGCGCCACTCGCTGTTTCTGCCCGCCTGAAAGTGCGGCAGGCCATTCCCCGGCGCGATTCTCCAGTCCTACCGCAGCCAACGCCCGACGCGCGGCATCGCGCCACTGGCCTTTAAGGCCTAACCCAACGTTATCAATCACCGATTTCCACGGTAGCAGACGCGCATCCTGAAACATCATTCGCGTGTCTTCCTGAATCTCAGCTAGCGGTGTGGTACCCGCTAACACATCGCCTGCGGTTGGCGTTTCCAGACCTGCCAGCAGGCGCAGCAGGGTACTTTTGCCACCACCGCTGCGGCCCACCACCGCCACAAACTGACCTGCCGGAATATGTAAATCCAGTTGGTTCAGAACGATATTTTCTGCGTAATGTTTGCTTACTGCATTGAGTAACAAGGGTGTGCCCTGGTTCAGACGAGCAGTATTCATACCGTGGCCTCCTTCAAATGATAAGCCGGATTCCAGCGCAGCCAGAGGCGCTCTAACAGCTGCGCGCTGACGTCAGCAAGTTTGCCGAGCAGTGCGTAGAGAATAATGGCGACTACCACCACATCCGTTTGCAAAAACTCCCGCGCATTCATCGCCAGATAACCAATGCCGGAATTGGCAGAAATGGTTTCGGCAACAATCAGCGTCAGCCACATCAGGCCCAACGCAAAACGTACGCCGACCATAATTGAGGGCAGGGCACCAGGCAGGATCACATGGATAAACAGCGGTATGCCGGATAATCCATAGCTACGCGCCATTTCCACCAGACCGCGATCGATATTACGGATGCCGTGCCAGGTGTTGATATAAATGGGGAATAGAGTGCCGAGCGCCACCAGAAAGATTTTTGCGGATTCATCAATGCCAAACCACAAAATCACCAGCGGGATCAGCGCCAGATGCGGCACGTTGCGCAACATCTGAATGGAGGTATCCAGCAGCCGTTCTCCCCAGTGCGACAGCCCGCTAATCAGTCCCAGAATCAAGCCCAGCGATCCGCCAATTGAAAAGCCAATCAACGCCCGCCAGGAGCTGATCGCCAGATGCTGCCACAATTCGCCGCTGGCAGAGAGCGTCCAGAACGCCATCACCACTCCTTCCGGTGAGGGCAAAATACGCGTCGATAGCCAGCCAACCGAGGAGGCCAGTTGCCACACCGCCACGATGCCCACCGGTAAAAACCAGGGGGCAACGCG
>DXKH01000015.1 GCA_019415335.1 Citrobacter sp. | reverse complement strand
CGCAGGCAACGACCCGTAGGGCGAAGCGCAACGCGCTGAGTAATCCTTCCCCCACCACCATCCTCTTCTGTTGCACCTTAGCCAAATCAATCGATGTTGTCCTATATTCTGCCCATGCGGGGAAGGATGAGAAGCTTCGATTAAGGTTCGATTCGAGCGTAGCGAGAAAGCGTTGCCGCAGGCAACGACCCGGAGGGCGAAGCGCAACGCGCTGAGTAATCCTTCCCCCACCACCATCCTCTTCTGTTGCACCTCAGCCAAACCAATCGATGTTACCGAATATTCTGCCCATACGGGGAAGGATGAGAAGCTTCGATTAAGGTTCGATTCGAGCGTAAGCCTGTTGCCCGGTGGCGCTTCGCTTACCGGGCCTACAAATACCTATGCAAACAACCCGCGATCGTAGGCCGGGTAAGGCATCGCCGCCACCCGGCAAAATTACAAACCCCCATGCAGACAACCCACGATCGTAGGCCGGGTAAGGCATCGCCGCCACCCGGCAAAACGCTACATCGGCGGTAATCTACGCTTCACCGGCGAACTTTTCACGATCGACGTATTGCACTGCGCATGCTCGGAAAGTCCATCAAGCAACGTATCCAGTTGTTCGATGGATCGCACCACCAGACGAATGACGAAACAATCCTCGCCGGTCACTTTGTCGCTTTCAATGCACTCAGGCATCGCCTGAATGTATTTATCCACTTTATGTAGCAACCCCGGCAAAGGTCGAACTCGCACCAGCGCCTGCAAGGTATAGCCCAGCGCTGTCAGGTTCACCTGCGCGCCATACCCCTGAATGACGCCACGCTCCTCCAGGCGCTTCACGCGCTCGGCGGTACTCGGTGAGGTTAACCCGACCCTGCCACTCAATACCTTCAACGACATCCGTGCATCTTCTACCAGACACGCCACTATCCGTCGGTCGATTTCATCAATAAGGTCATTCATCATTTTTCCCTAATAATAAAAAGTCATTCATGTATTTCACCTTATATCAGCGCTGTAAAAGCGAACAGCCTTTTTCGAAAATAGAGCCTTCAATCAGGAGGTGAGTGATGCGTGAACTTCAGCAAGGCGTCTGGCAAATGAGTCTGGCGATGGTGATATCCGGTTCAATCGGTGCTTTTGTTTTGCTTTCCGGTCTGCCGGTTACCGACGTGGTCTTCTGGCGCTGCCTGATCGGGGCTGTCGCACTGTTTCTTTTTATCCGCATCAGTAAGCAACCATTCAGCCCGCTGACGAAAGTCACGCTGGGGCTGGCAATCCTGGGCGGTATCGCGCTGGTGGTGAACTGGTTACTGCTGTTTGCCGCCTATGAGCGCATCTCGATCGGCCTGTCGACCGTGGTGTATAACACCCAGCCTTTTATGCTGGTAATGATGGGAATGCTGATGGGCGAACGGGTCAGTGCGGTGAAATGGGGTTGGTTGTTCCTCGCCTTTGGCGGAGTCGTCATTTTACTGTCGGGTGAACTGACCGGAGGCCATTCGGCTGCCTGGCTAATCGGCGTGGCCCTCGCGCTCGGTGCGGCCTTCTTTTACGCCCTGACGGCGATCATTACCCGCAGACTGAAAACCATCGCGCCACAGCATATTGCCTTTATTCAGGTGCTGACGGGGGTGGTCATGCTCTTGCCGCTGGCCCAGTTCCCGACGCTCTCCAGCCCGTACCCATGGGGAATTTTGCTGACGTTGGGAATCGTCCACACCGGCATTATGTACCAGTTGCTGTACAGCGCCATTCAGAAATTACCCACGCCCATCACCGGTTCGTTGTCGTTTATCTATCCGGTAGTGGCGATCGTCGTCGATAACGTGGTGTTTAACCATTCGCTTAATGCCACACAACTGGCCGGTGGCGCGTTAATTCTGTTTGCGGCGGCAGGAAATAATCTCGGCTGGGGCGAAAAAAAACCCCGCGAATGCGAGGTTTCTGGTAAAGCAGCTAATCAGTGACGGGCGCGAACAATCTGGTATTTGCGCGTCAGGTACTCGACCGGCGCGCTCCAGATGTGCACCAGGCGGGAGAACGGGAACAGCAGGAACAGCGTCATCCCCAGCACCAGGTGCAGACGGAAGATAAACGCCACGCCCTCCAGATGCGCAGATGCGCCACCGTGGAAGGTCACCACAGACTGCGCCCAACCCACCAGTTTCATCATTTCGCTACCGTCCATATGCTGGGCGGAGAACGGAATAGTCGACAGCCCCAGCGCGCACTGGATCACCAGCAGCGAAAGGATCAGGATATCGGCACCGGTGGTGGTCGCCCGCACGCGTGGGCTAAACAGACGACGCTTGAGCAACAGCACACCGCCGACGAGGCACATCAGACCCGCCGCACCGCCGCCAATCATCGCCATCTTCTGTTTCACGTCGATGGGCAACCAGGCTTCATACATCCAGTGCGGCGTCAGCATGCCGAGGAAGTGACCGGCGAAGATCCCCAGAATCCCGAAGTGGAACAGGTTCGATGCCATGTTCATCCCCTTGCGATCCAGCATCTGGCTGGACGCGGCGCGCCAGGTGTACTGACCGTAGTCATAACGCAGCCAGCTACCAATCAGAAACACGGACCCGGCGATGTACGGATAGATGTCAAAGAAGAACATATTCAGGAAGTGCATTATTGCTGTCCTCCGGTGGTGATATTCAGATATTGCGGCGCAACGGCTCCGGCAAAACGACGCTGGTGAGCGGATATTTCAGACTCGCCGCAGCCCTGATCGGCAAAGAATTTCACCTGCTCTTCTTCCCAGACCGCATCGAGCGCTTGCGGCGTATCGTCGCGAACTTCATCCGCAATTTTTTCGGCGACTTTGTCACTGTCGATCGCCGCATTCGCCAGCTTCAGCAGCAGATCGAACAGCACGGCGTAGCGGCTTTCACGCTGTTGCAGACGCGCGCTCAGCAGCGCCAGAATCGGGGCGATATCCTGCAGCCCACCCAGCGCCTCGCGCTTCGGCAACTGAGCCAGGTATTCCAGGTACAGCGGCAGATGGTCTGGCAATTCGCGACTGTCGAGCTGTAAACCGTGCTGCTCGTACTGCGCCATCAGGTCAACCATCGCCTGACCACGGTCGCGGGACTCACCGTGGACATGTTCGAACAACAGCAGCGAGGTTGCCCGACCGCGGTCAAACAGTTCGCTGTAGTTGGCCTGCACATCCAGCATCTCCTGCGCAGTTAAATCACGCAGGAAAACGCTGAGCGTATGCGCATCCTCTTTATCAAGATTTTCAGATGACGCGAGTGCATCGTACAGTTCCTGCTGATGCTGCCACAGGGCAGCATCCGGGTACTCGAGCAGACGCGAAACAATGACGAGTTCAATCATTGGTGCGGCTCCGTTTTGCTGGTCACATCGATAGCATCAATGCGGCGGCTGTTGAACAGGTTGAATTTGGTGTCAGAACCATGGCAGCCATCGCCGAAGGTAAAGCCACAACCGCTTTTCTCCGGGAACGCATCACGTGCCAGTTCACGATGGCTGCTCGGCACCACAAAGCGATCTTCGTAGTTGGCGATCGCCAGGTAGCGGTACATTTCCTGTGCCTGCGCTTCGCTTAAGCCCACCTCTTCCAGCGCGCGGGTGTCGACTTTACCGTCAACGGTTTCCGCACGTTTGTAGTGACGCATCGCCAGCATACGCTTCAGCGCCAGCAGTACCGGCTGGGTATCGCCTGCGGTGAGCAGGTTAGCGAGGTACTGAACCGGAATACGCAGGCTGTCTACGTCCGGCAGAATGCCGTTGCTGCCCAGTTCGCCCGCATCCGCCGCCGACTGAATCGGGGACAGCGGCGGCACATACCATACCATCGGCAGCGTACGATATTCCGGATGCAGTGGCAGCGCCAGCTTCCAGTCCATCGCCATTTTATAAACCGGCGACTGCTGCGCAGCGTCAATCACGCTCAGCGGAATGCCGTCTTTCAGCGCCTGTTCGATGACCGCCGGGTCGTTTGGATCGAGGAATACATCCAGTTGGCGCTGGTAGAGATCTTTTTCATGCTCGGTGCTCGCCGCACTCTCAATCGCATCCGCGTCATACAGCAGCACGCCGAGATAACGGATACGGCCCACGCAGGTTTCGGAACAGACGGTTGGCTGACCGGCTTCGATGCGCGGGTAGCAGAAGATGCACTTCTCGGACTTCCCACTCTTCCAGTTGAAGTAGATCTTTTTGTACGGACAGCCAGTGATGCACATCCGCCAGCCGCGGCACTTATCCTGGTCGATCAGCACAATGCCGTCTTCTTCACGCTTGTAGATGGCGCCGCTCGGGCAGGTCGCCACGCACGCCGGATTGAGGCAGTGCTCGCACAGGCGCGGCAGATACATCATGAAGGTGTTTTCAAACTGGCCGTACATCGCCTTCTGCATGTTTTCGAAGTTCTGGTCTTTGGCGCGTTTTTCAAATTCGCCACCCAGAATTTCTTCCCAGTTCGGACCGCTGGTGATTTTGTCCATCCGCTTGCCGGTAATCAGCGAGCGTGGACGTGCGATCGGCTGGTGCTTACTTTCCGGCGCGTTGTGCAGGTTCTGGTAGTCGTAGTCAAACGGCTCGTAATAGTCGTCAATCCCCGGCAGATGCGGGTTGGCGAAGATTTTACCGAGCAGCATCGCACGGTTACCCATGCGCGGCTGCAGTTTGCCGTTGATTTTACGGATCCAGCCGCCCTTCCATTTTTCCTGGTTTTCCCAGTCATTCGGGAAGCCGACGCCAGGCTTGCTTTCAACGTTGTTGAACCAGGCGTATTCCATCCCTTCGCGGCTGGTCCAGACGTTTTTACAGGTCACGGAACAGGTGTGGCAACCGATGCACTTATCGAGATTCAGCACCATGCCGACTTGTGAACGAATTTTCATTTTACGCTCTCCTGTACCTGGTCATTGCCTTCGCCATCCAACCAGTTAATGTTCTTCATCTTACGTACCACAACAAATTCATCACGGTTCGAACCGACGGTGCCGTAGTAGTTAAAGCCGTAGGCCAGTTGCGCATAGCCGCCGATCATGTGGGTCGGTTTCGGCGTAATACGGGTCACCGAGTTGTGGATCCCGCCGCGCTGCTGGGTAATTTCAGAGCCTGGCAGGTTCACGATACGTTCCTGCGCGTGATACATCATGGCCATCCCGGCCGGAACACGCTGGCTTACCACCGCACGCGCCGTCAGCGCACCGTTGCTGTTGAACACTTCGATCCAGTCGTTGTCTTCAATGCCCAACTCTTTAGCGTCGGTTTCACTCATCCACACAATCGGACCGCCGCGCGACAGGGTCAGCATCAGCAGGTTGTCGCTATAGGTGGAGTGGATCCCCCACTTCTGGTGCGGTGTCAGGAAGTTGAGCGCTTTTTCCGGGTTACCGTTGGATTTCTCACCCATCACCGATTTCACCGAACGGGTGTCGATAGGCGGACGGTAAACCAGCAGGCTTTCGCCAAAATCACGCATCCACTGGTGATCCTGATACAGCGACTGACGGCCGGTCAGCGTGCGCCATGGAATCAGCTCGTGTACGTTGGTATAGCCCGCGTTATACGAGACATGTTCGTCTTCCAGACCGGACCAGGTTGGGCTGGAGATAATCTTACGCGGCTGTGCCTGGATATCGCGGAAGCGGATTTTCTCCTCTTCTTTGTTCGTCGCCAGATGGGTATGGTCGCGACCGGTAAACTCGCTGAGCGCCGCCCAGGCTTTCACCGCCACGTGGCCGTTGGTTTCCGGCGCCAGGGTCAGGATCATCTCTGCCGCGTCAATGGCGGTGTTGAGCATCGGTTGGCCTTTCGCCGGACCGTCCGCCTTGGTGTAGTTAAGCTTACGCAGCAGATCCATTTCGCTCTGGGTGTTCCAGGCGATCCCTTTACCGCCGTTACCGATTTTCTCCATCAGCGGGCCGATAGAGGTGAAGCGTTCATAGGTCGCAGGATAGTCGCGTTCAACGGTCATAATGTGTGGCGCGGTAACGCCCGGAATCAGGTCGCATTCCCCTTTTTTCCAGTCCTTCACGTCCAGCGGCTGTGCCAGTTCGGCGGCGGAGTCGTGCTGAATCGGCAGCGTGACCACGTCCGTCTCTTTCCCGAGATGGCCCACACAGACTTCTGAGAATTTTTTCGCGATAGCTTTGTAGATTTCCCAGTCGCTTTTCGATTCCCATGCGGGATCAACAGCGGCGGACAGCGGATGAATAAACGGATGCATATCCGAAGTATTCATGTCGTCTTTTTCATACCAGGTCGCCGTTGGCAGTACGATATCGGAGTACAGACAGGTGCTCGACAGACGGAAGTCCAGCGTCACCACCAGGTCCAGCTTGCCGTCGAGACCGTTATCCTGCCATTCCACTTCTTCCGGCTTCACGCCGCCCTGCTGTCCCAGATCTTTCCCCTGGATCCCGTTTTCGGTCCCCAGCAGGTATTTCAGCATGTATTCATGCCCCTTACCGGATGAGCCCAGCAGGTTGGAGCGCCAGATGAACAGGTTACGCGGATGGTTTTTGCCGTTTTCCGGCTGCTCGGCGGCGAAACGAATCGAACCTTCTTTCAGTGATTTGACGGTGTAATCCACCGGCGTCATTCCGGCTTTCTTCGCTTCTTCGGCGATAGTCAGCGGGTTGGTGCCAAGCTGCGGTGCCGACGGCAGCCAGCCCATGCGCTCAGCACGCACGTTGAAGTCAATCAGGTGACCGCTGTAGCGCGATTTGTCCGCCAGTGGTGACAGCAGTTCCTGCGCGGTAACCGTCTCATAGCGCCACTGGCTGGAGTGGTTGTAAAAGTACGACGTACTGTTCATGTGACGTGCCGGACGCTGCCAGTCAAGGGCAAACGCCAGCGGCTGCCAGCCGGTCTGCGGACGCAGTTTCTCCTGGCCGACATAGTGCGCCCAGCCGCCGCCGCTCTGGCCGATACAGCCACAGAACACCAGCATGTTGATCAGGCCACGATAGTTCATGTCAAGGTGATACCAGTGGTTCAGACCGGCACCGACGATGATCATCGAACGACCGTGCGTCTTATCCGCGTTGTCGGCAAATTCACGCGCGATACGGGTGATCTGTGCACGTGGAACACCGGTAATTTGCTCTGCCCACGCCGGGGTATACGCTTTGATATCATCATAGCTGGTGGCGCAGTTGGCATCGTTCAGACCACGTTCCAGACCGTAGTTAGCCATCGTCAGGTCATACACGGTGGTAACCAGCGCCGTGGTGCCGTCTGCCAGTTGCAGGCGTTTAGCCGGCAGTTTGTGCAGCAGCACGTTTTCCAGTTCTACTTTATTGAAATGCTCGGTGCCTTCACCGCCGAAGTACGGGAAGCCCACTTCGGCGATCTCGTCCTGGCTGCCCAGCAGACTGAGTTGCAGCTCTGTCTCGGCACCGGTCGTACCGTCGCGCTGCTCAAGGTTCCATTTGCCTTTTTCGCCCCAGCGGAAACCAATCGAGCCGTTCGGCGCGACCATGTCACCATTGCTGTTAATGGCAACGGTTTTCCATTCCGGGTTATTTTCCTGACCCAATGAATCCACAAGGTCAGCGGCGCGCAGCATACGGCCTGCGGCGTAGTAACCGTCGCGCGCTTCCAGCATCACCAGCATTGGCATGTCGGTGTAGCGGCGTACGTAGTCGGTAAAGTACTGGCTCGGGTTGTCGAGATGGAATTCACGCAGCATGACATGGCCCATTGCCAGCGCCATCGCCGCATCGGTGCCCTGCTTCGGCGCCAGCCAGAGGTCGCACAGCTTGGCGATTTCTGCGTAGTCCGGAGTTACCGCAACGGTTTTGGTGCCTTTATAGCGGACTTCGGTAAAGAAGTGGGCATCCGGCGTACGGGTCTGCGGAACGTTAGATCCCCAGGCAATGATATAGCTGGAGTTGTACCAGTCAGCGGATTCCGGTACGTCAGTCTGTTCGCCCCAGGTCTGCGGAGAGGCCGGTGGCAAGTCGCAGTACCAGTCGTAGAAGCTCAGGCAGGTACCACCAATCAGGGAGAGGTAACGCGCGCCGGACGCATAGGAAACCATTGACATCGCCGGGATCGGCGAGAAGCCCGCCACGCGGTCCGGGCCGTACGTTTTCACGGTATAGACGTTAGACGCGGCAATCAGCTCATTGACTTCCTGCCAGGAAGAACGGACAAAACCACCGCGACCACGCGCTTGTTTGAAGTTTTTTGCTTTATCGGCGTCTTCGATGATGGAAGCCCAGGCGTCAACCGGATCGCTGTGGAGTTTCTTCGCCTCACGCCACATCTTCAGCAGACGTTTGCGCATCAGCGGATATTTCAGACGGTTAGCACTGTAGAGATACCAGGAGTAGCTGGCACCACGCGGACAGCCACGAGGTTCGTGGTTTGGCATATCCGGACGAGTACGTGGGTAGTCGGTTTGCTGGGTTTCCCAGGTCACCAGACCATTTTTAACGTAGATTTTCCAGCTACATGAGCCGGTGCAGTTAACCCCGTGGGTTGAGCGCACAACTTTATCGTGCTGCCAACGCTGGCGATATCCATCCTCCCAGTCCCGGTTGGTTTCGAGAAGCTGGCCGTGCCCATCGGCAAAGGTTTCGCCCTTCTGCTTGAAGTAGCGAAACCGGTCCAGGAATTTACTCATCGGTTCTCTCCTGTGGAGCCTGACGGCTCTCTGATAAATCGACATTGCTTGATTGAGAGCGAAGGTAACGCTCTGAAAGGTCGTGAGAATTGATAACGATCAAGAGCGGCAAGGTTGTTTCAGGCGGTCTATCAAGGGAATGCTACCAAAGTGGTACGGTTTTCTATTTTTTAACTTGTTGTTTTTAAATGAGTTTAATCTATTTCCGTCAGTAAGCCTGAATTACACCGCAGCAAATAGTTATTAAGTGGTACATATTCCGCTGTCATTCAGAATCGCGTATGAGTCCCCTTATTTATTTCTTCACCTACATTCACATTATCTCTTCGCACCACGCCAGATACAGGTGAAAAAATGAGCGACAAGACGGCGAGTTTATTAGAGGAAATAAACAAAGAACGCGACGCCGTAAATATGCGTCGGGCTCAACTTCCCGAAGAATACCAGGCGCAAGCGGCGACAATAGGACTGGCGCTCTCGGGGGGAGGCATTCGCAGCGCGACATTTTGTCTGGGGGTGGTACGTGCGCTGGCGAAGAATAAATTACTCATTCGCTTTGACTATCTTTCTACGGTATCCGGCGGCGGATATTTGGGTGCCATGCTGGGACGGCTCTATCAGAAAAATAATGACCCTGTCGCTGTTCAGGACGCGCTTGCCAGAGATGACACGATCTTACTGGCGTGGCTGCGCAATAATGGTCGCTACCTGATTCCGGCGGGTATCCGGGATACCTCACTGGGTATCGCGCAAATACTCCGCTCATTCGCGGCGGCGTTATTTCTGGTCACGTTGTTATGTATTGCGGTCGCCGGCATCGCGATTTCGGTTAATTTAGCGCTACAGGGCCCGTTGGATCTTCGTCTGGCGCTGTTTCCAGCCGCCAGACAGCAGTGGCTTATCGCGCTCGCCGTGCCTCTGGCCTTCAGTGCCTGGATGGCGATAACCTACTGGCTAACCCTGCTGAAATGGCCTTTTCTCCTTGACCTGACGCTCGGACTCATCCTGACCGTCACCGCCGCTGCAGGTATCTATTTTATGATGTGCCAGTACACGGCAAAGACCGATGTCGGTTATTCCCTGTTTGTCACAGGGACACTGGGGGTGATTAATAGTGTCGCCATCGCGCTGGCGATCGGTTGCCCTGGGAAGAATGTCGCGCAATTCAGGCAACGACTCACGCTGGCATTAACCCGCAGTCTGACCCTTGCACTCACCGTTTTAATGTTGTGGCTCATTTACCGCGGTGGATGGGCGTTATACCTGTGCTTTCACAGTTCTTTGCTTATCGTCCCGCCGACCCTGATTGCCGGGGTAAAAATCATCTGGGAATTAAAGCCCCTCAAATTACTGGCGAACACATTAGCCAATAAAAGCCCGGTCGTTTCCGTCAGCCTGTTGCAACTGGCGAATATTCTGGGCTTCGTCATCATGATTTTTTCCCTGCTGACCGTATGCGCCGCGGAAATTGATTTTTTACTGTGCAAAGCCCATGCGCTGAATGCCAGTCTTGCGCTTCTGTCCTGGCTGCCAGCAATGCTGACGCTGGTGATTGCGGGGCTATTCGCCCTCTTGTGCTGTGGGAAGATCCTCATCCCGTTTCTGAATCTCAGTTCACTGCACAACTTATACCGTTCGCGACTTGAGCGCGCCTGGCTGTCGGTCGCCAATTACGGTCGCGGAAAGAAAAAGCGCTTTAAGCAGAATCCTCTCGATAGTAAGCCGTCCGGAAAACTGGATGATATCCGGCAAGTTACCGACCATCTGCCCAGCGACGATATTCATTTCACTAAATACGCGCCGCACAGACAAGGCGGCCCGATTCACCTCATTACCTGCTGTATTAACCAGACCGTTGACGATCGCACGGGGAATTACAACGCCGACCGCAAAGGGATCGCCTTAACGCTCAGCGCCCTGGGCGTGGAAACCGGCACCCGCCTGCCAGAACCTGTCGTCAACATGAGGGACGCAACCCTGTCACGCTGGATTGCGATTTCCGGTGCCGCTGCCGCGACGGGAATGGGATCCCGCACCGCGCCCGGTCTGGCGTTTCTGCTTTTCGTCATCGGTGGCCGACTGGGCTACTGGTCGGAAAATTTATGCCCTGTAAAGGAAACGGCGACAAAAAAGAAACAGGTTCCTTCTGCCGTTCCGGCGTTATTTGCCGAAATGTTTGCCCGTTTTCCTGGCCGCAACAGCAAATACTGGTTTTTGTCGGATGGCGGCCATTTTGAAAATACGGGGGTATATCCGTTGCTGAAAAGGAATTTGAAGACCATTGTCGTGGCAGACTGCGGTGCCGACCCCAAACGTCAGTTCGACGATCTGGAAAATCTGGTACGCAAAGCGCGTATTGATTACGGCATCGACATCGTATTTCGTGCCGCCCACTCACCGCAATTCACCTCATTAGCCCAGTTACAGAAAGGGGGTGAACTTCCCCCATTGCTCAGGGCGAAGATTATCTATCCCGACAGCAATGGTCAGCCCGTGTTGCCGGGCACGCTCATCATCGTGAAGCCACACTGGCTGAAAGGAATGGGACTCGACACCCTTAGCTACGCCGGACGGCACAGCGATTTCCCGCAGCAAACCACCGGCGATCAGTTCTTCGATGAAGAACAGTGGGAAGCGTACCACCAGTTGGGATTTCAGGCCGGCAGTGCGATTAGCCGTGACATGTTGCTCTGAGTATTGCAGACAAAAAAAAGCGCGGTCTAACGCCGCGCAATGGGTAATACATCACTGCTCTTTTTATTTTTTCGAATGCCGCCCGTATACCAGCCAGGTGATAACCACACAGGCGATATAGAAGATCAGGAAGACTTTCATCGCACCAACCGGCGAGCCGGTTAAGGCCAGCGAGGTGCCAAATGCTTTCGGGATAAAGAAACCGCCAATGGCGCCAATCGCGGAGATAAAGCCTAACGCTGCCGCCGTATCGGTCGCCGCTTCGCGCATCGCTTTCTCTTCTGAGCCACCTTCAGCCTTCACGCGATCCATCGTCAGCTTACGGAAGATAACGGAGATCATCTGGAAGGTAGAGCCGCTGCCCAGCCCGGCCGTCATAAACAGCGCAAGGAAGACCACGAAGAAGGCGATGAAACTGCCGCCGGTGCCGTTGGTCGGTAAGGTCAGGAACAGCAGGCCACTGAAAATTGCCATCAGCACGAAGTTCACCAGCGTGACGCGCGTCCCGCCTAAGCGGTCAGAGATCGCCCCACCCGCTGAACGCGCCAGTGCACCGACGAAGGGGCCAAAAAACGCATAATGCAGGATCTGAATCTCCGGGAACTGCGTTTTTGACAGCATCGCAAAACCCGCGGAAAACCCGATGAACGAACCGAAGGTCGCCAGATAGAGCAGGCTCATGATCCACAGGTGACCACGCTTGAGGACCGGCAATTGCTCTTTCAGTGATGCTTTCGAGGTCGCCAGTTCATTCATGCCAAACCAGGCCGCCAGAGTAAAAATAGCGAGGAACGGCACCCAAACCCATGCGGCATTCGCCAGATACAACTGCGAACCATCCGGCTGTTCAACACCGTGGCTGCCAAAGATGGCGAAGATCGACAGGGAGACGACCAGCGGCGCAACCAGTTGCATCACGCTGACGCCCATATTTCCCAGACCGCCGTTCAGACCCAGCGCGCCGCCCTGCTTCTGCTTCGGAAAGAAAAAGCTGATATTTGCCATACTGGAGGCAAAGTTAGCGCCGGCAAAACCGCAGAGCAGGGAGATCAGAATAAAAGTGCTGAACGATGTAGAGGTATCCTGCACCGCAAACCCTAACCAGACGCACGGAATAATCAGGATCCCGGTACTGAACGCAGTCCAGCGACGACCACCGAAGACCGGTACCATAAAGGAGTAAGGCACACGTAACAGCGCACCGGAAACCGACGGTAATGCCGTCAGCATAAACAACTGGTCGGTGGTAAAGTTGAAGCCGACTTTCGGCAGGTTCACTGCAACAGCACTGAACAACATCCAGACGCAAAACGCCAGCAGCAGACAAGGGACGGAAATCCACAGGTTGCGACTGGCGATACGTTGACCTCGCTGTGCCCAGAACGCCGGATCTTCCGGCCGCCATTCTGTAATTACTGCTCCAGATGCCCTTTCGGGGGCGGATGAGTGACTCATAGACACCTCTGATACTCGATTCGATGCCTGCAACATTAGGGTTTACAGCGCGAGGTAAGTTGATATAAATCAAAGGAAAAGTTGTCTATATCACAACCAAAAAATCATGATCACCCTAAGTGAGTAGGATAATTCGCCAAAAAATACGTGGTTTTTCACAGTGCTGCCTGTCGCCGCTCCCCCCTTCCCCAAATCCTCTCTGCACACGGCAATTAAGAGGTAACTCGCTTTAGGTATGGGTATACTCCAGGGGATGGTCGAGAATAACGCCACTGCCCGGCAGTCTCGTCATTCATTAAGGTTTCCCCATTCGTTGTCGGAGGCCTGAAGGAAGAAGGTTTTATGCTAAAACGTTGTCTCTCTCCGCTCACGCTGGTTAACCAGGTGGCGCTCATTGTGATGCTCTCTACCGCCATCGGCGTGGCGGGTATGGCTGTCTCTGGCTGGTTAGTTCAGGGCGTCCAGGGCAGCGCACACGCCATCAATAAAGCCGGCTCGCTGCGGATGCAAAGCTATCGCCTGCTGGCTGCGGTGCCATTGAACACTGACAACCAGAAACTGCTTAATGAGATGGAGCAGACGGCGTTCAGTCCGGAACTGACCCGCGCGGCAGAACGCGACGGCCAGCAGGAGCAACTGCGCGCACTCCAGGATTACTGGCATCGCGAACTCTCCCCCGGACTGCAGCAGGCCAGAAGCAGAGAGGCCGTCGCTGCCGACGTTAATCAGTTTGTCGCTGGCCTTGATCGGCTCGTCTCCGCGTTTGATCACACCACCGAAATGCGCATTGAACGTGTGGTGATGGTGCATCGGGTGATGGCGATTTTCATGGCGCTGCTGCTGGTCTTTACCATTATCTGGTTACGGGCGCGACTGCTTCAGCCGTGGAAACAACTGTTGTCGATGGCCCGCGCCGTCAGCCAGCGCGACTTTACCCAACGCGCGCAGATCGGCGGGCGCAATGAGATGGCGATGCTCGGCGACGCGCTGAATAACATGTCCGATGAACTGGCGGAAAGCTATTCGGTACTCGAACAGCGCGTCAGAGAAAAAACGGCCGGACTGGAGCAAAAAAACCAGATCCTCTCTTTCCTCTGGCAGGCGAATCGCCGTCTGCATTCGCCGGTGCCGCTTTGCGAGCGTCTCTCCCCGGTGCTGAACGGTCTGCAAAACCTGACCCAAATGCACGACATCGAACTGCGGGTTTATGACCAGGAAGATGAAGAGAACCATCAGGAATTTACCTGCCAGTCCGACATCAGCTGTGATGATAAAGGGTGCCATCTCTGTCCGCGTGAATCGCTGCCGCCGACTGAAGGGGGGATGACGCTGAAATGGCGCTTAACGGACACCCATACCCAGTACGGCATTTTGTTGGCGACCCTGCCGCAGGGACGTCACCTGAGTCACGATCAGCAGCAACTGGTGGATACTGTCGTGGAACAGCTCACCGCGACGCTGGCGCTGGATCGTAACCAGGAGCGCCAGCAGCAGTTGATTGTCATGGAAGAGCGTGCAACCATTGCGCGCGAACTGCATGATTCTATTGCACAATCGCTGTCCTGTATGAAAATGCAGATCAGCTGCCTGCAAATGCAGGGAGACGCGTTGCCGGACAGTAGCCGCGAGTTGTTGAGTCAGATCCGCAACGAACTGAACGCGTCATGGGCGCAGTTGCGCGAACTGTTGACGACGTTCCGCTTACGGCTGACCGAACCCGGTCTGCGCCCTGCGCTGGAAGCCAGCTGCCAGGAATACAGCGCCCGTTTTGGTTTTACGGTAAAACTGGATTATCAGTTACCACCGCGCCTGGTGCCTTCGCATCAGGCGATTCACCTGCTGCAAATTGCCCGCGAAGCCTTGAGTAATGCGCTTAAGCATTCTCATGCTGATGACGTGGTGGTCACCGTAGCGCTGAAAGGCAAGCAGGTTAAATTGACTGTACAAGACAACGGCTGTGGCGTTCCTGAGAACGCCGAACGCAGTAACCACTATGGCATGATCATTATGCGTGACCGGGCACAGAGCCTGCGCGGAGATTGCCAGGTACGCCGTCGCGAGACGGGGGGCACTGAAGTCGCTGTCACCTTTATTCCCGAAAAATACTTCACAGAAGTTCAAGGAGATACCCATGAATAATCAGGAACCGGCAACTATCCTGCTCATCGACGATCATCCGATGCTGCGGACCGGCGTCAAACAGCTTGTCAGCATGGCGCCCGATATCACCGTGGTCGGTGAAGCCAGCAACGGCGAACAGGGTATCGAACTGGCTGAATCGCTTGACCCGGATCTGATCCTGCTCGACCTGAACATGCCGGGGATGAACGGGCTGGAGACCCTCGACAAACTGCGTGAGAAGGCGCTGTCCGGACGGATCGTAGTGTTCAGCGTATCGAATCATGAAGAAGACGTCGTCACGGCGCTCAAGCGTGGCGCTGACGGTTATCTGCTGAAGGATATGGAACCGGAAGATCTGCTTAAGTCGTTACAGCAGGCCGCCGCCGGGGAGATGGTCTTAAGCGAAGCGTTAACGCCGGTGCTGGCTGCCAGCCTGCGCGCCAACCGCGCCACCTCCGATCGCGATGTCACCCAATTGACTCCGCGCGAGCGCGACATTCTGAAGCTTATCGCTCAGGGGTTGCCGAACAAGATGATTGCCCGTCGTCTGGATATCACCGAAAGCACGGTGAAAGTCCACGTGAAGCATATGCTGAAGAAAATGAAGCTCAAATCACGCGTTGAAGCGGCAGTGTGGGTGCATCAGGAACGTATCTTCTGATTACTCCTCCGGGAGCAACCTCCAGCGCGGGTCGTCCTCAGGTATTGCCATAAACGGTTCCGTCAGCGTGAGCGTGATCTCATTGGAAGAGACACGCTGCCCCTTCTCATCTTCCACCACCACCGACAGTCGCCAGCGGTTACTCGCCCCTTCACTGTTGTCCCAGGCCGGCATAATGACCGTCCAGCCCTCTGCACTTTCTGCATTTGCCCCCGCTGTCAGACTCAGCGCCTGCATGTCCCCCTGCCAGGTGATATGGCGAATGCCGTGCAGACTGCGTACCTGTAATTTTAGCGGCACCGTTTCGCCTGAATGCAGATCCCACGGCGGGGTCGCCAGGAATACGCTCAGGGTTTTGCGCTGACGATACTCCATCGTCGGCAGGTTGTTGCGCTGCGGGTGGTCATAACGGCTTCCGCGCAGCGACTGACTCTCCGCCACCTCGCTGGCAGCCAGTTGTTTTTTCAGCGGTACGCCGAAGCGGTAGTTCAGGTTCAGACCGAGGTTGTTCTGGCTGAGGCCGCTCTCCCCCTGCTTGTGCTGAGCGGTTACGGTAACCAGCGGGACCGGGGTGTAGTTCAGCCCCAGTTTCACCGCCACCGGATTGTGATAGCCCGTCCCGGAATCAAACAGATCAACGCTGTCGCCAAAATATTGTTCCACGCTGACGCTGGTATTGAGATATTCGTAGAACGGCATGCGCATCTGAGCCGTGACGTCGTAACCGCGCGCCATTCGCTGCTCCAGCGTCGGCGTATGGGCGCGCCATGAGGCAAACGGCTGGTAATAATTGGCCGACAGCCGCAGGTATTCCCCCCACGCTTCAGCGCCCAGTCCACCACGCTGGAGGTTTTCATCGAGCAGATTATCGTAGAAGGTGTTATAGCCGAGCAGCCAACCGTCGCGCGCCCAGCGCTGGCCGATACCCACATTACTCACCAGTCCGTCATCCTGCTGAGTGAGTCCCAGTTGACTCCAGGTGAGGTAGCGCGAGTTATCCTGCCAGGGAACGAACCAACTTCCGCGACTGCCGTTAAAATTGCCTTCGTTATCGACCTGCACGTTGACGCTGGCCTTGCCCCACGGCGACAGCCAGGATTCCAGATGCTGATTCACCTGCTCACTCATTGCATCGCGCACCTGGCCAAAGGCAAACTGCTTTGCCTGCTCGCCGGTGTCCAGACCGTTGTCGATCATGCTCGCCTCGCCAAAGGCTTTCACCATCTCGGCGAAATGTTTTTCACCGTCATGCGACTCGGGGGCCATGCCCAGATCGGGTAACCCGTCCTGATTATTATCGAAGGGATTTTCGGCCTGTTGCATAAAGGAAGATTGCGCGCTGACAGTACCGCCTGCCAGCAGCAAGAGTAACCAGAGAGGAGCGGAATGTGATACAAAACGACTCAAATCGACGATAGCTTCTTACGGAGTTCAGTTAACTTAACACCCTAAAAGCTTACCTGACTCCCGGTCATTTTGCAGGCTTTCTCACACTTTCAGGAATATCCTTACTCTTGTAATGCTCTCCTTTTCGTCAGACTTTCGTTGGTAACATCCCGCTTGCGCGATAACATAACTGGCTGACAAATCAAACTTCCCCGCTTACAGGAGTCAACATGCAAAAGATAGTGATCATTGCCAACGGTGCGGCATACGGTAGCGAATCGTTGTTCAACAGCCTGCGACTGGCAATCGCGTTACGTGAACAGGCAAGCGACCTCGACCTGCGTCTGTTTCTGATGTCGGATGCTGTTACGGCGGGTTTGCGCGGTCAGAAGCCCGCAGAAGGCTACAACATCCAGCAGATGCTGGAGATCCTTACTGCCCAGAACGTCCCGGTAAAACTGTGCAAGACCTGCACGGACGGGCGCGGGATCACGACGCTGCCGCTGATTGACGGCGTGGAAGTCGGCACGCTGGTGGAGCTGGCGCAGTGGACGCTGGCCGCCGACAAAGTGCTGACCTTCTAATTCCCCTTTTCAGGCATGCTTGCTGAAACAGCCGGTAATTTCCGAATTTAATCTTATTGGGGCGTATCTTTACCAAAAGTAAGTGCGCCCGATCACGCTTTTCTCCGGCATTTTGTCACTATTGTTTAATCGTTATGCCATTTTTTGATCAAAATCAGCATCCGAAGCCTAACTCTTTGGTGTTATGCCTCATGGGTAAAATGTGAACAACATCACGCAGCACTTTCGAAAGGAAGTACGTTGTTTTCAATACGGGGTGAGAAATGGCATTAGTAAAGGCAAGTTTGAAGTTATTTGGTGGGGATACCGTGGTCGTACGCTGTTCGGAGCGTTGCCACATTCATCTGATGAGCGAAAAAAATCACGTTAAAGACGCGCAGACCGACATATTAAGCGTGCAGAACCGTGATAACGCATGGTTGACCGTACCGTATACCGGCGTCTGGAATGTCCTGATCGACAGCCATAGCCAGTCGCTTGAACATTCCATCAGTTATATCGCCGCCTGACAGGTGAATGGCCCGGTAGCGCGTACGCCTACCGGGCCTACACAACTCTCACGCAAAGCCCTGGCGCAAAACACCTTCAGGCAGAGACTCCCCTAACAAACCACGGACGTTAGTCACCAGGTCGTTAAGACACTCATCCTGCATTCCCAGTTTCTGCAACTCTTGTTCGAGCGAAAACAGGTACTGCGCGTTGGTGCCCAGCGGTCCGCTGGCGGCGGCAATCAACGGGGCGATGATTTGCGCACGCGTGTCCGACTCATACAGCGGATGCCGTGGGTCCATAATAAACACCAGCGCATTGACCGTTCGCCCGTCGTCCAGTGTCAGTTGACACCAGGTCGGCAGATAGCAGCCGGTGATCATTTCGCGCTTCCACAGCAAGGTTAGCTCTTGCTCAAGCGAGGCATCCGGAAGACGATAGGCCACACCGGTGGTGCGCCCGCCCTCTTTCAGTGCAAGCATTCGCCCCGGTTGGCACGCGGTTCCGCGCCCTGCCGTGAGACGCAGGCAAAATGCCCGATGCCATCCCACCAGCGTACCGGTACATGATTCCTCAAATTCTAACGCCGGGTTCCACATCAACGATCCATAACCGAAGATCCACACCGGTCCATCATCTGGTCGGCAGGCCAGCGTCGCCGCAAGGGACGCTGCACGTTGCTCTGCTGACCATAAGAGTGATTCTTCAATAGCACCAAATGCCGTTTTACAATCGGCATTCATCAAGAAATCACGCGTTAACACCTTACACCTCCGCCACTGCATACTTCCCTGCGACAACTTTTTGACGCCTTCCGGGCATTTTAACTGCTCATTTTGAAACCAATATCACGACAATATGCAATTCATGGGCCGCTTGCAAGGCAGCAACGGTTACGGGTAGCACGATTCGCCTACGCATTCACGGGGGCTATTACGTTTGACCTTATAATTGAGGCGGTTAGGTTTTCTTATGCCACTTATCATCTTCACCTTTGGCGTACTCTTTTTTCACTGCCGCCCACGCCACCTTATGTGCGGTCTCTTCCCGACTGGCATCATCGCGGCGATCGGCTTTGTCCTTGTACTGTTTCCAGGCACTGTTAAACGCCTCTTTATAGATCTCCTGGGCATGGGCAGGTAAGACGTGCTGTACGCTGTCTGGTAGATCTTTTTTTGCTTGATAAGGCATCATTGACTCCACTTTTGGCTAAACCTTAAGTGTGGTCAACCCTGACTGCCTCTGCCACTGCAATGAGGTTAATTAGTCCTACAGCCAGCATAAACTTCTGTTATTTAAACACTCTATAAACAAGAGTTTCTCTTTCTGTCGTTTCAAAGGTGAAAGGCCGAAATGCCGTAAAATTTCGTAAAATATCACCAGAAAGCCTGCGTTTTCTGTTATTTTTTGCACTCTTTATTACATTTATAACTAAAATCGACCTGCAGAGTTGGAGAGCATTCATGACACATGCACATGAGGCGGTGAAAACCCGCCATAAGGAGACATCGCTTATTTTCCCGGTTGTGGCGCTGGTAGTGCTGTTCCTTTGGGGAAACAGCCATTCACTACCAGCGGTAATCGGCATTAACCTTCTTGCCCTGATTGGTATTTTAAGCAGCGCCTTTAGCGTTGTTCGCCACGCCGACGTACTGGCTCATCGCCTCGGCGAACCCTACGGCTCACTCATTCTGAGTTTGTCCGTGGTCATTCTTGAAGTCAGCCTGATCTCAGCCCTGATGGCGACCGGCGATGCGGCGCCAACGCTGATGCGTGACACGCTCTATTCCATCATCATGATTGTCACGGGTGGTCTGGTGGGCTTTTCGTTGTTACTGGGTGGGCGTAAATTCGCCACCCAGTATATGAATTTGTTCGGTATTAAACAGTATCTGATTGCCCTGTTCCCGCTGGCGATTATCGTGCTGGTGTTTCCAATGGCACTGCCCGGCGCGAATTTCACCACCGGCCAGGCGCTGTTGGTCGCCTTAATTTCTGCCGCGATGTACGGCGTATTCCTGCTCATTCAGACCAAGACGCACCAGAGCCTGTTTGTCTATGAGCACGAAGATGACAGCGACGACGACGATCCGCACCACGGTAAGCCCTCTGCGCACAGCAATCTGTGGCATGCCGTCTGGCTGGTGATTCATCTGATTGCGGTCATTGCCGTCACCAAGATGAACGCAAACCCGCTGGAGACACTGCTGACCGAACTGAACGCCCCGGTCGCCTTTACCGGCTTCCTGGTTGCGCTGCTGATCCTCTCCCCGGAAGGGCTTGGGGCGCTGAAGGCGGTGCTGAATAACCAGGTACAGCGCGCAATGAATCTGTTCTTTGGTTCAGTGCTGGCCACTATCTCCCTGACGGTACCGGTGGTAACGCTGATAGCGTGGGCTACGGGGAATGATCTGGTGTTCGGCTTAGGCGCACCAGAAATGGTGGTGATGGTGGCGTCACTGGTGCTGTGCCATATCTCGTTCTCAACGGGGCGCACTAACGTACTGAACGGTGCGGCGCATCTGGCACTGTTTGCCGCTTATCTGATGACCATCTTTGCCTGATATAAAAAAGCCCGATAGCGCTCACACGCTTATCGGGCCTACATCTTGCCCGATGCAATATCGGGCACACAATCTTTCAATTAGTTCTCGGTATCGAGCTCGTCGAAGCTTTTCACCAGATCGTCAACCGCTTTCATCTGTACCAGGAACTGTTCCAGCTTCGCCAGCGGCAGCGCGGACGGGCCGTCACATTTCGCATTGGCTGGATCCGGATGCGCTTCGATAAACAGACCCGCCAGACCGACCGCCATACCGGCACGTGCCAGCTCAGTCACCTGACCGCGACGGCCGCCAGAAGCTGCGCCAAACGGGTCGCGGCACTGCAGCGCGTGGGTCACGTCGAAAATCACCGGGCTGTTGCCGGAAACTTTTTTCATCACGCTGAAGCCCAGCATATCAACAACCAGGTTGTCGTAACCGAAATTTGCCCCACGGTCACACAGGATCACCTTGTCGTTACCGCCTTCATGGAATTTATCCACGATGTTGCCCATCTGACCCGGGCTCACGAACTGCGGCTTCTTCACGTTGATGACCGCGCCGGTTTTCGCCATCGCTTCCACCAGATCGGTCTGACGCGCGAGGAACGCCGGTAACTGAATCACATCCACAACATCAGCGACAGGCTGCGCCTGGCTGGCTTCATGAACATCGGTGATCACTTTCACGCCAAAGGTTTGCTTCAGTTCCTGAAAGATTTTCATCCCTTCTTCCAGGCCCGGTCCACGGTAAGAGTGGATAGAGGAACGGTTGGCTTTATCAAAAGAGGCCTTGAACACGTAAGGGATACCCAGTTTCTGGGTAACGGTCACGTAGTGCTCACAAATGCGCATCGCCAGATCGCGCGATTCCAGCACGTTCATCCCGCCAAACAGCACGAACGGCAGATCGTTTGCTACCTTGATGTCGCCAATGCTAACCACTTTTTGTTTCATAGGATCGCCTTAATGATGAGTAAGAATGTCGATAAATTAATGCAGGACAATTTGCTTATGCGAGATGTTATTAATCTGCGCACGAATCATTTCGCTGATCGGGTCTTCCGGACACTGCTCAACGAAATAGCTTAAATCGGTCAGCGCGACATGTTCACATTCCAGTTGCGCGTAAATTAAGCCCCGGTCACGTATTTCGTACGGATCTTCCGGGTTAAATTGCAGTAACGCTTCACTCGCCCGCAGCGCCAGCTCCATCTGCTGTTCTTCCATTAAGGAAGACTTCAGCGTGTCCAGCAGCTTACGAATGACTTCCGCGTTATCCGCTTCATCCAGGTCCTCGTTAAATAACTCAGCGACCGGACTGATATTCCCCTTCAGCCACACTTCCAGCGTATGCTCATTCAACGTTTCACCGTTAAACGGGTTGATGAGCCACATTTCACCTTCCAGCGACTCAATACGCAAAATAAGCTGCGTCGGGAAAATCACCGGCACCAGCGGCAATGACAACCGGTTGGCAATCCACAATAAAATCGCCCCCAGTGACACCGCACTGCCCTGGCGGTTCTTCAATACCTGGTCAAGCCATAATGCGTCGGACAAACGGTAAACGCCGCGGGTGTCAGTAAAGCCCCACTCGCCGTAGAAAAGTGCCAGCAATTTTTCCAGTTGCTCATCCTGAGACAAAAGCTGGCTAATTTCTTCTTGCGCCTGGCTGACCAGACGTTCCAGCTCGTCATAGACAGTTTGCGAAGGGAAATCCAGGCGGATCGATTCCGATGCCAGGATCATCCCGTCGCACAATGGCGCTTTATTAAATTCGAAATCAGCTAACGACCTCATGACTTACCCCAGTAACGGTATTTTTGTGGTGGCGAGTTTAATGATGATGTACAGCACCACCAGCGCCAGCGGGAACGCGATTAATCGCGCCTGCCGACTGCGCGCTCGACGGTAATCGAGCGCAATAAAACCCAAAACGATGTAAATGATAACTCCAAACAGCTTCTCAGTCAGCCATGTCCCCTGTTCCGTGAATGGCAGGATGTGCGTTTTAGCGATCAACCCCACACCACTGAGCAACAAAACGGTGTCAACAACCGGCGGAACAACACACGTCCAGCGCGCGTGAGCCCGCGCAGGGTGACATTCACGCCACCCATAACGCAACACAAAGAGACTAACGGAAAGCGCAATGCTGATGAGGTGAACGCCGAGCAAGAGCGTCATACTGTTCATACTGGCTTACGTCCGAGCGTAATGCGCTCGTTGTCGCTGTAATCGCGACAGGTTTCTACCGCCTGATAGCCCGCGCGAATGAAAGCGTCTCGCACCGCGGTGCCCTGCTGCCAGCCATGCTCGATCAGCAGAAAACCGCCCGCTTCCAGCCGCGTGCGAGATTGTTCGATGATGTGCACAATGTCGGCCATTCCGCAGTCGCCTGCGACCAGGGCGCTCAGCGGTTCGAAGCGGACATCGCCCTGCGCCAGATGCGGATCCTGTTCGTCAATGTAAGGCGGATTGCTGACAATCATCGCAAACTGCTGCCCCGGCAAGGCGCTAAACCAGTCGCTTTGTAGGATGTGAACGTTGCTGATAGCCAGATGTGCCGCATTACACTGCGCCAGCGCAACGGCATCCGGCATTCTGTCAACGGCCGTGACTTCACAGTCAGGGCGCTCAGATGCCAGCGCCAGCGCAATCGCGCCGGTGCCAGTACCGAGATCGAGAATGCGGCACGGGTTTGATGGCAGTCGCGCCAGAGCCTGCTCCACCAGACATTCGGTATCCGGACGCGGGATCAACGTGGCCGGTGAGACAAACAGCGGCAGCGACCAGAATTCCCGCACGCCGGTTAAGTGCGCGATCGGTTCACCCCGTTGACGGCGAGCCAGCAGCGTCGCCAGCTGTGCCTGCTGGGCGTCGGTCAACGGCGTTTCGCCAAACGCCAGCAGATACGTGCGCCCTTTTCCGGTCACGAACTCGAGTAAGATCTCGGCATCGCGACGCGGGCTTTCACTTTCCTGTAGCAGGCTTATCGCCTCACGTAACCAGTGCTGAAAATCCATTATTCCTGCTCGGACAGCGCCGCCAGTTGATCGGCCTGGTATTCCTGCACGATCGGCTCAATCAGCATATCCAGTTTGCCTTCCATTGCTTCATCCAGACGGTAGAGCGTCAGGTTGATGCGGTGATCGGTTACACGCCCCTGCGGGAAGTTGTAAGTCCGGTTACGGTCGCTGCGATCGCCGCTACCCAGCAGGTTACGACGCGTTGAGGCTTCAGCCTGTTGACGTTTTGCCACTTCTGCCGCGCGAATACGGGCACCGAGCACCGAAAGCGCTTTGGCTTTGTTCTTGTGCTGCGAACGTTCATCCTGGCACTCCACCACAATGCCGGTCGGCAGGTGGGTAATACGGATGGCGGAGTCGGTGGTGTTCACGTGCTGACCCCCCGCCCCAGAGGAGCGGAAGGTATCAATACGCAGATCGGCCGGGTTGATATCCGGCAGTTCGGCTTCCGGCAGCTCCGGCATCACTGCCACGGTGCAGGCAGAGGTATGGATACGCCCCTGCGATTCGGTTGCCGGTACGCGCTGCACACGATGTCCGCCGGACTCAAACTTCAGTCGGCCATAGACGCCGTCACCGCTGATCTTGGCGATAATCTCTTTATAGCCGCCGTGCTCGCCTTCGCTGGCGCTCATGATCTCCACGCGCCAGCGACGTGTTTCGGCATAGCGGCTGTACATGCGGAACAGATCGCCGGCAAACAAGGCGGCTTCGTCACCGCCGGTCCCGGCGCGAACTTCCAGAAATGCATTGCGCTCATCATCCGGATCTTTCGGTAGCAGCAGCACCTGTAGCTGCTGTTCCAGTTGTTCACTTTTGTCTTTTGCTTCGCGCAGTTCTTCCTGCGCCATTTCACGCATTTCAGGATCGTCGAGCATCATTTGTGCCGTTTCGATATCGTCCTGAATCTGTTGCCAGTCCGTAAAACAGCGAGAAACATCGCTTAGCTGTGCATACTCGCGCGACAGTGCGCGAAAACGTTCCTGGTCTGCGATGGTTCCCGCATCACCCAGCAGCGCCTGAACTTCTTCATGGCGTTCATGCAGGGCTTCCAGTTTGGCAACGATAGAAGGCTTCATAGGCGTAAATGCACCTTGTAAAAAGAAGGGTGTGTAGCTACTCCAGCCCGAGGCTGTCGCGCAAGATATTCAGGCGTTCGTCATCCCCGTCACGGGCAGCCTGCTGAAGAGATTTGGTTGGTGCATGGATCAGGCGATTGGTCAGTTTCCATGCCAGATCCTGCATAATGGCCTGCGCGTCGCCGCCCTGTTCCAGAGCAGCAAGCGCTTTTGCGGTCAGTTCATCACGAACCTGCTCAGACTGACTCCGGTATTCACGAATGGTTTCACTGGCACCCTGAGCGCGCAGCCAGGCCATAAACTCGCTGGTTTCCTGCGCGACAATCGTTTCGGCTTCCACTGCCGCGGCTTTGCGCTGCGCCAGGTTGTGCGAAATGATGCTTTGCAGATCGTCAACACTATAGAGGTAGGCGTTAGCCAGTTTGCCGACTTCCGGTTCGACATCGCGCGGAACGGCGATATCCACCAGCAGCATCGGCTGATTGCGGCGGCTTTTCAGCGCGCGCTCCACCATCCCTTTGCCAATGATTGGCAGTGGGCTGGCGGTAGAACTGATGATGATGTCAGCTTCACGCAGGCGTTCGTCGATGTCGCTGAGTGCGATGACTTCAGCACCCACTTCATCGGCCAGCACCTGCGCCCGCTCACGGGTGCGGTTGGCGATAATCATCTTCTGTACTTTGTGTTCGCGCAGATGACGAGCCACCAGTTCGATGGTTTCACCCGCGCCGACCAACAGCACGGTGACTGTGGAAAGTGATTCAAAGATTTGGCGCGCCAGCGTACAGGCGGCAAACGCAACGGACACGGCGCTGGCGCCGATATCGGTTTCCGTACGGACCCGTTTGGCAACGGAGAAAGATTTCTGGAACATACGTTCCAGCGCGCTGGCGTTCAGATGGCCTTTTTGCGAATCCGCAAAGGCCTTTTTCACCTGGCCGAGAATTTGCGGCTCACCGAGTACCAGTGAATCCAGACCGCTGGCGACACGCATCAGATGACTGACCGCGTCGTTATCCTGGTGCCAGTAGAGGCTGCTGCGCAGTTCCTCTTCGTTGAGATTGTGGTAATCGCATAACCAACGAATCAGCGCTTCCTGCAGGTTGTCCTGCTCTTCCACGCTGAGATACAACTCCGTACGGTTACACGTCGACAAAACCACACCGCCCTGCACCATTGGCTGCGCAAGCAGGCTTTCCAGCGCCTGATCGAGCGTATCCGGCGAAAACGTTACGCGTTCTCGCAGCGATACAGGTGCCGTCTTATGGTTAATGCCGAGCGCTAAAAGGGTCATGTCTGCGGGAGTAGTACCAGCGTTGATAAGGTTAGTCTGCTCGCATCATACAGGATGCGCGGAATCAATAAAAGAGAGTGCCCCCTTTTGGAGTAATAGCTTACCGCTTAAATTAAGATAACGTGAACGTAGACGATATACCCGCGCGGCGCTAGCATTAAGGGTTATTATTGCAACGTATCACAAGGATTCGTCATCATTATGACTCTGCCTGATTTTCGCCTGATCCGCCTGCTTCCGCTGGCAACCCTGGCTCTGACCGCCTGTACCCTCAACGCCCCGAAAGGCCCAGGGAAGAGCCCTGACTCTCCTCAATGGCGGCAACATCAGCAGGATGTCCGTCAATTAAATCAATATCAGACGCGTGGCGCGTTTGCCTATATCTCCGATGAGCAGAAGGTCTATGCGCGCTTTTTCTGGCAGCAGACCGGCCAGGATCGCTATCGCCTGCTGCTGACCAACCCGCTTGGCAGCACCGAGCTTGAACTGAATGCGCAACCGGGTAACGTGCAATTAATGGATAACAAAGGCCAGCGCTATACCGCTGACGATGCTGAAGAGATGATCGGCAAGCTGACCGGTATGCCGATCCCGCTGAACAGCCTGCGGCAGTGGATCCTCGGCCTGCCGGGCGACGCAACCGACTATAAACTCGACGACCAGTACCGCCTGAGCGAAGTGAACTACCGCCAGGACGGAAAAAACTGGAAGGTGGTCTACAGCGCGTACGACAGCAAAACTACCCCGGCGATGCCGGCCAATATGGAACTTTCTGACGGCGCTCAACGTATCAAGCTGAAAATGGATAACTGGATTGTAAAATGATGACCCACTGGCCTTCTCCGGCGAAACTGAATCTGTTTTTATACATCACCGGACGGCGCACGGACGGTTATCACATGTTGCAAACCCTGTTCCAGTTCCTTGATTATGGCGACACCATCAGCCTGGAGCCGCGCCGCGACGGCGAAATTCATCTCCTGACGCCGGTTGACGGCGTGGCGCAGGAAGACAACCTGATCGTCCGCGCCGCGCGACTGCTGATGAAAACAGCCACAGAACGCGGTCGTCTGCCAGCGGGCAGCGGTGCAGATATCCGTATCGAAAAGCGTCTGCCGATGGGCGGCGGGCTTGGCGGAGGATCGTCGAACGCAGCAACCGTGTTGGTCGCGCTGAATCACATCTGGCAGTGCGGTTTGTCGCTGGACGAGCTGACCGCGCTGGGATTAACGCTCGGGGCTGATGTTCCGGTGTTTGTCCGTGGGCACGCCGCCTTTGCCGAAGGTATCGGGGAGATCCTGACGCCGGTGGACCCGGCCGAAAAATGGTACCTGGTGGCACATCCAGGTGTCAGTATTCCAACGCCGGTGATTTTTAACGACCCCGACCTCCCCCGCAATACGCCAAAAAGGTCAATAGAAACGTTATTAAAATGTGAATTCGGCAATGATTGCGAGGTTATCGCAAGAAAACGTTTTCGCGAGGTTGATGCGGCGCTTTCCTGGCTGTTAGAATACGCGCCGTCGCGCCTGACTGGTACAGGGGCCTGTGTCTTTGCTGAATTCGATACAGAGTCTCGTGCCCGGCAGGTGCTTGAGCAAGCCCCGGAATGGCTCAATGCCTTTGTGGCGAAGGGTGTCAACCTCTCCCCACTGCATAGAGCGTTACTCTAAATCATTTGAGTTTCAGGAAGATGGCGGGATGATGAATCGCCAGAAGCATACATCAGTATGTGACTGGAGTGAGGCATTGAAGCCAGCGCACATGAAACATGAATGATGACGAGTAAGCCGGGCAAGCTGAGTTTCGGTGACAACGTCACCCTGTTCCAGACGTTGCATCGCGCTCTTTAATACACCGCATGGAAAGAGTCCTGCCTGGCCCGCACAGTTTTTGGCAAACTCTTTCCACCAATGGACGCATGCCTGAGGTTCTTCTCGTGCCTGATATGAAGCTTTTTGCTGGTACCGCCCCCCCGGAACTAGCACAACGTATTGCCAACCGCCTGTACACTTCTCTCGGCGACGCCGCTGTAGGTCGCTTTAGCGACGGCGAAGTCAGCGTACAAATTAACGAAAATGTACGCGGTGGTGATATTTTCATCATCCAGTCCACTTGTGCTCCAACGAACGACAACCTGATGGAATTGGTCGTTATGGTTGATGCCCTGCGCCGTGCTTCCGCAGGCCGTATCACCGCCGTTATCCCTTACTTTGGCTATGCGCGCCAGGATCGTCGTGTACGTTCCGCCCGTGTACCGATTACGGCAAAAGTTGTCGCTGACTTCCTGTCCAGCGTCGGCGTTGACCGCGTTCTGACCGTTGACCTGCATGCTGAACAGATCCAGGGCTTCTTCGACGTACCGGTTGATAACGTATTTGGTAGCCCAATTCTGTTAGAAGATATGCTGCAGCTGAATCTGGACAACCCGATTGTGGTTTCTCCGGACATTGGTGGCGTCGTGCGTGCCCGCGCTATCGCTAAGCTGCTCAATGACACCGATATGGCAATCATCGACAAACGCCGTCCGCGTGCAAACGTTTCTCAGGTGATGCATATCATCGGTGACGTAGCGGGTCGTGACTGCGTGCTGGTTGACGATATGATCGATACCGGTGGTACGCTGTGCAAAGCAGCTGAAGCGCTGAAAGAACGTGGTGCAAAACGCGTATTCGCTTACGCGACCCACCCGATCTTCTCAGGCAATGCGGCAAACAACCTGCGTAACTCAGTGATTGATGAAGTTGTTGTCTGCGATACCATTCCGCTGACCGACGAAATCAAAGCGTTGCCAAACGTGCGTACATTGACCCTGTCGGGTATGCTGGCCGAAGCGATTCGTCGTATCAGCAACGAAGAATCTATTTCTGCCATGTTCGAGCATTAATCGAACCCGGTTCAAAAACCCGCTGCGGCGGGTTTTTTCGTCTGTAACCTTTATTTGTATGACTTATGCCTCCTTCACCTGCCAACCCGCCATTTCATTGAGTTGACAGATGATGCGCTCATGGATGAAACATTATTGTGAACAGAATTTTTTCCTCACATGTGATGCCTTTCCGCGCCCTCATCGACGCTTGCTGGAAAGAAAAATATACCGCCTCACGGTTTACCCGTGATGTGATTGCCGGGATCACCGTCGGGATTATTGCTATCCCGCTGGCGATGGCATTGGCTATCGGGAGTGGTGTCGCGCCGCAGTACGGACTTTATACCTCCGCTGTGGCCGGGATTGTTATTGCCTTAACCGGGGGCTCGCGTTTTAGCGTCTCAGGCCCGACCGCCGCGTTTGTGGTGATCCTCTACCCCGTTTCGCAACAGTTTGGGCTGGCAGGCCTGCTTGTCGCGACGCTGATGTCCGGGGTCTTCCTGATCCTCTTTGGCCTGGCCCGCTTTGGCCGCCTGATTGAGTACATCCCGGTCTCGGTGACCTTAGGTTTTACCTCAGGGATTGGTATCACTATTGGTACCATGCAAATCAAAGATTTCCTTGGCCTGCAGATGGCCCACGTCCCGGAACACTATCTGCAAAAAGTCGGCGCGCTATTTATGGCTCTGCCGACCATTAACCTGGGCGATGCCGCCATCGGGGTGGTCACGCTGGGTACGCTGATAATGTGGCCACGTCTGGGCATTCGCCTGCCGGGGCACCTGCCCGCCCTGCTTGCCGGCTGCGCCGTCATGGGGATCGTCAACCTGTTTGGCGGCCACGTTGCCACCATTGGTTCTCAGTTCCACTATATTTTGGCCGACGGCTCACAGGGCAACGGGATCCCGCAACTGCTGCCGCAACTGGTGCTGCCGTGGAACCTGCCGGATTCTGATTTCACGCTGAGCTGGGACTCCCTGCGCGCCCTGCTTCCGGCGGCCTTCTCGATGGCGATGCTGGGGGCGATTGAGTCTCTGCTCTGCGCCGTGGTACTCGACGGGATGACGGGCACCAAACACAAAGCCAACAGCGAGTTGATTGGTCAGGGTCTGGGTAATATTGTCGCCCCCTTCTTTGGTGGTATCACCGCAACGGCAGCGATTGCTCGTTCGGCCGCGAACGTCCGCGCCGGCGCAACCTCTCCCATCTCTGCCGTGATCCACGCGCTGCTGGTGATCATGGCACTATTGGCGCTTGCACCGCTACTCTCCTGGCTGCCGCTGTCGGCGATGGCGGCTCTGCTGCTGATGGTGGCATGGAACATGAGCGAAGCCCACAAGGTGGTGGATTTGCTGCGTCATGCTCCCAAAGACGACATCATTGTGATGATGATGTGTATGTCGCTGACGGTGCTGTTTGATATGGTCATTGCCATCAGCGTCGGGATTGTACTGGCCTCGTTACTGTTTATGCGCCGTATCGCGCGCATGACACGACTGGCAGCGGTTAACGTCGAGGTGCCAGAGGATGTGCTGGTACTGCGTGTGATCGGCCCGCTGTTCTTTGCGGCGGCTGAAGGATTGTTTACCGATCTGGAGTCGCGCATTGAGGGTAAACGCATTGTCGTACTGAAGTGGGACGCGGTACCGGTGCTGGACGCTGGCGGTCTGGATGCCTTCCAGCGCTTTGTGAAAAGATTGCCAGAAGGCTGCGAACTGCGCATAAGTAATCTCGAGTTCCAGCCGCTGCGCACGATGGCACGCGCAGGCATTAAGCCGATTCCGGGTCGTCTGGCCTTCTTCCCGAACCGTGACGCGGCGCTGGCTGATTTATAATCTTTTGCGGTTACCGGTCTGTTCCTGTACAGGCCGGTAACATTTTCCGCTCTGCCCGCTGGTTTTCCCCTCCCGTGTTGTTATTATCTGCTTTCTGTTCCTGCGAATAAGAGTGGCAACTCGTGATTTCATATACGCTACGTGAAATGGCCGGAGATGATATTCCGGCGGTTCAGTTATTTCTGACTCAACATTTGAATGAATTCTTTGCTGCTGGCAGGCCGATTCCTTCTGCCGGGCAGGATGTTTTTAACCTACAACAGCAGTATATTCAGCAGGAGCGGAATGTATTGCTCTGCGCCTGGAGCGAAAATCATGAACTCATTGCCACTCTCGCCGTCTGCCAATATGACGACCGCATAGCCGAACTTCGTGGGCGTTATATTTTGTCAGAGACGGCAGAAATTTGTCGCTGTTATGTTGACAAACGTTTTCGCAGAAAAGGTATTGGGGGTCAGTTACTCGCTTTTGCTGAAACATTCTGTGAGCAACAGCAGTACAACATATTGTACTTACATACCCACCATTTTTTACCGGGTGGATATTCATTCTGGCGACGGAATGATTTCGAAGTAGTGATGGATATGCATGACGACTGGCAATTAGTGCATATGGAGAGATCACATAAATTATCATGACTAAGAATATTAGTTGATCAATGTCAATCAATTCTCATTTAGCTTTTTATTATTACGTTTAGTTATCCCGAATTTTATTATTCATTCATGTATAACTACATGATATTTATGAACTAAAATTACACAAATCCAATTAAACCCCCATTTCACTCTGCGATTGATCTTGTTAACCATTGCCGATACAGTCCTTTCCGACAGCATTTCATTACACCAACATTGTAGTGAATAGGAATATGGTGCGGATTATTGTAATCCCATGCCATGACTGCCCCCGCAACTGTAGGCGGATGCAGAATATCCTCGTGCAACATATTTTGTTGCAGGTCACTGTAAAGCGAATCTTTATGGGAAGGCCGATATTCTGATTACCGTGAGTCAGGAGACCTGCTGTCAAATTTATGCCCCATTGAGTGGACGGGATGGTCCATGGGATGATTTATTTGACATAAGTAACTGTGAAAGGGTGAATCAGTTTTCTGACTAAACCATGCACATTCTTTATTTTCATAAAGTCATGCGTAAATTTCACGATATCCTGTCATCTATCGTCATGAACTCTCCCGATATATGGAACGACATAATCCATGACCAGACGTTCAGATTCTGGCATGAACGGGATGATAATAATGCACGCTAATGTTACCTCTTTACCTTATAAAAAAGCGCTTCTGGTTGTTGCCGGTGCAGCACTGTTTCTCACCTCAGGTCTTTCTCATGCCGCGAAAACGGAATATCCCTTGACGATAAAAAACTGTGGTCGGGATATCACGTTTAGCGCAGCACCAAAACGTGTTGCCACCGTAGGACAAAACAGCACTGAGATCCTGTATGCGCTGGGGCTGGCCGACCGCGTGGTAGGCACATCGCTGTGGTTCGGGCCCGTTCCCGACGCGTATAAGGCGGCAAATGACAAGATTGCGGTTATTGCGCAAAACATCCCCAGCTTCGAAGGCATTATTGCCAAAAAACCGGATCTGGTCGCCAGCCAGTTCGAATGGCAAATCGGTCCTGCGGGCACGGTGGCGTCTTATGAACAGTTCAGCGAACTGAAGGTCCCGGTCTATACCGCACCGGCAGACTGCGCGAAAGATAACGAAGATGGCGGTGACGGCGTGCGCAAAGGCATGTTTGATATCGCAATGGTCTATCAGGAAGTGGCCGACCTGGCGACGATCTTCGACGTTCAGGATAAGGGCGACGAACTGATTGCCAGCCTCAAAGCCCGTGAAACCGCAGCGAAGAATAAAATTGCCGGGATGGAGAGCAACGTCTCCGCTGTCTTCTGGTTCTCCAGCGCCGATCTGCAACTGGATCCTTACGTCGCCGGGAAACTGGGGCCTGCGGCCTGGATTGCGCAGACACTGGGTATCAAAAACGTCATTGATTCCGCCGAAGAGTGGCCGACGGTCGGATGGGAAACCATCGCCAAAGCCCAACCGTCAGTGATCGTACTGGGTGAAATGAGTCGTCGGCGTTTCCCGGCCGATGACTGGCAGGTGAAAATGGATTATCTGAAATCCGACCCGGTCACCCAACTAATCCCCGCCGTAAAAGCCGATCATTTACCCGTGATTGACGTGCAGACCATGAATGCCGGTATCAGGACCATTGACGGGGTTGAAAAACTGGCCGATGCCCTCGTTGAGTATGGCTTAGCGCATCCTCAGGGCGCGCATTAATCCTCGTTTCGCGCCAGATCCGGACGGGTCCGGCGCGTTTTATGCACTCCGAAACGCAGGTCATTATGAGCGATTTACGCAGGACGCGTCACGCCGTCAGTCGGTTAGCGGTCAATGTTTGCAGTCACGCCCTCTGGGTGAGCGTGCTGATGTGCGGCGTCCTGCTGGCAGGGATCGCCATTGGCGAGACGTTTATTCCCTGGCAGCACGTCCTCAACACGCTGGCAAACCATCTGTTTGATACCGATTATCCGGTTGATGCGCTGGATGCCGGGATCGTCTGGAACTATCGCTTGACCCGTGCACTGGTCTCCGCCAGCTGTGGCGCCTGCCTGGCCGTGTCGGGTGTGGTTTTACAGTCGTTACTGCGCAATGCGCTTGCCGAGCCCTACCTGCTGGGCATATCAGCCGGAGCCTCTACCGGAGCCGTGTTGGTTGCACTGACCGGACTGGGCGCCGGGATGATCAGCATGTCGTTCGGCGCATTTATTGGTGCCCTGACCGCCTTTTTGTTTGTGGCCCTGCTGGCCGTCGCGGCTGGCGGCAGACAAGGCGGTGGGGTTACTACGCAAATCATTCTCGCCGGTATCGCCAGTTCACAACTGTTCAACGCCCTGACCTCACTGATCATCACCCGCTCCGCTAATGCGGAACAGGCGCGCGGCATTATGTTCTGGTTGCTCGGCAATCTGAGCGGCGTCCGCTGGCCGGATGTGATACTGGCGATCCCCACGGCGCTGGTGGGCGTCGCGATATGTTTCTGTTATGCCCGTCATCTGGATGCTTTCTCCTTTGGCGCGGAGTCCGCCGCCTCATTGGGGATTCCGGTGAAACGCACCCGTGGCGTGCTGATTGCCGCCGTAACCGGTATGACGGCCATCATGGTCTCCATCGTCGGTGCAATTGGCTTTGTGGGACTGGTGATTCCGCACGCCGCCCGTCTGCTGGTAGGCAATCAACACCATCGCCTGCTGCCTGTCAGTGCGCTGGTGGGCGCGATTTTCCTGATCGTCGCCGATGTTATCTCGCGCACGCTGCTCCCGGGGCAGGTTCTGCCCATCGGCGTGATCACGGCGCTGGTCGGTGCGCCCGCATTTGCCATCATTCTGATCAGAGGAAACCCGACCAAATGACCGTTAATCCTGTACCGATTTCTGTTGCCGCCGGTGATGCCATCATTCAGGCGCAGAGCCTGCACTGGCAGGTGAAAGGCAAAGTGATTGTCAATGATGTCTCACTCAGCGTGGCGCCGGGTGAGTTTGTCGGCATTATTGGCCCCAATGGCTCCGGTAAAACATCGCTAATTTCGCTGCTTGCCGGTCTGCTGAAGCCCACCGCGGGTCACATCCAGTTGCAGCAAAAAGCGTTGCATCGCTATTCGCGCCGTCAACTGGCGCAACAGATCGCGCTGGTTGAGCAGCAGGCAGAAACCAGTGAGCGCCTGACCGCGTTACAGGCCGTCTCGCTCGGGCGAACTCCGTGGCTGAGCCTGCTGAATCCGTGGTCGGACAACGATGACGATATCGTCCAGACCATGCTGGAGAAAGTTGATCTTCAACATCTTCGCCACCGCTGCTGGCACACCTTTTCCGGCGGCGAAAAGCAACGCCTGCACATTGCCCGCGCGCTCGCACAGCAGCCACAGCTGTTACTGATGGACGAACCCACTAACCATCTCGACATTCAACATCAGATGGGTCTACTCAGCCTGGTGAAACGCGAGAAACTGACGGTTATCGCCGCACTCCACGATCTCAATCATGCTGCCATGTTCTGCGATCGCATCATCGTGATGAAAGCCGGTCGTCTGGAAATGCAGGGGCGTCCCTGCGCCATTTTCACCCGCGAGAATCTCTCCGCCTGGTTTGGCATTGACGCCATCGTCGAGCGCGAACCCCAGGGAGCGAACTGTTTTATTCGTTATCAACGGCCTGAAGGAGCCTAAGGAAGATCCCCATGAACTATCTCAAACAGAGCCTGAAAGCGTTGTGTCTGCTGGCCCTCACCACCTCAGCCTTCGCACAAACCCACGAAGTGCTGATGAAGAATCGCGGCTCTGCTGGCCCCATGGTCTATGAACCGGACTACCTGGAGATTCAGCCAGGCGATACGGTGAAATTTATCCGCAAGCATAAGAGTCATAACGCGGCCTCAATTGCTGAACTGTCGCCTGCGGGTTACCCGGGATTTATCGGCAAAATTGATGAGGAGATCGCAGTGAAGTATGACAACGCGGGCTTCTACGGCATTAAATGCACCCCGCACTATGCGCAAGGGATGGTTATGCTGATAAAAGTCGGCGACGCCACCCTACCGGACAGCTATCGCGCGTTTACAGCACCCGGGATCGCCGATAAGCGCTTCCAGGAGATCTATTCACGCATTGATAAACAGTAAGGGAGAGTGCTGTGGTGGTGGAGAACAAACCGTCGGATGATGAAATACAGGAACAACGTCGCAACTGCCTGTGCAAATTGACAAAATTCGTTGGCGCGGCGGGGGGGACCGCCGCCGTCTGGCCGTTAATTTCCGCATTAGGGCCGGACGAAACAACGCGCGGAGAAAATGAGCCGATAGACGTTTCACTGGCGGGGATCGCCGCGGGGCAAACCGTCAGACGCATCTGGCAAGGCAAATTAATCCTCATCCATCACCGCACGCCGGAAGAGATTGCCGCCGCCCGCACGGGCGACCACAGCGCGCTTATCGATCCGCAGTCGGACAACGAACGGGTCGCGTCTGACTATCCGCACTGGCTGATTGTTCAGGGGTATTGTCCGCATGCTGGCTGCGTCCCCAATGCCAGACCCGGCGGACAGGGCTGGATATGCCCGTGTCACGGTTCGGAGTTTGATACTTCCGGACGGGTCACCCGCGGACCCGCCACCGCCAACCTGGCGGTTCCTGAGTATGCCTTTCATCCTGATGGTCTGACCGTGCGTATTGGCGCTAAGGACGCGTGAGATGATCCGTTGGCGCATTCCTTTCCCACGCTCCATCGCCGGTGTATGGCTATTCGCCATCGGCGCGATCCTGCTGGTGATGCTTGGAATACAGATACTGACCGGCATCGTGCTGGCAATGTTTTACGTCCCGACAACAGACCGGGCGTTTGATTCCATCATTCACATCATGCGCGCGGTGAGCCACGGAGAACTGCTGCGCAATATGCACGCCATCGGCGCATCACTGTTTTTCTTCGCCTGCTACCTGCACATTTTCCGTGGCATGTATTACAGCGTCTACCGCAGACCGTACATCGCAATGTGGATGATAAGCGTCACGCTGTACGTACTGCTGATGATGACCGCGTTTCTCGGTTACAGCCTGATTTGGGGACAAAAAAGTTACTGGGCGGCAACGGTGATTACCAGTTTCGCCCGCACCATCCCGATGGTGGGCGACGGGTTGTACACCTTCCTGGTGGGCGGCTATGCGCCTGGCACCCCCACCCTCGGGCGCTTTTTCGTTCTGCACTTTATTCTTCCCTTTGCGGTCGTAGTGGTGACGATTTTCCACGTCCGTACGGTCCAGTCGGCCTTTGCCCATGCGATGAAACGGACCTTCAGCGAAAAGGCGTCCCGCAGTCTGCTCTTTGATTACCGAATCACAGATTCGGATGCCATTAAAATCACGCTCTTCCTGATGCTGTTCGCCTGGTTTTTATTCTTCGCACCCCATTATCTGAGCAGCGCGGATAACTATATCCCGGCGGATCCCACGGTCACTCCGGCGATTGTTGCCCCCGAGTGGTATTTTCTCCCCTTCTTTTCCATTCTGCGTTGTTTCCCGAACGAACTCGTCGGGCTGGCGGCAATGTGTGGAGCGGTGCTGATCTTCTACTTTCTACCCTGGCTGGATACCTCCCGCGCGCGTTTTCGCCACTACAGCAAATGGGTGAAGTGGGGTTTCTGGCTGTGGGTGCTAAACGCCTGTTTTCTGGGGTGGCTGGGATCGAAAGCGCTGGTGGGGCCCGATCTGACGGAGGGCATTCGTAATGAAGAGGGATGGATCCGCGCGGCATCGCAACTGTCGACGCTCGGGTATTTCGCCTGGTTTTTAATGGTACTGCCCTGTCGGCGTTTTCTGGAAAAGCAGGACTGACGATGATAAGACAATTACTCCGATACAGCATGCTGTGGATGGTGCTCTTCACAATGGGGCCAGCATTCGCGCAAGACGCCGTTCCGACGCGGCAGGACTGGAGCTTCAGCGGCCTCACCGGAGAATATGATAAGGCGCAACTGCGGCGCGGCTTGCAGGTTTATGAAGAGAAGTGCCGGGCCTGCCACGGTATGAAATACCTGACGTTTCGCACGCTGACGAAACCCGGTGGCCCGGAACTGACGACAGATGAAGCGAAAGATCTCGCCAGCGGCTATGTATTCCCGATTATTCAGGATGATGGTCAGCCCGGCGAGCGGGACGGTACTCTGAACGACAGTTTTATCTCGCCTTACCTGAATGAGCAGGAGGCGAGATACCTGAATAACGGCGCCCTGCCCGTGGATTTGAGTTATATCGTTCGCGCCCGAACCTACGATCGCGGCTTTCCGCAATTTCTGCTGGACGCGTTGATTCCCTACACAGAGCAAGGGGCGGATTACCTCTTCGCGCTCTTAACCGGCTATCTGCCCGATGACCCGGAACTGAAGGCGAATCGTTACTATCCGGGTGGGGTGATTAACATGCCAAAACCGCTGGCGGATGGCGAAATCGAATGGCAGTCAGAATCACATGTCGCGCAAACAGAAGAACAGTACGCACGGGATGTGACGGCCTTTCTGAGTTGGGCGGCTGATCCTGAACGGCAGACAAGAGAACATCTGGGAATTTACGTGATGGGTTATCTCGCCATGATACTGGCGTTATTGTGGATATTGCGACGAATGAAAAGACGCGCACAACATTAAACGCGAGAAAGAAATCGCAAACTGTGACCAGTCAGCCTGATGCTGGCTGGTCATTAACTTGCGGCTAAGTATTAGCTATGACGGCGATTATCGTTACGGCGGCAACGTTTGTCGTAGTGGCGCACCCACCAGTAACGGTCACTGACTTGCTCATGTCCGCCTACACGGGCACCTGCCAGCCACAGAATGGCACCGACAAAGATACTGAGCACCGCACCATGAGCGAAAAATTGTGGCAGGTTAAATTGCGGCAACTGGTTTAAAATGGAGTAACCCACGCCACCCACCATGACCACTAACCCCAAACCCATGAGAACATTACCGAGTAACGAAGCGTTTTTGCGTTTCATATGTCACCTCCGGAACTTTTGGGTTGCTTCAGGGAATACCCCTAATCCTTATGTGTAAAGTATAGACAACACACCACTTTGGTAGTGCGCCTGCGATCACAATTACAACCCATTCTTCAACAAAACTTTACAAATAAGCCCCTGAACACCTTGACTTTCCAATAATCAATATTGGCAATTATTCAGTTTCCGCGTGAAGTGACACGGTTCTTTGTCAAGCGGGACGACAGACAGTAAACTACGCGCCAGTTATTGAAACACTCAGGATAGAAAACGTGACGATTAAACTGATTGTCGGCCTGGCGAACCCCGGCGCTGAATATGCAGCCACCCGACATAATGCGGGCGCATGGTACGTCGATTTACTGGCGGAGCGGTTGCGTGCCCCTCTGCGCGAAGAGCCGAAATTCTTTGGCTACACCTCCAGAGTCAGTCTGGAAGGCGAAGATGTCCGTTTGTTAGTTCCCACCACGTTTATGAATCTGAGCGGCAAAGCGGTTGGCGCGATGGCGAGTTTTTATCGCATCAATCCTGACGAAATTTTAGTGGCCCACGATGAACTGGATCTTCCGCCCGGCGTGGCGAAATTTAAACTCGGCGGGGGTCATGGCGGACACAACGGGCTGAAAGACATTATCAGCAAGCTCGGCAATAACCCTAACTTTCATCGCTTACGTGTCGGAATCGGCCATCCAGGCGATAAAAATAAAGTTGTCGGCTTTGTATTAGGCAAACCGCCTGTTTCTGAACAGAAGTTAATTGACGATGCAATTGACGAAGCGGCGCGTTGCACGGAGGTGTGGTTCAAAGAAGGTTTGACCAAAGCAACGAACCGATTGCACGCCTTTAAAGCGCAATAAGCAGTGATGTGCGGCATTTTTGCCTTACGCTGTGTATAATAGGCAGAGTTATTTCCATTTCTACAATCTGTTTTCTGCAACAGGTTGATTATCAAGATATTAAGGTGATTTAAATCATGGGATTCAAATGCGGTATCGTCGGTTTGCCCAACGTCGGGAAATCCACCCTGTTCAACGCGCTGACCAAAGCCGGTATTGAAGCGGCAAACTTCCCATTCTGTACGATTGAGCCGAATACCGGCGTCGTGCCGATGCCCGACCCGCGTCTGGACCAGTTGGCTGAGATCGTCAAACCGCAGCGTATCCTGCCGACCACAATGGAATTTGTTGATATTGCCGGTCTGGTAAAAGGCGCGTCCAAAGGTGAAGGTCTGGGTAACCAGTTCCTGACCAACATTCGTGAAACCGAAGCTATCGGGCACGTGGTTCGCTGCTTCGAAAACGACAACATCATTCACGTTTCGGGCAAAGTGAACCCAGCGGAAGATATTGACGTCATCAACACCGAACTGGCACTGGCGGATCTCGATACCTGCGAACGCGCCATTCACCGCGTGCAGAAGAAAGCCAAAGGCGGCGATAAAGACGCGAAAGCCGAACTGGCCGCGCTGGAAAAATGCCTGCCGCAGCTCTCTGAAGCCGGCATGCTGCGTTCCCTGGACCTGACGGAAGAAGACAAAGCGGCAATCCGTTACCTGAGTTTCCTGACCCTGAAGCCAACCATGTATATCGCTAACGTCAACGAAGACGGTTTCGAGAACAACCCATATCTCGATCAGGTACGTGAAATTGCTGCGAAAGAAGGTTCTGTCGTGGTTCCGGTGTGTGCGGCCGTTGAAGCTGATATCGCTGAACTGGACGATGACGAGCGTGACGAGTTCATGCAGGAACTGGGACTGGAAGAACCGGGCCTGAACCGTGTGATTCGTGCAGGCTATAAGTTGCTGAACCTGCAGACCTACTTCACCGCTGGTGTGAAGGAAGTGCGTGCATGGACCATCCCTGTCGGCGCAACGGCTCCGCAGGCGGCGGGTAAAATCCATACCGATTTCGAGAAAGGCTTTATCCGCGCACAGACCATCGCGTTTGACGACTTCATCACCTATAAAGGTGAACAAGGCGCGAAAGAAGCCGGTAAAATGCGTGCTGAAGGAAAAGATTACATCGTTAAAGATGGCGATGTGATGAACTTCCTGTTCAACGTCTAAATAAAATCTGCTGTCTCGTGAGGTTTCATCGAATCTCATGAAAATCACAAAACACTATAAAATCCACGCAATTGCGTGGATTTTTTGTATTATGGTGCTCAGAAAGTTTCCCAGTTGTCTGTTTCTGAAGCTATCTTTTTGGACACCACATATTTTCCGCCATTATTCCTCTCACTCTGGTGACTAACACGTTTTTCTGAAGTCATGTTTGTGGCTTGTATTCCTTCCTCATTCAGACTGAACACGCTGACCATATCCTGGAGTACACGAGACTGCTCCTGCATTGAAGAGGCAGCTGCAGCTGACTCTTCAACGAGCGCGGCATTTTGCTGTGTGGTGGTATCAATCTGTCCCATCGCACTGTTAATTTGGGCAATCCCATCACTCTGCTCCCGGCTCGCTTGTGCGATTTCCTCAATCAGTTGAGTCATATTCTGGACGTTGGTAACAATTCCCAGCATGCCACCATCTGCTTTTTCAACCAGATTGCGGCCAGAGGCAATACGGGACACAGAGTCATCGATCAATTCCTTAATTTCACGAGCGGCTGACGCACTGCGTTGTGCCAGTGTACGGACTTCTCCAGCCACCACAGCAAAACCACGTCCGGATTCACCCGCTCGCGCAGCTTCCACTGCTGCATTCAGCGCCAGAATATTGGTCTGGAAGGCTATGCCATCAATAACCTGGATGATGTCAGCCATTTTTGATGAGGAATCATAAATTTCCTGCATTCGGGAAGACACTTCACTCATAACAGCGCCATTCTGTTTCACGACAGATGCTGTCTCACTCACGTAACGATGTGCCTGCGCCGTATTTGCTGCAGTATTGTTAATTGTTGCCGTCAGCTCTTCCAGAGTCGAGGCTGTCTCTTCCACCCCTGCCGCTTGCTCTTCCGTGCGAGATGCCAGATCGGTGTTACCACTATTAATTTCTGCCGCGGCTAACGCTATGCTGTCAGCCCCTTCACGGACCTTGCGTACTGTATTACGCAGACTCTCCGTCATTTCCCTCAGGGAGAGCATCAGTTGTCCAAGCTGGTCTCGGGATTCCACTTTAACGTCGATGCCCAGATTACCGGACGCCACTTCCCGGGCCACATGCACGGCAGACAACAATGGGCGAGTTATCCCCTGAGTGATAAACCACGCCAACAGACTGCCGACGAGAATAGCGATTACGCCAAGAACCATCAGAGCCTGAATTGCTGCCGAGCCATTCCCCTGAATGGACCCACCAGCTTCATCAATTTGCGCTTTATCGTAATCTCCCAGTGCTTTTACGCTGCCGGAATAGACCTCCATGGCGGGAATGAGTTTCTGGCGAATAAATGCATTGGTGACATCACCATTCCCTTGTTCGCTGATGCGAATCGCCTCATTGCGGATATCGATGTACAATTTTCTTTTATCACCCACGGTCGCCAGGAGTGACTTACCCGTATCAGAGACAATTAGTTCTGTCAGTTCCTTCTGAATGGCACTCACGCGATCCGACATTACCTTCATTTTTGACTGGGCAAATTTTTTAATTCCCTCATCAGAGGAAGTCAGTACAGACAACCCCATCGCGCCATTATAGTCAATTGCCGCCCCCCACGCCCCCGTGAGTCGCTCCAGAACCAGCAACCTGTCCGTAATAGCATGGGTCTCTTTCAATATGCCGTTTAATTTAACGATACCCGTTACAGCCATAATGACGACAAGGGTGAGAACAATACTGAAGCCAACTCCCATTCGGGTACCAACACCAAAATTATTTATTTTCATCTGCTGTCTCATACAAAAAAAGTCACCTTTTCCCTGCCACCCGTTGAAAAAACCAGAACAATGCCGGGAGCGTTCCACTTAAGAGCGGAGTTAAGCTAACATATTGAAATTGATCATGTTTTAAACATGTGCCAGCGTATCTATCGGCAGAAAGGGAGAGGACTTTAACGTGATCATTCTCTAAGAAGAACATTGACATTTTGAAACAAGACAGGAAATCGCGTGTAAAACAAGCCGTATCATGTTGTTTTTTAATTGAAAAAGATAACTCAATTTTTATCTCATAATTTACATGCCGGAAACAAAAGAATAAAAAAACAACAACTGATTCCATATTAATCTAAAGGTAGCAACTTAACCAATACTTGTTAATTGCTTAAACAATAATTAGCATTGATATTAATGCGGTCTGATAAAACAAAGTACCTCCATTATTAAACAATAGACTTTAATCAATTTAATGTAGTTAGCATGTTAAGATATAAACGTTACTTAACTCACCAAATAAGGGGTTTAAACAATGCGTCTTTATTACCATCCTGCCTCAACATACAGTCGTCGGGTTCTTATGATTGCATAATGGATTTTGGCTTGCTGATCTCGCTATAGCCCCACCGCTTGTTGCTCAACACAGTGCCAGATTCCCTGTATCGGATCTGCATAATCTCCAGCGCTGGTTCATGCAAATTCAGACGCTTGATTGCTGGAAGAAGACTGGCGTAAGTACTCTATAGACAGAAAAAACCATTAAGCACATTGGCGGTTGTCGTGAAGACAACGATTAACACGTTAATCCTGCTTTAGGGTTGGCATTCTCCAATAGCAATATTTACAAAACCACCCTCACGACAGCGCCAAATTTCATACCTTATAATTTTTGTTACGTTGATATTTTATTCCGATAATGAAATCGAAAATGGACGTATAGATATAAAATATCAGGGATTTCACGTATCGATAGAATCCAACAATTAAAAATAACCAATCGATCGTTATTATTAATTGATAACAACGATCGATATTTACCTTCCAATAGCCAAATGCTATCATTGGTCTTTTATACAGTATGCTTGTCGCAAACGAGAAAAGTGATGTCAGGAGAAATCAACATGTTCGCACTCAACAGCTATAAAAAGACGCTTCAGCAGGCATACTAATGAATTTTTCTTTACAATATCCAGGCGAACCTAAAGGTAGTCACGGCTCAAAACGTTCATTAATACTCTTTACGCTGGGAATATTGATAATCGCTGTTATTTTCTATTTTAACTGGTGGAATTATCCTCCTGTTTATTTTGGTAGCGTCCTTCAAAACCCACAAACTTATTTTGATTTAACACTTGTTCTGTTTCTGTTGATGGCGCTTTATCTTACCGGGAAATTTTCTGCGTACACAAAACACAGTGTACTGTTGAGATCGGGCCTGTTCATCTGGCTAGCAGGCGCCTCGCTCGAATTTTCGGAACAACTCGTCTTTCAGCCTCACTGGCTCAGCTATCTGAAAAATATTTTACGTTTAGCTGGGATTTTTCTCGTCTGTATTTCGGGGTATAAAAAAATACGCGATCTGGAAAAACTATATGCCCTGGCTAATACAATTTCAAAATACGATGATTTGACGCGATTACCAAACAGACGGTTTTTTATCAACACTATTCATGACCTGACCTATACTTCTCTGGGTCTAATCTTAATTGACATTGATCATTTTAAAAAGATTAATGACAAATATGGACACGTAAAAGGTGACGAAACACTCAGAAAGTTTGGTAAATTACTTTCCACCTGTTCATCAGAAAATTGCATACCAACAAGAATTGGCGGGGAGGAGTTTGCCGTTATGGTAAAAAATGCAAATACCAGATTACTATCAACCTATGCCAGCATTATTATGCATGATACGTCAAAAATCGCCATTGATGAAGAAAATACATTATCAATAAGTATCGGACTGGGCATAAAAAATAAAGACGAAAAAACCAGTGCGTTTATCAAACGCGTCGATGATGCTTTGTATAAAGCAAAAAACACGGGGCGAGGTAAAACTGAATGGTCTCAGTAAATCATATATGTAGAAATTTCAGAGACGATTGACACTGTACTCGACAGACCCGATTCACGAACAACATTACGATAGCGTTCAATTGCCGTATGTCATGAAGGTTTGTCGAGTAGTTTCCCATTGTTTTCAGATAAGGAGTTAAGTGAAACATTGATTATAGCCAGGACGGCATCGCGATCCGCTATCGTTGAATTTGAGATTAATAAAGCGTGCGCGATTGATGCTTTTCACCCATCCGGCGCGTACCGGAAACGCATTTTTGCATGTCAGGTCAATCGTTGACTGCTTCAAAAAAATTACCGTTTTTGTTATATTGATGCTTACTGTTTATCCACCTCCGCGGTGCCAAAAAGAACAAGATTCACCGCAACCCAGGACAATAAAATGTTAGATTACCGCTTCCCGACAGCTTTGCAGATGGTTCTCAGCGTAGCGATGGCGGAGCAATCGGGTGAACGTTCGACAAGTGCAATTCTGGCCTATGGTCTGGAAGCAAATCCGAGCTTTATTCGCAAATTAATGGTTCCGCTCACGCGTGACGGTATCATCGTCTCAACGCTTGGCCGCAACGGTTCTATTCATCTTGGTCGCCCGGCGGAAGAGATTACCCTGCGCGATATCTACCTTTCAGTCATTGAAGATAAAAAGCTGTGGGCATCGCGTCCTGACGTACCAGCTCGCTGCGTGGTTAGCGCCAACGCTTGCTGGTACTTCAAATCTATCGCCGATGAAGCGGAGCGAGCTTCGTTAGAGGTATTAGCTCGCCATACCGTGGCAAGCGCGCTGGAAGAGGTCAAAAAAGCCGATACCAGCGGTTGCGATCCGGTCCCTGAGATTGATGCCCAGTCTAAAAAAACGCATTAGTTATTTCCTGACTGCAAAAAACCGCCTTAACGGTGAAGGCGGTTTTTTGTTATATGCAATTCCTTAAGAAATCGGCAAAACATCCCTTACCGGTTTACCGCGCGTAACGAATTTACGCAGCGTAACGTAAAACACCGGTGTCAGGAACAAACCAAACAACGTCACCCCCAACATGCCGGAAAATACCGTGATACCGGTGACGCCACGCACTTCTGCCCCCGCGCCGTGACCGAGGATCAATGGAATCGTCCCGGCAATAAAGGCAATGGACGTCATCACAATCGGACGTAAGCGCAGGCGGCACGCCTCCAGCGCGGCGTCCATAATGCCTTTCCCCTGAATCTCCAGCTCACGGGCGAACTCTACGATAAGAATCGCGTTTTTACAGGCCAGCCCCATCAGCACCACCAGGCCCACCTGCACGAAAACGTTGTTATCGCCACCGGTCAACCAGACGCCAAACAGTGCGGAAAGCATGGTCATCGGGACGATAAGGATCACCGCCAGCGGCAGCGTCCAGCTTTCATACAGTGCCGCCAGGACCAGGAACGCCAGCAGCACCGCGACCGGGAAGACGATCAGTGCCGTATTGCCCTGCGTGGCCTGCTGGAAGCTCAGATCCGTCCATTCTATATTCATCCCATTCGGCAGGATCTGCTTAGACATTGCGTCCAGCTGCGTCATCGCCTGCGCGGAAGAGAGTATGCGAGGATCGGCATCGCCAATGAGATCCGCCGCAGGATAACCATTGTAGCGAATCACCGGATCCGGCCCGTAGGTGGTCGTGATATTCACCATACTGCCGATCGGCACCATTTCGCCCTGATTATTACGGGTGCGTAAATTCGCAATATCTTCCACGCTGTCGCGGAACTGCCCGTCGGCCTGCGCCATCACGCGCCAGGTACGACCGAACTGGTTAAAGTCATTCACGTACGACGAGCCCAGATAGGTTTGCAACGTACCAAAAAGGTCGGTCAGCAGCACGCCCTGTGCTTTCGCCTTATCACGATCGACCTGTACATCCAGCTGCGGAACATTAGCCTGGTAGGTTGAGATCGGGAAGTGCATTCCCGGCGTCTGCATAATCGCACCGGACATGGTGTTCACCGCGTTTTGCAGCGAGCCATAACCAAGACCTGCGCGATCCTGAATATACAGTGAATACCCGGAGCCCTGCCCCAACCCTAATATCGGCGGCGGCAGAATGGAGAAGCCAAAACCTTCCTGAATTTGCGCAATTTTCGCATTGATCTCCGCGTTTATTTCCGCCGCGGAATGTTTACGCTGATCGAACGGTTTCAGGCCAAAAAAGACGGTCCCGGTATTCGGCGTGTTGGTGAACTGCAGCGCGTTCAGCCCCGGGAACGCAACCGCATAGTCCACACCTTCGGTATTCATCCCGATTTCGCTCATTTTGCGGATTACCGCGTCGGTGCGCGCCAGCGAGGAGCCTTCCGGCATTTTCACGCCGCCGATCAGGTAAAGCTTATCCTGCGTCGGAATAAACCCGCCGGGTACCGCTTTAAACATGACGCCTGCGGCACAGAGCAGCAGCAGATAAACCACAAATACCGCGCCGCGCCGTCCCAGCGTTTTGCCCACCAGCCCCTGATAGCCGTTTGAGCTGCGGTGGAAAAAGCGGTTAAACGGACGGAAAATCCAGCCGAACAGACGATCGATAAGCCGGGTCGGGAAATCTTTCGGCGCACCGTGCGGTTTTAACAGCAACGCCGCCAGCGCCGGTGAGAGCGTCAGCGAGTTAATGGCAGAGATGACCGTGGAAATCGCGATCGTCACCGCAAACTGCTTGTAGAACTGTCCGGTGACGCCAGAGAGAAACGCCATTGGGACAAACACTGCACACAGCACCAGCGCAATCGCGATAATCGGCCCGGACACTTCTCGCATCGCCTGATGCGCCGCCGCAAGCGGAGCAAGCCCCTCTTCAATATTTCGCTCGACGTTTTCCACCACCACGATGGCGTCATCCACCACGATACCGATAGCCAGAACCAGCCCGAACAAGCTCAGGGTATTCAGCGAAAAGCCCAGCAGATAGAGAATGCTGAAAGTCCCCACAACAGAGACCGGCACCGCGATCAGCGGAATGATCGACGCGCGCCAGGTTTGCAGGAACAGGATCACCACCAGCACCACCAGCACCACCGCTTCCAGCAGCGTTTGCACTACCGCGCGAATGGAATCGCGAACGAAAACCGTCGGATCGTAAGGTGCCGCCCACTTCATATCTGCCGGGAAACGCGTGGACAGTTCGTCCATTTTCGCGCGCACCGCGTTAGACAGATCAATGGCGTTCGCCCCCGGCGACTGGAAGATACCAATCCCGACCGCGTCTTTATTGTTCAGTTGGGAACGCAGGGCATAGCTGCCGGACCCCATTTCAATGCGCGCCACGTCGCGCAGGCGGACGACCGTACCGTCCTGCGTTGTTTTCAGGACTATATTGCCAAACTCTTCTTCCGTATGCAGACGGCCCTGGGCGTTAATGGAGATCAGGAAATCGCTCTCTTTCGGCAGTGGCTCGGCACCAAGCTGCCCGGCGGAAACCTGTACGTTTTGCTCCTGCATCGCCGTGACCACATCCGAAGCGGTTAATCCGCGTGCCGCCACCTTGTTGGGATCCAGCCAGATGCGCATAGCGTATTCACCTGAACCGAAAATCTGGATCTGACCAACGCCAGGCAGACGCGCCAGCTCGTCCTTCACCTTCAGCGTGGCGTAGTTGCGCATATACAGAGAATCGTACTTACCGTTGGGCGAAAACAGATGCACCACCAGCGTCAGCGTTGGTGACTGCTTCTGGGTAGTGATGCCCAAACGCCGCACGTCTTCCGGCAGACGCGCCTCGGCCTGCGCGACGCGGTTTTGCACCTGAACCTGCGCCTGATCCGGGTCGGTTCCCGGGCGGAAGGTGACAGTGGTCACCAGCACGCCATCGGAGCCCGCGACAGATTTCATGTACATCATGTTCTCAACGCCGTTGATCGCCTCTTCCAGCGGCGTCGCCACGGTCTCGGCGATCACTTTCGGGTTGGCGCCCGGATACTCCGCACGTACCTGTACGCTTGGCGGCACGACGTCAGGATATTCGCTGACCGGCAACAGCGGGATGGCGATTAATCCGGTGATAAAAATCAGAATCGACAGGACGGCGGCAAAAATCGGCCTGTCGATAAAAAAGCGGGAAAAGTCCATGGGTTGGATTCTCAGGTCAGGGGATCAGTTGAGGGCGGCGCTGGCGGTCATGGCAACGGTTTTGGCGTTAACCGGCATACCCGGCATAAACACTTTTTGTAAACCCTCGACGATCACTTTATCGCCAGGGTTCAGCCCCTGCCGCACGATGCGTAAACCGTCTGCCAGACGTCCCGGCGTAATATCACGACGCTGTGCTTTACCCTCTTTATCCACGATATACACGTATTTACGATCCTGATCGGTCAGCACCGCTTTGTCGTCGATAAGCATGGCGTTGAACTCCGCGCTGCCCGGCAGGCGTACGCGGGCAAAGAGTCCCGGTGTGAACTGACGCTGCGCGTTATCCAGCAGGGCACGCATGCGGATGGTGCCGGTACTCGGCGTCAACTGATTATCCAGGAAATCCACTTTGCCCTGATGGGGGTAGCCTTCCTCACCGGTCAGGCCAATCTCAACCGGCAGCGCCTTGTGATAGCTGGATGCCCCCTGCCCGCTGCGGGCAAGTTTTTGATAATGAAGGTAGGTTGACTCGTCCACATCAAAGTAGACGTAAACCGTTTTCTGCGAGACCAGCGTGGTGAGAACGCTGGCGGTGTCGCCCGCAGTCACCAGGTTCCCACTGGTGATCAGCGCCCGACTGGCGCGACCGTCAATAGGCGCGGTGACGTTGGTGAAGTCCAGATTCAGCTGTGCTGCGTCAACCGACGCCTGCGCGGCGCGGATGTCGGCCTGCGCCTGGGTCGCAGCCGAACGGCGCTGCTCCCACTCTTCGCGGGATACCACATTCGTGTTGACCAGTTTATCGGTGCGGTTAGCCTCGCTTCGCGCGAGACTGGCCTGCGTTTTGGCTCTTGCCAGGTTCGCCTGCGCCTGTTCCAGCGCCGCGCGATAGGTTCGGTCATCGATAGTGAACAGCACCTCGCCCTTCTTCACTTCCTGGCCGTCGGTATAGTTCACTTTCTCAATGTAGCCAGAGACGCGCGGGCGCAACTGAACACTTTCCACCGCGTCAATCCGACCGTTAAAGCTATCCCACTGGCTAATGGATTTTACGACTACGTCAGCGGCACTGACTGCGGGCGCGGGCGGCGCGGCGTTTTGCGCGACGCTGTTATCACATCCGACAAGCAACATGGAGAGCAACACCGCCCCCAGCGCGCTCGGATAAACGTTACCCCAGGTTTTTTGCAGGCTCATTATTTTTATTCCGGTATTGGTAGCCGCCGGGCAAGACGCTGCGGGAGACGCCGCGCCACTTCCTTTGTCCGGTAGCTGGCTTAAGGCCATTTGTGTCGTTCATCGCCACAAAACTGTAACAGTTGCAAATACACTATCTCGGCGATTGTAGGAAGGCGCTTAATTAAGTGCAAGAATAATTGTTGCACTTTATGTGCTATTTGAGCGGATGTGAAAAGACCCGTTTCAGGCAAGGGTTTAAATGCAACAATAAAACTTGCAATTATTTTCAAAACGAGCCACCTTTAAATGCAACAGATAAAGATGCTTTTTGATACGCAGCCTGGAGGAAGCGAGATGAACACTGGCGCATTTATTCACGATTTACTCGACTGGATCGACAACAACCTTGATAACCGCCTGGACATCGACACTGTTTCCAGACGAGCCGGTTATTCGAAATGGCACCTCCAGCGCATCTTCAAAGAACATACGGGTTATCCCATCGCTGGATATATTCGTGCACAAAAGCTGCGAAAATCGGTTGAATGCTTAACCCACAGCGACGAACCGATTTTGAACGTGGCTATCGCGTTGGGCTTTGACTCTCAGCAGTCATTCAACCGCAGCTTCAAGCGTCAGTATGGTCAGGCCCCCGGCGCATGGCGCCGCAATGCTGGCTGTTGATTAAAATACGCCAGTGTTAGTAATGCCTCTACGCCTGCCTGATGAATTGATTGACCATCTCTTCGCTGCTAATCGTGACGCTGGAGCCAACTCTCGCCGGTGTCGCGTTGAAAGACAGACAGCGGGTTCATCACTCCATAACAAATCTTAAACTTCATTACGCACCATGATGCACGACAGCCGTGGCTGCCAATTAAATGGTATGATACTTTTGAATGAGGCAATTAATCAGCAGAGAATACGATGGACACAGGACGCTTTTTCAAAGATAACTTCCGTTTTATCGAAGGCACTCGTTCTTCTATGTATTCGCAACTGGCCGCGTTTATTCGCCATCAAATCAAGCTCGGCGTATTCAAGCCCCAAGATAAAATCGTCACCGAAAATGAGTTGTGTGACATTCTTAATATCAGTAGGACGACCGTTCGACTTGCGTTCAATGAACTTCTTGAGGAAGGTCTTATTGTACGTCAGCGTCGTAAAGGCACCTTCATTGCCGATAAGAAAATTAATCGCCGACTCAATTCGCTCTATAACTTTACTGAGAGTGTGCAAGAACAGGGAATAAAACCTCATTCGCTGGTGCTGCAGTCGGAAGTGATCGATGCTGATGAGATTGTTGCTGACAAACTGAACCTAACTCCAACGCAGCGTAAGGTTTTCATCCTGAAACGGGTCCGCCTGGGTGATGACACTCCCCTGCTTCTGGAAACGACCTGTATTCCCTGGAATCTGTGTCCTGGCATTGAGCTTTACGACTTTACGACCCACTCTCTTTATGATGTTCTCAAAAATGAGTTTGGGCTGAATATTGCACATGCTACCGAACATATTGAGGCGGTGATCATCAGTAAATCGACCGCACATTACCTGCAGTGTACGGAAAAGGTTATGGCCGGTTACCACATTGAACGTGTTTCATTCCTTGAGAACGGTTTTGTCTTTGAATATACGACGTCGGTGACCAGAGCGGACAAATGCAATTTTAAAATTGACCTGTTTAATGCCGGGCAGAATTCAGCTAAAGCCAGGGTCGATTTTTCCCGCCAGTTAAAACGCTAATTGTCCTTCTCCATCCCTGGACTCATAAAACGGTAATACCTCTCCCTCTCCGCGCATATTGTTCAACGGCATTAACAGGCATCTGTTCCGTTATTGACAACGTGTTTTCACCACCTAATATGTATCATACAAATAATACAATAAATGGAGATCGCGTATGAAGCCGCAGAAGAAAGCCGTAGAGATGTCACCTCAGGAACTGGGACGTTACATTGATCAATCGGTCCTCAAACCAGAATTTACCCAAGCAGAAGTTCAGAAATATATTCAGGAAGGGATTGATTTTAATTGTAAAACCGTGTGCATCAACCCGGCATATCTCGACATCGCCAGGACAATGTGCAAGGGGACAAACACCGGCATTTGTGTGGTGTGTGATTTCCCTTTTGGCGCGTCGTCAACGGCATCCAAAGTTAAACAGGCCGAAATTATCTGTCAAAGCGGTGACGTTGAAGATCTCGATATCGTCGCCAACTATGGTTTTATCCGCAGTGGGCAATGGCAGGAATTTGAAGAGGACATCCGGGCTGTGGCAGCCGTCGCCCATCGCTACGACACCCTGTTGAAGGTGATTTTTGAAACCGATGCGTTAACACTGGAGCAGGTTGCAACAGCCACAGAATACGCATGTCGCGCCGGGACGGATTTCGTCAAAACATCCACCGGGTTCTATACCGGCGGCGAAAGCAAAGGTGCAACATCAGAGGTGATTCAGGTGATGCTCGATGCGGCAAAAGGACGCTGCAAAGTAAAAGGTTCTGGAGGTATTCGCACGCGTGAGCACTTCCTGCAATTGATAGATATGGGAATTGACCGTATGGGAATCGGCTATCGCTCCACCCCTGTGGTTTTGGGCCTCGATGCATAATGTCAAAAGCGTCTGTTGAGATTTGCGGGCAGGTAACTGCCCGCTATTATGAAACTGTTAAAAACTGTCCGGGTTTACAAGGGGAAAAGGATGGGTAATAACGTGTTCAAACCCTGGCTAATTCGCTGGGATCTCATTCCCGATGGTGTGCCGCTCACAACGCCTACCTCACAACTCCTCCCTGTCAGAACCGTTGCCGGAGGCGTAAAAGCCATGCTCAAAATTGCCGATGACGCAGATGAACAAGCCGGTAATGCACTGATGGCATGGTGGCAAGGAAATGGCGCGGCGCAGGTTATTGCCCATGAAAATGAAGCTATTCTTCTCGCTCGCGCGACTGGAAGTAGATCGCTCTCCGCGCTATCCCGGGAAGGTCAGGATGCTGAGGCCTGTCGTATTTTGTGCCTTACCGCAAACAAGCTTCACGCGATACCGAAACGCCCTTTCCCATCACTTCCCCCTCTGCGCAAATGGTTTCATCCTCTAAAATCAACAGCCCAAAGCGAGGGTGGCCTCCTGGCACGTAGCGCTGAAATTGCAGATGAATTGCTATCGACGCCACGTGATGTCGTCGTATTGCACGGTGACTTGCATCATGGAAACGTACTTGATTTCGGAGCATCCGGTTGGCTGGCCATCGATCCAAAAGGACTCACTGGAGAACGAGGGTTCGACTTTGCCAACATTTTCACGAATCCGGATCTTAGCAATCCCGTACCGTGTGTTGCTACCATACCGGCGATATTTAAACAGCGACTGCATATCGTCTCCAGAATGGCTGGCCTGGACAGAAAACGACTGCTCAAATGGATCATTGCATGGTGTGGGCTCTCAACCACGTGGTTTCTTGAAAGCAATGCTACCGTGTCCACAACTCTAGAAGTGGCTAAATTAGCCATTCGCGAACTGGATCAATAAATACACCGCTGCATCAGTTCATCAGGAACTATTTCCGCGAGCAGCAGGCGATGTAGTTCAACTGATGGCGGTGACGACGGAAGAAGCGGAACATCCCCAGAAAGCGTGTCCTGTTTTCACGGGTGCGCAATCCGTTAAACAGAATTTTCACCGTGCGCGCCAGACCTTCGTCGCGAATCAGTCCTGCCGGGGACATCAGAGACATTGCGCCGTGGTGCGTAGTGACCGACTGAAAACCGCTGGCGACAAACAACGCTTTCCAGGCCGTTTGGCTCATCGGGCTGACGTTGGATTTCACTACATCTTCCAGTTGCGACTGCCTGCCCGCCTCCAGATGTTCATGGGTAAACATGATGTCGTGTGTCAGCAAACGACCGCCGGGTTTGAGCACCCGATAGTATTCATCAATCAGCCGGGATTTCGCCTTGTCCACGTACATGGTCAACATCGCTTCATTAATCACGACATCGAACGCCTCATCGGCAAAGGGCAATTTCGTAGCGTTCGCATCCAGCACCTGAATTTTATCCTGTAGACCCGCAGCCGCGACGTTTTGTCGGGCCTGATTCAGTGCATTTTTATCCATATCGATGGCATATATCGTACAACCAAAGCGCTGCGCCAGTTCGATAGACGTGGTGCCCATATTGCAGGCGACCTCCAGCACGATACTGTCCGCCGTGAGATTCGACTGATTGAACAGCCATTCGGTTGCCTCAATGCCGCCGGGTCGCAAACGGGTTTTCCCCAGACTGGCTAAAAATGTATGTCCGGCTTTCTCACTTGCACTCATGATGATGTCCTTACGATAAGTTGCATATTGAAAGCAAGTTAACATAATGACGTGAAAACGAGAATTATTTTCATCAAGAGATAAAATATGCGCTCACTCGCCGCTTATCGTCACGATTCACGGCCCGTTTGCTGGCGTTTAAAGGGGGTACTGTCAGTGCGGCAGGGATAAGACTTTTGTTCGTCAGCATCTGTGCTGTTGACTTATTCTGTAAAAAGATTACTTTTCAGGACATGAAGAAAATACTCATTATTGTCCCCGATGGCGGGATGCTGTTTGAATCCGCTGGTATCGCCGACATTCTGATGCAGGCCAATCGCCTGCATCCGGATGGTACAACGAATATCTGTTACCAGGTTCAGTTAGCGACAACTCAGCCACATCAGGTGATCCATGGTCAGTCCGGTTTAAATTTACTGGCAGATCATCGCCTGCATGAAATTGACCCTCGTGAGCCTCTCGATACCATCATTATCACCGGCAGAGGTCAAAACCCGCAGGAAGGGATTGCGGTCGTTGACTGGCTGCGCCTTGCCGCTCCTCACGCCCGCCGTATTGCATCCATTTGCGGCGGTGCGATGCTGCTGGCGCAAACCGGATTGCTGGACGGCAGACGAGCCACCACCCACTGGAAGCTACTGGAAACCATGCAGGCAGAATTTCCTCAGGTGCGTGTCGAAGGCGGTCCGCTCTACATTCAGGACGAACACATCTGGACTTCTGGCGGGGTTAGTTCCGGCTTTGACCTGACGCTTGCGCTGGTTGAAGAGGACTACGGCTTCAGCCTGGCGCGCGACATCGCCCAGGACTTCGTCATGTACCTGCGCCGCCCCGGAGGTCAGTTGCAGTTTAGCCGCTACAACCTTCAGCAAAGCAGCACCCAAGGCCCCATTAGCGATCTACAGGCCTGGTTGCTCAAGAACCTCACCGCCGACCTCAGTGTGGATAAACTGGCGGAAAAAGTCGCCATGAGTCCGCGTAATTTCACCCGCGTGTTTACCCGGGAAACCGGCGCTTCGCCGGCACGCTATGTTGCCGAAGCCCGTCTGGCCGCGGCCCGACAGCGTCTGGAGCAGACCAACGAGACGCTGGATCGTATCGCTGAACAAACCGGATTTGGCAGCAGCATTAATCTGCGACGGTTGTTTGAAAAACAGCTTCAGCTCACGCCAGGAGAATATCGCCAGCGCTTTCACTGTCGTAAAATGGCGTAAAGTGATCCTTTTTTGTCATTTACGCCAATGGGTGACCGACCTACATTACCTTCAGAGACAACAGATAAGGAGTTGATCATGGTAAAGGTCGGTATTAACGGTTTTGGCCGTATTGGACGCAACGTACTGCGTGCTGCACTGGGTAACCCGGATATTCAGATTGTGGCAATCAACGATCTGACAGACAGTAAAACACTGGCGCATCTGCTGAAATACGATTCTCTGCTCGGTAAACTCGATGCCGACGTCACCGCCGGTGAAGGACAACTTGTGGTTGATGGTAACCCCATTACCGTATTCAGCGAACGCGACCCCGCCAACATCCCGTGGCGTCAACGTGAAGTCGATATCGTCATTGAAGCAACCGGCTTCTTCACTGACCGTGATAAAGCAGCGGTGCATATCCACCGCGGTGGTGCCAAACGCGTGATTATTTCCGCCCCCGGTAAAAACGAAGATTTAACCATCGTGATGGGCGTTAACGATGGCCTCTACTCCCCGGACAAACACGAAGTGGTCAGCAACGGTAGCTGCACCACCAACGGTCTGGCACCTGCCGCGCAGGTTCTGCACCAGCATTTCGGTATTAAACATGGCCTGATGAACACCACCCACGCCTATACCAACAGCCAGGTGCTGCATGACCAGCCGGAAAAAGATCTACGTGGCGCCCGTGCCGCCGCACTGTCGATTGTGCCTTACTCCAGCGGTGCCGCGAAGGCGCTTGGCAAAGTCATTCCTGAGCTGGATGGTCGTTTGACCGGCTACTCGCTGCGCGTACCGGTTCCGGTGGTCTCCATTGTCGATCTGACCGTAACGCTTGAGCGAGATGTGACGACGGAAGAGGTCAATAATGCGTTTCGTGAAGCCGCCGCGGCGGGGCCACTGAAAGGGATCCTCGGCTATAGCGACGAACCGCTCGTTTCAAGCGACTATCAGGGTGACCCGCGTTCTTCCATTATCGACGGTCTGTCGACGCTGGTGATTGGCGGCAACATGGTCAAAATTCTGGCGTGGTACGATAATGAATGGGGATTCTCCAATCGCCTCGTCGACCTGGCGCTGTTGATGGCAAGGCGTGAACGCTAACCCCCTGCTCTTGCACTTTCTCTAAAATCCACGCCAGGCGTGGATTTTTAATCTCTGCCGTTTGCCAGCCGTCACCTGGCGATGCCGCCCGGGAGATCATCCCATCACACGTTAAAGACTTTACCAAACGCAGTGTCAAACTCGTAACCCAACGCGTTGGCAATCAGCGCGACGGAGTTGTCGGTATTTTTCAGTCGATCGCAGACCAACAACATGCGCCAGCGCGCAAAGTACTCCACCGGCGCCCTACCCACTTTTACGTTGAAATGTCTGGCAACGCTCGTCGCGTGAGTAAAGGCGGTCGGGTGGCAGAAGAAGGAACCCAACGCACAGCCTGGCTGAAGTGATCAGTTATATTATGAATCTCCCCGCAAAGCGTATCGCCGCTAAAGATACAAAAACGCATTTTGGCTGCATGAGTATGCTTATCAAACATGATATGTCGGCCTCAAACACACGCCCCCGAGAACGCCTGCCAAGGCAACCTACAGATCCAGGGTTGATTGACAACCTTTTAATGGCTCGCGCTGTTAGCAATAACCCGACTTGATAGTCAATCTCCGCCACATCCATGGTCAGATTATTAAGCCGACAGGTGCTCCTTACTGAATAGTTGCAACGTCGGCTTTGCCAGGAGCGGACGTTGTTAATGGCATGATGTATAAACCAATGAAAAGCCGATCATCAAACCTCATGTTAATCCATACTGGAAATACTTTTATCACTTGCCCTATAATGGAAACGTTAATTATATATTCTAACACCCATTGAGCCTGCCACCAGGTGAGGCAATTATTACGGTTAAAAAGGACTTAAGTGGAATTTCACTCAGCTAGATACCCACCATCAATTGGATATACTCCACCAGTACAGAACGCTGATTTGTCTGACAGCAAAAACAATATGAAGTCTGCTATTTCTTGCATTTTTGCCATCCTTTTCATTGGGTGACTATTTGCGAAACTGCGTACGATATTTTCAGGGAATTCACCCATGCGTGGGGTTTGGACATAGCCCGGCGCGACTGCATTGATTCGAATGCCTTGACATGCAAACTCTAGCGCTGCGGTTTGGGTTAAACCGATAATACCATGTTTAGCCGCAGTGTAAGGTGCCAAACCAGGAATGCCAACCAGGCCATTTACTGCAGATAAATTAACAATAGAGCCACCAGACTTCATCATCTGAGGTATCTCGTATTTTAGACAGTAAAAAATACCACTCAATGAGGTGGCAATGACTTTATCCCAGTTTTCAACGGTCTGTTCTGTTATGTCTTTACCATGCTCACCTGTTAAGCCTGCATTATTTACAGCATAATCAAGCCTGCCAAAATATTTGATAACGTCATCTATCATTTTCTGTACTTGTCCAGGCTGCGACACATCACATCCTATCCCCATTGCTTGTTGTCCCTGTGAAGATAACAGTTTCGCTTTTTGTTTAGCCTGCTCTGACGAGCGGGATACAATGACGACCTTAGCACCCTGTTTGTGTAATTGCTCTGCGACGGCTTCACCTATACCTGCGGTACTTCCTGTTATAATAGCTACTTTATTCTGAAAATTCATAATTCCCCCTCTGAAGTAGAATTGAGTTTTACATCTGGGGTAGTATACAAATTGGCTGTGACAGTTTTTGTCAGTACTCTTTCCCCACGCAGATCCCTTCTTTTATTCTCCATTTTTTCAATAAAACCGTTCTGCTTTCCCTGTACATGGAATCCAGTTGCACAATATCTTCGATTTTATCCGTTCTGAAATGACGAAAATCATTTCTCATCTCACACCATGCAACCAAAAGCCAGCATGACTCCATATATACCAATGCGATGGGCCATATAATTCGAGAAGAGTAAATGTCTTGCTTGTCACGATACGTTATTTTGATTCTTTTTCGATTTTTAATAGCATTACGAATGTCTTCGAAAAATACCTCATTCCTTTCTGAAGGACCGGTCAGATAGGATTGACTCTCTATAAGATTTTTTAATTCACCGGGAATGACGGCATGTATTTTTGCAAGCGCATTTCTTGCGGTGTTTTTGAAATCATAATCTGTATTATGAGAGACCCAATTTAACCCAAGTGTAATAGCATTGATTTCTTCATGAGAAAGATTTAAGGGAGGTAAATGAAAGTCAGACTTGATGATATATCCAATTCCTGCGCCTCCTTCAATGGATACGCCCTGGTGTTGTAGCGTTTTAATATCTCTGTAAAGGGAGCGTACACTTATTCCTAATCGTTCCGAGAGAGCGGAAGCTGTGATCGGATATCGTTGTGCCCTTAATATCTGTAGTAATTCGAGAAGCCTTTCTGTTCTGGTCATGTCCAAAAATCCATCTTGATCCTGAGACTTGATCTTAAAGCACCTGCCGGATAAGCATCTTAATATAAAACAAATGAACCTGCTTAAGTTGCGCGGCTCCCCGTTGATTAATACATCTTGTTATGCGTCCATCAACGGTGATGATGAGCATAAACATCCGCTCTTCGCTCAATACGACGCTTCATCTCAGCTAGCTGCCCACTCTGTGCCATGGGCCGACAGTGTGTACGTAACTAGTGCGCTCAGATTTTTCATTAAGGGGAATTATTGTACATATCTGAACACCCACTCCCGGGCTGATTTGTCTCCGGCTGTAGAGTCCGGAATGCGATCACCCTGAGAGGATATTCCGCTTATCCTCTGGGGGGAGTTTTGGCTTATTTAAGCCCGTGTTGGGTAGCCGAGAGAAGATTCAATATTCTCTCCGTAAGTTTATCCTCATAACCTTCCTCTACTGGGTGATTGAACTTTACAAGAGGAGCAGAACTTCTGGTTTGCTCATATGATCTCTCAAGTAAACCAGGTTCACCACTCATGGTGTTTATCACAGTAGATAAAACGTTAATAGCAACCTTTGCAGCGTGAAGATCGAGACTCAGATCAATAAGGGTTTTCTCAAGGATTTCAATGCGTTCATTTACGTCAGCCATTTAATCTCCTGGGTATCAGGGTATCAGGGTATCAGGGTATCAGGGGAATCAAACTAAATACTTACCACATCAAGGTTATGTGAACCCTGGGTGGATAAATATTCAGCCAGAGGAACGATATCGTCCGCCGCTCGTGTATCGACGCTGAATGATGAGAACCCTGACGGGTCAGTGCTTTCATCAGTCGTTCTACTGTGATTCATCTCATGTAATCGCTCGTTATAACGTCCCGGTCCCACCGTCAGAACACCAGACTTGCCCGGACGTATAGCTGTTCTCCGCGCAAGCCAGGGTGACATAAAGTGGTGCAATTTCTGCGGGCTGACCCGGTCGACCGAGCGGTGAATTGGCACCAAACTGCTCAATTTTCTCCTGTGGCTGGCCGCCACAACATTGTAGAACCGTCCAGTAGGGACCTGGAGCAACGGCATTTACCCGGATCCCTTTCGGTGCCAGTTGTTTTGCCAGCGATTTTGTAAAAGCAACGATCGCTGCTTTGGTCTGAGCATAATCCAGCAGGATTTCGCTGGGCTCGTAAGCTTGCACCGACGAGGTGTTGATAATCACTCCCCCTGAGGGCAAGTGGCGGACTGCCGCTTTAGTAATCCAGAATATCGAATAGACATTGGTCTTGAAGGTTGCATCAAAGGCATCAGTTGTAAGCTCTTCAATCGACTCACAGAATTGCTGGCGTCCCGCGTTGTTGACCAGTACATCAAGGCCACCTAAGGACTCAACCACCTGATTAACCAGGTGTTGGCAAAACGATTCCTCACAGATATCACCAGGGATCGCCACGACATTTCTTCCTGCTTTTTTTATCAGATCGACGACCTCACGAGCGTCCTCTTCTTCATCAGGCAGGTAGTTGATAGCGACATCCGCACCTTCACGCGCATACGCAATAGCAACTGCACGACCAATACCTGAATCACCACCGGTAATTAACACTTTTCGGCCAGCAAGCCGACCGCTTCCCTGATAGCTTTCTTCACCGTGATCGGGACGTGGTTGCATTTTTCCGGCAAGCCCCGGAAATGGTTGTTTTTGGTGTGGAAAAGGTGGAGCAGGAAAACGCTCTGTATTTGTTATAATAGCCCCCTGTTTTTCATTATATTTATTCGCCATTCAATCACCTCTCTATTTTTCTGGTAAGAATCAATAAGCGTAGAACAAATTTAACGACTTGTATCTTAATAATGTTTCGTATGGGATTAATCCTGGTTTGAGTGGTTTTTTATTATTTCTAGAGTAGTCATGGGGTTACTTTGCATTAATATTATGGAAAGATATAAATAAACGACGCGGGAGTTTTTCAATATATTGAATAATAAAGATAATAAAAAGACTGGAGCTGTATATTAAATTTGACTAAGTCAGGATAACCACTAATGTTAAGCACTGAACAACGACAGGTACGAAAACACTTTTGTATCTGACTGACATAACCGATACAGATGAGGTGATATATGGCAGAACATCGTGGTGGTTCCGGTAATTTCGCTGAAAACCGAGATAAGGCATCTGAAGCAGGCCGCAAAGGCGGCCAGCACAGCGGGGGAAATTTTAAAAACGATCCGCAACGTGCCTCTGAAGCGGGTAAGAAAGGCGGGCAGAACAGTCACAGTGGTGGCCGTAAATCTGACAATTCCTGATTATTAGCTTCAGTTTCATCTTTTAATAAAAAGAGTGTCCTGCGGGTCAGTTCTGGACTCGCAGATATTCCTATAACCCGGAAGGTATTCCTATGAATATGAAAAGTATTGAAGATGTATTTATTCACCTGCTTTCAGATACCTACAGCGCTGAAAAACAATTAACGCGTGGACTGGCTAAACTTGCCAGAGCGGCATCAAGTGAGAAACTTAGCGCGGCTTTTAATGCGCACCTGGAGGAAACTCAGGGACAAATAGAGCGTATAGACCAAATCATTGAACAAGAGCCGGCAATTAAGATTAAACGTATGAAATGCGTGGCGATGGAAGGTTTGATTGAAGAAGCGAATGAGGTCATCGAGAGCACGGAAAAAAATGAAGTTCGCGATGCGGCCTTAATCGCAGCGGCACAAAAAGTAGAGCATTATGAGATAGCCAGTTATGGCACTCTGGCAACGCTTGCGGAACAACTGGGTTATAAAAAGGCGGTAAAACTCCTGGCGGAAACCCTTGAAGAAGAAAAGGAAACCGATCTGAAATTAACAGACCTCGCCGTGGGGAACATCAATAAGAAGGCTGAGAAACGATAATATCACTGACACGAGGAAATTACGATGAATCATACAGAGCATTATCATGACTGGTTACGGGATGCCCATGCGATGGAAAAGCAAGCGGAATCCATGCTGGAATCGATGGCGAACCGTATCGATAATTATCCTGATTTACGTGCCAGAATTGAGCAACACGTGACTGAGACAAAACATCAGATTACCGTGCTGGAAGAAATTCTTGAGCGAAACGATATTTCGCGTTCTGTTCTAAAAGACTCCATGAGTAAAATGGCCGCGTTTGGCCAGTCGATTGGTGGCATGTTTCCTTCCGATGAAATTGTAAAGGGAGCGATCAGTGGCTATGTGTTCGAACAATTTGAAATCGCTTGTTATACATCGCTGCTGACCGCCGCAGAGAAGGCGGGTGACACCGTATCCATACCTGCTCTTGAGGCGATTCTGGCGCAAGAACACGATATGGCGGACTGGATGATTAAGCATCTCCCGCAAACGACTGGGCAGTTTCTTCTGAGATCCGATGCAAACGGCGTCGAAGCCAAAAAATAAGTTCTTTACGCTTTGCCTCGGGCAGAGCACCGGTACTGACAAAACAGAGTCAGAGCCGGTGCCAGGCAGAGACTTTTTCCACTAAAACCGCCAGGCTGTAACATACCGCTTTTTCAATGACGTCCTGACATCCGCCGGAAAAAAACTCTCGTTTTGTCGCAATCTGTCCGCGAAAATTCCACGCAAACCAGACTGTACCAGCGGGAGTACCGTCCTCTCCACCGTCCGGTCCGGCATAGCCGCTAATGGCAATACTGATATCTGTTTCGGCGCGTACCCGGGCACCTTCTGACATTTCTCTTACCGTCTGTTCACTTACGGCGGTAAATTTCTCCAGCGTGCTGGCCTGTACGCCAAGCATTTTCCGTTTCGCACTGTCACTAAAGGTAATGATGCCAATATCATAAAATGCAGCCGTATCTGCCTCAGCGCAAAGCGCGGCAGCCAGATGCCCACCGGTGCAGGATTCAGCCGTGGTTAAGGATAAGCCGCTGGCAATAAACGTATTCGCGATCTGTTTCGTTAACTCGCCAGCGGTTTTCGCTTCGTTATATGCCGATTTTTTCATTATCTTCTCCCTTAATCCTCTTGAGGAATAACTGAAATATGCCCATTACGTTCCAGAATGGCGTACTTAATTTTACCCGGCTCCGTAATGCCCTGGCTCTGCCGGGCAGCCACTAAAATATCGTCGAGAGAGACATCTACCATTTTCATTTTTTCCATTAACGGTTCGCCGTGCTCCAGCAGAATAACCGGTGATCCATCAAGAGCAGATTCAGCCCCATTCATCTGTTTTTTAATGAATCCGAACAATATGTCGATCGCCACCAACGTGACAATGGTGAGCATTGCCCCCGTAACGGAAAAATCATTGCCCAGTAATGCCTGCTGTGTGGCTTCGCTAATAATCAACAGTAAAATCAGGTCGAAACTGGTCATTTGTAATAACGCACGGCGTCCAACAATCTTAAACACGACCAGTAAAATAAGATATATGGCTAAGGCCCTCAGCACCATTTCCATACTGACCTCCTACGGATAAATAAACTGCCTGAAATGGATTTCAGGACCGGAGTTTAACTGGATGACGTTCTTTGCGCTGCCAGGTTTAACAGGGATAACAAATAACCAGATGGATATATCTTGCTGATTTTCACGAGTGTTATACACCAGGTACAGGTCGTCTCCCTTGCTGAACATGCTGTCAGGTTGAGGCCAGATATTTTCTGTCTCATAAAAAGTATTGAAATCTCCACCAATGCGAAAAATATTTTCCCCGGAACGTTGATCTGTAGTGGAAATTTTTAATTTAAACTCTGTTTGTAATCGACCAAATCGCTCTAAATATACTGTCATATCCCCGGTCGTATCCCTCATCATGGAATTGCTGAAATAACCACCAGAAAAAACACCGACTATGGCCAGGAAAATAATACAGAGTAAAACAATAAACCCAACCTTATGAAATTTCGCTTCAAAATTCAGAAAACGCTGACTCTCTTCAATTCCGGGGATTTTTATGTTTACTCTGGACATCTTTAACCTCACCGTTTCGCTTGTATCTCGTCAGTTAAATGATTCGTAACAATATTGCCTTTTAAGACTCTTCCCGTTTGCCAGATTAAGGAATAGCAACCAGACTTAATAAGTCAAGTTGACAATGAGATGAGGGCGAAATGAAATTATTCGTGGCACTATTAATATGTTGTTTTTTAATCCCGACAGTGTTTGCTGACGATAATGGTGGACTGAAAAAAGATACGGCACCGCCACCGCCGCACGCCCTGGATGAGGGGTATCGCGGTACTGAAGATGCGAGAACCATGACAGTTCAACAAGCTAAAACCATGCATGACGGCGCAACCATCTCTCTGCGTGGCAATCTGATTGATGATCAAGGCGGTGATAAATTTGTTTTTCGCGACAAAACCGGCAGCATCCATACCCTGATTCCGCTTTCTGTCTTTGATGGTCGCACGGTAAAACCCGATCAAATGATCAGTATCAACGGCAGTCTGGACACCAAAACGCAACCTCCAGTAGTCCGCGTTAACAGAATACAAAAGTAACATTACTACTGCTCTGCAAATTCCCCGAAGCACGGTAACGTATGCTGGGAGTGGGGTATGGCATACCTGAGGAAGTAGCTTAAGGTCTGCTTATCGCTCACAGCGGGCCTAACAGACTTGCTTTAGGTCTGCTCAGTGCCAAAAGGCGATCTTACCCTGGTGAAGTAAGTCAGGAAATTTGTTGCCGGATAAACACCCAGTAATTTATGTCGCCTGGATCCATTCAGCGATCGTTTTCGCCAACTCCCCGGGCTGCTCAAACGGAATTATATGACCGCAATCCCGAATGATTCTTAACGATGCGTAAGGTATGGCTTCGACCAACTCTTCTGCCTCTTTCATTGAACGGATGGCATCATCTTCACTGGCGATAACCAGCGCTGGACAACATATCGTTGCAGAAGGTATTCCTTGCCTGGATAAAGACGATTGCGTGATGAAGGCTTTAAATCCCAGACAGCATCCCATTTTCTGGATGGTCGAAATCATATCCTGATTTGATGCGTTTAAGGGGTGGAGTGACCGGGCAATAGCATGTCGGCTCAGCCCCTTAAACGTTGCAGGGGACAATGACTGCACGCTTTGCCGCTTTAATTCATCCTCTAATGGCATATTTTCCCGTAACGAACTGGCAATAAGCACTAAGGACTCCACACGTTCAGGGAAATCTGCTGCCAGTTGCCGGGCAATGTATCCTCCCAGCGAAAAACCTATCAAAGAAAACTTTTCAGGCAGAAGAGTTATCATATGCTGAGCTACATCATGAATGGTTCGCCCTTCAGTTATGGCTGCATGATGAACAATACAGTTTGACGGCAGATATGTTTCAAATTCATGCCAAAGCATTTCATTCAGCATATAACCGGGAATTAAAACGATCATTCGTGACTTTAGACTCATAGCATTCGCTTACATGTATCGGAGAATTGGCGTAGAACGGTTAAAAATTTCTGACCAGGGCTGAAACGACAATCCCAAAAGTGATAGCAATCAATGGTCTTTTAAAAACCAGCATCACGATAGCGGTGGTCAATAATGCCATCTGAGCGCCTTTGTCACCGGTAAGAGTCTCGGGGGCTAAAATTGCCACGAGAACGGAGCCTGACATACCCTGAATAAAAGCTTTTATTCTGTTATTAAAAGGAACAAAGGACATAACCCAGACGCCACCCCATCGGGTAGCAAGAGTGACCAGGGCCATAATAATGATAATAATCAGAGGCCCCGCCCCTACCGTCTCAATACTCATTTTTTCTCTCTCATGATAATTCCAGCAATGCCTCCGGCGAAGGCTCCAGTGATCACATGGCTATTTTCTGGTAACCATTTATAAGCTATCAGCGAAGCCCCGGCCGCTACGGCCCAGATACAAAACATCCTTAGATTTCTTTCTCCTTCGAACACCATGGAAAGGAGAAAACACCCCATTACCATATCAAGACCATAGCTTTTGGGATCCTGTATAGCACTGCCGAAATAAAGTCCTGCGATGGTACCCACTACCCAAAAAAGCCATAACGCAAGACCACCACCAAAGAGCAATCCCAGCCCTGCTTTTCCCCTGCTGAATGCCTGAATGGACATAGCCCAGTTAGCATCAGATGCGACCATCATGATTCCGTAGCGTTTGGCAGGTGTTAAAGAGCGCAACCACGGATATAAGGTGGCCCCCATTAACAGATGTCTGGCATTAATGGCAAAAACAGTAGCTATAAGCGTTAATACCGGAACGTGAGCTGTCCAGAGCTCTAATGCGGCGAATTGAGCATAGCCGGCAAAAACCAGCAAACTCATTATTGTCGCCGACGTCTGGTCCATCCCTTTCTGTGATGCGGCTAGTCCAAAGGCGGCACCAAAAATAGCGACAAACAGTGAAACCGGAATAAGTTGCCGAAAACCACCCCATATCAGTGAATGGTTAAGTTGTGACAAATCGGGCTCGTGATACGTCATCTGGGACCTCATGTTCTTCCATACCGTGAAAGCAAACAGAGAGCCACTCTGCCAGTGTTGTAGTGTCGATAAAAACGCATAATAATTGATGTTAATATTTGATAATCGAATACAAGGTTCAGCGATGCGCTATCAAGACCTTCAGATGGACTGGCTCAAATGTTTTGTTGCAGTAGTAGATGCGGGATCGCTTTCGGCTGCGGCACCAGAAGTCCATCGCTCACAGTCTGCAGTCAGCATGCAACTCAAGAAGCTAGAATCCGCATTAGGGTGTCAGCTTTTACTTCGCGGCCCTCGTCAACATCAACTCACGTCTGAAGGACAAAAACTGCTGGGGTATGCCCGAAGGATGCTCGACCTTCATGCTGAAACGCAGGCAGCATTCCACGGTAAAGAGTTAACAGGGCGTATTCGTCTGGGTGTTCCTGATGATTATGCAGCAAAATACCTCACGCCTGCTCTCAAGAGATTTGCCCCTAACTTTGGGTCAGTCGAGATTGAATTGAGTTGCGAGCAATCAACGTCATTAATTCCTCGCGTTGAGGCCGGGGATCTCGATTTAGCACTGGTCTCCCGGGAACACCCTGGCCAGGGATCGTTATTATTTTATGAGCCGATGGTGTGGGTAGGTTCTTCACAGTTTGAAGTCTGGAGGCGCGACCCATTACCGATCGCGGTTTATGAAAGTACAAGCCTTGCTAAACGCAGTGCTATCAACGCATTAGCACTACAGGGGCGAAGATATAAGGTAGTGTATAACAGCTCCAGCCTGTCGGGACAGATTACCGCAGTAGAAAGTGGCCTGGCTGTAGCGGTTCTGACCCAATGCAGCGTGCCACCTCATCTTCAAGTTCTTGGCAGTGAACATCTTTTGGGGCCACTTGAACCTATGGAAGTCGCGTTGTTCCGAAGCCGTGCTTCTCAGGGCGCTTCCGCTGTGGATAGTTTGTATGATTTGCTGCTCAGAACATTAAGAGTCAGGAAAGTTGAAAGTTAAGACGATTTCTTAGATATATCAATGTCCCTTCTCGCTCAAGGCAGACCTCACGGCGCTGCCTCCAGGACCGCTTCATGCCCGAAGCTAACGTGAACGTGTGATATTAAGGACGAAGTCGATACTTGCATGAATACCATGTAAAATGACAACCTCCAAAATCCGATCTCGCCTGCGGCCTACGCTATGCCAAATCCAGCATTTTTGATAGTTATTTAGTTAATGCGGTATCGAAAGCCTTTAAAAGATATTCTGCACGGATCATTATTTTTGTTTCTCTTGTCTTATCTATTATTGCTGCGGTTCAATTATTAAGAATAAAAAAGGATCAGAAGAGACTTCGGAAATAATTTATCCATAACATTAACAACTAATAAAATTAAAGTAACATTTCGTCAGGTTGGGATTTTTCATTTCTCATAGACGAGGATTTACATATCATGATATAATATGACGGAAAAACATGCAGGTTATTAATCTGCCAGTAATGTAAATATATTTTCGAGGGGACTATTCCAGTGGGACGTAAATGGGCCAATATCGTTGCTAAAAAAACGGCTAAAGACGGTGCAACGTCTAACGTATATGCAAAATTCGGTGTAGAAATCTATGCTGCTGCTAAACAAGGTGAACCAGACCCGGAATCAAACTCATCTTTAAAGTTCGTTATTGAACGAGCGAAACAAGCACAAGTCCCAAAACACGTTATTGATAAGGCCATTGAGAAAGCCAAAGGTGGCGGAGATGAAACGTTCGTGCCAGGGCGTTATGAAGGCTTTGGGCCCAATGGTTCAATGGTTATCGCTGAAACGTTGACGTCGAATGTTAACCGTACGATTGCTAATGTCCGCACAATTTTCAATAAAAAAGGCGGCAATATCGGCGCGGCAGGATCTGTCAGCTATATGTTTGACAATACTGGCGTGATTGTATTTAAAGGAACAGATCCTGACCGTATTTTTGAGATTTTGCTTGATGCTGAAGTTGATGTTCGTGATGTAACCGAAGAAGAAGGCAACATCGTTATTTATACTGAACCGACAGACCTTCACAAAGGAATTGCGGCGCTTAAAGCGGCTGGAATTACTGAATTCTCAACAACAGAATTAGAAATGATTGCTCAATCAGAAATTGAACTTTCACCAGAAGATTTAGAAATCTTTGAAGGCCTTGTTAATACCCTTGAAGATGATGATGATGTTCAAAAAGTATATCACAACGTTGCCAATCTCTAATGGTAAATTAAAGAAATCTGTTATTACGGCAGATTTTAAACGGATAGCGTTGTTATAAAAAAGCATATTTGTCAGGTATCAGGGATAAGGTTCATCGACCCGTTGAACTCACCGCTCAAACGGACCAGGCTACCTTGTACCAGACTGCACATAGCGCAAAGGGCACCCGTCCTGGGTACCCTTTGCCGCAACGTTCAACATGAGTCTGGACGACATGACTCCCCGGAGAATTGCAGTACATCGCAAATCGAGCGTTCCGCAAGTCAGTGGGGAATATGCGCCAGAATCGCCTCCAGTGTTTGCTTATCAAACATCAACTCCTCGATACCCCGATGTGACTGAGCACGCACCTGCTGCGGTGCGGTCATCCGCACCATTTGTCTCGCAACATGCTTTGTTGTCGCCTGATTCACTTTTACCGCAATTTCAAAGTCATGATCGGCCAGCGTCTCATCGGTAAAGACATGGATGTTCGTATTGTTACTCATTGATTATTGCCTCTTTTTACTCGTTCACGTTTAACACGCAGCGACGCTATCAGACCTCAGGCCAGGACGTTCTGCGCTTTCCGAAGGCAAATATACCCACCCTTTCTTTGCAATAAATCCTTATTTAACCGACAAGATGCCACCTGTTATTGCATAATCACTTGCGCTACATTTTGCGGTTTAGGGGAGCAGGAACAGGGTGAAGGTCGAATGAAAAAAATACTGGAAGACAACAAAAAGAATGCGCTCACTGCCATCCGGGATCTTCTGGCAAAAGAGATCTATAAGCTGGCGGTGATTAAACAGTACCCGGAGGAGTTCGCCCGTATCATCGAGATTTACACGGACATCTCGCGAACATTCCAGTTTCTCGGTGATTACACGGATAGCGAGCCCCTCAATCGGTTCAAAGAAGAAATTTTTAACGGTGTGATCGTCCGCCCGCCGATGCCTGAACTCAAAACCAGGTTGCAAAACTGCGTAGACGACCTTAAGCGCTCAATGGAAGAACCAGACGATGAATTGAGTGCTCAGCTAAAGAAAGGGGTTAACGGTATTTTTAATAGCCATAAAGCCTTTCGGTCCAGAATCCCTTATCGCTATCCCCCCGCATTGCTGATCCACTGGTACGACTATATTTCCGTCTATCGTGAGCTACTACGATGGGAGGAAAACAGTGGTTTTGACAGGGTGTGGGACGATTTTTTTGACGACGGGTACATTACTCAAATTACATCCCCCGTATCCGTTACCGACCATATCCGGTCTTATGACAGCTATTTGCCCATGTCCTTTCATTACGCTACGGAGCACGTTGCGATCCCTGAAAATGCCTGGTACCGTCATGTCGCCCCCTTTTCTCCTGATGTCCCCAAGGAAATAATGGATGACATCATCACACTGAAAATCCAGGACAAGTTCTCACCCCAAAGTGATGTTGAAATCAAAACCGAACTCAATTTTTCCGTACGCCTTTATCCGGAGATGACACAAGCGCATGTCGATGAAATCGTGGAACATGTCCGCTATCAGTTAAGCCGGGGACATAACGCGAATCGTGACGCGGAAAAGCAGTTAGCCTGCGACCAGAACGTATTTATGCGGGCCTCGTCAGCACCAAAACTTAACGAACCCGACTTTACGGACCTTCGGCTGCTCCAGAGTGCACGCCTGATAAAAATTGATAACCTGTCCCAGGGAATGAAATATGTTTATGGGCTGGCCCTACTGCAAGAAGCCTATCTTGAATGGCACCAGGAGAAATTGTGCGAACTCTCCTGGTGCAGCTGGAAAAAGCGCTCTGGCCAGAGGCTGGATATCCTCGCGGAGAAAGTCGCCGAGGAAATAGAAACCGCCGTTTTACACAAAAACTGTAATAAAGAACGACGACACGACATCAGGCTACCGACCGCCTCCATGATTAAAAACAGCTACGACGAAGTCAGTCTGGAAATACAAAAGCACATTGATCAATTTCAGCTCGGACGTCTTCAGATGCAAAAACGACTGAATCCTGTGCAAATGAGAAAGCTCATGGAGACGCCTGAAATTTTGCCCGACCAGTTGCATGAAGAGGATATTGACGTAGCCAGGCAGCGTATTGCTGAACTGACACGTAAAGGAAAAACGGCATCGGTTCGACGCCGGGAAAATGGCAGTTTTGTCATTGTCTGGTTTTAATCCACAATGGACAGATATCGCCTTCAATTTCCGGCAAAGATCCCGCTTATCAGAGGCTCAACTTAAAATGCGCTGCGTGAATATTGTATTGCTTCATTTTTCGCCATAACGTCGTGCGGCCAATTTTCAGCAGGCTGGCCATCTCCTGGATGCGCCCGCCGGTCACCCTTGCAGCATGAATAATGGCGTCTTTCTCAATGTCGCTAAAAGCGACGCTGACAGAGAAGCGATCTGCTGTGGGTTCTGAGGTTCGGTGCTCGTTAAAGAGATATTCTGGCAGATGATTCAGATGAATACGCCCGCTCTCACTTCTCAGCGCCGTATTTTCAATAACACTGTTAAGCTCGAAGTCATTCCCGGGCCAGTCGCAGGCAATCAGCGGGGTTAGCACATCGTCATCCATAGAGAGACGGGTTGAAAAGCGTTTTTCCAGGCGACGCAGGCGATGATTCACCAGCGAAGGGATACTGTTACGCCGCTGCCGTAGCGGTGGAATGGCAATTTCAAATGCATGCAACGCATAATAGAGCTGGCGGCTAAAGCGGTTCTGCTCCACCAGTCGTGCCAGATCCACCGTCGTGGCGGCAATCACTTTCACGTCAACAGGCACCACGCGGCGCGCATCCAGACGAGTGATGACCCCCTGTTTGATCACCTGTAATAACGCCGACTGCAGTTCTGGTGCCAGATACTCAATTTTCTCCAGATACAGTGTGCCGCCGTGCGCCAGCTCCAGACGGCTTAACCGCCCTTCTCTGTCACCATCCGCCGAACTGGCGATGAAATCCCGCACCTGATCGGCATACAACTGACAGTTCACCGCAATATACGGGCCCTCCGCCCGTTCGCTGGCATTATGAATCGCCTGACTGAGTAACTCTTTGCCAACCCCTTCTTCGCCGCATAACAACACAGGGAAGCTACCCCGTGCCGCCTGACGGCCAAAATGAACGAGTCGCTGGGTCTGCGGATCGTCCTGCGCCATCTGCGCGAAGGTATGGCTCACCTTACCTAACTGACTGGTCATCAACTGACGCATCTTCTCCACCGGATGCAGCAGCAAAATAAAACTGGTGCCCTGCGCTTCGACAATCGGTTTGAGGGTAATCACCGTGTCGACAAACTGATGCTGGCTTTCAAACGTCGTCTCAACATGATGGAGCGGGCGCTGATGGCGGATCGCCCGCAGCAGTACGCTGGGCAGCGTCAGGAGTTCACTGAGGTTTTTACCGTGGGCAGCCGTCACGTCAAGATGCAGCAACCGTGCCGCCTGGGCGTTGATAAATTGCAGACTTCCCTGCGCGTTCCAGGTCATCACGCCGTCATCCATGCTCTCCAGCAAACCGTACAGTTGATTGAGATGACGGTTCGACTCGGCAAGCAGGCTATCGGTGAGCAGCGAGTTCCCCACTTCACGCGCGATCGCCAGGGTTAATGACAGATCGGCAGGCGAGGCGTCGTCTGCCGGACAGCCCAGCGCAATGGATCCGGAGAGGCGTCCGTGGTTGTCGAAAATGGGCGTCGAGCAAAAACTCCACGCACCAAGCGCTTGTTTAAAATGGTGATCGGGTAACGTTTTCACCGGCTGTCCCAGCATGGAAGCCAGCGACAGTGCGCAACTGCCGATGATGCTCTCCGCGCAATAGGTGCCGTCGGTAAAACCGAGTTCCACCAGGTGCCGGAGCGTATCCGGGTCGCCACAGCGGCTTAGCACACAGGCGCTCTCATCAAGAATAAACAGCGCACACTTTCGTGGTGCCATGTATTCCCATGCATCCTCCAGCGCCGCCTGTCCGAGCGTAAGCATCGCCGTTTTGCGACGACAGATAGAGTCAAACGTTATCCCCTGCGCCCGGTGCGGCAGCGCCCAGAACTCGCGTTGCATCATTTTGCCGCAGCGCAACCATGAGGCGCGAATATATTCAGGGACGTCTGCGGTTGTCGTCATTATCTCGCTGTTCTTCACTGTCGGTTTCTCCGCGATTCCGGGTGCGGTTGCTCGCAATTTTGCCGTATTTCTCGCTTTCGCGTTCCGTTATGAACCATTTATCCGAGTTAATGTTCACTTTTGAAACATATCATTGATGAATTTTCTTTTTCGCGCGCTGGGGCACAATTACGTTATCGGCAGCGAGCGGTCGCCGTGGCGTTGAACACAACCGATCCCCTGGAGCCTAAAACCCGGAGCAAGAGAATGAAAAAACTGATTAACCGTGTGGAAGACGTACTGAGTGAACAACTGGCTGGCCTCGCAAAAGCGCATCCGTCACTGACCCTGCATCAGGATCCGGTGTATGTGACCCGTGCAGATGCCCCTGTACAGGGCAAAGTCGCGCTGCTTTCCGGCGGTGGCAGCGGACACGAACCCATGCACTGCGGCTATATTGGTCAGGGTATGCTGTCCGGAGCCTGCCCTGGAGAAATTTTCACCTCACCGACCCCTGATAAAATGTTCGAATGCGCCATGCAGATTGACGGTGGTGAAGGCGTGCTGCTGATCGTGAAAAACTATACCGGCGACATTCTTAACTTCGAAACCGCCACCGAACTGCTGCACGAAAGTGGTGTGAAAGTCACCACCGTGGTAGTGGATGACGATGTGGCCGTCAAAGACAGCCTCTATACCGCCGGACGACGTGGTGTCGCGAATACCGTGCTGATTGAAAAACTGGTCGGCGCGGCGGCAGAGCGCGGCGATTCCCTGCAAGCCTGTGCCGAACTTGGCCGTAAACTCAATAATCACGGTCATTCGATCGGTATCGCCCTCGCCGCCTGTACGGTTCCGGCCGCCGGCCAGCCCTCTTTCACCCTTGCCGATAATGAAATGGAGTTCGGCGTGGGGATCCACGGCGAGCCCGGCATCGACCGTCGCGCCTTCGTCTCACTCGATCAGACCGTTGACGAGATGTTCGATACTCTGCTGGAAAACGGCACCTATAACCGCACGCTGCGCCACTGGGATCCCGCGCAGGGTGTCTGGCAGGACGATAAGCAAGGCAAACAGCCCTTACAACGTGGCGATCGCGTCATCGCGCTGGTCAATAACCTGGGTGCCACGCCGCTTTCTGAACTGTATGGCGTCTATAACCGTCTCGACGAACGCTGCCAGCAGGCGGGTATCATCATCGAACGTAATCTGATTGGTTCATATTGTACGTCACTGGATATGACCGGCTTTTCCATCACCCTGTTAAAAGTGGATGACGAGACGCTGGCACTCTGGGACGCACCGGTTCACACCCCAGGCCTGAACTGGGGCAACTAAGGAGAGAGTCATGTCACTGAACAGAGCGCAAATTGTGAGTTGGCTTTATCGCTGCGGGGAGATTTTCAGCAAAGAGAGTGATTATCTCACCGGACTGGATCGTGAGATTGGTGATGCCGACCACGGTTTGAATATGCATCGCGGCTTTAGCAAAGTGGTCGAAAAATTACCGGCCATCGCGGATAAAGATATTGGCTTTATTTTAAAAAATACCGGGATGACGCTGCTGTCAAACGTCGGAGGGGCCAGTGGCCCGCTGTTTGGCACCTTTTTTATCCGCGCCGCGCAGGTCACACAGGCGCGTCAGAGTTTGTCGCTCGATGAGCTCTGTCAAATGATGCGCGAAGGTGCAGACGGCGTGATCAGCCGGGGTAAAGCCGAGCCGGGTGATAAAACGATGTGCGATGTCTGGGTACCGGTGGCGGAGTCACTGCGCCAGTCCAGCGAGCAAAATCTCTCCGTTACCGTCGCACTGGATGCGGCCGCCGCTCAGGCTGAAGCCGCCGCGCAAAGCACGATTACGATGCAGGCCCGTAAAGGCCGCGCCAGCTATCTGGGCGAGCGCAGCATCGGGCATCAGGATCCGGGCGCGACCTCGGTGATGTTTATGATCCAGATGCTGGCAGCCGCAGCAAAAGAGTAAGGACAGTAAGATGGTAAACCTGGTGATAGTCTCTCACAGTGCCCGCCTCGGCGAAGGGGTGGGCGAACTGGCACAACAGATGTTAATGGGCGGCGACTGTAAAATAGCCATTGCCGCCGGTATCGACGATCCGCAAAATCCCATCGGTACCGACCCCATCAAGGTGATGGAGGCGATCGAGTCTGTTGCCGATACCGACCACGTGCTGGTGATGATGGATATCGGCAGCGCCCTGCTCAGTGCGGAAACGGCACTGGATCTTCTCGACCCGACCATTGCCGCGAAAGTGCGATTGTGCGCCGCGCCGCTGGTGGAAGGGACGCTGGCGGCAACGGTGAGCGCCGCTGCGGGTGCGGATATCGAAAAAGTCATCGCCGATGCAACGAACGCCCTTGAGGCCAAGCGTGAGCAACTGGGTTTACCCTCTTCTGCTTCTGAGACCCGCATGACTCCAGCCTTTAGCGCACCGGACGCGGCGGCAAAATCGGTGTCCGTGGTGATCAAAAACCCCAACGGTTTGCACATTCGTCCGGCGTCCCGGCTTGTGGCAACGCTGTCGGCCTTTGACGCGGATCTGCTGCTGGAAAAAAACGGCAAGTGCGTTACGCCAGACAGCCTTAATCAGATTTCGTTGTTGCAGGTCCGCTGTAATGACACGGTCCGTTTGCTGGCAAGCGGAGCGCAGGCGGATGACGCACTGGCCGCATTTAGCCAACTGGCTTCGGAGAACTTCGGTGAATCGCTGGACGATGCGGCGATTAGCGCCTCGTCGACGGAGGCGATCACGGGCAGCGCGTTCTGTTACACCCCAACGCTGCCGCCGATTCGACAAACGTCCGATCTCAGTCCTGGCGCAGAACAGGCGCGACTGCGTCACGCACTGGATCTCACGCTGCTTGACCTGATGACGCTGATTACCCGCATGGAAGAAAGCTGGCCGGGCGATCTGGCGGCCATTTTCTCCGGTCACCATATGCTGCTGGACGATCCGGAGCTATTTGATACCGCCTGCGGTCTGCTGCGTAGCGAGCACTGTACGGCAGAATATGCCTGGCAGCAGGTGCTGAGCAGCCTCAGCACACAGTATCATCAACTGGATGACGCCTATCTGCAGGCGCGCTATATCGACATCGACGATCTCCTGCACCGCACGCTACGTCATTTGCTGCAAAGCCCGCTGACGTTACCTGATTTCACTGCCCCAGCCATTCTGGTCACCGACGACCTGTTTCCCTCAATGGTGGCGGAACTCGACCCAAACGTGGTGAAAGGGATCTGCCTGCGGGAAGGCAGTCCGCTTGCGCATGGCGCCTTGATCGCTCGTGAGATGGGCATCGCCTGGGTATGCCAGCAGGGTGAGGCACTTAACGATGTGCAAACGGGCGAGCGACTCTCCCTTAATGTGGCAGAGAATCGCGCCGTCAGGGAAAAGAAACCGCGGTAACGTCGCAAAAAAAGGGGGGTAGCAACGCGCCGGGAGCGATCCTGGACTACGATTTTCTCATGGTAGATACCGTTTTTCGGTACGCACTAAGGAGAATAATCCATGCATACCCCTGCTTTTCGCGCGTCTGGCTCACTGTCACTGGTCATAAAACTCGCAGTTTCCGGCACACTTTTTACCCTCTCTTCATTGTCAGTCGGCGCCGAGGAGATGCCGGTCTCCCCGCCACAGCCACCGGATATATTGCTCGGCCCGCTGTTTAACGATGTGCAGAATGCCAGACTGTTCCCTGACCAAAAGACCTTTGCCGATGCCGTGCCTAACAGCGATCCGCTGATGATCCTCGCGGATTACCGGATGCAAAAGAATCAGTACAGCTTCGATTTGCGCCACTTCGTGAGCGTCAACTTCACGTTGCCAAAAGAGGGAGAAAAGTATGTTCCACCGGAAGGGCAATCGCTGCGTGAACATATCGACGGGCTGTGGCCGGTATTAACCCGCTCGACCGAAAGTGCGGGGAAATGGGATTCACTGCTGCCGCTGCCTGAACCTTACGTGGTGCCCGGCGGGCGCTTCCGGGAAGTCTATTACTGGGACAGTTACTTCACCATGTTGGGACTTGCCGAAAGCGATCACTGGGACAAAATTGCCGATATGGTGGCGAACTTCGCCTGGGAGATTGATGCCTTCGGTCATATCCCTAACGGCAACCGCACCTATTATCTGAGCCGTTCCCAGCCCCCCTTCTTTTCCCTGATGGTGGAATTGCTGGCGCAGCATGACGGTGACGATGCGCTGAAAAAGTACCTGCCGCAACTGCAAAAAGAGTACCTCTACTGGATGGAAGGCGTCGAAACGCTGCAGGCAGGTCAACAGAACAAACGGGTGGTGAAACTGGATGACGGCTCCATTTTGAACCGCTACTGGGATGAGCGGGATACGCCGCGACCGGAATCCTGGGTTGAGGATATCGCCACGGCAAAAAGCAATCCAAACCGCCCAGCGACCGACATTTATCGCGATCTGCGCGCCGCGGCAGCATCCGGCTGGGATTTCAGTTCGCGCTGGATGGATAACCCGCAACAGCTTGGCACGCTGCGGACCACCAGCATCGTTCCGGTCGATCTCAATGCCTTGTTATACAAGATGGAAAAAATCCTCGCGCGCGCCAGCAAAGCTGCGGGGGACGAAGCAAAAGCCAGCCAGTACGACACGCTGGCAAGCGCCCGACAGAAAGCCATTGAACACTACCTGTGGAATGACAAAGAGGGCTGGTATGCGGATTACGATCTGAAGAGCAAGCGGGTGCGTAATCAACTGACCGCTGCCGCCCTGTTCCCACTGTATGTTAATGCCGCCTCGAAAGATCGCGCGAACAAAATGGCCACTGCTACCCGCGCGCATCTGTTGCAGCCGGGTGGACTCGCCACCACCTCGGTGAAAAGCGGGCAGCAATGGGATGCGCCAAACGGCTGGGCACCGTTGCAGTGGGTCGCCACCGAGGGCTTACAGAACTACGGGCAGAATGACGTGGCGATGGAGGTGAGCTGGCGTTTTCTGACCAACGTGCAGCGCACGTACGATCGCGAACAAAAGCTGGTGGAAAAATATGACGTCAGCAGCACCGGAACCGGTGGTGGCGGCGGTGAGTATCCGTTACAGGATGGTTTTGGCTGGAGTAACGGCGTCACACTGAAGATGCTCGACCTGATCTGTCCGAAGGAAAAACCGTGCGACAGCGTGCCGGAAAAACGCCCTGTGACTAGCCAGACCTCCACCGAACCGACACAAAAACAGCCAACGCCGTAATAGCCAACGCCTGACAGGCCTGGAAATACCAGGCCTGTTTTTGTTTCACGCGATCAGAAACGGTAGCTTGCCCCGACCTGAACCGTACGATCACGACCAATCCAGCAGTTAGTGCTGTCGTAGCAACTGAAGGTTTCTTTGTTAGTGATATTCTGCGCGCTGGCTTTTAACGTCACGCCGCGCAATGAAGGCAGCGCCTCGCCTAACTGATATGACACGGCGAGATCGTATTGCGTTGTCCCTCCGAGCTTACCGCTCTTGTTATCCGGTGCGATTTCCATCGGCCCGGTATAGCGCGCCCCAGCGCCCATTGTTAGCCCGCGCAGTACGGTCGCATCGAAGGTGTAATCGCCCCACAGATTAAACGCATTCTCCGGCACCTGTGTCGGGCGTTTGCCTTCGTATGTTTCGTCTTCGGTATTGATCGCATGGGTGTAGGCGTAGTTGGCAATCAACGTGACGTTGTCACCTGGTCGGCTGATCACCGAAAATTCCGCGCCTTTTGATTCGATCTCCCCGGTCTGTCGATAATCCCAGGTTGGCGTGGCGGAAAGAACATTCTTCTGACGGATGTTAAACACCGATGCCGTCAGCGTGGTCGCGTAATCGGCCAGCAAGTATTTCACCCCGCCTTCCAGTTGTTTGCTGGTTGTCGGCTTCACCTCTTTCGACGTCAGCGTACCCTGCGGTGAAATCGGTTTGAAGCCTTCGGAATAACTGATAAACGGTGAAATACCGTTTTCAAAGGCATAGAGCGCGCCAAAACGTTTGGTCACCCGGTCCTGTGAGATCCAGGTTTTCTCATCATTTTGCAGCGCGTCGGTCGTCGTTGACCGGTAATCGTCATAACGCAGGCTGGCCAACAGATTTAAGCCGCCAAACGCCACCTGATCCTGCAGGTAGTAGCCATTTTGCTGATAAGAAAGCCGGTTTTTCTGTGCGGTGTACAACCCCAGATCGGCGGTATGCACCTGATGGAAATCCGGGTCGCGCATGTCGATTCCCGGCGTGGCGCTGGCATAACGGTAGAAGTAATGGCTGTCGAGTTTCTGATAATCAAAACCGGCCAGCAGATGATGCTGCCAGTCGCCCAGCGTGACCGTTTTCTTCACCTGGTTGTCGATGTTGAAACTCTTCAGATCTTCATCGGTGGTATAGGCAAAGCGGTCCAGCATCCAGACCGGGTTTGTGCCATTACCGGTTGAATAGACGCTGCGCTGGTGCGTATCAATATCAAAATAGCGCGCCTGCTGACTGAATCCCCAACCGCTGTCAAATTCATGTTCGAAATGATAACCCACCATCCACTGACGCTGCTTAAAGCCACTCCACTCATCACCGGCGTAATCACGACGATCGGCATAACCCGAGCGCAAATAGGCAATCGGTAATGGGTTCGACGGCGACAACGACGGTGTATTTTGCACCAACGCATCCAGCGTCAGGCGCGTTTTGCTGTCTGGTTGCCAGGTGACGGAAGGTGCCAGCAAATAGTCTTCATAACGGGTGGTGTGTGGTTGATCGTCGCCCTCCGTCGCCTTTCCCAGCAAACGGTAATTCCAGTCGCTGTCGCTGATTTTGCCGGTGGAATCCAGATAGCCTTCTTTCAGATTTCGCGTACCCGTATTAAAGCCAATCTCCGTTTTTTGCTCAGCCTGCGGTTTTTTGCCCTGAATATTCACCAGTCCCCCTGGCGAACCGTTGCCATACAGCACAGAGGTGGGCCCTTTCAGAATATCGACGCTTTCCACCAGCAACGGGTCGATACGTGCTTTGGTATTGCCAGTGACGTTATACGGCAACTGCAAGCCGTTGTAGTACTCCTGATCGACAGTGAAACCACGAATTTTGTACTCGCTCATATAGGAGGTATTGCCGCGCACTTCTGTCGACACCCCCGGCGCATAGCGCAGGATCTCGTTGACGGAATTCGCATGACGCAACGCGATCTCGTGATGATCGATGGTATTAATCACCTGTGGCGTTTTACTTTCCGGGATGGCAGATTTGGTGGCGCTGTTAGTCCAGGCAGGCAGCAGGCTCTCCTGGCCTGTAGCCGAAACGACAATGGTCGATTCATTGGTGTCCGCCGCATATGACAATGTGGTCAGGGCCAGTGAGATACAGCCAGAAAGCGCGCAAAGTCGAAAGCAAGAAGTTGTCATAGTGAGAATAATTATCAGTTTAAATTGGAATGCCAATTATTCTCATTTCAATAGGTAAATCAAGAGAGGAATTGAAGGGGAATACCGATAAAAACACGGCCCCCGCAGGAGCCGTATTCTTAATCGCGCCGCACGAGTCGGAATACCACCAGCACCACAATGGCACCCACTACGGCGACCAGGAAGCTGTGAAGGTTAAAACCACTGATTGTGCCGCCAATACCAAACATGGTCGCCAGCCATCCACCCACTACGGCACCCACGATGCCGAGAATACAGGTCAGGATGAATCCGCCGCCGTCACGTCCCGGCATGATCAATTTGGCGATAACACCGGCAATCAGACCAAATACAATCCAGGCAATAATTCCCATGTTCAGACCCTCTTTTCGGGGAAACCACACGCAACACATTCTTGCGCTTGTCCGTTAAGTATAGGCAACCCCTTGATCCTCGCTGTTTCCTCGGGGCTGAATTATTTGTCTTTGGTAAAAAAAATCACGCGTTTGTATTAAGTTCCCCTGCGTTATGCCGATAACCGTTCGATAGACTGTCAGGCATCCAGGGGTCATTCCGCGTGAGTCATTATAATGAGCAGTTCCTGAAGCAAAATCCGTTAGCGGTGTTGGGGGTTCTTCGCGACTTAAACAGCAACCAGGTGCCGTTGCGCGTCTCCTGGTCCGGCGGGCAATTCATCAGCAAGATCCTTGACGTCTCAGCGGAAAGACTGGTGATGGACTTTGGCAGTCAGCAAAACGAAAACCTCGCCGTGCAGAAGGCGCGCAATATTACCTTCACCGCCGAAACCCAGGGCGCGAAGGTCGAGTTTACCCTTGAGCAGTTGCAGAGCGGTGAGTATCTGCAGCTTCCGGCTTTTATCACCCCGCTTCCCCCGGCGCTGTGGTTTGTGCAACGACGGGAATACTTCCGTATCTGCGCACCGCTCCATCCTCCCTACGGTTGTACGGCGCAGATGCCGGACAACAGTACCCTTCGTTTTCGTCTGTTCGATCTTTCTCTCGGCGGTATGGGCGCGCTGCTGGAAGGCCCGAAACCGTCAGGTCTCACCGAAGGGATGCGCTTTTCGCAGATTACGTTGGATATGGGGGAATGGGGCCTGTTTCACTTTGATGCGCAACTGATCTCCGTAACCGAACGCAAAGTGATTGACGGGAAAAACGAGACCATTACCACTCCCCGCCTAAGCTTTCGTTTTCTCAACGTCGGCCCGGCGGTGGAGCGGGAACTTCAGCGGATTATCTTTTCCCTCGAGCGTGAGGCGAGAGAGAAATCGAACAACGTGCGCGACTAATTACATCGCATCCAGCGCGCGCTGCAATTTATAGATGTAGCGCGGCGCCTGGGGCGCAGGATGGTTATCCGCAACGTGTTCAACAAATTCATCGGCGCTGAGATCGTTGATTTTGTTAATTGCCTTTTTCCGGTCGGAGGAGAACGTGCGTAGCAGCGCGCCTGCGCCGTTGGCGTAGGAGACCACCAGCGCGTACTGCATCACCTGCGGATCCTCAATGCCGGCGAGCGGGCCGGTCTCCAGAATACTCAGGTAGGCAGCGCCCATTGAGATATTCCGTTCCGGGTTTTTCAGTTCACTGGTCGAAGGCTCGCCACTCCAGCCCATCCGGCGATAAACATCACGCCCGGAGGTCGACGCTTTTAGCTGCATCAGCCCTATCGCATTCGATTTACTGACCGCATTGGGATTCCCACCGGACTCAATCGCGATAATCGCCGTAATCAATTGTGGGCTTACGCCCCACGCCGCCCCGGCTTTTTCGCTGATTGGCATCCATTGCATGGCGCGTTTCACCGGCACTTCCGCGTTCCACGGCGGATTTTTGTAATCCTGTTTTGAGCTACAGCCCGCAAGCAACACAATCAAAAAAGCAAACCATCTCAATTTCACGTCTTCTGTCCTTATCGCCGGAACGCTTCGTTACTAAAATCACCGTTGTAAACCGGATAAGCAAAGCGCCATCCGGCAAAACGTTCTACTATAGGCGGCATGATATACATTTGGTTTCTGTTGTAGCAAGGAATTGCCATGTCCCGATTTCACTTAATTGCCCCCTCGGGCTACTGCATCAATCAGCACGCGGCTTTGCTTGGTATCCAGCGCCTTAAGGAGGCGGGGCATCAGGTCGAGAATACGGCGGTGGTCAGTCGTCGCCATCAACGCTTTGCAGGTACGGAATCGGAGCGTCTGGCAGACGTGAATGGCCTTGCGCATCTCACCGCGCCGGACACCATCGTTATGCCGGTGCGCGGCGGTTATGGCGCGAGTCGACTGCTGGAGCACATCGACTGGCAGGCCCTTGCCGCGCGGCAACAGCAGGATCCGCTGCTCATTTGCGGGCACAGCGATTTTACAGCGATTCAGTGCGGTCTGCTGGCGCAGGGTAATGTCATCACTTTTAGCGGTCCGATGCTGGCGGCGAATTTTGGGGCACCAGAGCTGGACACCTTCACGCAAACCCATTTCTGGCAGGCATTGCGTCACGCGCAGTACACAGTGGAATGGCAAGGCAACGGTCCGGCCTGTCATACCGAAGGAACGCTGTGGGGCGGCAATCTGGCAATGCTGATTTCGCTCATCGGCACCCCGTGGATGCCCAAAATAGAAAACGGCATTCTGGTACTGGAAGACATCAACGAACACCCTTTCCGCGTCGAGCGCATGCTGTTGCAGCTGTTTGATGCCGGTATTTTAAATCGTCAGAGCGCCATTGTGCTGGGCAGTTTTAGCGGCAGCGCCCCGAATGACTACGATGCGGGTTACGATCTCAACACGGTGTATGCGTTTTTACGTGAACGCCTCGCGGTTCCTCTGATTAGCGGGCTCGATTTTGGTCATGAGCAGCGGACCGTTACGCTGGCGTTAGGCGCGCATGCCGTGCTGCAAAACGGTCAAAACGGCACGCAATTGACCCTCTCGGGTCATCCCTTTCTGAAATCATAAAAAAAAACGGCTGCAGGGCTAAGTAACGCCCGGATGTAGCCGTTAATATGATAATGTCAATGCAGAAAAAAATTCCTAATTGAGGAGTAACCGAACGTTGGACGCCGCAGCAATAATCAGTCTTTTCATTTTGGGGTCCGTCCTCGTTACCAGCAGTATCTTACTCAGTTCATTTTCATCACGCCTTGGCATTCCGATTCTGGTTATCTTCCTGGCGATTGGCATGCTGGCGGGCGTCGATGGCGTCGGCGGCATCCCGTTCGATAATTATCCCTTTGCCTATATGGTCAGTAACCTGGCGCTGGCGATTATTCTGCTTGATGGCGGAATGCGTACGCAGGCCAGTTCGTTTCGCGTCGCGCTGGGTCCGGCTCTTTCTCTGGCAACCGTTGGCGTCCTGATCACCTCCGGTTTAACCGGTATGATCGCCGCCTGGCTGTTTAATCTCGACCTGATCCAGGGGCTGCTGATTGGTGCCATTGTCGGCTCAACGGATGCGGCAGCAGTCTTTTCCCTGCTTGGCGGCAAAGGACTGAACGAGCGTGTCGGCGCGACGCTGGAAATTGAATCCGGCAGTAATGACCCGATGGCGGTGTTCCTGACCATTACGCTGATCGAGATGATTCAGCAGCACGAAACCGGCTTAAGCTGGATGTTCGCGATCCACATTATTCAGCAGTTTGGCCTGGGCATCCTGCTTGGGCTGGGCGGCGGTTATCTGCTGCAGCAGATGATTAATCGTATCTCCCTGCCCGCCGGGCTCTACCCGCTATTAGCCCTGAGCGGTGGGATTCTGGTGTTTGCGCTGACCACCGCGCTGGAAGGCAGCGGGATCCTGGCGGTCTATCTGTGCGGTTTTTTGCTGGGCAACCGCCCGATTCGCAACCGTTTTGGCATTCTGCAAAACTTCGACGGTCTGGCCTGGCTGGCGCAGATCGGCATGTTCCTGGTACTTGGGCTGTTGGTGAATCCTTCCGACCTGCTACCGATTGCCATTCCGGCGCTGATCCTTTCCGCCGGGATGATTTTCATCGCCCGCCCGCTCTCCGTCTTTGTCGGACTGCTGCCGTTCCGCGGTTTTAATCTGCGTGAACGCGTGTTTATTAGCTGGGTGGGTCTGCGCGGTGCGGTGCCAATCATCCTCGCCGTCTTTCCGATGATGGCGGGTCTGGAAAACGCCCGTCTGTTCTTTAACGTCGCGTTCTTTGTGGTGCTGGTGTCACTGGTCTTTCAGGGTACCTCTCTCTCCTGGGCGGCGAAAAAGGCGAAAGTGGTGGTACCGCCGGTCGGCTGGCCGGTCTCACGCGTGGGGCTGGATATTCATCCGGACAATCCGTGGGAGCAGTTTGTCTATCAACTCAGCGCCGATAAATGGTGTGTCGGTGCGGCGCTGCGCGATCTGCATATGCCTCAGGAAACGCGCATTGCGGCGCTGTTTCGTGACAATGTGCTGTTTCATCCCACCGGCAGTACCCGCCTGCGTGAAGGCGACGTGCTGTGCGTCATCGGGCGTGAACGCGATCTCCCGGCGCTGGGTAAACTGTTCAGCCAGTCACCGCCGGTGGCGCTGGATCAGCGCTTCTTCGGCGACTTTATTCTGGAAGCCAACGCCAAGTATGCTGATGTAGCGCTGATTTATGGTCTGGATGACGGAACGGAATACCGCGATAAGCAGCAAACGCTGGGTGAAATTGTTCAGCAACTGCTGGGCGCTGCCCCGGTTGTCGGAGACCAGGTCGAATTTGCAGGGATGATCTGGACGGTCGCAGAAAAAGAGGACAATCAGGTGCGTAAAGTCGGTGTCCGCGTCGCCGGGGAAGAAGACGAAGAATAGTTACCCTGCCGGATGGCGCTACGCTTATCCGACCTACTGACGACTCCGCGTAGAGTTTGCTGTAGGCCGGATAAGGCGCATCGCGCCGCCATCCGGCAACATACATTAAGTTACACCGTCACAACAGGAACGCGCAGCGCCAGCGAACACATCAGCTCATAGCCCACCGTTCCCGCTGATTTCGCCACGTCGTCTATTTTGATCTCTTTGCCCCACAGCTCCACCGGTGTTCCGGTGCCCGCCTGCGGGCATGGCGTCAAATCCACCGCCAGCATATCCATTGACACCGTTCCCACCGTCGTGGTCCGTACGCCGTCCACCAGCACCGGCGTCCCACTCGGCGCATGGCGCGGATAGCCATCCGCGTACCCCGCCGCCACAATGCCAATGCGCTGCTCGCCTCTGGCGGTATAACGTCCGCCATAGCCGACGCGATCTCCCGCTTTCAGCGTCTGCACGCCGATGATTTCACTGCTGAGCGACATCACCGGTTTCAGCCCGGTATTGGCGATATCGCGCCACTGGCCTGACGGCGAAGCACCATAGAGAATGATGCCCGGTCGTACCCAGTCAAAATGTGCATCGGGATGCCACAGCGTGGCCGCGGAGTTTGACAGCGAACGGCGGCAATCCAGCCCTTCCGCTGCCTGCTCGATGCGCGCCATTGCATTGTGGATCCCGTCAGGGTGCTCCGCGTCGGCAAAGTGCGACATCAACGTCATTTCACCGACGTTCGGCATCGCACGTAGCTGCTGCCAGACGGTTTGCAGCCGTTCCGGCAGGAAGCCCAGACGGTTCATGCCGCTGTTAACCTTCACGTAAACATCCAGCGGCGCCTTCAGCTTCGCATTCTGGATCGCTTTGAGCTGCCAGTTGCTGTGCACACAGGTCGTCAGACGCCAGGTGTCGTACAGCTCCAGGTCTTCGGCGTGAAAAAAGCCTTCCAGCATCAGGATCGGCCCTTTCCAGCCGCGTTCACGCAGGGTTACCGCCTCTTCCAGATTCAGGAGAGCAAAACCGTCAGTATTGCCCAGCGCATTCCAGATACGTTCTATGCCGTGTCCATAAGCATTGGCTTTCACCACCGACCAGACGCGGGCGTCCGGTGCGGCCTGACGCACAATGCTCAGGTTTTGTTTCATCGCCTGCAGGTCAAGGCTGGCCAGTATAGGGCGGGTCATCTCGCGTCCTTCTTAGTTATGTGCGCCGTGCAGATGTTGGGGACGTGAAGGCGTAAAGCCGGCATGGTAGCGCGCCACGCTCAGATCGTCATACGGAATGGCGGGCGTGCGACCCGATAGAATATCGCTCAGCAACTGCCCTGAACCACAGGCCATTGTCCATCCCAGCGTTCCGTGTCCGGTATTTAACAACAGATTTTTGAAGCGAGTACGCCCCACGACCGGCGTACCGTCCGGCGTCATCGGCCGCAGACCGGTCCAGAAGGTTGCCTGTTCAACATGCCCCCCACGCGGGTAGAGATCGCGCACCACCATCTCAAGCGTTTCCCGGCGCGGCTGGAGTAACTCGGTATTGAAACCGACAATTTCCGCCATGCCGCCCACACGTATGCGCTGGTCAAAACGGGTAATCGCAATTTTGTAGGTTTCATCAAGAATAGTCGAAACCGGCGCGCCGTCCTCTTCTGCCACCGGAATCGTCAGCGAATAACCTTTCAGTGGATAGACCGGGATATCAACAATCCCTTTCAGCATCGCCGTCGAGTAAGAGCCCATCGCCATGACGTACGCATCGGCTTTAACGATCTCATCACCACATTTCACGCCGTAAATCTGTTCACCTTCGCAGAGCAGTTTATCGACCGGCGTGTTGAAGCGGAATTTGACGCCCGCCTGTTCGGCCATCTGCGCCAGACGTTGGGTAAAGAGTTGGCAATCGCCGGTTTCGTCATTCGGCAGACGTAAGCCACCGGTCAGTTTGTGCGCCACTTCCGCCAGCGCCGGCTCGACTTCCGCCAGTCGGCTGGCTTCCAGCAACTGATACGGCACACCGGCATCTTCCAGCACTGCAATGTCGCGCGTTGCGTTCTCATACTGCTGCACGGTCCGGAACAGTTGCAACGTGCCGCCCTGCCGCCCTTCATACTGGATACCGGTCGACGCACGCAGCGCTTTCAGACAGTCACGGCTGTATTCCGCCAGACGCACCATCCGACCCTTGTTTTCCATGTAGTGACTGGTGTCGCAGTTGCGCAGCATCTGCCACATCCATTTCAACTGGAACTGCGTACCGTCGAGACGAACGGCCAGCGGCGCATGGCGCTGGAACATCCATTTAATCGCCTTCAACGGTACACCCGGTGCTGCCCAGGGCGCGGCATAGCCCGGAGAGATCTGCCCCGCATTCGCTGCGCTGGTTTCCAGCGCCGGACCGGGTTCACGATCGATGACGGTGACATCATGTCCAGCCTGACTCAGATACCAGGCGCTGGTCACGCCAACGACGCCACTTCCCAGTATGACAACTCGCATAGCCACTCCGTTAACAGTAACAGTAACAGTAAAAGAACAATCATCTAATTACATCTTGATAACCCAGATGAAAATATTATTCAACATATGGCTTTTTTATGGTGACACACCTCACATATAGCAGGAAGATCATTGAACTCTCTGCTTTGGCATCTCCTGCTGTGGGTTATTTTTATCCAGCATAAAATGTCGTGACAGCCCCGTAATCTGGCGAGTCACCCAGCGGAAATTGCAAAGAAAATATTTCTTCACTGACACGGTTTTTAACCGGGTGTTCTATGCTTGAAATGAGGTGCTCCACACAGAGAGTGCCGCCAACAATGAGGGTGCGCGAATGGCTATGATTGATTCCATGAACAAGGACACCACACGGTTGAGCGATGGACCCGACTGGACGTTTGATCTGCTGGATGTCTATCTGGCAGAGATAGACCGGGTGGCGAAACTCTACAGACTGGACACCTACCCGCACCAGATTGAGGTCATCACCTCCGAGCAGATGATGGATGCTTACTCCAGCGTCGGGATGCCGATTAACTATCCTCACTGGTCGTTTGGCAAAAAATTCATCGAGACCGAACGACTGTATAAGCACGGTCAGCAAGGTCTGGCCTATGAGATTGTGATCAACTCCAACCCGTGTATCGCATACCTGATGGAGGAGAACACCATTACCATGCAGGCGCTGGTGATGGCTCACGCCTGTTACGGACATAACTCCTTCTTCAAAAATAACTATCTGTTCCGCAGCTGGACCGACGCCAGCTCCATTGTCGATTACCTGATCTTCGCGCGTAATTACATTACCCAGTGCGAAGAGCGATACGGCGTGGATGAGGTTGAGCGATTGCTCGACTCCTGCCACGCGCTGATGAACTACGGCGTTGACCGCTATAAACGCCCACAGAAAATCTCCCTCCAGGAGGAGAAGGCCCGCCAACAGAGCCGCGAAGAGTATCTGCAAAGCCAGGTGAACATGCTGTGGCGTACCCTGCCGAAGAAAGAAGAAGAGAAGACGGTTGCCGAAGCGCGGCGCTATCCTTCTGAGCCGCAGGAGAATTTGCTCTACTTTATGGAAAAAAATGCCCCGCTGCTGGAGTCATGGCAGCGCGAGATCCTGCGCATTGTGCGCAAAGTCAGTCAGTATTTTTATCCGCAAAAACAGACTCAGGTGATGAACGAAGGCTGGGCCACGTTCTGGCATTACACGATTCTGAACCACCTGTATGACGAGGGGAAAGTCACTGAGCGTTTTATGCTGGAGTTTTTACACAGCCATACCAATGTGGTGTTCCAGCCGCCTTATAACAGTCCGTGGTACAGCGGCATTAACCCTTACGCGCTGGGTTTCGCTATGTTCCAGGACATCAAGCGTATCTGTCAGTCGCCGACGGAAGAAGATAAATACTGGTTCCCGGATATCGCCGGTTCCGACTGGCTGGAAACGCTGCATTTTGCCATGCGCGATTTCAAAGATGAGAGCTTCATCAGCCAGTTCCTGTCGCCGAAGGTGATGCGCGACTTCCGTCTCTTCACGGTGCTGGATGACGACCGGCATAACTATCTGGAGATCTCCGCCATTCACAACGAAGAAGGCTACCGCGAAATCCGCAACCGCCTCTCGTCGCAATATAATCTGAGCAACGTAGAGCCGAATATTCAGGTCTGGAACGTGGATCTGCGAGGCGATCGCTCCCTCACCCTGCGCTATATCCCGCATAATCGCGCGCCGCTGGATAAAGGCCGCAAAGAGGTGCTTAAGCATGTGCATCGGCTGTGGGGATTTGATGTGATGCTGGAACAGCAAAACGAGGACGGAAGCGTGGAACTGCTGGAGCGCTGTCCACCCAGGATGAACAGCCTGTAAAAACAAAAACCCCCTCATCATGAGGGGGTTCGTTTTTAGCGGCCCTGAATGGCTAAATCGCCAGGCAGATTTTTCTGCATCCGGTGCCAGATCTCGCCGCTGTCATGTCCGTAACGACGCACCGTTTCGTACACCTGATCGTGCGCACCCTGCAGGCACAGTTGCGACAGTTTATGGTAAAACCCGAGCGCCAGGCTGCGCGCTTCCGGATTGGCAAAATAGTGACGACCAATGCGGGTATACAACCCTTTCATCCCGTTCAGGATCAGGCCGTAAATCGGGTTGCCGGAAGCAAATGCCAGTCCGCGGAAAATGTTGTAATCAAGATCGGCAAACGCATCGGCGTGATCGGCCACTTCCTTCGCGGTCGCCAGCACTTCCTGTGCCTTGTCAGGATGCTGACGAAACGCGGTGCGAATAAAGATGGTGGAGATGTTGGTCCGCACCGACAGCAGATTATCGATCAACTGCGGAACGCTTTCGTGATCGAGACGCGCCAGCGTTTCAAGAATATTCAGACCGGAGGTTTCCCAGAAATTATTCACCTTCGTCGGTTTGCCATGCTGAATGGTCAACCAACCATCTCGCGCCAGACGCTGCAGTACTTCGCGTAATGTGGTACGAGTCACCCCGATCAGTTCGGAGAGTTCTCGCTCTGCAGGCAAGATAGTGCCAGGTGGGAAGCGGTTATTCCAGATACTTTCAATGATGTACTCTTCCGCGAAACCCGCCGGGCTCTGCGCCTTAATGACCATAGTGAGATTTCCATTACACAGCAAAACATAGTTACACTCATCATACCAGACGGGTTACACGCCCGATAGCAGACACAATGAAGAAAAAGTGGATCAAGGCTTCATTTTCTTGATAACACGGGCTTCCAGGGGTTAAAGGCTTGCCTGCTTTCTGACTGACCGTTACTCTTTGTCGCTAACCATAAAAACATCATTTCAATAAATAAGGTAAGGGAAATCATAATGGAACTCTCATGGGGCCGCGCGTTCTGGCGCAACTTTTTAGGCCAGTCGCCAGACTGGTACAAGCTCGCACTACTGACCTTCCTGATAGTTAATCCACTGATTTTCATCATCAACCCGTTTGTTGCGGGCTGGTTGCTGGTGGCGGAATTCATCTTCACGCTGGCGATGGCGCTGAAGTGTTACCCGTTACTGCCGGGCGGTTTGCTGGCCATTGAAGCGGTTATGATTGGGATGACCAGCGCCGCGCATGTTCGTGAAGAAGTGGCAAACAATCTGGAAGTCTTGCTGCTGCTGATGTTCATGGTCGCGGGCATCTATTTTATGAAGCAGCTGCTGCTGTTTATTTTTACCCGTCTGCTGCTGAGCATTCGCTCCAAAACGCTGCTGTCACTTGCGTTCTGTGTGGCAGCGGCCTTCCTTTCCGCTTTCCTTGATGCACTGACCGTGGTGGCGGTGGTGATCAGCGTTGCCGTCGGGTTTTATGGTATTTATCACCGCGTGGCCTCATCCCGTACTGACGATCATGACATGCTCGATGACAGCCATATCGATCAGCACTACAAAACCGTGCTCGAGCAGTTCCGTGGCTTCCTGCGCAGCCTGATGATGCATGCCGGGGTGGGAACCGCGCTGGGCGGCGTGATGACGATGGTGGGTGAACCGCAGAACCTGATTATCGCCAAGGCTGCCGGCTGGCATTTTGGCGACTTCTTCTTGCGGATGTCGCCGGTCACCGTGCCGGTACTGATTTGCGGTCTGCTCACCTGTGTGCTGGTTGAGAAACTGCGCTGGTTTGGCTATGGCGAAACGCTACCGGAAAAAGTGCGTGACGTATTGCAGCAGTTTGACGATCAAAGCCGCCAACAGCGCAATCGTCAGGACCGATTAAAGCTGATCGTTCAGGCCATTATCGGCGTCTGGCTGGTGATTGCCCTGGCGCTGCATCTGGCGGAAGTGGGATTGATTGGCCTTTCCGTCATTATCTTCGCCACCTCGCTGACCGGCGTGACCGATGAACATGCGATTGGCAAGGCATTCACCGAATCTCTGCCTTTCACCGCGCTGCTGACGGTCTTTTTCTCGATTGTCGCAGTGATCATCGACCAGCAACTCTTCTCACCCATTATCCAGTTTGTATTGCAGGCCTCAGAACACGCACAGCTGACACTGTTCTACCTCTTCAACGGCCTGCTCTCGTCGATCTCGGATAATGTCTTCGTCGGTACGATCTACATTAACGAGGCCAAAGCGGCCATGGAAAGCGGTGCTATCTCACTGTCACAGTACGAACTGTTAGCGGTGGCGATCAACACCGGGACTAACCTGCCGTCCGTCGCGACGCCAAACGGTCAGGCGGCGTTCCTGTTCCTGCTCACCTCTGCGCTGGCACCGCTGATTCGTCTCTCCTATGGTCGGATGGTCTGGATGGCGCTGCCGTATACCATTGTACTGACGCTGGTCGGTCTGCTGTGCGTTGAGTTTACCCTGACACCGATGACTGAATGGATGACGCAAACCGGCTGGTTAGCTACACTTTCATAACAACTTACCGGGCATTTCACTGCCCGGTTTGCCTTTTTGCGTGATATTTCTCCAATTACACAATATTTGAGTTTCTCCTGGTGGCGCGGTGATCGAATTGGTTTACACTGCCGTGTCTACACATGTTGCAGGGAAATTATTATGTTGCGATATTTGAACCAGTGCTCGCGGGGTCGGGGTGCCTGGTTATTGATGGCCTTTACTGCCCTGGCGCTTGAACTGGTCGCGCTATGGTTTCAGCATGTTATGCTGCTTAAGCCATGTGTACTGTGCATCTACGAACGCTGTGCGCTGTTTGGCATCATGGGGGCCGGACTGGTCGGTGCTATTGCACCTAAAACACCGTTGCGCTATGTGGCGCTGATTATCTGGATCTACAGTGCCTGGCGCGGTGTGCAACTTGCCTGGGAACACACCATGATCCAGTTGCACCCTTCTCCCTTCATGACCTGTGATTTCATGGCTCGCTTCCCCAGTTGGTTGCCGCTGGATAAATGGTTGCCGCAGGTGTTTGTCGCCTCCGGGGATTGCGCGCAGCGTCAGTGGGAATTTTTATCGCTGGAAATGCCGCAATGGTTACTGGGCATTTTTGCAGCCTATCTGGTCATCGCGGTTCTGGTCCTGCTTGTCCAGCCGCTTAAACCGAAAAGACGTGATCTGTTTGGTCGCTAATCTCAGACGCTCCCAACCGGGAGCGTTTTTTTTGCCTTAAACTCGTTGCCGACATCGCTCTATAAGATGTATATTAAATACATCTTATAGAGCCTGGCAAGGAGATGTCTTATGTCCCACCTACGTATCCCGGCAAACTGGAAAATCAAACGTTCCACCCCTTTCTTCACCAAAGATAATGTCCCCGCAGCACTGCTTTCCCACCACAACACCGCTGCTGGCGTTTTCGGTCAACTTTGTGTGATGGAGGGTACGGTAACCTATTACGGATTCGCTAACGAAGAGGCAAAAGAGCCTGAAGTCAAAGTGGTGATTAATGCCGGACAGTTCGCCACCAGCCCGCCACAGTACTGGCACCGTGTGGAACTCAGCGATGACGCCCAGTTCAACATCAACTTCTGGGTTGCTGACGAACATCAGGGCGACGAGATGTATCAGGCGAAAAAAGCGTAACGCCTGAAATCAGACCGGGCGGCTCAGTCCGCCCATGACGGTTTGTTGAGAATATGGTCCTGCCAGTCATGCACTTCTGACTCTCTTACCGCAATGTGACGTACCGAAATTCGCTCGCCGTGCATTGCCGCTTTCGACCCCGTCAGCAACGGATGCCATTCCGGGAGCCCTTTCCCTTCCGCCAGCAAACGATAGGCGCAAGTCATTGGCAGCCATTCAAAGGTGGGCAGATTATCACGTGTCAACTTGATGCAGTCAGGTTCGTATTCGAACCGGCGTTCGTAGTTGCGACACTGGCAGGTTTTGATATTGAGCTGGCGGCAGGCGACGTTGGTGAAATAGATCTCGTCGGTATCCTCGTCCATCAGCTTATGCAGGCAGCACTGACCGCAGCCATCACATAACGACTCCCATTCGGCATCGGTCATTTCATCCAGGGTTTTACGTTGCCAGAAAGGTAAATCGCTCATCAGGGTATCCGCCATTGCTATAAAGCTGCACCTTATAACCAGTCTGGCACGTTGATGCAAGTTTTGCCGCCTAAAAAGGCGGCAAGCAGGCGTTACAGGACGCGGGTCGTCAGGGAGTGACCGTTAAAATTGACCACCAGCTCGTCGCCGCTGGCGAGCGGCCCGACGCCTTCCGGGGTGCCGGTCAGCACGACGTCACCCGCTTTGAGGGTAAAGAATTTGCTCATATAGGCGATTAAGGGGACGATTTTATGGATCATATCCGCCGTCGACCCCTGCTGGCGAACCTCGCCATTAACCGTCAGACCCAGCGGTGTCGCCTGCGGATCGCCGTTAAATTCTGCGACCGGAATGAACCCGGACAGCGGGCATGAATTATCGAATCCTTTTGCCTTCTCCCACGGCTGCCCGGCCTTCTTCATTTTGCCCTGGATATCACGCAGGGTCAGATCGAGTGCTACGCCATATCCGGCAATCGCCTTACGCACATGCTCTTCGGTCGCCTGACGCAGCGTCGCGCCGATCAATACCGCCAGTTCGACTTCATGGTGCACCGAGCCCATATCCGTCGGAATGACCAGCGGCTGGCGCAAATCGCACAGGGCGGTTTCCGGCTTGATAAACAGCACCGGCTCATCCGGCGTGGCACTTCCCATTTCTTTGATGTGTTTGGCGTAGTTGCTCCCTACGCACACCACTTTGCTTACCGGGTAGTCAAGCAGCGCACCCTGCCAGTTATGATGTTGATACATTCATTTTCCCCTAATTTGTCATCGTTGACTTCAGGAATGGCACCGACAGCCATGACGCCGGGTACCGTTTATTTATCGGTTTCTGGATTGTTTTGTGAGGCGTTGAAACGATGTTGTTTCAATAAATCTTCGGGCGGCGGAGGCAGTTGTAAATAATATCCCTGCTCCGTTAAGGCTTGTTTTACTTTATCCAGCGAAGCGTTGACTAACTTTTTACTACCATCCAGCGGCAATATCATTGCCAGCTGTGGTTGACCAAATCCTTTCATCAGTTCTTCAGGCACACGTGAGAAATCGTCTTTTTTTTCGACATATAAATAGGTCTGGTCACGCTTAGCACTTCTGTAGATCACACAAAACATACATTTTACTCTGAATTAAACGGATGGCGACTTGCCTCAATATAATAGTGACTATAACATGCCTTCTGGACTTCGGAATATCACTCCACATCGGGGTTGATAAATAGCAAATTGAGTAAGGCCAGGATGTCAAACACGCCCATCGAACTTAAAGGCAGTAGCTTCACCTTATCAGTGGTTCATTTACATGAAGCAGAACCCGAGGTTATTCGTCAGGCGTTAGAAGACAAAATCGCGCAGGCTCCTGCTTTTTTAAAACACGCTCCGGTGGTGGTGAATGTCAGTAGTCTTGACGCGCCGGTGAACTGGCCGCAGTTGCAGAAGGTCGTGGCATCGACGGGGTTGCGTATTGTTGGCGTCAGCGGTTGTAAAGATGCCCGGCTCAAAGCCGAAATCGATCAGATGGGCCTTCCTTTACTCACTGAAGGTAAAGAGAAAGTGGCGCGTTCCGCGCCGACAGAACCCGTTGCTCCCGCCGCTGTAGTGCAAAACGCTACTCCCGTCACAAAAACGCGATTTATTGATATACCGGTTCGTTCCGGTCAGCGCATTTATGCACCACAATGTGATCTGATTGTTACAAGTCACGTCAGTGCTGGCGCTGAGCTGATCGCCGATGGCAATATTCATGTCTATGGCATGATGAGAGGTCGCGCGCTGGCAGGGGCAAGTGGTGACCGGGATGCGCAAATTTTTTGTACGCATCTGACGGCAGAACTGGTGTCTATCGCAGGTGTTTACTGGCTGAGTGATAAAATCCCAGCAGAATTTTATGGCAAAGCGGCACGTCTGCAGTTGGCAGATAACGCTTTGACAGTTCAACCGTTGAATTGATCCCTTTTTAACAAGGAATTTCTATGGCACGCATTATTGTAGTTACTTCGGGTAAAGGGGGCGTTGGCAAAACCACCTCCAGCGCGGCCATCGCTACTGGTTTGGCCCAGAAGGGAAAGAAAACTGTCGTTATTGATTTTGATATCGGCCTGCGTAACCTCGATCTGATCATGGGGTGTGAGCGTCGGGTTGTTTATGATTTCGTCAACGTCATTCAGGGCGATGCCTCGCTCAATCAGGCGCTCATCAAGGACAAGCGCACTGAGAATCTCTTTATTCTTCCGGCCTCTCAGACTCGCGATAAAGACGCGTTAACGCGTGAAGGCGTTGCAAAAGTCCTCGACGATCTGAAAGCAATGGATTTCGAGTTTATCGTCTGCGACTCCCCGGCAGGGATTGAAACCGGCGCGCTGATGGCGCTCTATTTCGCCGACGAAGCGATCATCACGACGAACCCGGAAGTCTCCTCGGTACGCGACTCTGACCGTATTCTGGGTATTCTGGCGTCTAAATCTCGCCGCGCCGAAAACGGTGAAGATCCGATTAAAGAACATCTGCTGTTGACGCGCTACAACCCGGGCCGAGTTAACCGTGGCGACATGCTCAGTATGGAAGATGTGCTGGAGATCCTGCGCATCAAACTCGTTGGAGTTATCCCGGAAGATCAGTCTGTTCTGCGCGCCTCTAACCAGGGTGAACCGGTCATTCTGGACATCAATGCAGACGCAGGTAAAGCGTATGCCGATACGGTAGACCGTCTGTTGGGAGAAGAACGTCCTTTCCGCTTCATTGACGAAGAGAAGAAAGGTTTCCTCAAACGCCTGTTCGGAGGATAAGTTATGGCATTACTGGATTTTTTTCTCTCGCGGAAAAAGAGTACAGCGAACATCGCGAAAGAGCGATTGCAGATTATCGTTGCCGAGCGTCGTCGTAGTGACGCCGAGCCGCATTATTTACCGCAGTTACGTAAAGATATTCTTGAGGTCATTTGTAAGTATGTACAAATTGATCCGGAAATGGTCACCGTTCAGCTTGAACAAAAGGACGGCGATATTTCCATTCTCGAACTTAACGTTACATTGCCGGAAGCTGAAGAGTTGAAATAAACACTCTACTCAGATAATTCCTGGAAAAAAAGGCAGAGCGATCTGCCTTTTTTATTATTCGTCATTCTTCTGTCGCGACCGTGATTATGCCTGGAATATGGCTATCACTTCTCCGCAAGCGATTCGGCTATTTTCGCTTTTGCATAGCCGACAAAGCGCGAGACGGCGGGCATAACCTCTGCCCAGTCAACGCTTTCCTGTCCCAGATAATCGCGCCGCGCTGTCGCCAGCAGAGAGGCATGTTCACCCGGGAGATGGGGTATTAACCAGTCTGCCGCACGGTCTTTCGCGGTAAAACCGCCTGTCGCCACGCTGTACCAGATGCGCGCCAGGGTCAACATGATATTGCGCTCGTCGCCTTGTAAATCGCGATTGTCCTGCCAGAGCGTCAGCGTCTGGCGGAACGTCTCCCGTATGTCGTTCTCTGGTACAGGCTCAAAAAGCAAATCCGCACGCTCGCCAGTTAAGGCAATGCTGGCACTACGCGCCTGAGTCAATAAAATCGCCAGATCGCTATCCGACTGTGCGGGTTCATACGTCCCCGCGAGAATATCCTCGCGTAGCCACTCACCAAACTGCATTTCCCGCCGGGGAGGAAAACGCCAGGGGACCACATCGGCAAGCACCACAACCGTCACCTCGAGCGCCCGCCAGAGCGTCGACGAGCCGGGCCAGGCGGATACCGGCAGGAGTTCCTGCATCAACGCTTCTCGCTGCGTCGCCGTCAGCGGCACGCGCGTGGTGACCAGCAAATCAATATCGCTGTAGGGTTTTAATCCCCCCTCAACGGCAGATCCATACAGATGAATGGCCAGCAGCTCCTCTTCCAGGATCCGCGCAATGATAGCCTTCGTCTTTTCCAGTTGTTCCCGAAGGGTATCCGGAATCATCAATGTCATCGTCTCATCGTCATCATGTCATCTTTGCCCGCTACCACCTTAACGCGGCAGGAAACCCGCCGACAAGCAGCGGGCTAAACCTGAATTTAGTGGTGCAGCATTTCGTCTACCACGGCCTGCGCCTTGAGTTGATAAGGATAGTAGGTTGGCCAGTTGTCCATCTCTTCCAGTAGCGCCTGCTGTGAGGTATTACCCATAAAAATATGGAAATGGCTCGACGTACGCGGCGCAATGATATGATCGCTGAACTGTACAAACTTCGGCGCTTTACTGTTTGCGTCTTTGCATTCAAACAGATAACGCACCCCTTTTTTACCTGAGGTGTAGGTCAGGATCTTGTATCCGGCATAGTCATACTGACAGGAGGCGACCTGTTTGCCGGTATGAAACTCCATCACACCATTTTCGATACCGATGGTATCGACCTCCGTCGCATAGCCTTTCCGGTAATAGGCTTTCACCTCTTCCGCCGTTTTCCCCTTATCCTTTGCCGCTTTCTGTTTAAAAACTGGATCCAGCTCACCGCTGACCAGGTACGGATAAACGGATTGCCACATTCCATCCCAGTCGGTAAGCGCCCTGTCTTTAACATTGCTATCCGCAAATTCGCCTTCCGCCGCTTTCTGTTCCATCTCCGTCAACGGCACGCCATGCGCGTGATCGCCGTGGGCGAAGGCATAACTGCTAAACCACAACATTCCCAGAGATACAGATAATTTTTTCCAATGAATCGCCAACGTCGTACCCTCAATCAGATGAATAAGATGAAATGTTATATTATAACAATACATTTTATTCAACACCGTTGCGCGTAAATGATGGAAACTTGATCTGGTCACTTTTTATGCAAAAACCAGATTCGATATACTGCGACTGGAGACAAAAAACAGGAGGTAATGACTATGTATCGTTCTGTTCTGGTGCCCATTGATATTTCAGAAGCCGATCTCACCCGGCAGCTTATTCCTCAGGTCAAAATTCACGCCAAAACGGCAAACGTCCATTTTCTGTCGGTCATTCCTTCAGTCCCCTTTTATGCCTCCCTGGGGCTCGCTTACTCTGGCGAACTCCCGGATAAAAATGGACTGCAGACGAAGGCATTACAGAAACTCGACGAGATTGTGAAACAATTCGATATCCCTGAAGGGCGGGTACAGACGCATGTGGTATACGGCCCCCCGAAGGATCAGATCCTGAAACTGGCGGATGCCGTCAGTGCTGACCTGGTGATCATCGCGTCACACCAGCCCGGTATTTCAACCTATCTGTTGGGTTCTACCGCCGCCGCCGTTGTGCGTCACGCGCACTGTCCGGTGCTGGTGGTTCGCTGAGCCGCAAACGGGAGTCTGCGGGCTCCCGTTTATGCCATTTTCACGATCCAGTCGCGGAAGATTTCCATCGCAGGCGTCATCGGTTTTGACTTCAGATGGGTGAGCCAGTAACCGCCCATTCGGATCTCAATGTCAAAGGGGCGAACGAGTTGTCCGCCCGCCAGTTCTCTGGCAAACATCATTGCCGGAACCAGTGCCGCACCGCCGGTATGGATAACCGTTTCAACCATCAGGCGCGAGGAGTCAAAAACAGCACCATTGATCCGCTCTGCCGTCACGCCTGCCGCAGCAAACCAGTTATCCCACTCATCTACCCGATATGAACGCAGAAGATTCTCTTGCAGAAGGTCGGCAGGCTGGTTAAGCCGTTGCGCGGTTTCTGGCGTGCACAGGACGGTCAACGGAGCCTCACACAGCATTTCGTTATGGGTGGCGGGCCACAGACCGCTGCCAAAGCGGATGGCAAAATCCAGCCCCTCAGCCGCCAGATTCACGACGTTGTTATTCGTACGCAGACGCAACTCAACGAACGGATGCGCCTGCCGAAATTGCTCAATACGCGGCAGTAACCAGCCAACGGCAAAGGTACCGACCGCGGCGACCGTGAGCACTTCACGATATTCCCCGCCCTCAAACTGACGAAAAATGGTGTCGATTTGGCCAAAGGCATCAGTCAGGACGGCAAACAGCGCCTGCGCCTCATCCGTCATCTCCAGCCCTCTGGGCAGACGTTTAAACAGCACTCTGTTCAGGCGATCTTCCAGAATACGCACCTGCTGGCTGACGGCAGCCTGCGTGACACAGAGTTCCAGTGCCGCACGCGTAAAACTCAAATGGCGAGCCGAAGCCTCAAAAGCGCGTAACGCATTGAGCGGAAGATTAGAACGCATAATAAAGACTCATAAGATTTTCTTTATCCCAGGGTAAATTCTTCTCGCTTGTTAAGCAAGCGCGGAGAGTGGATAGTTCTGGCATCCCAGAAATATCATGCGCCTTTAATTTTCTTTCTTTTTTGTCTGTCTGAGTGGAAAAAAGAAAGCACGCTCTTCGAACAATCCACTGATTATCAAGGATGTTATTTATGCTAAAAAAACGTTTCCATCAGACGGTACTGATTGCCACCGTGCTCGCTTTTTTTGCCGGTAGTTCGCCGCTTTTGGCCCGTGAGCAGACGACTACCGCACAGGTTCAACAAAAGCTGGCTGCATTAGAAAAACAATCGGGTGGTCGACTGGGCGTTGCGCTGATTAATACCGCCGATCATTCGCAAATCCTTTATCGCGGTGACGAACGCTTTGCCATGTGCAGCACCAGTAAGACGATGGTCGCTGCCGCGGTATTAAAACAGAGTGAATCTCAGCACGATATTTTGCAGCAGAAAATGGTCATCAAAAAAGCCGATCTGACGAACTGGAATCCGGTGACGGAAAAATATGTCGATAAAGAGATGACATTAGCGGAGCTAAGCGCTGCCGCTCTGCAATACAGCGATAATACGGCAATGAATAAATTGCTTGAGCATCTGGGCGGTACCGGCAACGTCACAGCCTTTGCCCGCTCAATTGGCGACACCACGTTTCGTCTGGACCGGACAGAACCCGAACTGAACACCGCCATCCCTGGCGATGAGCGTGACACCACGTCGCCGCTGGCGATGGCGAAAAGCCTGCATAAACTGACGTTGGGCGATGCGCTGGCTGGCGCACAGCGAGCACAGCTTGTCGAATGGTTGAAAGGCAATACGACCGGCGGCCAGAGCATTCGTGCTGGACTGCCTGAAGGCTGGGTGGTTGGCGATAAAACCGGAGGCGGTGATTATGGCACAACCAATGATATCGCGGTGATCTGGCCCGAAGGTCGTGCACCGCTGATCCTTGTCACCTACTTTACACAGCCACAGCAGGATGCCAAAGGACGTAAAGATGTTCTGGCCGCCGCAGCGAAAATTGTGACGGAAGGGCTTTGACCCCGGCAGGTAAGCGCAGAAAGCAAAAAGGCCCAGACAAACGTCTGGGCCTTCAAATTTGGGCCGCCATCGAGGCCTCGAACCCCGTTCCCTACAACAAAAGTCGTTCGCTCTTCCAGATGAGCTAATGGCGGTCTGCCGGTTTTTATTTCTGATTGAGAATCTACTCATTATCAGAACCGGGCGAGATAATACATAACTCAAATTACCCCTGCAATAGGTGTGGATGACTTTCCATTATTATTATCGTTTATTTGCGCATTATTCATGCAGGGCAATATATAAGAGATGATATATTGCACAGCGGGCAGATTCACCCGGACTGGCGCGCATACAGGTAGGCTGTCGCCCTTGATACCCCTAAATGCTGCGCCACCGTATCCATGGATTTACGCACATTCAGCAATCCCTCTTTGCGTAACTGTTGGATCAGAACTTTTCTGTCTTCCGTTTTAAGCGCGCGAGCCGTGGTGGCGCGTTTCGCGGCAAAATCATCGATTCGCTGGCGAATAACTTCAGTGCTGCCCGGGTCAAGATGTTCACGCACCGGGGAACTCTCTGTTTCGGTAAAACGCGCCAGCGCGCTCTGCATCCCCCGGAAAAGCGTCATATCGACATTAAGGCATAATGCGGCGACGTAGTTGCCCTCTTCATCCTTAATGCCAATAGATGTGCTTTTTACCGGACGGCCATCGGCAAACTGATTGCCGTAGTTCGCAATAATTTCAGGAAAATCCGGAGACGCAATCCTTGCCAACCCGAGTTCCGTAGCCGGTTGTCCCGCCTCGCGGCCGGATAAATTATTATGTATCGACATAATCGCATGCTCAGGATCCTTGAGGTCATGAACAACCACTTCGCAAAAGGGAGAAAACGTTTCGCTTAATCCCTTCGCGATAGTATCAAGCTGGCTGAGAAGCGAATTCTCGTCGTTTTTTGGCATGCCGGTCTCCCACAGTGATGTCCGTTGTCATTATTGCTCTCCGTTTACAGCTTCACGAGACGGATTTCCCGGCCAGAAACTCACCGTAGCGCGCGATATCCACATTGCCGCCGCTGATGATAATGCCGACTTTTTTCCCGCAGAGTTCTGCTTTTCTCGCCCTTGCCGCCGCAAAGCCAAGACAGCCGGTGGGTTCTGCGACAATTTTCATGCGCTCCGCCATAAACTTCATCGAGGCAATGAGTTCATTGTCTGTAACGGTCAAAATATCATTAACGTATTTTTGAATCAGAGGGAACGTATAGTGCCCCAGATGTTGTGTCTGTGCACCATCAGCGATCGTTTTTGGCGTATCGATATGAACGATGTTACCGCTTCGAAAAGACTGCTGTCCGTCGTTACCGGCTTCAGGTTCCACACCATAAATAATGCAATCCGGGGAGAGTTGCCGGGCTGCCAGTGCTGAACCTGAAAGCAAACCACCGCCTCCCAGACAGACAAAAAGCACATCCAGTGGGCCGACCTCCTCAATCAACTCTTTGGTTGCGGTGCCCTGACCGGCGATAACATGGGGATGATCGTACGGAGGAATGAGCGTCAATCCTTGCTTCTCAGCCAGTTCACGGCCAATCTGTTCGCGATCTTCCGTATAGCGATCGTACATGACGACATTGCCACCATACCCTTTGGTCGCCGCCACTTTTGCGGCCGGCGCATCATGAGGCATGATGATTGTCGCCGGAATACCCAGCAATTTTGCTGACAGCGCTATCGCCTGAGCATGATTTCCAGAAGAGAATGTCACCACGCCGGCAGCTCGCTGTTCCGGCGTAAACTGGCGTAATGCATTCATCGCCCCACGAAATTTAAAGGCCCCCATTCGCTGTAGGTTTTCACATTTAAAGAAAACGTCAGCGCCAAATTCTGCATTGACGGTCCGGGAGGTCATCACCGGCGTCTTGTTTGCATATCCTTCAATGCGCCCGGCGGCGGCGGCAACATCAGCATATTCCGGATGTGTAGTCTCAGTCATTTTTTCACCTGTATACCGTTAAGCGTCGGGCTTATTGCGCCAGCGCGATCGCTTCCACTTCTAAAGCAGAACCATAATGCAGCTCTGCCACCCCAGCAACGACACGAGATGGGCGGAAATCGCCAATCCATTCGGCGTAAATTTCATTAAACGTCGGCCATTGATTGATATCTGTCACATAGACACGGACAGAAACCAGATGCTGACGGGATACACCGGCCCCCATCAGGCAGGCATCGACATTTTCCAGAACTTGTCTGGCCTGTTCCTCAAAAGACGCCCCCGCCTTTTTCTCTCCGTGCCGGGTGATTGGCAGTTGTCCTGAAATAAAAACAAATCCTCCTGCTGTCACGCTCGCCGAGTAGTGCCCGGCGGGTGGAAGCCCATGGGACGTTGCGTTCAGTGTGATATTCGGGTGCATGTACACCTCTCCTTTGCTCCGTATTTAATACACTATGTATTAATTTATACTTTTTGTATAATTCGTTTATACACCACATTGCACTGTGCGACTACCCCTTGTTTTGACGTCTACGGTTTCCGCTCCTCGCTTATGTGACAGAGATCGCGGTTATGATTTGCTTCAGAAAATCAAAAGGTTTGATAATGGCGTCAATCGACATATTGAAGCCGAATGGGATGCGGAGTGATGAAATTAACCATACTGGTAGATAACAATACTTACATTGACAGATATTTGACTGGAGAGCCTGGCGTTTGCTATTTCATTGAATGCTCGGGATTAAAACTTCTTTTTGATGTTGGCTACTCTGATATCTTTTTAAAAAATGCACAGATCCTGGGTATCGACCTTACGCACATTGATAAAATTGTATTATCACATGGGCATAACGATCATACCTGGGGGTTAAACCATTTATTCCAGCATTACGACAGGCTTCCGTCTCCCCCCGCAAAGAAAGTCGATATCATCGCTCACCCCGCCGCCTTTACGCCTAAATTTTATGAATCAAAACCCATTGGGATGAACCATAATGCCCTCTGTTTTGATTACTTCTTTAATGTCGTCAGTTCCACATCCCCCCTGAAATTATCCGAAGACATCGCTTTTTTAGGGCAAATTCCCCGCCTTAACCATTTTGAAGCGCGAAATCCGGTTGGGCACACACATAATCATGATGGTGAATTAACGGCTGATTACGTGATTGACGATAGCGCAATGGCAATTAAGACAAAGGATGGGCTGGTGATTGTCACTGGATGCTCACATGCCGGGATTTGTAATATTATCGAGCACGCAAAATCAGTCACTGGAGAATCGAAAATTGCCGCTGTTATAGGCGGTTTCCATCTCCTTAATGCCGATGAATCGTTACTCTCTGAAACGGGGAAATATCTCAGCGCATTGTCTGCTAATACGCTTTATCCCAGCCATTGCACCGATCTTGCCGCAAAAATTCATCTGTCCCGTTATGTGGATCTCCAGGAAACGGGCGTGGGACTCACGCTAAACTTCCCCATGTAGCAGCGGGTTGCGTGACGGGAAACCGTGTTTTCTGTCTCCCGATTATTCATACCTGCGGCGGCGATCACCTGACCACCAGCAGATCGGAAAAACGCGTGGTATAGCGCGGAGAAAGCATCTGCCGTTTCAGTTGCCACGGTTGCTGAATACCCTGCCCGGCAAAGTACAGCGTTCCTCTCCCCGCTTTAGTGTTGAGCGTATCAAGGACTTCCATCAACTTCTCGCTGCCGGGACGCGGTGCGTTATCATCGAACAAATTGAGTTGCGCCACGCCCTGACTGAAGAAATCGCCGAGCATGACCCCAGCCTTCTGATAACGATGCCCCTCTTTCCAGATAGCATCCAGACATCGCGTGGCCGCGCTGATGATATCCCGACTGTCCTGCGTCGGGGTCAGTAGTTTCACGGACGCGCTATTGCTGTACAAGGGTTCATTCGGCACAAACGGCGACGTCTTCACAAATGTCGAGATGAACCGGCAATACTGATGCTCACCCCGGAGTTTCTCTGCCGCCCGGGTCGCGTAAGCACAAATCGCCTGGCGCATCTGTTCGTATTCCGTAATGCGCTCGCCGAATGAGCGACTAAAAACGATCTCCTGCTTCGCGGGCGCAAACTCCTCCAGCGCCAGACAGGGTTCACCACGTAACTCCCGCACGGTCCTTTCCAGTACGACATTGAAGTGCTTGCGTATCACCGCAATGTGCGTATCCGCCAGATCGAGTACCGTTTTTATGCCCATCGCGGTCAGCTTTTTACTGATACGACGGCCAACGCCCCACACCTCATCAACCGGCAGGGCCGCCATCAGTTTTCGCTGCCGTTCGAGATTCGACAGATCCACGACGCCACCCGTCTGTTGCGGCCACTTCTTCGCCGCGTGGTTAGCCAGCTTGGCCAGCGTTTTTGTCTGTGCAATCCCCACGCCGAGCGGCAAATGTGTCCGCTTTAAGACCGTGTCGCGGATCTCTTTGCCAAAATCCGTGAGATCCCGACAGTTTCGAACCCCCGTCAGATCGCAAAAGGCCTCGTCGATACTATAAATCTCAACGTGGGGTGATAGCGCGTCGAGCGTCGTCATGACCCGATGGCTCATGTCGCCATAGAGTTCATAATTCGAACTGAAACACACCACGCCATGACGCCGGAACGCCTCTTTTTGTCTGAAGTAGGGTTCCCCCATGACCACCCACGGTTTTGCTTCGGGACTGCGGGAAATCACGCAGCCATCGTTATTCGACAGCACAACAACCGGTTTACCTTTCAGGTCGGGCCGAAACACCGTCTCACAAGACGCATAAAACGAATTCACATCGCATAGCGCAAACATGGTCAGTTCACCGCTTTCACGATGAATGTCACAACGCCAAAGATATCCAGGGCATCCTCACTGCCGATGATGATGGGCGAATAAGCGCTATTCATGGGATTAAGCTGAACGGTAGGCCGCAGCTGCAACCGCTTAACCGTAAACTCCCCCTCCACTGCCGCAATCACGATATCTCCGTGGCTGGCAGTGCGTGAACTGTCCACCACCAGCAGATCGCCGTCACCGATCCCCGCGTCGATCATCGAGTCGCCAGCCGTTTTCACAAAATAGGTTGAACTGGGATGCTGAATAAGTAACTCGTTGAGATCAATACGCTGCTCAACGTAATCGGCCGCCGGGCTGGGGAAACCGCACGGCACCCGATCGCTGAAAAGTGGTACTGCGATGACTTCACGCAACTCCACGGGCCTGTACAACGTCATAATGCACACCTCAAATACTGTTTTTATATACAGTAATTTCAACTCAGGCAGGGATCAAGTCATTGGCAAAACGTCGCTGTGCAAAGCTTCACCATATTGCGCGTAAGCATTTATTGATCCTGCAAATATGCGGTTTGTAAATTTTTGCGCAGGATGACGATGTCCGTCCGTTTCAGGGCTGGTATTGGGGAGGGCGTTACCAGAAAGCAAAAAAACCGGCTGCTAGCAGCCGGCTTCCTTTCTGCGTGGTGTCACTTACCAGCCGCAGACGTCGTGCTCATTTTCCGTATCGTAGGAACGCACGGTATTGACGAGATCTTTCACCACTTCGGCGGCGACGTCTGGCACCAGTAAGGTCATTGGCGCTTCCGTTTCGTAATCGACAGAAACACCATTGCTGTTATTCGTCACGGTGACGGTATAGGTTGCTTTGCCCATGATTATTTCTTCCCGGTATGAATGACTTTTCGTTGATTCGCGCTTTCCATCAGTACCTCTGGCGCGACGAAAAAGTCGATATTGAAATAGGTGTCATCGCTCATCACTTCGATGTTGTGCCACTTTTCCGGTGGAAACACACCAAACTGACCCGCTTCGATGATCATCACGGTTTCGGCTTCTGGACTGTGTTCATCTGCATATCCGAGATATTTGACCGCCCCCTGCATCACCGACAGACGGGGATAAACTCCCGGTCGGGTTCCTTTATCAAGGTGGCGTTCGAAAATTCCGGCGGGTGCAGTTTCTTTGTTCCAGAACGGTGTGGCACGTGTGTGGATATGATTTTGTGGAATCTGAAGCATGTCCTTCCCTCTTCCAGTCGGTATGATGCGATTGTCAAAAACCGCTGTTCCAGAAAGGTTACGCTTCATAACTGGCATTTAAAATACACCAAAAGGGGCAAGTGACATTCATTACCGGTTTTGTCTGACAGAGGAAAGCCTGTCTCCAGACTCTCCTCCTGCTATTTTACCGGCCTGGTGTTTTGAATGGATTGCCAAATTGCTGCAGATACGCCTCCCCCAACGTTTTCGTGGCGTAGTCATTTAAATGGCCGACGTCACGATACAGCGGAATACCCTCAATTTCTGTCCTGCACAGGCCGTCAGGACATTGCACACTTTTAGGATCGACGATGATCAGCGACGGGAATCGGGCCTGTAATGTGGCAAAAAACGGTTCCGTCCAGATCTCTTTATTAATCTGCGGATTCGGATTACATGTCTGATACTCATACTCTCCCCGCGTTTTAAAATGTTCATAAAAACAGGTCAGGAAATCCTTTGGCATCGGGAACATCGTTTTCACCAGCACAGGTTGCGCCCCGGCATCAATAATATCCTGAATTGCCTGTTCAGTGGCACGGGTGAGGATATTGATAGATTCCGCAGGCGACGGGGAATCCTTAATCTGCGATCTGACATTGAATACCGCATAGTTTTCCCAGACCTGGGAAATAATCACATATTTATACTTATGGCTTCGGATTGCCTCATAGTATTTTTTGACGTTCTCGTGACAGGCCTGGTAATAATCCCCTTTATAGGTATAGAGATCGGCGTGATACACACGGGGGATAGCCAGACACAGTGAAGTCGCTTTCATATCAACAGCGACATGCGCATTTTTCCCCATCACGTCGAAGAAATTCCAGTACTGGTTAGCATGCGAATCCCCCATCAGAAGCGCTTTTTCCGAAGCGGTTTTATCCCCCACGACACAGGCCATATCGGTTCCTGTAACGTTTTCGTTCATGCAATCCTGACGCTGTTTTATCTTCGTCTCTTTGAGCACATTGTTGATATGACTTAACGATTCACCGAATCGTAGATAGCTAAATCCGTCAAAACGCTTGCTGACCGACATCAGGGCAATAATGACGACAAGCGGTATGACCACCAGCAGAGCCAACGTTTTTTTCAACGACTGGCGGGGTTTTCGGTAGGGTTTCTCGATGAAATAATATGATCCCATCGCCAGTAGCACGGCCAGACCCAGACCGGCAACTCTGGCATAGATGCTGGTGATGCCGATGTAGTGCAGTGTCGCAAAAATCGGCCAATGGAAGAGATAAAGCGAATAAGAAATCGTGCCGAGCCAGACCAGCGGCGGGAATGACAGCAGTTTATTGATCAGAATATTTTGCTGGCTACCGGTGAAAATCAACACGGCGGTACTGACACAAACAATCAGGGTGTAAATATTGGGATAACCCAGAATGACATCACTTCTGACGCTAATAAAAAATATTGCCACCACCGCAACGAGTGAAAGGCCATTAAGCACAACCCGGTTTATTTTCTGCGCCATCGGGAGATAAACACAGGCACAAACGCCAAGCATAAATTCAAAGAGTCGGGAGGCGAAGAAATAGTACGTTTTCGTCGGATGCGCCACTGAATAGTGCCAGGCGATATAAATGCCGGCTACCGTCAGTAGCGGTGCCAGATAATGAAGCACCCGCTCATGCGTTCTCTTACGAATGACGTAATAGATGACCGGGAAAAAGACATACCACTGCCACTCGATGGATAAAGACCAGGTGTGCAGCAACAACATGGCGTTTGAATCAGGCGCGGCATAGGCGGTGGTTTCATCGCCAAAGTAGCGATTTGAGACGATCAGCAGCGTCTGCTTTATGCTTTTGAGAAAAGGTGCGTAATCTTCAGGCAGCCAGAATACCGACGCAATGACAACACACAGCAGCATCATGGTCAGCATGGCGGGCTGCAATCGCCATATTCTGCGCAAATAAAAATCGCTAAAACTGAAATTCCCCGCATCCATTCTATCTTTAATTATCGATGCGATGAGAAAGCCTGAAATGACGAAGAAAATATCGACCCCGATAAAACCGGATGAAAATAGCGAAAACCCGGCGTGAAATAGCACCACCAGCAATACGGCAATCGCCCTTATGCCGTCAATATCAGAACGATACTTCATCGATTATCCTGCGAACAAAATGTAAAGTGCGGATCTTACACGAGATTATTCAAAAGTGAACCGTCAGTGACACGCTGTTTTGTGGTCGTTTTCCCCAACAAAAAGCCCGCCGATGGGCGGGCTCCCTGGCTTACGATTGCAATGTCGCCAGTCGTGCGGCGAAACCAACAAAAATCAGGCCGATCAGCGAGTTTCCGACCTTCGCCAGTTTCTTTTTGGTACGAATGTACTGGGTGACAAAAGCCCCTGAGATAATCAGGAAACTCAGGTAGCAGAAGCTCACCACTTCAAGCGTGATCGCTAAAATGAAGAATGACAGTCCCGCATGCGGCGCATTCACATCAATGAACTGCACAAAGAAGGAGACATAAAACAGGATGGCTTTTGGGTTCGTCAGGCTCAGCACTATCGCACGTTTAAAAATAGCGCCAAAGGGGACCGCGTCTTCAGCCGTCTCACCGCTTTTTGCTTTAAGCGTGGCATAGAGAATTTTTGCGCCCAGATACAGCAGGTAAAAGGCACCGAGATAGCGGACAATATTAAACAGCACTGGCGTCGTTTTAATCAGCGTTGCCACCCCGGCATATGCCAGAAACATGAGCACTGCATCGCCAATAAATACGCCGCTTGCTGCAAGGTAACCGCCCTTCATTCCACGTCCGACGCTATTTTTCAGCACAAATATCGTGTTCGGCCCCGGAACCAGGACAATAAAAATAGCCCCGACCAGATAAGTCCAATAATTCAGTACGCCATACTCTGCAAACACGTTAACCTCTTCTTCCTTAACCCACTTTTGCGCTTAACTGCGAAACAATATGCTAACGGATGCACCTGCCCAAGGGAAGCGCTTATACCGGTACCGTTATTTCAGTGAGAATGTCGGATAGCGCTCGGCAAAATAGTGGCGTAAGAATTCCACCGTGATACGCACTTTGGCCGACGTCGCCAGCCGTGAAACATACACCGCCCAGATATTGGCTGGCTGGTAATACTCCGGCAGGACATGCACCAGATGACCGCTGGCGATGTTATCGCAGACATCCCACCAGGAGCGCAGCGCAATCCCCTGCCCATCAAGGCACCATTGATGCACGATCTCGCCATGATTCGATGACAGTGGCCCGGTCACCTTAATGACGTGCTCTCCTTCTTTATTTTGCAATTGCCAGATCCCAAAGGGGTGGTCACGCTCTTTGATCACTAAGCAGGAGCAGGTGGCAAGATCGGCAAGTTGCTTTGGCGTACCGTGCTGTGCCAGGAACGAGGGAGAGGCACAGAGAATTCGGTAATTCGTTCCCAGCTTGCGGGCGATCAAATTTGGCGCAATGTCATCGCCAATGCGGATATCGAGATCGACACCTTCATTGGCCAAATCCACCAGCCGGTCTTCCACATCAAAGCGCAACTCCAGTTGCGGATACTGCCTTGCCAGTGCGGACAACGCAGGGGCCACCACCTGTCGGCCAAAACCAAAGCTACTGATGATTCGCAGCATCCCTTGCGGAACCTGCCGGACATCAGAGAGTTCATCCATCATCTGATCGACATCGTGCAGAATACGCTGTGCCCATTCATAGATGCGCTCCCCCTCTTCGGTAATGGTGACGCGACGCGTAGTACGGTGCAGCAAAACCACATTCAGGTTCTGTTCAAGCAGCGCAATGCGTTTACTGACATACGCCGGAGAAACCCCCAGTTCCTGGGCGACGGCAGCGAATCCCGCCCGACGGGCGACCAGAATAAAGACGCGTAAATCAGTCAGCAGAGGAGGATTATTCATGATCTGTGTTTTATGTTTCACCAGTTGAGAGGATTAACTGTCGATCAGTCAATTATAGGATAAGGAGGAAGTCAATTTCGCTACCCTACAAGTGAGAACTGGTATGAAGAAAACCTGTCGTATAGCCGCCATTCCCGGTGATGGCATCGGTAAGGAAGTGCTGCCAGAAGGCATTCGCGTGTTGCAGGCCGCCGCCAGACGTTGGGACCTGTCGCTCAGCGTTGAGACGTTCGAATGGGCCAGTTGCGATTATTACCTTGAACACGGGAAGATGATGCCGGATGACTGGCGCGAACAGTTATCCTCCTTTGACGCCATTTACTTTGGTGCCGTCGGCTGGCCGGAGACGGTTCCGGACCATATTTCCCTGTGGGGGTCGCTGCTGAAATTTCGTCGGGAATTCGATCAGTATGTGAACCTGCGCCCGGTCCGCCTCTTCCCCGGCGTGCCCTGCCCGCTGGCCGGCAAGAAGCCGGGCGACATTGATTTCTACGTCGTACGTGAAAACACCGAAGGGGAATACTCTTCGCTGGGCGGACATATTAACCCGGGCACCGAGCACGAGGTGGTCATCCAGGAGTCGGTGTTCACCCGCCGGGGCGTGGATCGAATTCTGCGCTATGCGTTTGAATTAGCCCAAAGCCGCCCGCGTAAGACGCTGACGTCGGCGACCAAATCCAACGGTCTGGCGATCAGCATGCCATTCTGGGATACACGCGTAGAGGCCATGGCGCAGCACTATCCCAATATCCGCTGGGACAAGCAGCACATTGATATTCTTTGCGCCCGTTTTGTGATGCAACCGGAGCGCTTCGATGTGGTAGTCGCCTCGAACCTGTTCGGCGACATTCTTTCCGATCTCGGCCCGGCATGTACCGGTACTATCGGCATTGCCCCCTCGGCTAACCTCAACCCTGAACGCACCTTCCCGTCGTTGTTCGAACCGGTACACGGTTCTGCACCGGATATTTATGGCAAAAACCTCGCCAATCCGATTGCGACCATCTGGGCAGGGGCAATGATGCTCGATTTCCTCGGTGCGGGAGATGAGAGGTACACCGCTGCGCATGACGGAATTCTGGCCGCGATTGAGCAGGTGATTGCCACTGGCCCTAAAACGCCGGATCTGAAAGGCAGCGCATCGACTCAGCAGGTCGGTGAGGCCATTTGTGAAACGTTAGATTCGTAAGGCGATCGTGCCGGATGTCGCTGATGACATCCGGCAACAGCGGTTTATTGCGGGTATTCCTGCAGTAGCGCGTTGAGCTTCGTCGCCATCAACGCCGCCCGCCAGCCAGAAATCAATTCGGGTTCCGTTGTCTGCGGCTTTAACTTCCAGTGCCAGTTGAGCAACTGATTAATCTGACGACGTGACGCCAGCAGCTCTGCGCTGACGTTATGTTCCGTACTCACTTCCGTTACCAGCGCCTTAATCGCCTTAAACGCTTTGCGATAGCCCGGCATATCCATCAAATTCTGCAGCGGTTCCGGCAGTGCTTCTTCCGGTAGCGCCTGCGCTTTGGCAACCAGCGAGAGCAGCGTCTTGCCGTGGAAGCGAATTTCACTGCCAGAAAGCCCCAGGCTATCGAGTTCGCCCATGCTGCCGGGCATATAGCGCGCCACGGACCACAGGTGCTCTTCGCGAACCACGAAGTTAACGGCCAGATCGCGCTCACGCGCTTTACGCAGACGCCAGTCAGCAAGCAGTTGCAGGCAGGCCAGTTGACGCGTGCGTAACTGCCAGGCGTTGGTGATGTCGCGCCAGGCATCTTCCGGCGCCAGGATCTCCTGACGACGGGTTTGCATCAGGCGACACTCATCCAGCGCCGCTGGCAACCAACCTGCCGCCTCGGTTTCCGCCATCAGTTTCCCGGCAATCGGTAACAGATACCAGACGTCTGCTGCCGCGTATTCGCACTGACGCTCAGTCAGCGGTCGCGCCAGCCAGTCGGTACGCGATTCGCTCTTATCCAGCGCCACGCCAGTGTACTCTTCCACCATCGATGCAAAACCCCACGACAGCGGGCGGCCGCAAAATGCGGCCAGGATTTGTGTGTCAATCAGCGGCTGCGGCAGTTCGCCAAACGCATTCAGAAAGACTTCCAGATCTTCACTGCCTGCGTGCAGAAACTTGGTGATGGCGGTATCGCGCAGAATCGCTTTCAGCGGCGACCAGTCGCTAATGCCATGCGGATCGATCAGTGCGACATGTTCGCCGTCAAACAGCTGAATCAGACCCAGTTGCGGATAATAGGTACGGGTACGAACAAATTCGGTATCCAGGGCTATCGCAGGAAACGCACGGACCGCTTCGCACAGGGTCGCCAGCGCGTCGTCAGTGGTGATCATTTGGTAATTCAAATTGCATTCTCTTCGGTTTACGCCAAAAAAAACGCCGGATTCACCCGGCGTCAGATTGCTGACAAAGAGGGGAAAAAACGTGGTTTTTCCTTCTTTGTGGTTATCAGCCGAAAATCAATAAATTGATTTTCCTGGTTTTTAATGAGGTGATCTCTGCTTGTCCGGCATCGGCATAAGGTTTGTGATCACCTCACGCCGGATTCACCCGGCGTTTGACGTGTTGCTTAACGCTCAGCCCTTATTGTCCACTTTGGCACGGGCTTCGTCACGTAATTCTCGACGTAAAATTTTGCCGACGTTTGATTTCGGCAGTTCATCGCGGAATTCAACCAGTTTCGGGACTTTATAGCCTGTGAGCTGGCGGCGGCAGAAAGTGACCAGCGCCTCCTCAGTGAGCGAAGCCTCTTTTTTCACCACAAAAATCTTCACCGCTTCGCCGCTGCTGCCGGACGGAACGCCGACGGCAGCCACTTCCAGCACGCCCGGATGCTGCATCACCACATCTTCGATCTCATTCGGATAAACGTTAAAGCCGGAGACCAGAATCATATCTTTCTTGCGATCGACAATGCGCAGGAAACCTTCATCATCCATGACCGCGATGTCACCCGTGTGCAGCCAGCCATCTTTGACGATCTCATCCGTCGCATCAGGACGCTGCCAGTAGCCCAGCATCACCTGCGGTCCTTTCACACACAGCTCACCCGGCTGATCCGGCGGCACTTCATTGTCGTCATCGTCCACCAGTTTGGCTTCGGTCGACGGCACTGGCAGGCCGATGCTGCCGCTGTGATAATCAATATCGTGCGGGTTAACGCTGACCAGCGGCGCGCATTCGGTCAGGCCGTATCCTTCAAGCAGATACTGTCCGGTCAGCTTCACCCACCGCTCTGCCACCGCCTGTTGTACCGGCATGCCGCCGCCCGCAGAAAGATGCAGAGAAGAGAAATCCAGCTGCTGGAACTCTTTATTGTTCAGCAAGGCGTTAAACAAGGTGTTCACACCGGTCATGGCGGTAAACGGGTACTTTGCCAGCTCTTTCACCAGACCCGGAATATCGCGCGGGTTGGTGATCAGCAGGTTCTGCCCGCCCAGTTCGATAAACAGCAGGCAGTTCATGGTCAGAGCAAAAATGTGGTACAGCGGCAGCGCGGTCACCACCAGTTCTTTACCCGGATGCAAAAGCGGTCCGTAAGTGGCCTTCACCTGCTCCAGGTTGGCCAGCATGTTGCGGTGCGTCAGCATCGCCCCTTTCGCCACCCCGGTCGTTCCGCCGGTGTACTGTAAAAACGCCAGATCCGCAGAAACCACTTCCGGTTTAACATACTGCATACGGTAACCGGCGTGCAGCGCACTGCGAAAAGAGATCGCATCCGGCAGATGGTATTTCGGCACCAGTCGTTTGATGTACTTCACGACGAAGTTCACCAGCGTACCTTTAGCCGTGGAAAGCTGGTCGCCCATACGGGTCAGAATGACATGCTTAACGCTGGTTTTATCAACCACTTTTTCCAGGGTATGGGCGAAGTTGGAAACAATCACGATCGCCGCCGCCCCGCTGTCGTTTAGCTGATGCTCCAGTTCACGCGGGGTATAAAGCGGGTTGACGTTCACCGCGATCATCCCGGCACGCAGAATGCCAAACAGCGCCACCGGATATTGCAGCAGGTTTGGCATCATCAGCGCAACGCGGTCGCCCTTTTTCAGTCCCAGCCCCTGTTGCAGGTAAGCAGAGAAGGCGCGGCTACGCTCCTCCAGCTTGCGGAAGGTCATCACCTCCCCCATGTTCACAAATGCGGGCTGATCGGCATAGCGTACGACAGCATGTTCAAACAGTTCCACCAGGGATTGATAACGGTCAGGATTGATCTCCGCAGGCACATCTGCGGGATAACGGTTTAACCAAACCTTCTTCACTGCATCACCTCTAAAATGAGTGTTCGTCGTCATCTCAACCCCAGATAATAAACAAGTCGTTAACATAATATTAACTCAGCGTACCAGTTTATTAATCACTCAACTGAAAGGTTGCGAAGCGCGTCACTATTTATTTTTGTTATGACGTTAATAAAACAGAAACAGCGGACCAGCCGCTGTTTCTTTTATTGATAATACAACGCGTTACTCTGTGACGATCGTTTGAACCTGTGCAGGACCTGGGTTATACCATCCCCAACCGCCATAGCCATACGGCCAGCCTCTCCCGCCATAGAACCACGGGTCGATCGGTTGCGGTGGCATCACCACCTGCTGGGCAAGCCGCCAGCGTTTGTAGCCCGTCACGTCCATCGTCATGAATTTGTACGGCGTGCTACCCACTTTACCGTCGACGGTACCCGTAATCGGCCCAACCACGGTCACCAGTTGCCCCCGGAAATCTACCGGATCGAGGAAGCCATTCACATTGGCGTAAATCCGCCCGCGGGATGGTTCGCCCAGAATGGGGCGCGCCCCGCTATCGAGCGGAACGGTCGCAATTTCCAGACGGGTTTTCCCCTGCTGGTTTTGAATATCCACCACTTTACCGCCAAAGCGTGCTTCCTGACCGACGTACAGTTGCGGGGCATTCATCACCCGCACCAGATCGTCTTGCGGCGTAGGGCTGGAACCCTTAATCGCATCAGGAACCGTGACGCACCCGCTCAGCATGAGCGCAATAGCTCCCGCGAGCAGGCCTTTAACAACTTGTTTTTGAACCGCCATACTGCGACTCCTTTTCTCAGCGCATTGACCCGGCGTTTTACTGGTCATACTACTGAGATTCATTCTTTTCCGGGAAGTTTCTTCCAGGCCACGTTGTTACGTAAATAAACCGGTTCAGCGTGCTCAACCGCCACGGTCTTGCCGTCGGCTAACATTTGACAGGCGAGCGGCAGCATATCTTCCGCCGCGGGCAGCAGGACGTCACCGTCGCGCAGTGCCAGTCCGCTCTCTTTGCCAAGTTCAGGCCAGGCAGGCCAGCCCGTCCCGACGGTCACCCATTCGCCGGAAAGCTGTTGTAAGCGCCCGGTCACCTGCTCAGGTTTCAACACGGCCTCGGTTTCTTCACCGTGCCAGACGCCCTTTTCATCACGCTGATACTCGGCCCAGTAGACCTCGCCCATTCGCGCATCAATGGCCGCCAGAACACGGGTTGCGCCGGTTTTACGCCATGCGCCCTGTGCCATCGTCGCCAGCGTGGAGACGCCGATCATCGGCAGGTCGGCACCTAACGCCAGCCCCTGGGCAATGCCAATCCCAATGCGCACACCGGTAAAACTGCCTGGTCCGCGCCCGTAGGCCAGCGCATTAAGTTCCGTCAGAGAGGTGCCGTTAGCGGCAAGAATATCCTGCACCATCGGCAGGATGCGTTGAGTATGTTCTCGCGGGCAAAGCTCAAAATGAGCAGAGTGAGTACCGTCGTTCCACAGCGCCACAGAACAGGCTTCTGTGGCGGTATCGATAGCCAGAATTCGCATGAGTCTTCGTGCTTAGATCAATAAAATGGCCCGCATCTTACCATACTCCTTAGCAGATTACTCGGAGGATGGTATCGCGAGGAATCGCACGGCGCGGGCGATATCCCGGGTGCGCGGCGCCGGCGGCAGACTGGCAAGAAACGTGGCGCCGTAAGGTCGCATCACCAGTCGGTTATCACAAATCACCAACACGCCGCGATCGTCCGCATCACGGATCAAACGGCCGACGCCCTGCTTCAGCGTAATCACCGCGTCGGGCAGTTGCACCTCATCAAACGGATCGCCGCCGCGTAAGCGACAATCTTCCATCCGCGCCTTCAGTAGCGGATCGTCCGGCGACGTAAACGGCAGTTTGTCGATGATCACCAGCGACAGCGTATCACCGCGCACGTCCACGCCTTCCCAGAAGCTGCTGGTCGCCACCAGCAAGGCGTTACCCGCGCTGACGAACTGTTGCAGCAGTTGGCCTTTGCTGGTTTCCCCCTGCAACAACACCGGAAGCGTCATGGTGGCACGGAACTGCTCCGCCAGCTCGCGCATCATCGCGTGCGAGGTGCAGAGCATAAAGCAGCGCCCATTGTTCGCTTCGATGATCGGTCTTAACATTGCCGCCAGTTGTCGCGCCGCACCCGGTTGATTGGTTTGTGGCAGATTGCGCGGCACGCAGAGCAGCGCCTGACGGGTATAGTCAAACGGACTCGGCAACAGCATTGATTCCGCCTCTTCAATCCCCAGACGCGCCGTAAAGTGATGCAGGTCGTCGTTTACCGACAGCGTTGCGGAGGTGAAAATCCAGCTCCCCGGCTTCTGCGCCATCACCTCTTTGAACTTATCCGCCACCGTCAGCGGGGTCAGCGCGAGGGTGAAATTGCGCGAAGTACATTCGTACCAGTAGCTGTAGCCGGGCTGGTTGATCTCTTTCAGTCGTTTGAGACGTGCGCGATACAACGTAGCGCGCTCAAACGCAGCATCAAGCAACGCCGAACGTCCGAGGGACAATTTCGCCACGTCGTAACACAGCTCCAGCGTGTCATCGAGCAGTAAAAACGCGCGCTGCACTCGCTGGTCGGCCAGCAGTTCACGCAGGTTGCCGCGATATCCCGGCTCACCCAGTTGCAAGCGGAAATCCTGCGCGCTTTGCGCCAGACGGTCGGCACATTTCTGTAGCTGCTGGGTGTCTTTCAGCTCGGTACGATAGGCAATGGTGATGTCCTTCGCCAGATTCATCAACTGACGACTGGAGAGCGACTGACCAAAATACTGGCTGGCGATGTCCGGTAGCTGATGGGCCTCATCGAAAATCATCACCTCCGCCTCCGGGATCAACTCGCCGAAACCGCTCTCTTTGACCACCATATCGGCCAGAAACAGGTGATGGTTCACCACCACCACGTCCGCGTCCATCGCCTTTTTACGCGCTTTCACCACAAAGCAGTCTTTATACTGCGGGCAGTCGCTGCCAAGGCAGTTGTCGTTGGTGCTGGTGACCAGCGGCCAGGCCTGAGAATCCTCGGGCACGCTGACGCAGGTACTGATGTCGCCCTCTTCAGTCTGATTCGACCACGAGCGCAGCAGGATCACATCGCTTAAGGTCTGAACGGGCAGATCGCCGCCCGCCAGTGCCTGTTGTTCGAGGCGCTCCAGGCATAAATAGTTTGAACGTCCTTTCAACAGGGCCAGTCTTCCGGTGTACTTCAGCGCGTTAGCCACCGTCGGGAGATCGCGGCTGTAGAGCTGATCCTGTAACGCCTTCGAACCGGTCGAGATAATCACTTTCTTTTTTGCGCGCAGCGCCGGTGCCAGATAGGCGTAGGTTTTCCCCGTCCCCGTTCCGGCTTCTACCACCAGAGGCTGTGATTTTTGGATGGACTGCGCGACGGCCACCGCCATCTGCCGTTGTGGTTCCCGCGGTTTAAAACCCGGTATCGCTTTAGCCAGTTGACCTTCTGGTGCAAAATCGTCCGTCACACTACCCCCTGTTGATTTGAACAGGGATTATGTCAGGCCGCAGCGGCTTACGCCAGTTGAAGAGGTGACGACGCCCTGACAATATGGCAGTCTTGCCATTTTATGCAGAACGTAAAAGAGGAAGGCTTTATGACTATCATCCGTATCGATGCCGAAGATCGTTGGTCTGACGTGGTGATCCACAACAATACGCTCTACTACACTGGCGTACCGGCAAACCTTGATGCCGATGCCTTCGAGCAGACCGCCAACACGCTGGCACAAATTGACGCCGCGCTGGAACAGCAAGGCAGCAGTAAGTCACGCATTCTTGATGCCACCATTTTCCTTGCCGATAAGAGTGACTTCGCGGCGATGAATAAAGCCTGGGACGCCTGGGTTGTGGCCGGTCACGCGCCGGTACGCTGCACAGTCCAGGCCGGGTTAATGAACCCGAAATACAAAGTTGAGATTAAGATCGTCGCCGCGGTGTAAGCCGGGGCTACTCGTCTTCGTCTTCAAAACGCGCCACAATCCGCTCGCCGGTATGGGTGGCGCGCAGCTCTTCAGCTACCAGCGTAATCGCCTGACCGCTGCTCATTCCCTGTGACATCAGTTCCTGAATACGCTCAACCGCTTTCTGTTGCTGCTCGTGACTGAGGGAAGGTAAACCTGCAAACATCGTTAACTCCTGCTAAATTGTCTGCGCTAATTATTTCATGCAACCCGGAACATAGCCAGTACAGTCAGGATCAATGAAGACGTTATCTCCCGCTATTATCACGCTCCCCTGGCGTCAGGACGCCGCCGAACAGTATTTCGCGCCAATAAGCCATCTGCCGTGGGCGATGCTGCTGCATTCCGGTCACGCGGATCACCCGCATAGCCGCTTTGACATCGTGGTAGCCGACCCGCTTTGCACTGTGAAAACGCACGGCGAAACTACGCAGATTTGCGATGCACAGGGCTGTCGTCTTACTCATGACGATCCGCTGGCCGTGCTGCAAAGCGCGCTGACCGCGCTGAATCTTCAGCCGCCGGTGAACGCCGATTTACCGTTTCAGGGTGGCGCGCTGGGATTATTTGGCTACGATCTGGGACGCCGCTTCGAATCCTTGCCCAGCCATGCCCGGCAGGATATCGCGCTGGCAGACATGGCGATAGGCCTCTACGACTGGGCGCTAATTGTCGACCACCAGCACCAGACCGTGACCCTGCTCAGTCATACGGACGCCCAGGCCAGACTCGCCTGGCTGGAAAGCCAGCAATCCCCTGCGCGCGTGCCGTTCAGGTTAACCGCTGACTGGCGCTCAAATATGACGCGTGAGCAATATGGCGAGAAATTCCGCCAGGTGCAGGCGTATCTGCACAGCGGCGACTGCTATCAGGTCAATCTGGCCCAGCGTTTTCAGGCGTCTTATCAGGGCGATGAGTGGCTGGCCTTCGCGCGGCTCAATCAGGCGAACCGCGCCCCGTTCAGCGCCTTTTTACGCCTGGATGACGGTGCCATTCTGAGCCTGTCGCCTGAACGGTTTATTCTGCTGGCAGACGGCGACATTCAGACCCGCCCGATTAAAGGCACCCTGCCGCGACTCCCGCAAGAAGAGGCAGATCGGGAGCAGGCGCAGAAACTGGCGAATTCACCGAAGGATCGGGCGGAAAATTTAATGATTGTCGATCTGATGCGTAACGACATTGGCCGCGTCGCAGAACCCGGTTCCGTGAAGGTGCCGGAGTTATTCGTGGTCGAACCCTTCCCGGCAGTGCATCATCTGGTCAGCACCGTGACCGCGCGCTTAACGCCCACACGACATGCCAGCGATCTGCTCCGTGCCGCGTTTCCGGGTGGATCGATTACCGGAGCCCCGAAAGTACGCGCAATGGAAATTATTGATGAACTGGAACCCCATCGCCGTAACGCCTGGTGCGGCAGCATCGGCTATCTGAGCGTCTGTGGCAATATGGATACCAGCATTACCATCCGCACCCTGACCGCCGTGGACGGTCAACTGTACTGTTCCGCTGGCGGCGGTATTGTCGCCGATAGCGAAGAACAGGCGGAATATCAGGAAACCTTTGATAAAGTGAATCGTATCCTGCAACAACTGGAGAACTGAGACGTGGAGAACAAGAGCCTGACGCTGGATGATTTTTTATCGCGCTTCCAACTTTTGCGCCCGCAAATTAACCGCGAGTCGCTGAACCAGCGCCAGGCCGCTGTGCTCATTCCCGTGGTTCGCCGCCCCCAGCCAGGGCTGCTGTTGACCCAGCGTTCAGTGCATTTACGCAAACACGCCGGGCAGGTCGCCTTCCCCGGCGGCGCGGTTGACAATACTGATGCCTCGCTCATCGCCGCCGCGCTGCGTGAAGCCGAAGAAGAAGTGGCGATCCCGCCAGACGCCGTTGACGTGATCGGCGTGCTGCCACCGGTTGACAGCGTGACCGGCTTCCAGGTCACGCCAGTGGTGGGCATTATCCCGCCCAATCTGCCTTACCGCGCCAGTGAAGATGAGGTTTCCGCTGTCTTTGAAATGCCGCTGGCGCAGGCGCTGCATTTAGGCCGCTATCACCCGCTGGATGTCTGGCGTCGCGGTGATTCGCATCGCGTGTGGCTTTCCTGGTATGAGCATTATTTCGTCTGGGGCATGACCGCAGGAATTATTCGTGAACTGGCGCTACAAATTGGCGTGAAGCCCTGACTATACTTATCTTTACGTGCAGAAGACACAACCTGAAACTCCCGTCACAACATTAGTAAAAACGCGGTTACTCATTAGTTTAATTCATGTGAATAGTTAAGCCGATCCCCGCGTTCCCTCTTACACTATGCGCAGTTATTACATCGTTTCTGGAAGTTTCCAGTCACCCTGTCAGGAGTATTATCGTGATTAGTCTATTCGACATGTTTAAGGTGGGGATTGGTCCCTCATCTTCCCATACTGTAGGGCCTATGAAGGCGGGTAAACAGTTCGTCGATGACCTGGTCGAAAAAGGATTACTGGATAGCGTTACTCGTGTTGCCGTCGACGTGTATGGTTCACTGTCGCTCACGGGTAAAGGTCACCACACCGATATCGCCATTATTATGGGTCTGGCAGGTAATGAACCTGCCACCGTGGATATTGATAGTATCCCGGGCTTCATCCGCGACGTAGAGACGCGCGGTCGCCTGCTGCTGGCACACGGTCAGCACGACGTGGATTTCCCCCAAAACGATGGCATGCGTTTTCATAACGGCAACCTGCCGCTGCACGAAAACGGCATGCAGATCCATGCGTATAACGGCGATGCCGTCGTTTACAGCAAAACCTACTATTCCATCGGCGGGGGTTTTATCGTCGATGAAGAGCACTTCGGTCAGGATGCGGCAAATGAGGTGAGCGTTCCTTACCCATTCAAATCCGCAACTGAGCTGCTGGAATACTGCAACAGCACCGGCCTGTCCCTTTCCGGACTGGCGATGCAGAACGAACTGGCCTTGCACGACAAGAAAGAGATTGAAGAGTACTTCGGTCACGTCTGGCAGACGATGCAGGCCTGTATCGATCGCGGTATGAATACCGAAGGCGTGTTGCCGGGCCCACTGCGTGTCCCGCGTCGCGCTTCGGCGCTGCGGCGCATGCTGGTTTCCAGCGATAAGCTCTCTAACGACCCGATGAACGTGATCGACTGGGTAAACATGTTCGCCCTCGCGGTCAATGAAGAGAACGCAGCAGGCGGACGTGTGGTCACTGCGCCGACCAACGGCGCATGCGGTATCGTGCCTGCGGTTCTGGCCTACTACGATCACTTTATCGAATCCGTCAGCCCGGATATTTATACCCGCTACTTCCTGGCGGCAGGTGCTATCGGCGCATTGTATAAGATGAATGCCTCGATTTCAGGTGCAGAAGTTGGCTGTCAGGGTGAAGTCGGTGTGGCTTGTTCAATGGCGGCAGCCGGTCTTGCAGAACTGCTGGGCGCAAGCCCGGAGCAGGTGTGCATCGCCGCCGAAATTGGCATGGAGCATAACCTGGGACTGACCTGCGACCCGGTTGCCGGTCAGGTGCAGGTGCCGTGCATTGAACGTAATGCGATTGCCTCTGTTAAAGCGATCAACGCCGCGCGGATGGCGATGCGTCGTACCAGCGCGCCGCGCGTCTCACTGGATAAGGTCATCGAGACGATGTATGAAACCGGTAAGGATATGAACGCCAAATACCGTGAAACCTCGCGCGGTGGTCTGGCGATCAAAGTTCAGTGTGACTAAACGCATTAGCGAGTAGCACTAATACTTCTTCCTCGCCCATCTGCAACGGATGGGCGAAATTTTCCCCCCTTTCTCGTCTGCTCGCCGTTTCCCCACTAAACTTGCTCTGTTACGGTTGGCTTTTGTGGCCGACGGTTATCAGGTGGCCCGCATGCAGACAGCACAACGGATCATAAAAAAATATCGTCGCAAACGTTTTATCCTGTGCGTTCTTTGTGCGCTCATTACGCTCATCCTGACCCTGAGCGTCCGATTTATTTCACAGCGGAATTTAAATCACCACCACACCGTTACCTTTGCCTCCAGGGCGGTCGCCACGCTCGATGAAGTACTACGTCCGTTGCAAAATGGCCGTGATATTCTGTTACCGCTGATTGGCCTTCCCTGTTCCGTTACGCATCTCCCGCTGCGCAAACAGGCCGCCAGGCTGCAAACGGTACGCGCAATTGCCCTGGTTCAGCGCGGCATACTCTACTGTTCCAGCGTCTTCGGCTATCGCAATATCCCGGTTCATCAGCTTCAGCCCGACCTCCCCACCGCGCATGCGCAGCTGCTGTTGTCCACCGATCCGCTGCTCATTAAAGGCAGCCCAATTCTCATCCAGTGGTACCCAGCCTCTCCCGACGGTAAGGACGGAATACTGGAAATTGTTAACATCGACCTGCTTACCACGCTGCTCCTGGAGCCGCGTAAGCCGCTGATAACCGGAGCCAGCCTGACGGTCGGCAACCGACATTTGATTTACGGGAATGGCGTGGTGGAAACACTCCCCGCGCTCAACGACGATCAGCGCTATCAGCTTGCCTCGCAACACTATCCTTTTACCATCAGCGTGACCGGGCCTGCCGCAGAAGCACTGGCACTAAACGCCCTGCCCGCGCAACTGCCGCTGGCATTGCTGCTCAGTCTGCTGGTGGGCTATCTGGCGTGGCTGGCCACCGCCAACCGGATGAGCTTTTCCTGGGAGATTAATCTCGCGCTGGCACAACGCGAATTTGAGCTTTTTTGCCAGCCGCTGCTGAACGCACGGACAAAACAGTGCATGGGAGTGGAGATCCTGCTGCGCTGGAATAATCCTCGTCAGGGATGGATTTCACCGGACGTGTTTATCCCGATCGCCGAAGAGCATCACCAAATCGCACCGCTGACGCGCTATGTGATAGCAGAAACCATTCGGCAACGTCATTTTTTCCCCATGAGCAGTCAGTTTCATATTGGCATTAATGTCGCCGCCAGCCATTTTCAACAGGGTGAATTACTGAAAGATCTCGATCAGTACTGGTTCAGTCAGCAGCCCATTCAGCAACTGGTGATTGAACTTACCGAGCGGGATGCCCTACGGGATGTCGATTATCACATCGTTCGCGAGTTGCAACGGCAAAACATCAAGCTGGCGATCGATGATTTTGGTACCGGCAACAGTTCGCTGTCATGGCTGGAAAAGCTGCGTCCTGACATTCTGAAAATTGATAAGTCCTTTACCAACGCGATTGGCACTGATGCAGTCAACTCAACGGTAACCGACATTATTATCGCTCTCGGACAGCGTCTGCATATCGAACTGGTCGCGGAAGGGGTGGAAACACAAGAGCAGGCGCAGTATCTGCGCCGTCATGGAGTGGATTTACTGCAGGGATTTTTGTTTGCGAAGCCGATGCCGCTGCGCGATTTTCCGCAGTGGCTGGCGGGCAGTCACCCGCCGCCACCCAGGCATAACGGACGCATGGCGCCCGTGATACCCCTGCGTTAGAGAAGATTACTCCTCTTCTTCTTGCGCAGGTTGTTCTTTAACAATACGCACCAGATCCACGCGGTAGTCATTAGCGTCGACAATGGTAATGCTCAGCGGAGGAACCTCGATCACATCGCCCGTACGGGGAATGTGACCATTAGCCGCGATCACCAGTCCTGCGACCGTGGCGATGTCTTCGTCTTCATCGACCAGGTTATCCACCGCCAGCGCCTGTTGCAGGGCATGCAGATCGGTGCCGCCTTTGACTAACCAGCCTTCGCCGTCAACGATGATTTCTGGCGTTTCATCGGCATCCGGGAACTCACCGGCAATGGCTTCAAGGACATCCAGCGGCGTAACCAGCCCCTGCACCACGCCAAACTCGTTGGTGACGATAACAAAGCTACCGCGTGCACGACGCAGGACGCCTAACAGGTTGATAGGATCCAGCGTTTCCGGCACCACAATGGCCGGTGAAGCCGACGCGATAGCCGCCACGTCGACGTCCTCTTCCAGCGCCACCAGCAGCTCTTTCGCCCGCACGATACCGATGATCTCATCCAGTTCGCCACGACACACCGGGAACAGGCTGTGCGGTGAGGAGAGCAACTGCTCGCGGATCTCATCGACGCTCAGATTGGCATCCACCCAGCTGATTTCACCGCGCGGGGTCATGATGCCGCGCAGCGAGCGCTGTGCCAGCGTCAGCACGCCGTTAATCATATAGCGCTCTTCTTCCGCAAATGCCCCATCCGGGATCGGAACGGTGGTCTGACTGTCGGATTCATGCGCCACCGCCGCCTGACGTTTTCCGCCCATCAGACGCAGGATCGCGTCAGCCGTACGCGCACGCAGCGGCAGCGTTGACTGATGGCGAATAAAGTTGCGACGCGCAATCTGGTTAAACACTTCGATAATGATCGAGAAGCCAATCGCGGCGTACAGATAGCCTTTTGGAATATGGAAACCAAAACCTTCGGCGACCAGGCTCAGACCAATCATCAGCAGGAAGCTCAGACAGAGCACCACCACCGTCGGATGTTGGTTGACGAAACGCGTCAGCGGCTTGGACGCCAGCAGCATCACCGCCATCGCAATCACCACCGCCGCCATCATCACAGGCAGATGGTTCACCATGCCGACGGCCGTAATCACCGCATCCAGCGAGAATACCGCATCCAGGATAACGATCTGCGTCACGACCACCCAGAAGCTGGCATACCCTTTACCATGCCCGGAGTCGTGTTCACGGTTTTCCAGCCGCTCATGAAGTTCCGTCGTGGCTTTAAATAACAGGAATATCCCGCCCAGCAGCATGATCAGATCGCGACCGGAGAAGGTGAAATCCATGACGGTGAACAGCGGTTGGGTCAGGGTGACCATCCACGAAATAATGGACAGCAAGGCCAGACGCATCACAAGCGCCAGGGATAAACCAATCAGACGTGCTTTGTCACGCTGCTTTGGCGGCAGCTTATCCGCAAGAATCGCAATAAAAACCAGGTTATCGATACCCAGGACAATTTCCAGGACGACAAGCGTGAGCAAACCCGCCCAAATCGAGGGGTCCATTAAGAATTCCATGACAAGCTCCTGCTTAAGGAATGGTTAACAGGCGATAAAACACAGTGCAGACAAAACGTGTGGCAAGACATGCCAGACTGGCAGGCGCGATGCGGCCTGAAGGTGAAATGACGTCGGTGACGATCCATACAGCGGGCTAGTGCCCTATACTCCTGGTTAGTTAAACAGAACGTAAACATAACAGAGGCAACGTGTTTTTGGCAAAGATTTACCTTCCTTTGCAAAGAGTTGTAACAGGGATATTTTGCTCTACGAAATTTCTCGTTGGCGAAAGCTAAATTACGGATCTTCATCACATAAAATATTTTTTTCGATATCTAAAATAATTCACGAACATCATATGTTTTTCATTGTAACCCTTATCTGAATCGATTCTGTTGCGGACGGCGATTCAAATACATCTCTCACGTTGATGTGTTAACGATAATAAAGGAGGTAGCAAGTGACCATTGCTATTGTTATAGGCACACATGGTTGGGCTGCAGAGCAGTTACTCAAGACAGCAGAAATGCTGTTAGGCGAGCAGGAAAACGTCGGCTGGATCGATTTCGTGCCTGGCGAGAATGCTGAAACGCTGATTGAAAAGTACAACGCTCAGTTGGCAAAACTCGATACCAGTAACGGCGTGCTGTTCCTCGTCGATACATGGGGAGGCAGTCCATTCAACGCTGCCAGCCGCATTGTCGTCGACAAAGAACAGTATGAAGTGATTGCCGGGGTGAACATCCCCATGCTGGTCGAAACGCTGATGGCGCGTGACGACAACCCGAGCTTCGACGAACTGGTCGCGCTGGCAGTTGAAACCGGTCGCGAAGGCGTGAAAGCGCTGAAAGCGAAACCGGTAGAAAAAGCCACCCCAGCCCCCGTCGCAGCGGCCCCTAAAGCCGCGGGTCCGGCAAAACCGATGGGACCGAACGATTACATGAAAATCGGTCTTGCCCGTATCGATGACCGCTTAATCCACGGTCAGGTGGCTACCCGCTGGACCAAAGAAACCAACGTGACCCGCATTATCGTGGTCAGCGATGAAGTGGCGGCAGACACCGTGCGCAAAACGCTGTTGACGCAGGTCGCGCCTCCAGGCGTGACGGCTCACGTGGTAGATGTTGCCAAGATGATTCGCGTTTACAACAACCCGAAATACGCTGGCGAACGTGTGATGCTGTTGTTCACCAACCCGACCGATGTTGAGCGCATTGTCGAAGGCGGCGTGAAAATCACCTCCGTGAACATTGGCGGTATGGCTTTCCGTCAGGGCAAAACGCAGGTCAACAACGCCATCTCTGTCGATGAGAAAGACATCGAAGCCTTTAACAAACTCAATGCCCGCGGTATTGAGCTTGAGGCGCGTAAAGTGTCGACCGATCAGAAACTGAAAATGATGGATTTGATTGCCAAAGTGGGCAAGTAACCCCTGGCATTGAATGAGCTTTCACACTTAAGGCTGTTATAGCAATAGGAGAAGTACAATGGAGATTACCACTCTTCAGATTGTGCTGGTGTTCATCGTCGCATGTATCGCGGGTATGGAGTCGGTACTCGATGAATTTCAGTTCCACCGCCCACTGGTGGCCTGTACGCTGATTGGCGCCGTTCTCGGGGATATGAAAACCGGTATTATCATCGGTGGTACCCTGGAAATGATCGCCCTGGGCTGGATGAACATCGGTGCTGCCGTTGCACCTGATGCCGCACTGGCGTCCATTATCTCTACCGTTCTGGTTATCGCGGGCCACCAAAGTATCGGTGCCGGTATCGCGCTGGCGATTCCGTTGGCTGCAGCAGGACAGGTTCTGACCATTATCGTTCGTACTATCACCGTGGCATTCCAGCACGCAGCGGATAAGGCGGCAGAAAACGGTAACCTGACGGCGCTCTCCTGGCTGCATGTCTCTTCCCTGTTCCTGCAGGCAATGCGTGTCGCTATCCCGGCAGTTATCGTTGCAATTTCCGTAGGCACCAGCGAAGTTCAGAGTATGCTGAATGCGATTCCGGAAGTGGTGACAGGTGGTCTGAACATCGCCGGTGGTATGATCGTTGTCGTCGGTTACGCGATGGTTATCAACATGATGCGTGCAGGCTATCTGATGCCGTTCTTCTACCTCGGCTTCGTGACTGCGGCATTTACTAACTTCAACCTGGTTGCTCTGGGTGTGATTGGCGCGGTAATGGCCATCCTCTACATCCAACTGAGCCCGAAATATAACCGTGTGGCGGGTGCTCCAGCGCAGGCCGCTGGTAACAATGACCTCGATAACGAACTGGACTAGCAGGTGAGCGAAATGGTTGATATGACTAAAACTACCACTGAGAAAAAACTCACACAGAGTGACATTCGTGGCGTGTTCATTCGTTCTAACCTGTTTCAGGGTTCATGGAACTTCGAACGTATGCAGGCGCTGGGTTTCTGTTTCTCCATGGTACCGGCTATTCGTCGCCTGTATCCAGAGAACAACGATGCGCGTAAGCAAGCCATCAAGCGTCACCTGGAATTCTTTAACACCCATCCGTACGTTGCGGCACCGGTTCTCGGCGTAACGCTGGCAATGGAAGAACAGCGTGCTAATGGCGCAGAGATTGACGATGGTGCCATCAACGGTATCAAAGTCGGTCTGATGGGGCCGCTGGCAGGCGTGGGTGACCCGATTTTCTGGGGGACTGTGCGTCCGGTATTCGCCGCGTTAGGTGCGGGTATCGCGATGAGCGGCAGTCTGCTTGGCCCATTACTGTTCTTCATTCTGTTCAACGCAGTCCGTCTGCTGACCCGTTACTACGGTGTCGCCTACGGTTACCGCAAAGGTGTCGATATCGTTAAGGATATGGGCGGCGGCTTCCTGCAAAAACTGACTGAGGGGGCGTCAATCCTCGGCCTGTTTGTCATGGGGGCGTTGGTTAACAAGTGGACGCACGTGAACATTCCACTAGTGGTCTCAACCATCACCGGGCAGGATGGTCAGACGCGCGTTACCACCGTACAGACTATTCTCGACCAGTTGATGCCGGGTCTGGTTCCGCTGCTGCTTACCTTCGCCTGTATGTGGCTGCTGCGTAAGAAAGTAAACCCGCTGTGGATTATCGTTGGCTTCTTCGTCATCGGTATCGCGGGTTATGCGGTCGGCCTGTTGGGTCTGTAAGACTGTAGTACACTACCGGGGCCTATAAGGCCCCGTCATACTGCTGACAATGAAGGAAAAAACGTGGTTTTTCCTTCATTGTGGTTATCAGCCGAAAATCAATAAATTGATTTTCCTGGTTTTTAAGTAGGTGATCTCTGCTTGCCCGGTATCGGGATGAAGTTTGTCATCACTCTCCCGGGGCCTATAAGGCCCCGTTTTTTATCTGGAGGAACAAGGATCAATGACTATCACGGACCTGGTGCTGGTTTTCTTTATTGCCGCGTTACTGGCTTACGCCATTTACGATCAGTTCATCATGCCACGCCGCAATGGCCCGACCCTGCTTGCCATCCCCCTGCTACGCCGGAGCCGCGTGGACAGTGTCATCTTCATCGGCCTCATCGCGATTCTTATCTACAACAATGTCACCAGCCATGGGGCCATCATGACCACCTGGTTATTATGTGCTCTGGCATTGATGGGGTTTTATATTTTCTGGATCCGGGTACCGAAGATCCTCTTCAAACAGGGTGGATTTTTCTTCGCCAATGTATGGATAGAATATAACCGCATTAAAGAGATGAATTTATCGGAAGATGGTGTTCTGGTGATGCAATTAGAACTAAGACGTTTACTTATCCGCGTACGAAATATCGACGACCTGGAAAAGATATATAAACTTCTCATTTCTTCTCAGTAAGTTAGAAACATAGCCTGTGCTTTGTTTTTCGCAATTTAATTGCAGTTAAAAACATAGCTAAGGCTATAATCAAACCGCAGAAATGTTATTTATTTTAACGTTCTATCTACCAACAAATCTAAATGAAAATCGTTTTCAATTAGATGTCAAATTATATTTCTTCGCAGTTGTTTTATATTCTCAAAATATGTTAAGGTTGCGCCGTCATTTGGGGAGTAGCCGATTTCCAGACTCCGGAAATGTACGTGTCAACATACTCGTTGCAAAACGTGGCACGTACGGACTGAAACCTCTTTCAGTCAGGCGAGACCATAGGCACATCAACTGCTATGCATACTGTATGAACTCCGTGTTCAGGTGTGCATGTTTACTGGGGGCAGTGGTGTGTTTTATGGAAACCCCGGTCAGGACGCTCTCATGAATATCACCGCCACTATTATTCTCGCTTTCGGCATGTCGATGGATGCTTTCGCGGCATCAATTGGCAAAGGCGCCACCCTGCATAAACCCAAATTCTCTGAAGCGCTACGTACCGGTTTGATCTTCGGCGCAGTCGAAACATTAACGCCGCTGATCGGCTGGGCGCTCGGTATGTTAGCCAGCAAATTCGTGCTGGAATGGAATCACTGGATTGCTTTCATTCTGCTGGCCTTTCTGGGCGGACGAATGATTATCGAGGGGTTTCGTGGTGCGGATGATGAAGACGATGAGCCGCTGCGCCGTCACGGTTTCTGGTTACTGGTCACCACCGCTATCGCCACGAGCCTCGACGCCATGGCGGTCGGCGTGGGACTGGCGTTCCTGCAAGTCAACATTATCGCTACCGCACTGGCTATCGGTTGTGCCACGTTGATTATGTCCACGCTGGGGATGATGGTCGGTCGCTTTATTGGCCCGCTGCTTGGCAAACGGGCTGAAATTCTGGGTGGGGTGGTACTGATCGGTATCGGCGTCCAGATCCTCTGGACGCACTTTCACGGTTAATTCGCACGCTGCCAGAGGTGAAGACGAAAATCCGTCTGGCAGTCAAACGTTTCTCTACTCGCCAGTTGTTCCCATACCTCCGGTTTTGCCCGCCAGGCAAAAGGCGTCATTTGCAGTAACGCCACCGCTTCCTTCCCACTCAGACTCATCGGGTACGCCAGCGCGATATCTTCCAGCAGGTTAAACCCTTCCAGTTGCTCGGTATGCGGCGCATGGAGTCGGACCTCATCATAAATCAGCCCTTTCAACTCCATTAAATGGCGTGGTCCCGGCGTTGCCGTGATCACCCAACCGCGCGGTTTGACCACACGCGCCAGCTCTTGCGCTTTACACGGCGCGTAAATCCGCACAATCGCATCCTGACTGGCATCAGCAAGCGGCAGACGATGGCTCGATGCAACGCAGAATGTCACCTGTGGATAGCGTCTGGCGGCTGCTTTAATGGCCACCTTCGCCACGTCCAGTCCATAGGTTGTCGCCGTCGGCAACGCATTGGCAAAAGCGTGAGTGTAATACCCTTCCCCACAGCCGATATCAAGAATCGAGGTCGCCGACGCGTCGAGGCGCGTGGAAAGTTGCTCAACAATGGCGTCACGCAGGGGTTGATAGTGTCCGGCATCAAGAAATGCACGCCGAGCCTGCATCATCTCCGCGCTGTCGCCTGGGTCACGTGAACGCTTATGCTGTACCGGCAACAGGTTGACGTACCCCTCTTTCGCCACATCAAACTGATGCCGCTGCGGACAGATAAAACTGTTATTTACGTGCGCAAGAGGCTGGTGACAAAGTGGGCAGGAAAACGACATAACAACTCCGGCAGGTGAATTCAGGGCGCAAGTGTAACGCGATTTACGCCCCGGGAGAATCACTTAGCGCCCAGGGAATAGCGGTGGATTGCTCTGCATCACCAGCAGATGACTGGAGTCGGCGGGCATTCCATCCGGTTTGACGTTTTCCAGTCGTAGCACATCGCCCATGATCTGGCTAAAAACCGGTGCCGACACCGCGCCGCCGTAATAGGCCCCGTTCTGCGGATCGTTAATCACTACCACCAGCGCAAATTTCGGGTTACTTGCTGGCGCCACCCCTGCGGTGTAAGCCACATATTTATCAACGTATTTACCGTCATCACCGATTTTCTTCGCGGTCCCGGTTTTAACCGCCACGCGATAATCCCGGACTGCTGCCTTCGTTCCTCCCCCACCCGGCAGAGCGACGCTTTCCATCATATGCTCGACCTGTCTGACCAGCGCTTCCGACATCACGCGCTTGCCGATGACAGGCGGATCGATACGCGTAATGGAGAGCGGTCGATAAAGGCCAAAACTGCCAATCGTGGCATAGACGTGCGCCAGTTGTAGCGGTGTCACCATCAGACCGTAACCAAAGGCAAAGGTTGCGCGATCCAGAGCGCTCCAGTAGCGACGCTGTGGCATCAATCCCTGGCTCTCCCCGGTGAGGCCCAGTCCCGTAGGCTGACCAAAGCCAAATCGTTGATAGGTATCCACTACTCGCTGGATGGGCATCGCTAACGAGAGATGCGATACCCCGGTGTCACTCGATTTCTGCAAAATACCGGTCAACGTCAGTTCCGGATAAAAGCCCACGTCATGAATGCGATGCCCATCGAGGAAAAACGGATGGGTGTCGATCACGCTGTCAGGCTGCACAATCCCCTGTTCAAGCGCCGTCATGATGACCAGCGGTTTCACCGTCGATCCCGGCTCGAAGGTGTCGCTAATCGCACGATTGCGAAAATCATCGAGCACCGCACCGTCACGATTATTCGGGTTAAAATCGGGGAAACTAGCCATCGCCAGAATTTCGCCGGTGGCAATGTCTACCAGCACAGCTGCGCCGGATTCCGCTTTGTTCCAGCAGACCGCATTATCCAGCGCATCCTCGGTGACCGTCTGAAGTCGCTCATCGATGCTGAGTTGCAGTTCATGCGCCGGTACAGGATTAATTTCCGTTATATTTTCTATCACATGGCCGAATTTATCTTTGCGGACCAGGCGGGAACCCGGCTTACCCATTAATTGTGCGTTAAAGCTTTTCTCAACCCCTTCAATGCCCTGGCCGTCGATGTTGGTAAAACCAATCAGATTCGCCGCGACGTGTCCTGCCGGGTAAAACCGTCGGGACTCTTCACGCAGGTGAATACCGGGCAGATTCAGCTTATCGATCCACTTCGCCTGTTGAGGTGAGACCTGACGCGCAAGATAGATAAACCGCGCCGACGGATCGTGGTTAACGCGTGCCGCCAGCGTTGTGAGTGAAATAAGCAGCGTATTCGCCAGCGCCTGCCAGCGTTCGTTGATACCAATGCCCCCTTTGCTCAACAACACCTGGGGGTCAGCCCAGACTGCATTCACCGGTACGCTCACCGCCAGTGGTCGCCCCTGCCGGTCAGTGATCATTCCGCGTGGCGACGCCGTAGTCACTTCACGCAGCGAGCGCATGTCTTCTTGCTTAACCAAGGGATCGGGTTCGACAATCTGCAACCAGGCGACGCGCCCCAGCAGGACACCCAGGCTCAGCAATATGGCTATACAAAGTAGTGCAAAGCGTAGCGGTGTGAAACTTCGCGCCATACCATCACTTTTCTTTTTCACCTGTTCTCCAGCAAACATGATATTCAGGTGACTGATTTAACGGGAATAACGGCGGGAAAGCGGCGAAAACTATGCTAATAACATCACGGCTTTGCAACAAAGCGCTAACGGGAAAGGTATTCAGACATATTTTGAAGGAAGATGAATGAAAAAGCCCCGCATCAGCGAGGCTTTAAATCTGAGGTTGATGCGCAGACGCGCTTCAAATCAGTGGTGTCGATCAGATAGCTGTTACGTTAACAGCAGCCGGACCTTTCTGGCCGTCCTGAATTTCGAACTCAACGTTCTGGCCTTCAGCCAGGGTTTTGAAGCCATTACCCTGGATAGCAGAGAAGTGTACGAACACGTCTTTGCTGCCATCAGCCGGAGTAATAAAGCCAAAACCTTTAGACTCGTTGAACCACTTAACTTGACCTTTAATCTTTGCCATTTGCAAAATTCCTTAGAGTGTTTTCTTAGCCCGCAGGCCTAACATAGATAAAACTGAGACATGACTGCTTGAGGCACTAATATAAGGTTCGGCAGAGAAGCGGTATTCAACGACAACGTGTTTACTCAGGACTTCTTTACTGAAAATGCCACACATAAACAGAACTGTACCTCGTTTAACCCAAAACGTGTTATCACATACAACGTTAATTATGGCAAGCCATTTTTAAACGTGTCTCGATCGGTCGCACAAATCTCGCCAGTCGACACAGAGTATCTGCACAGTTATGCGTCAATTCTCAAGCCGATATATTCCCGCGTCCTTGCTGAGTCCTTGTCAGACCAGCAACGCAGCGGGGACTTTTCAACCATAGCTCAATAACTTCGCGACTTCCAGATCATCATAATGGTGAAACGCGAATTCCGGCGATTATCACAAATTCTGCTTTGTTATGCATAATTTGTCTCAACGCAAAATGGCCCTGTATCATAATAACAACGCATTTCGCCCCATCGTGATATCCACTGTTCTTATGCACTCATTTAATGAAAGAATGATGACAATGCACAAAAATAGGGAAAGAAACGTTTCGCTTATATAAAAATGATCATTCTCACAAAACGGGGAAGATCACATTATTAACGTATGGAAATATATAATTAAGTATGAGCAGGCAATAACAGATGGAATGACTCAGAAAGGAACGGATATAGCAAAGCGGTGCGCGACTGCACTAATGATGTGCAGAATAAATGACACAGGAAGGAAAGACCGACGGAGAGGTCAGCCCATTCACTTCCCGATTTTAAGGAGATTAACGTTCTGCAACCAGACGGATGATGTCATCATCCTCTTGCGGGTCATTGACCTTCGGCGATGCCTCGGTCACTTTTTCCGGCTCGTTCGCTTCACAGAGACGACGCAGTAATGCATTTTGTCGCTTCTGCTGATCTAACAACGCTTCAAGCAGTTCAATCTGCTCATTGGTTCGCGAGCTCGCACGGTTGATAAAGAACCACAGCACCAGCCCAACAACCAGAACTCCCACCGATACAATCAACGACGCAAAATTAAGCACGCCGGAATTCACTACTTCGTTCATTTCACCACCTCAATGTAGACGCGCCATTTTACCACCGCGCCACAGGAAGGAAATCAACAGATGAAAAAATGATCTCACCAGGGGATAAATTTATTGATGGCGCAAATTCCGCTGAAAAATTGTACATCCTGGTCACACATGATGTTGAACACCTGGGCCCACAATAACAGGCACACAAGCACCACCACCACCAGAATTATCCATCGAAACTTTTTCACTCCACTCTCCGCATCAACATCTTATGCCCCTAAATTATCATGCGTATCTTAAACCAGGGCTAACTACAGAAGACATTAGCGATTTTTTAAGAATCATTTACTTGTATCAAAATGAACGTAAACGCTAAGCTCAGTCTAACGTATAGAAGAAAAGAGGTCATAATGCGTTTGATTATTCGCGCTGTCGTGTTGTTTGCGCTTGTCTGGATTGGATTATTACTCAGTGGGTATGGTGTGCTGATAGGCAGTCAGGAGAATGCAGCCGGACTGGGATTGCAGTGTAAGTATCTCACCGCGCGAGGAACCGCCACCGCGCAATATGTTCATACCGATAGCGGTATCATTGGATTAACGGATTGCCCGCTGTTGCGTAAAAGTACTGTAGTCGTCGATAACGGCTAATATCCCGCCGCCGCAATAACTTATTTCTTAAGTACGATTTCATCTTGATAAAAACTGCCGGCGCGAAAGTCGGCAGTTTCTTCATATCGATATCATGACGTGATCAGAACGGATAATCGTTGTAACCCATCTGCTCAGAGATTTTGCGCGCCGCAGTATGCAGCATCGAAACGTAGTCATGCAGGTTTTCTTCGGAAAAACGCAGCGTCGGGAAAGAGATACTCAGACCGGCGATCACAACACCGAAACGGTCGAATACCGGTACGCCAATGCAGCGTAAACCTTCTTCTTGTTCTTCGTTATCTTCGCCATAACCCTGTTCGCGGACTTTATCCAGCACCGGCAGCAATGCTTCCGTGGTGGTGATCGTGCGCCCGGTGCTGCGTTTGTACTCAACACCATCCAGAATCTGTTTCACTTCGTCACGATCGCGCCAGGCCAGCAGTACCTTACCAATCGCGGTGCTGTATAGCGGGTTGCGGCGACCCACGCGTGAATACATACGCAGGTTGTACATCGAATCAATCTTATGAATGTATACGATGCTATCTTCGTCCAGCGCGCCGAGATGCACCGTCTCTTTCGTCAGACGAGAGAGTTCACGCATCTGGATGTCCGCGCTGCGGATAAGGTCAACATTCTGTAGCGCACGTGCGCCCAGTTCAAACAGTTTCAGCGTCAGAGAATACTTCTCGGACTCACCTTCCTGTGACACATAACCCAGTGTTTTCATGGTCTGTAAAAAGCGATAAACGGTGCTTTTTGACATCATGACGCGTTGTGATAACTCGGTAATCCCTATTTCGCGCTCTTCACCCAGCGCCTGCAAAATGCCAAAAACTTTCAGCACAGAAGATACAGAATCAGGCTGCTTATCCAGATCTGCGTTAGCCATCTATCACCTCATTACGAGTGTTTTATAAAAATCAGAACAATTTTTTATTATAATTTCATGGCAAAGCGCCCGCAATCCATCTTTGCTAACTTCGTTACAAATCTGCGACATAAAGCCTGAATATCAATGCTAGAATCACTACCCTGATCATATTCTTCGCAGAAACCATCAATCACATGAATAAATCCCAGACCGACGGTCTGCCGCTTCCGCAGCGATACGGTGCCATTTTAACCATCGTTATTGGTATTTCGATGGCCGTGCTGGACGGCGCCATTGCCAACGTGGCGCTCCCGACCATTGCTGCTGATTTACACGCCTCAGCCGCCAGCTCCATCTGGGTCGTCAACGCCTATCAGATTGCTATCGTCGTCTCGTTACTGTCGCTGTCGTTTCTGGGCGATATGTTTGGCTATCGACGCATCTACAAATGCGGGCTGGTTGTCTTCCTGCTGGCCTCACTGTTTTGCGCACTCGCGGACTCGCTACAGATGCTAACGATGGCGCGTGTCGTGCAGGGCTTTGGCGGTGCGGCGCTGATGAGCGTCAACACGGCATTGATTCGTCTGATTTATCCTCAGCGCCATCTGGGACGCGGGATGGGCATCAACTCCTTTATCGTCGCCGTCTCTGCGGCCGCCGGCCCAACCATTGCCGCTGCGATCCTCTCGATCTCCTCCTGGAAATGGCTGTTCCTGATCAACGTGCCGTTGGGGATTATTGCGCTAATTCTGGCGATGCGCTTTCTACCGCCCAATGGTTCACGCAGCAATAAACCGCGTTTTGATATTCCCAGCGCCGTGATGAACGCACTGACGTTTGGTTTGTTGATCACTGCACTGAGCGGTTTTGCACAGGGGCAGTCCCTGACGCTGATCGGAGCTGAACTGGTGGCGCTGGTCGTGGTGGGCTACTTCTTTATCCGCCGTCAACTCTCATTACCGGTGCCGTTATTGCCGGTCGACCTGCTGCGTATTCCCCTTTTTTCACTGTCAATAGGCACGTCAATTTGCTCCTTCTGCGCGCAGATGCTGGCGATGGTCTCCCTTCCCTTCTACCTGCAAACGGTGCTGGGACGCAGTGAAGTGGAAACCGGTCTGCTGCTCACCCCCTGGCCATTGGCAACGATGGTCATGGCACCGCTGGCCGGGTATCTGATTGAACGTGTCCATGCTGGTCTGTTGGGCACGCTGGGCCTGCTGGTGATGGCAAGCGGACTGTTTGCCCTGGTGTTGCTTCCTGCCGTACCGTCCGATCTCAATATCATCTGGCCGATGATCCTCTGTGGCGCCGGGTTTGGTTTATTTCAGTCCCCCAATAACCACACGATCATCACGTCAGCGCCACGCGAACGCAGCGGTGGTGCCAGCGGCATGCTGGGAACCGCCCGTCTGTTGGGACAAAGCTCCGGCGCGGCATTGGTCGCACTGCTGTTGAACCAGTTCGGGGATAACGGCACACATGTTTCTCTGCTAGCGGCGGGGATTCTGGCGACCGTGGCGGCAGTGGTGAGCGGTTTACGCATCACACAACCCCGAGCGCAGGCGTAAAAAAAAGCGCGTCCACGGACGCGCTTTCTCTTCTTGCCGACAGGCTTACTTCAGGTATTCCCCACTGCGCAGCGCTTCGATACGTTTATCCAGCGGCGGGTGAGTCATAAACAGTTCGCTCAGCGATTTACCTTTACCATTAATGCAGAAGGCCATCATGCTGGACGCTTCCTGCGGTTCATAGCTGGTTTTCAGACGCTGCAGCGCGGCAATCATCTTCTCACGCCCAACCAGTTTGGCGGACCCCGCATCGGCGTGGAATTCACGATGACGAGAGAACCACATGGTAATAATGCTCGCCAGGATACCAAAAACCAGTTCCAGTACCATCGCGACTGCAAAATAGATCATCGGGTTGCCATTGCTGCCTTCACCTTCATCACGGTTGCCGCCGAGAAAACCAGCGGCAATCTGCGCCAGAATTCGCGAGATAAAGATAACAAAGGTGTTCACAACCCCCTGAATCAGCGTCATGGTGACCATGTCACCGTTCGCGATATGGCTAATTTCGTGAGCAATAACGGCTTCAGCTTCATCCGGGCTCATGTTTTGCAGCAGACCAGTACTGACCGCAACCAGAGACGCATCACGGCGCGCTCCGGTGGCAAACGCGTTAATGTCCGGCGCATGATAAATAGCGACCTGCGGCATGGCGATACCGGCCTGACGCGCCTGCGTGGCGACCGTATTCATTAACCAGCGTTCTCTTTCGTTACGCGGTTGTTCGATCACTTCCCCACCGACAGAACGCAACGCCATCCATTTGGACATCAGCAGTGAAACGAAGGAACCACCAAAACCGAACAGCAGCGCCATAATCATCAGGCCCTGAACGCTGCTCGACTGAATCCCTGTCAGGCTCAGCACCAGCCCGAAAACGACCATGACGGCCAGGTTCGTCAACAGGAAAAGCGCGATTCGCATCATAATCTTCTTTTAACCTCAACTTAACAAAACGCACTATGCGATTACCCACATCGTATGGGTCGTACCGCTATTTTCAAGCATCAATGCCCGGTAAGTCACCAGAAAGACACAACTTTACATTTTGTTGTACCAGGCTGACGACTTCATGCGCTTGTTAAAAAAAACAGGCACAATTTCTTGTGCCTGTTTGAGGTTACTTCGTCGCGGTGGGTTGTTCCGCGGGCTTCGCTTTCTCAAGCGTCGCCAGATCCAGCGCAATCTTCACCGTTTCATCAAGATACGGATCCGGCTCCTGGTAATCTTTTGGCAGGTCGTCCAGTTTCTTCAGAACCGGTTTTCCTTCACGTTTAAACCTGTCATTGATTCGCGCCAGACGCAACGCATCATCCTCGTTATTCTCTTTTTCACGCTGTGCGTAATTCAGAGACGCGATGTTGCGTTTATCCTTCATCGCATTGAAACGGGCGATATCCTTCATGATGTACTGGAACTCAGGATCCTGCGCGATACGCGCGTTGTGATCTTTGAGTAATTCAGGACCGAATGGCGTCAAATCGTCTGATTTCACATACGTTGCAGCATCGATGCTATCCCACGGCAACGCATTATCTTCAAACTTCTCGCCAGTTTCGGTCTCTTCATTTCCTGTCGGCATGATGATATCCGGCGTAACGCCTTTACGCTGGGTACTGCCGCCGTTCACACGATAGAACTTCTGGATCGTGTACTGGACAGAGCCCAGTGCCGGCCATTCCGGACGCAGCATCTGATCGTAAATACGGTTCAGCGAACGATACTGTTGCACGGTACCCTTGCCGAAGGTCGGCTCGCCGACGATCAGCGCACGGCCGTAATCCTGCATGGCTGCCGCGAAAATTTCCGAGGCCGACGCACTGAAACGATCGACCAGCACCACCAGCGGGCCTTTATAGTAAACAACGCCATCAGTATCGCTGTCTTCACGAACTTTACCGTTGTTGTCACGGACCTGAACCACCGGACCGGAAGGAATAAACAGACCGGACAGCGAAACGGCCTCAGTCAACGCCCCGCCGCCGTTGGTCCGCAGATCGATGACAATGCTGCTGACGTTCTGTTTTTCCAGTTTCTGCAGCTGAACTTTGACATCGTCAGTCAGGCCAACGTAGAAGCCTGGGATGTCCAGTACGCCGACTTTCTCTTTACCCACCGTCTTCACTGACATCTTAACGGCGCGGTCTTCCAGACGGATACGTTCACGCGTCAGTGTGACAATTCGGGTTTTTGTACCTTTACCGGCAGGCAAAACTTCAAGACGAACCTTGCTACCTTTTGGCCCTTTGATGAGCGCAACAACGTCATCCAGACGCCAGCCGATCACGTCGACCATGCTTTTGCCAGTCTGACCCACGCCGACAATGCGATCGCCAACGCTAATTGCCTTGCTCTTCGCCGCCGGGCCGCCTGCAACCATAGAGTTAATGACCGTATAGTCATCGTCCATCTGCAACACGGCACCAATCCCTTCAAGGGACAGGCTCATCTCAGTATTAAACTGCTCGGTATTGCGTGGCGAGAGATAGTTGGTATGCGGATCAATTTCGCGTGCAAACGCGGTCATCGCCAGTGAGAAGACATCTTCACTGTTGGTTTGTGTCAGACGACGGATCGCGGACTTATAACGACGCGTCAGCGTCTCGCGAATTTCTTTATCGTCTTTGCCGGTCAGTTTCAGACTTAACTCATCGAACTTCACCTTGCCGTCCCACAGCGCATTCAGCTCAGCTTCGTCTTTCGGCCAGGGCGCTTTGCTGCGATCGAGATTGAAGGTGTCAGTCCCGGTGAAGTCCATCGGACGTTCCAGCACTTTCAGTGCGTACTGAAAACGCTCGAAGCGGCGCTTTTGCGCCAGATTATAGAGATCGTAAAAAACGTCGAGCTTACCCGAACGCAATTCGTCACCCAACTGCCCTTTCTTCTTCGCAAACTGCTCGACATCCCCCGCCAACAGCACGTTGTGGCTGTAGTCGAGTAAATTCAGATACCGGTCGAAAATTTTGGCGGAAAAGGCCGAATCGAGATCGAACTGACGGTAGTGAGAACGTGTAAAACGCGACGTAACGCGTTCACTTACCGTCGCATGCTGGGTCTCTTCCTTAAGAACAGGAATCTGATCGGCACGCGTAATGTCGTCCACAGCGAAGGTCTGGCCTGCTATTGCAAGCAGACCAGCTAACGCGGTAAGCCTAAAAAATGTGTTCATGCCAGGCCAGGCCTCCGTTTCAGAACACCAGGTGTTCTGCGCGTACAATCAAAGACATACCCGAATTCAGCTGTACACGGACGCCATCTTTGGTGATTTCTAATACGGTGGCATCCATCGCATCATTGCCCGCTTTCACCTTCAGAGACTGACCAACGCTCAGCACTGAAATATCCGAAACCGGAGTCAATTTCTCTTCACGAGGTGCGCGTGGCGCTTTCGCTGCAGGTTTTTCAGCACGCGGTTTACGCTCAGTCGCTTCTTTGCGGCGTGGTGCAGGACGAGGCTTACGTTCACGACGCGGTGCGTCTTCGGTTTCCCCTGCGGCGGCGGCAGCTTCGCGTTTTTTCGCTTGCTGTTCTGCACGCTGCGCCTGAACGCGAGCTTTCGCTTCTTCAAGCTGCTTACGCGCATGTTCAACGTGCTGCTCATCCAGCTCACCACATGGGTTGCCGTCAAGATCGACACGCGTCGCGCCCGGCTTAACGCCGTACAGGTAACGCCAGCTTGAAGTATAAAGACGTAAAGCGGAGCGAAGTTGCGTTTTGCTGAGGTTCATTTCGCCCTCAATACGCTCTACCAGATCCTGAAAAATGCCAATTTTCAGTGGGCGCGCTTCGCCTTCCGCACTAAAGCACTGCGGAAAACGCTCGGCCAAAAACGCGATGACTTCTTTACTGCTATTCAACTTAGGTTGATTTTCCATGAAATTTCCTGATTACAACGGACGTAGCCAACAAGCAGCAGGCATGAACAGGCGACATTATAATGACGCCATCAGTAATTGCTACGGTATCCGTTGATTATCCTGCGATGCTCGCAAAGAATTTTTCGAAATCCGTCATTGCAAGCACGGTTTCAAGTTGCGCGACGAGCTGGCGAAGACCCTCTTCATCCTCAGCGGTGAAGCGCCCAAACGCCGTGCTGTCGATGTCCAGCACGCCAATGATATGACCCTTAACGGTGATTGGCAGGACAATTTCCGCATTACTGGCCGCATCGCAGGCAATGTGACCATCAAACGCGTGAACGTCATCAATCCGCTGCACCTGGTTGTGGGCAACAGCTGTGCCACACACGCCACGACCCACCGGGATCCGCACACAGGCAATTTTGCCCTGAAACGGACCTAATACCAGCGTATCGCCCTCGAGCAGGTAAAACCCCGCCCAGTTCACTTGCGAAAGACGTTCGTACAACAATGCGCTGGTGTTCGCCAGCGTGGCCAGAAAACTGGTTTCTCCTGCCATTAATGCCTGAAAATCGCGGTTCAGATCCGCGTATAGCTCTGTCTTGTTCATTATATAATCACTTAGTTGTCTTACTCTGATACTGCCAGCCTATTAAAATAAGCATTAAATGCGTTAATGCTCAAGATCATTCCCGTCATGAGTTAAGATTACATAATTCTAACACTTTGATTCGCGATACATGGCTCTCAAGACACCCCAGATCACGCCAACAAAAAAAATAGCGATCCGATCCATCAGCGAAGCACTGCCTCGTGCGCACTATCAGCGTTGTCCTCAGTGTGACCTGCTGTTTAGTCTGCCGAAGATGCGCTCTCACCAGAGCGCTTACTGTCCCCGCTGCCAGGCGAAAATTCGTGATGGCCGCGACTGGTCGCTGACGCGTCTGGGGGCAATGGCGGTCACCATGCTGTTGCTGATGCCCTTTGCCTGGGGCGAGCCACTGCTGCACATCTATCTGCTGGGCATCCGCATTGATGCCAACGTGATGCAGGGGATCTGGCAGATGACAAAGCAAGGCGATCCGATTACCGCGACGATGGTGCTCTTTTGTGTCGCGGGTGCGCCGCTGATCCTCGTGACGTCGATTGCCTATTTGTGGTTCGGCAATATTCTCGGTATGAATTTGCGCCCGGTGTTGCTGATGCTGGAAAGGCTTAAAGAGTGGGTGATGCTGGACATCTATCTGGTGGGCATCGGTGTGGCATCGATCAAAGTTCAGGATTACGCTTTTTTACAGCCTGGCGTGGGACTTTACGCCTTTATCGCGCTGGTGATCCTCAGCATCCTGACGCTGTCGCACCTGAACATCGAACAACTGTGGGAACGTTTTTATCCGCAACGACCGGCAAAGCGTCCGGATGAGCAGTTACGCGTTTGTCTCGGCTGCCATTTTACCGGCTATCCGGACCCGCGTGGCCGCTGCCCGCGCTGCCATATTCCCTTACGCGAGCGCCGAAACCAGAGCATTCAAAAATGCTGGGCGGCGTTGTTGGCATCGATTGTTTTGCTGATGCCTGCTAACCTGATGCCTATCTCGGTTATCTACGTGAACGGCGGACGGCAGGAAGATACGATCATGTCCGGCATCCTGTCGCTGGCGAACAGCAATGTTGCCGTGGCCGCCGTGGTCTTTATCGCCAGTATCCTGGTGCCATTCACCAAAGTGATTGTCATGTTTACGCTGCTGCTCAGCATTCAGTTCAAATGCGAGCAGGGTTTACGCACGCGCATGCAACTCTTGCGCCTGGTCACGTGGATCGGTCGCTGGTCGATGCTGGACCTGTTTGTTATCGCCTTAACCATGTCGCTGATTAACCGCGACCAGATTCTTGCTTTTACTATGGGACCGGCTGCGTTTTATTTCGGCTCAGCGGTCATTTTGACTATTCTTGCAGTGGAATGGCTGGACAGCCGCTTACTTTGGGATGCACATGAGTCAGGAAACGCCCGCTTCGCAGACTGAAGCGCAGATTAAAACAAAACGCCGTATCTCTCCGTTCTGGTTACTCCCGCTGATTGCATTAATGATTGCGGGATGGCTGATATGGAACAGCTATGAAGATCGCGGTAACACCGTGACCATCGACTTCATGTCTGCGGATGGCATTGTTCCGGGCCGCACGCCCGTCCGCTACCAGGGCGTTGAGGTGGGTACGGTGCAGGACATCAGCCTGAGCAAGGATTTGCGCAAAATTGAGGTGCGGGTCAGCATTAAATCCGACATGAAAGACGCCCTGCGCGAAGAGACGCAATTCTGGCTGGTGACGCCTAAAGCGTCGCTCGCAGGCGTCTCTGGGCTCGATGCGTTGGTTGGCGGCAACTATATCGGCATGATGCCTGGTAAAGGCAAAGAGCAAGATCATTTCGTCGCCCTCGACACCCAACCGAAATATCGGCTGGATAACGGCGATCTGATGATTCATCTCAATGCGCCCGATCTGGGATCGCTGAACAGCGGTTCGCTGGTTTATTTCCGTAAGATCCCGGTCGGCAGAGTTTATGATTACAGCATTAACCCGAACAAACAGGGCGTCACCATTGACGTGCTGGTTGAACGCCGCTTTACCAACCTGGTGAAGAAAGGCAGTCGCTTCTGGAATGTTTCAGGGGTCAATGCCGACATCAGCCTGAGCGGAGCGAAGGTTAAGCTGGAGAGTCTGGCAGCCCTGGTAAACGGAGCCATCGCTTTTGACTCCCCGGATGAGTCAAAAGTCGCAGATCAGGATGATACCTTCGGCCTGTACGCCGACCTCGCACACAGCCAGCGTGGCGTCATCGTTAAGCTCGAACTGCCCAGCGGCGAAGGGCTGAAAGCGAACGCCACGCCGCTCATGTATCAGGGGCTGGAAGTGGGTGAGCTCACCAGACTGAATTTACAGCCTGGCGGTAAAGTCACCGGCGAAATGACCGTTGATCCCAGCGTCGTGACGTTGTTACGCGACGGCACGCGCATTGAACTGCGCAGCCCTAAACTCTCGTTAAGTGACGCCAACATCAGTTCGTTACTGACGGGCAAAACCTTTGAGCTGGTGCCCGGCACCGGTGAACCGCGCAGCGAGTTCGTGGTTGTCCCCGGAGAAAAAGCGCTGCTCCATGAACCGGACGTCCTGACCTTTATCCTGACCGCGCCTGAAAGCTACGGTATCGATGCGGGTCAACCGCTGATCCTCCACGGCGTCCAGGTGGGCCAGGTAATCGAACGTAAGCTGACCAGCAAAGGCGTCGAGTTCACCGTAGCGGTCGATCCACAGCATCGCGACCTGGTTCAGGGTGACAGTAAATTCGTGGTCAACAGTCGTGTGGATGTCAAAGTGGGTCTGGATGGCGTTGAGTTCCTCGGTGCCAGCGCCAGCGAATGGATCAGCGGCGGTATACGCATATTGCCGGGCAGCAAAGGGGAAATGAAATCCAGTTATCCGCTGTACGCTAACCTGGAAAAAGCGGTGGAGAACAGCCTCAGCGATCTGCCGACCACCACCCTGAGCCTGCGTGCAGAAACATTGCCGGACGTGCAGGCCGGTTCCGTGGTGCTGTATCGTAAATTTGAAGTGGGTGAAGTGATCACCGTGCGTCCGCGCGCCGACGCCTTTGATATCGATCTCCATATTAAGCCGGAGTACCGCAACCTGCTGACCAGCAACAGCGTCTTCTGGGCCGAAGGCGGGGCTAAAGTCCAGCTCAACGGCAGTGGGTTGACCGTGCAGGCCTCTCCCCTGTCGCGCGCGCTGAAGGGGGCGATCAGCTTTGATAACCTCAGCGGTGCCAGCGCCAGTCAGCGCAAAGGCGATAAGCGCATTTTGTATGCCTCCGAAACCGCCGCTCGTGCGGTTGGCGGGCAGATTACCCTTCACGCTTTTGATGCCGGGAAACTGGCGGCCGGGATGCCTATTCGCTACCTCGGCATTGATATCGGACAGATTCAGACGCTTGAACTGCTCACCTCACGCAACGAGGTACAGGCGAAGGCGGTATTGTATCCGGAATATGTGCAGACCTTCGCCCGTGGCGGGACGCGCTTCTCCGTGATTACGCCGCAAATCTCGGCCGCTGGCGTGGAACATCTCGACACGATCCTGCAACCCTACATCAACGTCGAGCCGGGTCGGGGTAATCCGCGCCGTGACTTTGAACTGCAGGAAGCGACCATTACCGACTCACGCTACCTTGACGGGCTGAGTATTGTGCTCGAAGTCCCCGAAGCGGGCTCGCTGGCGATCGGTACGCCGGTCCTGTTCCGCGGGATTGAAGTTGGTACCGTCACCGGTATGACGCTCGGCACACTGTCTGACCGCGTGATGATCGCCTTGCGCATCAGTCAACGCTATCAGCACCTGGTCCGCAACAACTCCGTCTTCTGGCTGGCATCCGGATACAGTCTGGACTTTGGCCTGACTGGCGGCGTGGTGAAGACCGGTACCTTTAATCAGTTCATTCGCGGCGGCATTGCCTTCGCCACACCGCCTGGCACTCCGCTGGCGCCGAAAGCGCAGGCGGGGAAACACTTCCTGCTGCTGGAAAGTGAACCGAAAGAGTGGCGTGAATGGGGCACCGCGCTGCCACGTTAATATCAGGCTCCGGCGTGCTCGCGCCGGAGCCTTTATGCTACACTGCGCGCTTGTTTTTCTGCCGGTGATACTCCCCCGTGACTCAACACGCTGTTTATTTTCCAGACGCCTTTTTGACGCAAATGCGCGATACGATGCCTGCGCACCTCTCTTTTGACGATTTTCTCGCCGCCTGCCAGCGCCCGTTGCGCCGCAGCATCCGCGTTAATACGCTTAAGATTTCGGTGACCGACTTTCTCACCTTAATCGCCCTCTATGGCTGGTCGTTGACACCCGTTCCCTGGTGCGAGGAAGGTTTCTGGATTGAGCGCGATGATGAAGATACGCTGCCGCTCGGCAGTACCGCCGAGCATCTGAGTGGTCTGTTTTATATTCAGGAAGCCAGTTCCATGTTGCCGGTTGCCGCCCTGTTTGCCGACGATAATTCACCCAGCCGCGTGATGGACGTTGCCGCCGCGCCGGGCTCAAAAACCACGCAAATTGCCGCGCGCATGGGTAATCAGGGCGCGATCCTCGCGAACGAATACTCGGCCAGTCGGGTGAAAGTGCTGCATGCCAATATCAGTCGCTGTGGGATCAGTAATGTGGCGCTGACCCATTTTGACGGTCGCGTATTCGGTGCAGCACTGCCGGAAATGTTCGACGCGATTTTGCTGGATGCCCCCTGCTCAGGTGAAGGTGTGGTGCGTAAGGATCCGGATGCGCTGAAAAACTGGTCCGTTGAGAGCAATCGTGAGATTGCCGCAACCCAGCGCGAACTGCTCGAAAGTGCATTCCACGCCCTGCGCCCTGGCGGTACGCTGGTCTATTCAACCTGTACGTTGAATCGTGAAGAAAACGAATCGGTGCTGGCCTGGCTGAAGGAAGCCTGGCCCGAGGCGGTAGAATTTTTACCGTTGGACGATCTTTTCCCTGAAGCGAATCAGGCGCTGACGGCAGAAGGTTTCCTGCATGTGTTCCCACAGATTTATGACTGCGAAGGATTCTTCGTCGCCCGCCTGCGTAAAACGGCCTCCATTCCCGCACTGCCATCACCGAAGTACAAAGTGGGCAACTTCCCTTTTACCCCCGTCAACGGTCGCGACGCCACAAGTATAACCCTGGCAGCTAACGCCCTCGGTCTGCACTGGGGTGATAACCTGCACCTCTGGCAGCGTGATAAAGAGGTCTGGCTTTTCCCGGCGGAGATTGAACCGCTGATCGGAAAAGTCCGCTTCTCCCGTCTCGGTATTAAGCTGGCAGAAACCCATAACAAGGGTTATCGCTGGCAGCACGAAGCGGTCATCGCGCTGGCTGATGTCAATCATCGCTGTGCGTTTGAACTGTCTCACCAGGAAGCCGAAGAGTGGTATCGCGGTCGCGATGTCTACCCACAGACCGTCCCCGCCACTGACGATGTGCTGGTAACCTTCCAGCATCAGCCAATTGGCCTTGCCAAACGGATCGGCTCGCGGCTGAAAAACAGCTACCCACGCGAACTGGTTCGTGATGGCAAACTGTTTACCGGTAACGTCTGAATCAGAAAATTTGCGCATTTTTTGACTGGCGCTTTTGCCTGCGTTGACTACGCTGAAAACTGGACGGCCTAACTGGTCGTACCACAATCAGCGAATCAACGGAGAGCACGATGATGAAAACCAGTGTGCGCATTGGCGCCTTTGAAATTGACGATGCCGAGTTACACGGCGAGTCGCCGGGAGACCGAACGTTAACCATTCCGTGTAAATCTGATCCGGATTTATGCATGCAACTGGATGCCTGGGACGATGAGACCAGCATTCCTGCCCTCCTCAACGGAGAACATTCTGTCCTCTTCCGCAACCATTACGATCGTAAGTCTGATGCCTGGATCATGCGTCTTGCCTGATTCAAAAAGAACCCGTCTGCCGGCGGGTTATTTATTTCCCCCTTCCCGCTTGCGTTAAATCCTCCTACACTTTTGTTATGGCTGTACAAAATGAGGATAGGATGTTCGCACTGGTTCTGTTTGTCTGTTATCTGGATGGCGGTTGCGAAGATATCGTAGTGGATGTTTACGATACAGAGCGGCAATGCCTGTATTACATGGACGATCAACGGATTCGCCAGGGTGGCTGCTTTCCGGTTGAGGACTTTATCGATGGATTCTGGGCACCCGCGCAGCAGTACAGCGATTTTTAATTACTGCAGTTGTACCAGCGTTAACTCACCGCCGAATACCGCCCCCGTATCAATGTAGTGCAGATTGTCGCTGTCAACGCGCTGGCGCAGCGGCGTATGGCCAAACCAGAAATGGTCAGCACCGGTAATGGCGGCCCCTTCTCCCGCAAGATGTGCACTCAGTCGCGCGCGTCGCCACAACACCTCCGTAAGATTAACCGGCTTTTGCCACTGATAAACGTCATCCGGGTAATCGGCGTGGGCGATGACATGGGTCGCCTCGCGACAATGCAGCTCCAGGATCCACGGCAGATGCTGGCAATATTCCAGTGCCAGTGTGGCCTGATGCCGTTTCTGCTCAGGCAACGCCGTAAACCAGCCACCACCATTCATCATCCACAACGACCACTGTGACGTACGTAAAGCATCTATCGCCATCTGCTCATGATTTCCTCTGACTGCCACTATCCAGCGTTTATGTAGCAACTGCAGGCAGCGTAAACTGTCAGGACCACGATCGATAAGATCACCCACCGAGACCAGCAAATCCTGCCAGGGATCAAAGCGACAGGCCCGCAACTTCGCCATCAGCAGCGCAAAACAGCCGTGTATATCCCCGACCACCCAGATGTGCCGCCAGCGTGCCCCCTCGATCATTTGGTAACTATTTTCAGGCTGTTTCATGAGAGTGTTTGTCCTCAGTCACGCCCTTACACAAATTTAACGATAGCAGCAAATATTCCGTGAATAAGAAATAATCAGAATCATGAATTGGTTCACCACGTTAGCAGGTAAACCTGAAGAGATTACGGGTCACAGTGCTACACCGGTCAGTTTATATCTTATCCACTAACCCGCGCTGGAGATGACGTGAAAAGCCAGAAGCTAGCCAGTTTGTATTACAGTCATCATCCGGAATGTGATTGATTACGTGCGTTATCAGCCCTGACAACCAGCCATCTTTCAACGCCTGACCCTCAGTTTTTTCACTGGCATCGCAGATCAGTGACCACCCCGGCAACTTTGCGCTCCTCATGCAACCATCAGCAAGAACGTCTCACGTATCACCCTGACATGACTTCAGTTATGGAGGTCGATCGCACTGTAGGTTGATGCTAAACTTCAGACCTTTCTGAATTCACTGATTTTCATGATGTTAAAGTTATTCGCTAAGTACACATCGATAGGTGCTATAAATACGCTCATCCACTGGGCCGTGTTTGCTGCGTGCATTTACGCCTTTAAGTCCAACCAGGCACTGGCTAATTTTACTGGTTTCGTTGTGGCAGTATCATTCAGCTTTTTTGCTAACGCAAAGTTCACGTTTGAAGCCTCAACCACAACGATGCGATACATGCTATATGTCGGATTCATGGGGACGCTGAGTGCCACAGTTGGCGGGGCAGCAGATGTATACTCCCTCCCTCCTGTTATCACGCTTGTGACATTCTCCGCGATTAGCCTTGTCTGCGGCTTTTTCTATTCTAAGTTCATTGTATTTAGGGAAGTGAAATGAAAATTTCTCTGGTTGTTCCAGTCTTCAATGAAGAAGCCACGATACCGATTTTTTATAAAACGGTTCGGGAATTTGAAGAGTTGAGACAATATGAAGTAGAAATTGTGTTCATCAATGATGGAAGCAAAGACGCTACAGAATCAATTATTAATGCACTTGCTTTTTCTGACCCACTCGTTCTCCCACTCTCTTTCACGCGTAACTTTGGTAAAGAACCTGCGCTGTTTGCTGGTCTTGATCATGCTACAGGTGATGCCGTTATCCCAATTGATGTTGACCTGCAGGATCCGATAGAAGTCATTCCTCACCTGATTGAGAAATGGAAGGCAGGTGCAGATATGGTACTTGCTAAGCGCTCGGATCGCTCAACTGATAGCAGGCTAAAACGTAAGTCGGCGGAATGGTTTTACAAACTGCACAACAAAATCAGCAATCCACAAATTGAGGAGAACGTAGGTGATTTCCGCTTAATGTCTCGTGGAGTTGTAGAAAACATTAAACTAATGCAGGAACGCAACCTGTTCATGAAGGGCGTACTGAGTTGGGTTGGTGGACGAACTGATGTGGTTGAGTACGCCCGTGCCGAACGCGTAGCCGGAAACTCAAAATTTAACGGCTGGAAGCTATGGAATCTGGCACTGGAGGGAATAACAAGTTTCTCAACCTTCCCTTTGCGAATGTGGACGTATATCGGCCTGTTTGTAGCCGGACTCTCTTTCCTTTATGGTGCATGGATGATTCTTGACACATTAGCTTTTGGTAACCCTGTTCGCGGTTATCCTTCTCTTCTCGTATCTATCCTTTTCCTGGGTGGGATACAATTAATAGGTATCGGTGTACTCGGAGAGTATATCGGAAGAATTTATACTGAAGTTAAACAACGCCCTCGGTACATTGTTAAGAAACCAAAGAAATGATGAATATAAAGAAACCACCATTTATTGCATTTGCAATTTTATCTCTTATATATCTATTTCCAATTATAAAGGCTGATAGATATTTCATAGATGACTATAATAGATCCGTCTTAGGATATCTCAGTTGGTCTGACAATGGTAGACCATTAGCTGACGTTGTCATGACTATGTTGAATTTCAATACAACCATAAGCGACATATCACCGCTAACCCAATTAATGGGGGTCGCCTCATTAGCAATTATTCTTTTGTTAATAATGCAAAGTGGCTCACCAGGAATTGCACAATCTGTCGCATGTGCTCTATGCGTTCTGGTGAATCCCTTTATGTTGGAAACGCTATCATACGCCTATGACTCGCTACCTATGCTTTTATCCATAGCTTGCGTGTGTGCTCCTTTTTGTATTCATCTTAAAAACAGCTTCTTTTCATTTATAATACACTTCCTTTTTATACTAGCTTCATTATGTCTTTATCAGGCATCAATAAGTATTTATGTGATTTTTGCTATATTTTCTTACATTGCGAAAGATAATAAAAATAGTGATGGATTAAAATCATTAATAACGAATGGCGTAGCTTTCATTTCAGGGTACATCGTTTACTCAAAATTCATTGCTAAATATTTCATAGCTGGAGGATACAGCCTAATTCGAGCTGAGTTTATTGACTTTTCTACTGCTGGAGCTATTACTCGCTTTGCAAAAAACATAGTTAAATACTATGACTTCTTGATGCTTGGTTTCCCGGCACCATTTATGCTAATTTCTGTATCAATAATCGTAATTGGCATATTAGGGCTGGTACTTAGATCGATAGCGTTTTTAAATGGCAGTAATATCTATTCCAGATTGGCTTGTCTGATAACTCTTACAAGCCCCATCATCATTATTTTAATGGTTTTAGCACCATTATCGATACTGGCTAACCCACCTGTAATGTCTCGTGTCCTGGCATCTACTGGCGTCGTGATGATGTTCTTTATGTTCTATGCTTTCAGGGTTAACTACAAACCAGTAAAAATACTATCATCACTACTGGTTGTACTGTTTATGATCTATTCATATTCATCCGTTTATGCCTATGGTAATGCACAAAAAAAACAAAAAGACTTCGAGGCCTATACAATCAACTTGATGCAAAGTGACATTTCAAGAAGTAATATTAAAGTGATAGATATGTATGGAACCGCACCAACGTCACCAGTTTCGTCCTTAATTGTAGGGCACCATCCTTTGATGGCATGGATGGTGCTATCAAATATTACCTTCAGAGATGAATGGAGAACGAATATTACTTTATCTAATTTTAGATTCCCAGTTAAATATAAAAGTGGTTCATTTCATGGGGATATAAAGAATCCATCATGCGAGTTAATGTTACAACGGTATAATGGTTTATATACGCTTTTTGAAAGCGATGGTGTTATGCTTTTCTATTTTAAAGATATATGTAGTAATTAGCGACTCATCGATAATGAGGTGGATGTTACATCCACCTTTATTTTATACAGTAAAACAAGGGGCTTTACGCCTGATTCGTACATACAAATATTACAACCTAAATAATCATTGTGATGCACCGTTACTTACCTTGCTTTGTACATTTGGCATTCATCTGCTGCGGTTTAATCCTAAGTCAGGTGAACATATATATTCTATATGTTTCTGAACCGATTTACCTGCACCACATGGTGCAGGTAATGTGAAGAACCAGGGGCTGGGATTAATTGTATTCATTTGGTATTGTCGATCATCTCGTACCTTTCGGATGACCCCAGAACGAAATTAGCTCCTGTATCCCACACCGCCACATTAGACATCCGCTGCGAACCTGAACGCGGTTGACGTCATAACATCACAATATACTGTTCATACTTACAGTGCTGCTAATTCAAAAAATCAACCACGCAACAGGTAGATACTTTGTTAATGCATTGATTTTATAGAAATTAATTATATGCAAGTAAACATGAACTTCCAAACTGGATGATCTGGCCGTATATACGGTATCGTGCAGTCATCATGTTTACACTAAAGATGGTGAGCCCACCGAACGTAACAAACAAAACATATAAAATTTCTCTTAACAGATTTTCCTGTGGAGTATATAATCAGAAACCAAATTATTTTTTATAAATGACAGTGATGAAAAGAGATAATTGCTTCGACATTGCCAGACATATTGCTGCTATGGCTGTAATATTTAGCCATCATTTTGCGTTTAATGGCTTACCCGAACCCAAAGTTCTTGGGATAACTAAGCTAGGAACATTTGCCGTTTTAGTATTTTTTTCAATTTCAGGATATCTAATCACTGCAAGTTATTTAAACAGCAAATCAATAATTTCTTATTACAGCAAGCGAGTTAAAAGAATTTTTCCTGCACTAATAGTTTGCTCGTTTATTATGGTGTATTTTATATGTCCAATCTTTGGCACCGGAAATGGTTTAAATTACATATTTTCAATGGGTGCGCTATCTTCTTTCATTGACTTTTCCACGCTTGGATGGCATCCAGAAAACATTAACGGTTTTGCCACTAATTATATACACAGAGGAATGCTGAATGGAAGTCTGTGGACTCTTGGATTTGAATTTGCGGCATATATATTTGTCTCAATTGCATTTTTCAGGAAAAAAAATGTAACCATGTCTGCATTGGCAGTTATTTTTATTGCAATTGTTGCTCAACTCTCTGTATTAAATGGGATAAAAATACCTCACACAGGCGATTTGAACAGACTTTCTCTTTTAACAGCGACATTTTTTTGCGGATCTTTATTGTATTGTCTTAGGCAGTATTGGGATTCAACTAAAGCAAAATTTTTATTAATGATCATATCTCTTTTATGCGCCTTATTGATAAGTGAAAAAAATGAATATGATTTAATGTTTTACATTGCCGTTCCTTTCTTCATCATTCCTTTATGTACTTTATTTAGAGACAAAATAATAAACGGAAGATTTGATATATCATATGGGATATATATTTATGCTTACCCAGTTCAGCAAATAGTCATAAATAACACCGGGTTAGGTTTTTATGGTTCAATGATCTTGTCATTGGCTATCGTCCTGGCATTAGCAAGCATGTCATGGCATTTGGTTGAAAGCAGGTTCCTAAAAAGTAAACAAGTTTCATTTAAGACTGAAAAATATGTAGCTTAATATATCCCGCATATTTAATGTGCGGGATATCATCAAGAACTCCATGCCCGCTAACCGCTATAAAAGGAGTTGTATCGGTCAGAGTCCAGTTGTATACCCTGATTGCGACGGTTGTTCCTGATGGTCAAGCAGACTGTTTTGTAAAGCACACAAAGAGCTTTACGCAATGACACCTGGGCCACAAAAATTTAACAATGACCAAAAAATACCTGGACGCTCGTGGTGCAGAGTATGTTATGGTTTAAACAGGATACGGAAAGTTCGAGTAATTTTCGGGGAATTTCGTGTTGAGACCGAAAAAACCCTTGAGAAACAAATAGATAAAAAGAGACCGAATACGATTCCTGTATTCGGTCCAGGGAAATGGCTCTTGGGAGAGAGCCGTGCGCTAAAAGTTGGCATTAATGCAGGCTAAGTCGCCTTGCCTTTTAAGAATAGATGACGACGCCAGGTTTTCCAGTCCGTGGCTTACGCGACCGGAAAAAAACGGCGATGGTCACTGCCTGAAATGTAAAAACCGCAAGACTCTTTTCAGATGGCTTGCGGTTTTTTATTGGAAATCAGAAAGATGCTTTTGGTAACTAACAGAGCTTTTCCGCTCGTTCGATAAACGGTGCCAGGCTCATTTTTTCACCCGGTTTTGCCGGATCGTCAATCTGAATCACCGACAGGGGTTGCGCATTTGTTTTGCCGCTCGCCACCTGCTCTTGCGCGACATCGTTCAACGGATACTGAACAAGCGTGCTGGGGTTAATCACATACAGCGCGTGCCCTGGCCGACAGGTCAGCATCACCTCTTCACGATTGAACGCCCATTTATCTTTACCGATTTCAAAACGGCTCACGGTGATAACCTGCGGTGCCGCCAGCGCAACCCCTGAACTGGTCAGAAGCAGCAAAGAGAGAATCATTTTTTTCATGCGTTTTGCCTGTCCCTCAGAACGGTTCCAGCGTCGCAAACAGGCTGACGATTGCCAGCACGACGGCGCCGATTCCCCATTCGATCTTCGTCATCCAAATAAAATACAGCTTGATGCGTCGACTATCCTGGCGCATTCGTGGTACGAGAAGATACCGATTCACCAGTGCGATTGCCACCATTAGCAGGACAAGTGCACATTTTAGCAAAAGCAGTTGCCCCCATGCTGTCCGCCACGGTAATGACAAGCCCTGGATAAATAGCGCATTGGCGATACCGGTGAGCAATACGCCCGCCACAGCAAGATGCCCATAGCGAGAAAAACGCATCATGGTGTAAACCGCCTGCTGTTGCCAGCGTCCTCTTGCCATGCGCATACAATAAATCACCGGTAACAGACCACCAAACCAGGCGGCAGCGCATATCAGATGCAGCGCATGGTTTGTCTGCTGGAGCGCGCCGATAATCCCCGAGTGCAGTGTGGCATGCCCAACGCCCGTCAGCAGCGCAAACTGCGCGAGGGTTAAGAGCAGTAAGAGTCGCGGTACATTGCGCGGCACAATCAGCGCGGCAACCAGCGTGACCAGCGCCAGAACGATTTGCCAGAGCCATACCCCACCAAACTGAGTTTGTAATACGGCAATCCAGGTCGGTACGGAGATAACATCCTGCCAACCGGAACCCATCAGCCCACTCTGGATCGCCAGCATCAGTAACGCACTCAGAAAACTCCACAACGCCGCATGCTGTTGCAGGCGTAAGAAGCGTCGGCTCATCAGGCGGCGGACAGACACCGGCGCCAGCCACGCGCCGTAGAGCGCAGAGCCAAACACCAGCATCAGAGCGGTAAAATGGATAAAGCGGAGCGCAACCCAGGTCAGCGTCAGCATGTTTATTTCACGCTAAAAGTGTACTGCCCTTTAGTTTTGTGTCCATCGACGGACACCACGTGCCAGTTCACCATGTATTGACCCGGCTTCAACGTTTCATCGAGCGGAACGATCAGCTGTTTTTTATCCTGCTCGTTACGCTTTGCCGGACGGGTTTTGATTCCCTCTTGTTTTGGACCGGTAATCGTCGCCCCGCTGAATCCGGGCTCGATACCTTCAGAGAAATTGAGGGTAAGCGCCTGCGGCGCGGCGGTAGCCTCGGCATCCGCCGCCGGATACTGGTGTGTCAGATGCGCATGGGCCCATACGACTGGGGTCGCCAGGGCAGAAGCCAAAAAAAGGAGCGTATAGCGGAAAGTACGTGCAGGAGAGACCATATCAACTATTCCTTTTTGTAATGCCTTATCCTGAGAGGATAACCTTCTATAATGTTCGCGTCGACAATCTTCAATTGCGGCTTGTCATAATTTATTTAGTGTCCAATAAGTAACAGACATAAAAAAACCCACTTTTTACAGTGGGTTAGTGTATGCGACGCTTAGTCGCCTTCTGTTTTATTCTGTTTTGAAAATGGTAAATCGCTGCTTCTAGCCCGTGCTCATTCGCAAACTTAACCAGGGATTGCCGGGAAGTATCCAGGCGTCTGGCTAACTCTGTCATGTTGATGATTGCATCATCTTTACCACCATCTAAGATAAAGGCTATTAACGTATTGTTAAATCGCCCTTTTAACTCCAACTTCATGTTCCCCTCCTGGGTGCTTTACTTGAACGGGGGAGGCATAGCGCCCCCCTTATCCGTCAAATCACACTGCGACGTTATTAACCGCTGTAATTCAGTTTCATGATCCAATCAGGACGGAACTGTACAGGAGCATATGAGCTTTCGCACATAACGCGGGTGTTCATCCACTCATCGTGGTATTGGTAGTGATACTCACCGTAAACCGGACCAGAAGCCGCTAACATATGGCGGGATGCCGGACAGTTAAACATGGTGAACGGAGCGATAGACCCCTCAACCACACCACCAAAACGAGGAACCAGGAATCCAGTGCTGGAATTGATATAACCCGCATGAAGATCTGAATCATCCAGAATTACCGTCACGTTACCCAGTTTAAACGACTCATAACCGGACAGCGTTGCAGGGAACATCGCATCAGCACCCACTTTGCTATACAGAACCGCTTGCTGTACGTCTGGAGACTGCATAATCCCGTAGAACAGGTCGATGCCTGCAAACAGGTAATAACCCTGTACACGATTACGCCAGCCGCCCATTTTGCTCTTAAGCTGAGTTTTGGCCTGTTCCAGAGATGCAATTGCAAAACCAGTCGGACCCGCATCAAGAGTAAAGTTTTGCTGTGTCATCTGGTTACCCTGGCTATCGACATCCCAGAAGGCTTGATAGTCGAGGGTGTTTTCACCGTCTTCACGGGTAACCGTGTTATTGAACAGACATTCAGCTAACACTTGTTCACGGTCGTCTGCGGCAACCTGCTGATGCTTACGCATGTGTGTGAATACCACATCTGCGGCGGTCATCTGACGATCTTCACCCGGAGCGCGTTTGCCTTGCCAGTCGGCGGCGGTCACTGTAGATGCGGTGTGACGTAGAACAGTTGGGATAGAATAGTTAGACGCTTTCGGGATGTAGATGCTAGACAAATCAGTCCCAAAACGGGCAACCGCTTTAGTCAGTTGTTTTTGTGAGTCATCCAGACGATCCGCTGTAACAGTGATATTGTCGTTAGTTACAGTTTTAAAAATGCCCAGATCCTGGAGTAAATACCCTGTTTGTGGGATCTCCTGGAATTTTCCAGACATGTTTACAAAATCAAAGCTTTTACCTGCCATGGTGTGTCTCCTTATTGACTAACAACTAGTGTGTTTGCATCTGCAAAACGGTTGCCCGCTTTGACGATTAGCGCCTGTGCTGCACCTGAGCTAGTAGCATTGCCGTAGGTCAGGGCTTCAGGACGTAAAACACAACCAGTGCCAATAACGATCACGTAGGATTGTGTAGTGAATGCCGGTTCAGCGACCACATAAGCGGCGGTGTCGGTAGACGTGAACAGAGCGCCTGAGGCGTTGATGACATCACCCACTTTTAGATCGACTGCCGGGGTAACGCTTTTCAGCGTCTGCTTCGCAAACACTGGATTTTGGTGATATACGACTAAATCGCCGTAGGTAGCACCCTGTGTAAAATTAGAGGCCATTTGATTCTCCATCAAAAATTATTGTTTAGGTTTCATCACGTTAGTGATTTTCTTGTCGCCTGTGGCGATTTGACATAATCAAACCCTTACAGGGCTTTCTTAACCCTCTTCGGGTTATCTTTATTCGGGGTGTGAATATCCAGATCAGAGAGAAAATTGACCCCGCAACGGGGAAGAAGCGGGGCGGCAATTGCCGATAGGATTTAATGCTGTTTTCTTCTGATGATGGAGATCACTGAAGGTAACGCGCCGCCGCTGGCAACGCTTAATGAGAGGAGAACAACACCCCATACAGTTGAGGACATCCACGCCTTTTCAAAGTAGAGATGTTGTTCTGAGGACTAACAACCTTGCTAAAGGGTTTTAGTCATGACCAGGCCGAGGAACCTGGATTTATTGCGGTTTTACCCGCTGGCTAACCGTCTCCGGTTTTGAGGTGTAGTACGCACTACTCACCTTTCTGAAGTAGTCACACAGGACCACTTTAGAAAAGGGCCTGATTGACAAGCCGCTTTATTATCTTCAGGGAAGAAGATGGTTAGTAGGCACCACCCCAAAGGGGTTAGCCTCTCGGCTAATCACTCTGTGACCCTAATATATATGTTAACACGAATGATAATCATTCGCAACCAGATATAGCAAGGTTTTGAGCGAAAACGCAACTTTCTATATTTCACTTGATACAGATCAATGAAATGCCCCAGAGGGGTTTACCCTTCCTTGGGTAAAGGGCTTTAGCCCCTTAATGAAAAGTTACACAATCGCTGTGCGACGTTACTCAGGAACACCCATGAGCAAGTTTATCGTAGACAGGTTGTTATCCTCGACTGCCGCCGTGATTAGGCCTTTGAGATTGCCCTCATCGAGTTTAATGGTTATCGGGTTAACAGTTATTTCAGCTTCACCTTTGATAGTCTGCTGCTGCGTTGCCTGTGTATTCGGCGTCATTGCCATGATCGGATTAGTTAGGAAACCCGGAGTTGGTTGTTGCATGTATGACGGCGTCCAGCCTGTTTTTTCACCGGGTTTGCTCATGTAATCAGGAACTACCCCCGCCCCTTTATCCTCCTGAAACTGGATCATACGTTCTCTTAAGGAGTTCATAAGATCGGTCCAGACCGTTGGGCGGTTGTTGTTAGCCTCTACCTCTCGCTTAAACGCTTCAGGATCGGCCTGAATCTCGTCTATACGGTTGTTTATGCTCATAGCCGCCAGGATAGCAGGGAACCCGATAGAAAAGCCCTTACCGCCTCCGGTCGGCTTGCCGCCCCCCTTCCCGCCTTTGCCCTTCTTAGGACCTTTGTTATCCGTTCCCGGTGTTGTCACTCCACCAACACCACCCAGAGCGCTGATCGCGGTGAGTGTTGCAAGAAGGCCTTTTAACGGTCCAGACATGCCCAGAAGAAACTTTAACGCGCCGCCCAGCTTGTATACGCTCGTGGCGAACAGACCGATCCCCGCTGCCTTGCCGAACGTTTCCCCCATACCGTCAAACATACTAACTAAGCCTGGAGCATGTGCCTTGATGATCGCCTCTAACATAACGAACGAGTTATAGACGGTTTCCGCTGCGGTGGTGAATCCGTCAACAACTGATCCCGCGACACTTCCCAGCGCTTCAAACGCGCCTTTATTGTCACCCAGAATTTTAGTCAGTGAGTTAAATGTCTCTGTCATCTCAGAGCCGAACCCGCTGGAGTAAAACGCATTCACGGAGGCTTGCCATGTTGATTTCAGACGCTGCATCGCTGCACGGTTAGAATTAACAGATTTTTCCAGTGCTCCACCGTTACGGGCAAGGGCGCGAAGTTCTTCACCAACTGCGGGAAGGACATTTTTAGCTAATACACTTCCGTTTCCGACCAGTTCAGTAAATTGTCCCTCGGTCAACATGGTTTTGTTAACCTTGTTATACGCCGCCGTAAATATCGCGATTGCGCCTGGAATCTGATCACCAAATTGTTGGCGCAATTCCTCCAGGGAAACGACCGATTTGCTACTCATCTGAGTAAGCGCGTTTAATGCCAGGCTGGCACGGTCAGACGATAATCCTAATACGGTCGAATATTCACTCAATCCCTCAAAGATATTTTTCATATCTGTCTGAGACATAGTTGACTTAGTCGCCGCTGACCACTTCATATAATCGCGAGCGCTCGCCTGTAAATCAGTCCCCAGGCGGTTGGCCTCAGATCGTAAATATTCGAATTCTGCTGACGCTTTTTCACTGCTTCCCGTGACGGCTGTTAGGCCGGACATAACGCTGTCCAGGTCCTGACCAACACGTAGAATAGACGCCCCTGCACCAAACAGGGCCGTTACTCCGATCACTGTTCCAGCATGATCTAACAGACTGGTATCCAGTTTAATAACCTTACCTGTAACCGGAACGTTGAGAGGTTTTTTGACTAGTCCCCCCTGCTGGCGCATACGTCCGTAGAGTTGTTGTAATCGCGCTGAGTATTCAGCGCTTGCCATGCTTCCTGCGTGAAATTCACGGGTTAATCGTCCAAAATCCTGGATCGCCTGTGCTCGCTGGGTTGAGCTGAGGTTGTAGGAGTTACTTTTTGTGTTGAACCTAACACCCGCCGCCCTGATCTGGTTAGTTCGTCTGGCGATAGCCGCCTCAGCACGTAACGCCTTCAGGCGTTCAGATTGAGCCTTTCGTTCTGTCGGGTTAAAGACGCGCTGCTGCCATTCCTGAGATTTACGAAATGTTTTACCCGCCTGTTCGTACTGTTTCGATGCCTTCAGGGCTGCACCAGATGATGCGGTCCAGGCCGCTTTCATGTTCTGGATCTTTTTAAGGGCTGCCTGATAACCCTTATTCTCGACCTTAAATTTGATCTCGTTGATCGTAGAAGTAACGATGACGTTCGCCATTATTTACCCCCTAGCGCATATCCCAGGCGTTCTAATGCCGCCTTCTGCTCGTCGGTCAGGCTGTTCACGTCTGCCTTCATCAGAAGCGACACGGGGCGATTGTTAGCGCTGAACCCCTGCGCCTCATGTGTTAACGCAATTCCTTTCAGCTTGATAGTCGCTGTTTTCTGTGGTGTTAGAGGCGTTGCCAGGGGGTTAGTCAGGTAACTATCTATAGCGTCCTGTAGAGCATCCTGAGAGGATTTATTAATATCTGAGTGTGATTGTTCGTCTGCGGTTTGTTGTGCTTCCAGAGCCTCTAAAAGCGCCTTACGGACAGAGTCTATCTTATTGATTTGCATGTGTGATTCTCCATTAATAAAACGGATTATTTGAAATAATTCTGTATAGGATTGTTTGATAAATTGGATTACTGCGGGGGTGAGTGTTCTTGTGATATTGAAAACGAGACTTAGCGTATAAGCCGCAATTGGAATATGGCTAAGCAATACAAAGCGATCAATAGTTCCTCCCTATTGTTAATGGAAATCAGCCGCGACCTTTGCAGCACGTTGTGCATCTATCCGATCACGCTCGGCCTGCTGTGCTTCTCGTTTCTGTTTCAGGCGTTCCTCAAGCTCTGCCGATTTTCGGTAGGCCTCTGCTTTTGCTTGCCTGGCGTTGGCTGCACGTTTTGCCAAACGTTTCTTTTTTGTTGCATGAGATTTGCAAGTTTTAACATATTCGATATATAGAGGATCGGTCCGATCGGGCATCCGGCTGTTCAGGTCTTCCGGCGTTAGCCTGGTTTTTAGCAAACGTACCAGTGAGTAAAGAGGATAATCCCAGCGATCACACATCGTCTTCAGGTCGTCCCCTGCTTGCCATGCCTCATAACAGAGTCTGTAAATCAGTCTCTGCGTCTGTTTGGTCTGTGTTCTACAAACGGGATTCCAGGATTCACTATGCAGTTGTCTGACCTTCTTCAGGGGGACGCCTGTTAATTTGCTGGCTAGTTCTGGGGGGTGACCTGCGACAAGTAGCGCTTTAGCCTTTCTGATTTGTATATCGTCATTAGGGATAAAGGCGAGGAGTCCGGCTAGTTTGGTCTGTTCGTCCTGGGTTAAACTATTCCATTCCCAATCGTTTATTTTCAATTATCCCCCCATTCCGGCTAAGAAATTTTCATCATCAAAATCTATTGGCGGCCTTACAGGAACATCCCCAGCACCATCATTAAATTTATTATCAAAAGTATGCTGTATAGGTTCGGATTTCTCAGAAGATGCCCTAGATAACTCTGCGGCGCGATCGCGTTCATATTTCCGTCCTTTACTAATAATCAGTTGTGTTAAGGCCTTCTTATGATCGTATGCCGGTTCACCGTTCTGTTTTTTCGCATAGTTCAATTCGATTTTATCTGCGATTTTCGCCACGCATAGCAGGGTGTAAGCATGACTACGTTTACCGCCCTTGATAATCAGTAAACCGATTTTCTCTAGCGTCTTAATCGCGGTGTAGACGGTTTTAGGGTCTAAACCACCACACATAGCGGCAATGTCTCGCTGATCTTCGTAGAACGGTTTTTTGTCGCTTCTGTAGGCGTTGTACTGGTCGATCATGTAGGTGTAAATCTGTTTTACAGTTGGATTCAGTTTTATCACTTCACCCGTTGCCTTAATCGTTACACTCACAGCGGAAAAGAGTTCCTTTGTGGACTCATACCAGAGGTCAGGCTTATTTTCTGCTTGTCGTTGTGATGGTTTCATTTAAATCTCCGATTTCGGTTTTTCCCTTGTTGGGTAACGTTGGTGTTACATCTGGTGTGTTGTCGTAAATATGTGCGGCGTACTCTAAAATCTCGTTGCAAAGTCGCGCCAGAGGTTTCCCCTGGTGGTTAGCCTCAGCTAGTAAGGCCTGGTAAACGTTGTGTTGCATTTTGATATTCATTCATTTTTCCTCTCGTTAACAAACGCCCTGTGATTCAAGTTTGAGCAAATCGCTGTATGTGGTACGCATCAGGAATATGAGGATCTCATCAGTCGTCATATGAAGGCCCTCACTAGCGTAAGCATCTTGCCAACGCATCAGCAGAGGCATCACGATATCTTTCGGACTCATACCTTCTTTTAGCTGGCGTCTGTGATGTTTCATGATTTGGTTGATCGCTAAGTTGCGATCGGCTTGTGCTGTGACCGCTAAGCGGTTATGCGGTTTAGTGATATCAGTCATCAGTTGTTACCTCTCGTCTGTAACCAGATCTGAAAATGCTGCATCCAGTCATCCGCATCACGTTTAGCCGGGTAATCTGGACTGCCAATATCGAATTTTTCTGTTTGTTGTTTGACGTAATCAACGTGCCACGCCACTAGCTGATCGATCAGCACCGGGATAAACTCATCCTGTTTCATTTTTTCACCTCAGGGATTGCAACTTGCAAACGATAGCCGCCTGTGTCGGTCGGCTGAATATCTACGTAGTCGAGTATGTTTTCCAACGGTAGGATCAGGCCGATGTCCGTAAACATCATTCTGATATCTATCAGCGCTTTTCGTACTGTGCTGGATCGTTGGTCGTCTAACAGGAGGGTAATAACAGAAGCGGCGTTTTTGATTTTACTCTCTGCAATCATTGCACCGCCTGACGCTTATCTTTGATCTGGTTCAGATAATCAGCGCTCTGAAGTAGAGCAATCACTGCAACCTGCTCCGGCATCAGCCCAACACCGTGTTCCTCTACCAGAAACAGACGCCAATCATCAAGCACGGGCTTCATAATATCCAGAACGTTGGCACCCATCGCCAATGGCCCGTTAAACGGCTTGAGGATGTCTTTTACCTGCGTTGCTTTGCGGCGTTTGTACATTTCCTCCTCTACTATTTGCATTGCCTCGCGAGTATGCGGATAAATTCGGTCTGCCTTTCGTGCACTTCCTGCTACGCGACTACGCCAGGAATTCAGATTCTGACGTGTGGTAACACCAGTCAGGATTGCCTCTGCGATCTCTTGCGCGGTTGCAGTTGCATAGTTAATTGAAGGTCTACGGCCCATGTGTATCTCCTTTTTTGTTGTGTTTTATTTTGATTTTCAAAGCTATACAACCATTATGTCATAGATGAGAATGATTGTCAACAACTTTGCTAATATATTTAGCGAAACATGTCAAGTATAATTTTGTAAAGAAAGCAAGGCCGGATCTATACCACATTATTTTAGAATATGTCAATATTTATTTAAGCTCACAGGGAGCGCTGTAAGGCGTTTAAATTGATTAGGTAAGGCAAGACTATGAAGAAGAGAAAACCGCTTATAATCGCTTACAGGAGGTTTTAGGGGTATTTAACGAATGACCCGACCGCCGCCACCCCGGCTGGGGGTTGAACGGGACCGTGTGGAGGTCCCTCTGCGCCGTGCTCGGTTCACATTGACTAGCGCACAAGCTGAAGCTTGTTTGCTCACCACACATATCTAAAGTGGCAGAGCCGCTTTAGGGTTGCCGTAGGCTTGTCCATGTATACCGGCCTTCGCCTTTGACCTTCACTCTTTTAACAACATAAAGAGACACACAACCGTGTCTCTCAGACCTTGACCTTTTTCCTTGATCTTAGGTCTTAAAGGATCTGATTGGTTTTTGTTTTATTATTGATCTATATAGTCGGGAATTTTTCCCGATGTCATACTCTCATATCGGGAAATTTTCCTGATGATGTGGTGAGTATATCGGGAATTTTTCCTGATGATGTGGTGAGTATATCGGGAATTTTTCCCGATGACTTTTACAGGATATGAGCCACGTTAGAGCATCTCCTGATGCCTCTGTGTTGTTCCAGAAATTGGAACAATGACCGTATAAGGATCCTGTGCGGTGAGAATGAATCTCAATATCATTACCTGAATATGTGTGTGCTTATACAGACTTTCCTGATGAATATCATTGATGTGTATCAATTAACAATAAATCAGTTTAAATAGGTATTAAATAGCGTTATGTAGTGGTGTACATAGCCCTGAATAGGCCTTACAGGTGCATTCTGCATAGTGTCCTACCTCTTCAGGTATGTGTGTGCAAGAAAATAATATTGTGTGCAAGCCAGGCATAGCCTGAGTCATAGCGAATAAGCAATAAAAAGCATAGATTGTTGCTTTCTGTGTGTTTACTAAACAACAATCAATATCACCTCCATTTGTATGACGATTACCCCAAAAGATCATACTTTGCATAGCTAACTAATCACTGTGTGAAATCATTCACCGTGCTACAGGCTCGCCTGTTAATCATTCACTGTGATCATCTATCTGTGTCTATAGGTTAGACAGCTATGCATCTGTGTGTAGTCAAGCCTAACTAACACAAGTCGATAGTGTTAGATGCTAAGTGCTTGATGTGTGGTGATGTGGTCTGCCTGTCTACGTCTGTGTGTAGTCTATTCATATCTGTGTGAATAAATAATCATAATCTGTGAGTGGTTATGCACGTCTATGCATAGCCTACAGCCTGTGTGTGAATAATGATCAGTCTAATAATCAATCATCTCACTATGATATTCGGTAAAGATCGCTTGCGAATCATTAGGGTGTGAACTGTCGGTCTAGCAGATTTCCAAGTGAGATTTGAATTTTTCGCAGAGGTGTATATATCCCCGCCTGATAAGGACCCTTTCGCGGGGGGGCGGGGGTGTTCTTCTTTCTTACATAATCCCCACACTGTGTTAGTTAAAAAACCCTTTACAATGATCATTTTACGATCAATGATGAGACTCTAGATTACATAATGAGAGTCGAAAGGCGATTAACCCCAGGTTAACCCCCACAGGGGCAATAGAGAGTGAAGGAGAAGAGAATGAAGAAGGTAAACCCGGTCAAGGAGAAGGCGCAAATTGCAGAGATTGAAAACCTGTTACGCCGTTTCAACACCTCTCCTATTTATGGGGATCTGTGGGTATTTCTGAACCAGACAGCGGCCCGTATCAGTGACGCCCTCTCACTCCGTTTTGTTGATTTTCAAAATCTGGATGGGAACATGCTTCACCTGAAGGAAAAGAAAACAGGTAAGACCAGGACCATATTGCTGACTGCCAGAGCGCTGGAAATCGTTGCAGAACGCCGGGCTAATAATCCCGATCATGAATATCTGTTTCAGGTTGATAGTAATAGAGCCAAGGGCAAGGCGATCAGTCGGGTGACTGTGTCTACAAAGTTCAAAGAGGCCGGGGATCGTCTGGGGCTGCATGTTGCAGCACATACCCCACGTAAAAACCTGGGATATCACGCCTTAAAGCGGGGTGTGTCACTGCCTACCCTAACCCAACTTTACGGGCACTCTAGCCAGTCGGTGACGCTGGCATATTGCGGGATCATGGATTCAGATATTGCTGACGTGTTCAGCGGAATTGACTACTAAAAATGAGGGTTACTAATGAAAGGAATTTTACAACCTAGCCTCTTCAGAGAGGCAATGCTCGTGTGTGCTGTGGTTCTGCCATTGCTGGCGAGTTGTGACGCACAAGCGGGGAGGATTACGCTGTCAGACCCTGAAGAGATAGAAACAGGTGGTCAACGCCGGATTTGCATCTATGAGGCGGGGAACGGTGAGACCTACACAATAACAACCCGCTCACAGAAATGTCCCTATACCAAAACCTTTGACAGAGATGACGCTGAATGAAGGAGAGAGAGATAGTTAGTTTTATGTGGCGTGGCGCTGTGTGCGTGGTGTACTCCAGGCACATTACGCTAGCAGGTTACAAAATGATGATGGCAATCGTGCCGCAACCACTGAGGATACGGATCACAAACGAGATAATACGACAACAACACGAGCCGCTATTGGCAGATATCAAGGAGAAAATGAAAAAAGCAGATATGTATATAAAGGCAGGGGCTATATGTTCTCAGGCAGAAAGCCCCCGCCGTGTGAGGAAGTCTAAGCAGAAAACCCCACGGGCGCATTATGGCCCAACCGCCACGGGACACCAACCTAAAAACCGTTAATTTTGTTAATAATTAAAAAGGCCCCATATTAGGGGCCTTTCTTTTATTCATCAAAGTGTCGCTCTGTATAAACACCCAGCCTTTTTAATTGACCCAGATAACCACGCGATCCCTTAATAGCATACATCGCCTGTTCAAAGGTTCTCTCTACCGAATACGGAACATCGATCCCCTTTTCTCTACACTCCTGTGTCAATATCCGGTGAGCCTCTTCTAGTCTGTCAATATCGATATCCTGTAACTGTTCCAGGTTGTTTTTGTTGTCATTTACCCAGATTCTGAAATCAGTATGATTGTTATAATATTCCTTTCTATACAAACGCAATTCACGCTCTACAGTGCTGTAGCTCCTGTATACGCAGAGAAACACAAATACAAAAACACCAATAATCCAATAGCTAATAAACATAATTACCACCGCCCCCCGTCGCCACCCATGGCTTCAGCCCGATCAATCTCAGACTCATCTCTAGCGCTTTGTTGTTGATAGGCCTCTGCTGCACAACCTTCCAGGAAGGATCGAGGCGCATCGAGTGAAAAACAATACTCTTCTGTTACATCACGCTCCTTTGCCCATTGCGATCCAGCTCTGTGACCTTCACAAGTTCCTTTGCACTCATAACCACCGAAAAACCTTTTTCCCGTCTTCGATCTGGTCATCCCCCCATAATGAGAAGACAATGATCGGGCTTCTTGGTCCATTCCCTCTGGTGAGTTAATGAATTTCTCGTTCTCGGTGTAGTTGTAATACATCCAGCCAGCCAAACCCACTACCACCAATAAAATTACCTTCCTTGTCCGTGTCATGTCGTAATCCTGCTTACCGTTTCCCGTAAAAGTCGTTTCCTGACAACTCAGACAGCCCCAGAGCGGCGATCATCCTGTCTGATGCATCTGTGTACCCATCAACATTTGAGGCGCTTAAATCGCCTCCCAGGCCGTTATACGGCTTTGCTTGCAAATCGCTTTGCGACATTCCTAGGCCGTCTGATAGTACACCAGCAATCCGGGTATAAATTTGATCCTGGGGTGTCCTGGTGACCATATAGGATTTTTCGCGGTCCTTCATAACGCCCTGATAAATCAGACGGCTATCGTCTGGGAACAGGAAATCAAATTTCAGTGTTAGGTCCGGCGATTTGGTGACGGTCACCCGTGATATGCATTTTCTGATGACTTCCCTGATCTGAATCCTGTCTGTGTGGGTTGTATCTTTTATTAACTCACCAGTGAGAAGGCCCAGAGTATTTTTAATCTGTTCGTCCAGGTCTGATTCAGAGCCTTGTAAAGCCTTACGCTGTTTCAGGTTATCGAGTTCTAATAATAACGCCTGTTCGCGTTGTGATAGCGCTGTGACCTGTTCCAGAAGGACAGGCAGAGGTCCGGTTGTGGTGATCGCGGTTGTGACGTTGCTCAACTGGGTTTTAACTAATGTCAGTTCACCCTCTTTAGCCTCAATTGTTGGGGTTAGGTCCTCTGCCTGGGTGTGACCTGATAACAGGCTGTGGGTATAGCCATAAATCAACGCCCGTGCTGTGAGATTCTCCAGAAGATCCCCTCTGACACTCCAGCATTTACAGGATGATCGGTGCATTTTTCCATCAGAGCACACATAACGGAGATTTCCTTCTTTATGGTAGAAAATCATCGGTCCACCGCATAGACCACACCTCAGAACACCGATCCCAGATAGAAAACTGATCAAATTGCGCTGTTCACCCTGGCGGGACCTGTTAGACAGTCGAATATTCTCGATACGTGCATATTGTTCTGGTGTACACAATGCCGGATAGTAATTTTCTAACGTGTGTTCTGTTCCCTGAATGGTCAGTTTTCTAACCCCCTTCAACGCCGGATTTTTTCGCATCGTTACCAGATTTGGAACACTCCACCGGGTGACGCCGTGGTCTATACGTCTCCTCGTCGGTTTTGGTGCTGGGTAAACATCCAGATTTGAATTTAGATAGCTGGCTATTTTGTTACTTCCCCACCCTTTCAGGAACAACTCCACAATTTTTTGTGCTGCGGTCCAGTGGACCGGGTGAGGCTTAACAGCCTCATATTTGGTCATGCTGTTATCAAACCAGAAAGGATCATTGCCCATGACTTTTATATTTGTTGGGTGTCCCTGTTTGAAACGTTCAACTAATGCCCGTGCGGTCTCGTTTGCTCGTGCCTGTTTGGTTTTGCTTTCCTCGTTGGCCCGTGAAAACATCACCAGACTGATCATTAAATCGGAAATATCTTTTCCGGCGCTCTCTGCGGTATAGACGCGTTTGTCCATACCTGTGACGATTGTCAGGCCCAGCCCCAACAAACTGGTGAACAGGTTCAATGCGGTGAGCATATCCTGCCGGGTGAGTCGGTCCAGGTTTTCAACATATAGCCAACTGTCCGATGGTATCACCCCGTCCTTAACAGCCTGAATAAAGGCCCCTAAAGCGCCCTGTGTGCTGTTCTTTCCTTTAAACGCTGATACCCCAGCATCTAATATTTCGGTGTACTCCAGACCGTTCTGGGAAGCGTACAGACGCGCCGCCTGTGTCTGTCTGGCTAGAGATGTTCCCGCCGTTTGTTTTGCACTACTCCACCGGATATAACTGTATAATCTGGACATCATTTTTACTCTGTCTGCCTGAGAAGTAGACAGTGTACACCCGGCTAGGATTGGCACCTAGTTAAAATACGGCTTGCCATTTTGGCTGACTGTTAGTAACTTTTGCGCGCAACACTGAAGGAGAAGCCCATGCACAAAAATCTGGCTCAGCTTGAACAGGCTGAAATGGACAAAGTTAACGTTGATCTGGCCGCTGCCGGCGTCGCGTTTAAAGAACGCTACAACATGCCCGTTGTCGCCGAAGTGGTAGAACGTGAGCAGCCCGCCCATCTGCGCGACTGGTTTCGTGAGCGCCTCATCGCCCACCGCCTGGCGTCCGTTTCGTTGTCACGCTTACCGTATGAGCCTAAACCTAAGTAACATCTTTGAAGTGAAGTTACATATCCTTACATATTGCCTGCTACAGTATATATACATTCTTATTCTATGATTTAAGGATGATTGTAGACACTATGAAAAGGAAGTCATTATGTCACGCTGGAAAATCGCCGCTGCACAGTATGAACCGCTAAAAACGTCTGTTCGCGAACACATCGCCCATCATCTGAATTTCATTGACGCAGCAGCACGACATCAGTGTGAACTGTTGGTGTTTCCCTCTCTCTCATTACTCGGTTGCATGGACGAATCGCAGTGCCTGCCTGCACCGCCGGATAGTAGTCTGCTACAACCGCTCTCTCAGGCTGCCCATACACACCGTATGACGATCATTGCCGGTCTTCCGGTCGAGTATAATAATCGTTTTGTTAAAGGAATTGCCGTCTTTGCCCCGTGGATGACCTCACCGCGCATGTTTCATCAGAGTCACGGCGCATGTCTTTGTGAAGACCTGAAAACTATCAGCGTGGTAGACGAGCAACCGGAAGGAGTCGATCTGGATCCGGCGTTTTCTCTGTTCACCACCAGTCAAAGTGTCAGTGAACCCGAGTTGCTAGCCTCAACGTCACGATTACAGCGCTTCTCGCATCAATTCTCGATTGCCGTCTTGATGGCCAATGCCCGGGGAAGTAGCGCATTATGGGATGAAAACGGACAATTAATTGTCCGTGCCGACCGCGGTTCGCTGTTATTAACGGGGCAGCGCACAGCACAGGGTTGGCAAGGTGATATCATTCCATTACGCTAATCGTTTTCGGTCAGGAGTTTTACATGCTGCGCATCATTGATACTGAGACCTGTGGCCTACAGGGCGGGATTGTAGAGATCGCCTCTGTTGACGTGGTGGACGGTAAGATCGTGAACCCTATGAGCCACCTGGTGCGCCCTGACCGGCCGATCTCGCCGCAGGCCATGGCGATTCACCGCATTACCGAAGCGATGGTGGTGGATAAACCGTGGATTGAAGAGGTCATCCCCCACTATTACGGCAGTGAATGGTATGTGGCGCACAACGCCAGCTTTGACCGCCGCGTACTACCAGACATGCCGGGCGAGTGGATTTGCACCATGAAACTTTCCCGCCGCCTCTGGCCGGGGATTAAGTACAGCAATATGGCGCTCTACAAGTCGCGCAAACTGAACGTACAAACCCCTGCGGGACTGCATCACCACCGCGCACTCTATGACTGCTATATCACCGCCGCGCTGCTCATCGATATTATGAATACTTCCGGCTGGACGGCAGAGCAGATGGTCGACATCACCGGACGGCCGGGGTTGTTGACCACCTTTACCTTTGGCAAGTATCGCGGCAAAGCCGTCTCGGATGTCGCTGAGCGCGATCCGGGCTATCTGCGCTGGTTGTTTAACAATCTTGACAGCATGAGCCCGGAGCTACGTTTAACCCTCAAGCACTATCTGGATAACGCTTAAGCTGTGCCGTTGCCAGGTAATGTCCCCTGCGCCAGACCAATCAGGAAGGCAAATTCCAGTGCAACTCCTTCCCAAGATTTATAACGACCTGATTTGCCGCCGTGCCCGGAATCCATATCGGTGCACAGTAACAGCAGATGATCATCAGTTTTTAACTCGCGCAGTTTCGCCACCCATTTCGCCGGTTCCCAGTACTGGACCTGCGAATCATGTAGTCCGGTGGTGACCAACAGATGCGGGTAGGCCTGCGTCCTGACATTATCGTACGGACTGTAGCTTTTCATGTAGGCGTAATACTGCGGATCTTTCGGATTCCCCCACTCCTCAAACTCGCCGGTCGTCAGGGGGATCGACTCATCCAGCATCGTGGTCACCACATCCACAAACGGCACCTGGGCAACCACGCCATGAAAGCGGTCGGGACGTTCGTTAATTGCCACGCCCATCAGCATTCCTCCCGCGCTTCCACCCATGCCATAACACAGGGAGGGCGAGCCGTAGCCCTGGGCGATTAGCGCATCGCAGGCATCGAGATAGTCGTTGAAGGTATTGCGCTTTTTCAGGAACTTACCGTCTTCATACCACTGCTGCCCCAGTTCACCGCCGCCACGAACGTGAACGATGGCATAGACGAATCCACGATCCAGCAGGCTTAAACGACTGCTACTGAAATCGGCATCCATACTGGCGCCGTAGGAACCGTAACCGTAAACCAGTAATGGATTTTGCCCTTTGCGAAAATGTTTCTGATGATAAACCAGCGAGACCGGCACCTCGACACCATCACGCGCGGTGATCCACAGGTGTTCACTGCGATAGTTGGCGGCGTCAAATCCCGGCACCTCCGTCTGTTTAATCACCCGCCGCTCGCCGGTGTCCATGTCCAGTTCAAACAGCGTGTCCGGCGTAGTCATTGAGGAGTAACCATAGCGCAGGCGCGAAGTTTCCGGTTCCGGGTTATAAGCAAGCCAGGTGACATAGGCCGGATCGTCAAAGGCAATCCCCACGACCTCACGGGTTTTACGATTGATCTGCCGCAGACTGGTTAAGCCGCGCTGGCGCTCTTCTACCACCAGCCAGTCGGTGAAAAGGGTAAACCCTTCGAGCATGATGGCTTCACGCGCCGGGATCAACGTTTCCCACTGTTTCTCATCACGCACACGGGTTCGATAGAGGCCAAAATTTTTACCCTCGCGATTCGAGCGCAGGTAAAACTTATGCTGGTAGTGATCGAGGCTGTATTCGTGGTCCTTGCGGCGCGGCAGAAAGATGAACGGTTCAGCATCGGCCAGTTCGGCATCCAGCAACAAAACCTCGCTGGTTGTCGCGCTCGCCAGATGAATGACGACGTAATGTTGCGACGTCGTCTTATGCAGGCTGACGTAAAAAGTGTCGTCTTTTTCTTCGTAAATCAGCTCGTCATCGGCTGAGGGCGTGCCAACGGTATGACGCCAGACCTGGTAAGGTAAGAGCGTCGTGGTATGTTTACGGACGTAGTAAAAGGTCAGGGAATCATTTGCCCAGACAAATTCGGGAGCCACATTATCCAGCATCTCCGGATACCAGTTGCCGTTTTCCAGATTGCGAAAACGGATCCCGTACTGGCGGCGCGAAAGATAATCTTCCGCCAGCGCCATAATGGTGTTATCCGGCGTTATCGCCAGTCCGCCCAGAGTGTAGAACTCACTGTGCGCCGCCCGTTTGTTGCCGTCGAGCAGCGTTTCCCAGTCATCCCACTCCTCACTCAGCGCCGACTGGCGTTGATAAATGGCGTACTCACATCCGGGTTCATAGAGATGGCGATAGCGATAACCGTTCTTCACGTATGGCGCTGAAGTATCACGGGGAGGAATGCGATCGATAATTTCTTTCAGCACGCGATCCTGCAACGCCTGCTGCGAAGACATCACCTGATGTCCGTAGCGGTTTTCTTGTTTCAGATAATCCAGCACATCCGGCTGCGAACGCGTATCGTCCCGTAGCCAGTAGTAATGATCAATGCGAGTGTCGCCATGGAGAGTCATGGCGTGGGGAATGCGATTGGCTTTTGGCAGCATGTCGTTGTTCTTTCGTCTTTATACACCCTCTAAGGGTGGCAAAACTGACGAATGATGCAAGCGAAACATGCTGCCGGAGGGGTTCTGTTAGTCAGGTAACGCCTGTTTTTGCTGTTTCAGATCTTCTTCGATGCCGTCACGAACATCCTGCGGGATCTTCAGTGCATCACCCAGCGCGTTCAGGTAACTGCGCTCCATAAAGTGGTCGATATCAATAGCCGCGCAGCTAAGGAAATAGATCTCCAGCGCCTCTTCTTCGTTGCGGATCCCCTGCGCCAGGCGCTGCGGATCCAGCGGTTGTTCAATCGCTTGCTCGATGAGCGCACGCCCCTGCTCTTCAACGCCCGCTTCACACAGTTGCTGTTCGATTGCCGCCCGCTCTTTGGCGTCGATATGGCCGTCACTTTTCGCGGCGAAAACCAGCGCCAGGATCAGTCGTTCGGTGCGCACATCCAGCGGCGAGCTTTGTGCGCCAAACTGCGGTTCATCCTGATGCGCCGCACGGACCTTATCCTTGTACTTGTTCCACAGTACGGTTCCTGCCACCGCGCCACCACCGACCAACAGTGCACTGGTGCCGTATTTGCTAAGCAGTTTGCGGGAGGATTTGCTGGCGACCAGTAATCCTGCCAGACCACCCAGCGCGCCGGGTACCAGCAGCTTACTCAGACCCTGTTCACCCGAAGAAGATGAAGACGATCCGTTTTGCCCGAGAAGAGAGTGTAATTGATTAAGCCAGTTAGCCATTTTATCCCTCAAGTACTGACAATGAATTTTCAAAGCGTACCCGAGGGGATGTCAGGAAATGTCTGTCGGCGCTAAAGATGCGCAAATGTTCGCGCTATTGCGAACGATATTCCGCTGTGCCGGCCTTGCAGTCGACCTTCACCTGGTAATGAATATCCGCACTTTTCCCGCGCACGGTCAGTGGCACCGTCCATTTCCCGTCCTGCCCGGTAATCTCTTTCGGATTGACCCAGGCAACCGGGTCTACTTGCCCTACCCGTTTTTGATCGTCAGCCCAGCGCACCACGCGATTTTGCTGGTAGTCACGTTTCACGCTGGCGGCAATACCTGCCGCATCGAGACCATCACAATTCGGGAATTTGACGGTTTTGCTGTCAGTCTCTGCCGCAGACACCGACAGACTGACGCTTAACAACAGCAGACTGATTAACGCACCTTTTCTTTTCATACTTTTCCCTTACCTGATAGCACATTGATTCAGGAAAAAGCATGGTACAAAACGTCAGGAGCGCAAGTCAGATTCAGGCCGCCTGGGTATCGTCCCCGGCAGAGGCGTCATTCTCAACCACCTGCGGAGAAGGCAACTTACCGGTTTTGAGGATGGTACTCAGCACCTCTTTTTGTTCTGCCAGCCACAGCGACAGCGCTTCACGCTGTTCGTCTTCCAGCGCTAGCGGGGACTGTTCAAGCCAGGTGTCGAGCAGATCCGCCGTATCCAGCATCTTGTCATACGCATCGGCTTCCTTTTTGCTGGTAAATGACATTTTTTCCTCACCTTCCCGAATGACTACGTATTTAACTTCAACCGCCATGTTGCAGCCTCTCAATATTACTGTATTTATGTACAGTATATTCTATTTCATCGCTGAAATCAACCTGGCAATAAAGACAGACGCAAACGTTTTCGTATATACTTCGGCCAAATTTGTAGGGGGATATATTCATGACGTTATTAGGCACAGCGCTGCGTCCGGCAGCAACTCGGGTGATGTTATTGGGTTCTGGTGAACTGGGTAAAGAAGTGGCCATCGAGTGCCAGCGTCTCGGCGTGGAAGTGATCGCGGTGGACCGGTATGCCGACGCACCGGCCATGCATGTCGCACATCGTTCTCATGTCATTAATATGCTGGATGGCGACGCGCTTCGCCGCGTAGTAGAGATGGAAAAACCGCACTATATCGTGCCGGAAATTGAAGCCATCGCCACAGATATGCTGGTGACGCTGGAACAAGAAGGGCTGAACGTCGTGCCCTGCGCACGCGCGACGAAGCTGACGATGAACCGTGAAGGTATCCGCCGTCTGGCAGCAGAAGAGCTGGCGCTGCCTACCTCGACCTTCCGTTTTGCCGACAGTGAAGCCACTTTCCGCGCCGCCGTGGCTGAAATCGGTTATCCCTGCATTGTCAAACCGGTGATGAGTTCTTCCGGGAAAGGGCAAAGCTTTATTCGTACTGAAGCGCAGCTGGCGCAAGCCTGGGACTATGCCCAACAGGGCGGTCGCGCGGGTGCCGGTCGGGTCATCGTCGAAGGGGTTGTGAAGTTTGATTTTGAAATCACCTTGCTCACCGTCAGCGCTGTCGATGGCGTTCATTTCTGTGCCCCGGTGGGTCATCGTCAGGAAGATGGTGATTATCGTGAATCCTGGCAGCCGCAGCAGATGAGCGCGCTGGCGCTGGAACGCGCTCAGGACATTGCCCGTAAAGTGGTGTTAGCCCTGGGGGGGCACGGTCTGTTTGGCGTAGAGCTGTTTGTCTGCGGGGATGAGGTCATCTTCAGCGAGGTCTCCCCTCGCCCACACGATACCGGCATGGTGACACTAATCTCTCAGGATCTGTCGGAGTTTGCCCTGCACGTGCGCGCTTTTCTCGGCCTGCCCGTGGGCGCGATTCGTCAGTATGGCCCGGCAGCCTCTGCCGTGATTTTACCGCAACTGACCAGTCAGGACGTGACGTTTGGCAATGTTCAGGCTGCCGTCGGCGCCGGTTTGCAGGTCCGTTTCTTCGGTAAGCCTGAAATCGATGGGACCCGTCGCCTGGGCGTGGCGCTGGCAACGGCTGGCAACGTAGATGAAGCGATTGAACGCGCGAAGAACGCCGCCGCACAGGTGAAAGTGACAGGGTAAACAACAGCAGCCGTAGGCCGGATAAGGCAGTCGTGCCACCATCCGGCAAAGCCCGATGGCGACGCTAAGGCGTCTTATCGGGCCTACGGTTTACACATTGGTAGCTTACTGCTTCGCGCCTTCAACCGCTTCACGCGCCAGTTTGGTGATGCGATCGTAGTCACCGGCTTCCAGCGCGTCATTCGGCACCAGCCAGGAACCGCCGATGCACAGTACGCTTTTCAGTGCCAGGTAATCGCGGTAGTTAGCCGGAGAGATGCCGCCAGTCGGGCAGAAACGCACCTGAGAGAACGGACCGGCAATGGCCTGCAGCGCTTTGGTGCCGCCATTCGCTTCTGCCGGGAAGAATTTGAACTCTTTCAGACCGTAGTCCATACCCAGCATCAGTTCAGAAACGGTACTGATGCCCGGGATCAGCGGGATCGTGCCTTCGGTTGCCGCTTTCAGCAGTGGCTCAGTCAGACCCGGGCTGATAGCGAACTGCGCACCGGCAGCAGTGACCTCGGCCAGTTGCTGCGGATTCAGCACCGTACCCGCACCCACAATGGCTTCCGGCACTTCTTTGGCGATAGCACGGATAGCATCCATCGCGCAGGCGGTACGTAACGTCACTTCCAGTACGCGCACCCCACCCGCAACCAGCGCTTTTGCCATCGGCACAGCGTGTTCCAGTTTATTCACTACGATCACCGGGACAACCGGGCCGGTGGTCAGGATTGCTTCTGCACTTGTTTTCCAGTTTTTCATCAGAGTTTTTCTCTCGCCTGATTACAAAATATGCCTTAAAAATGAATACAGGTTGCGCCCTGTTCTGCGCCAGACAACTGTTCACGCAGCGCGCTGAACATTTCACGCCCCGTACCGATGCGCGATGCGCTCAGATCCGGGATATGCGGCTGGCGAGCGGCAAGCTCCGCCTCATCAACCAGCAGCGTCAATTCACCTGTCTGTCCGTTCACCCGAATAATGTCGCCATCGCGTACTTTTGCCAGCAGTCCGCCATCATAGGCCTCCGGGGTTACATGGATGGCTGAAGGCACTTTACCGGACGCACCGGAAAGTCGACCATCAGTAACCAACGCAATTTTGAAACGACGGTCCAATAATACACCAAGTGGCGGCATGAGTTTATGTAATTCTGGCATTCCGTTCGCTTTTGGCCCCTGATGACGCACAACCACCACGCAGTCACGGTCCAGCAGACCCGCTTCAAAGGCTGGCAGGACATCATGCTGACTTTCAAAAACAACGGCTGGCGCTTCAATCACCTGGTTCTCGACCGGTACGGCGGACGTTTTCATGACCGCGCGGCCAAGGTTACCACTCAGCACTTTAGTACCGCCATGGTGAGAGAACGGCTGGTCAAAGGAGGCAATCACATTGCTGTCCAGCGATTTGGTCGCGCCTTCACGCCAGTCGAGTTCGCCATTGTTCAGCCACGGCTCCATGGTGTAGCGCTTAAGGCCAAAACCGGCCACGGTGTTGACGTCTTCATGCAGCAGACCCGCGTTCAACAGTTCGCGCATCAGGACCGGGACGCCGCCCGCAGCCTGGAAGTGGTTAATATCCGCCGGGCCGTTTGGATAGAGACGCGCCATCAGCGGCACGATGTCGGAGAGGTCAGAGAAGTCATCCCAGTTAATCTGGATACCCGCAGCGCGGGCCATCGCCACCAGATGCATGGTGTGGTTCGTTGAACCGCCGGTCGCCAGCAGCGCGACAATCCCGTTCACCACCACTTTCTCATCAATCATTTTGCCGATCGGCATCCATTCGTTACCGTTACCGGTCAGACGCGTTACCTGGCGCGCTGCCGCCGCCGTCAGCGCTTCACGCAGCGGAGCATCCGGGTGAACAAACGAAGAGCCCGGCAGTTGCATCCCCATGAACTCCACCACCATCTGGTTGGTGTTCGCGGTACCGTAGAACGTACAGGTGCCCGGCGCATGATAGGAGGCCGCTTCGGATTCCAGCAGCGCCATGCGATCAACTTTACCTTCGGCATACAGCTGACGAATACGAACTTTCTCTTTGTTCGCCAGACCGCTCGCCATCGGGCCTGACGGCACGAAAATGGAAGGCAGATGACCGAATGACAGCGCCGCCATCGCCAGCCCCGGAACGATTTTGTCACAGACGCCGAGGAACAGCGCACCATCGAACATGTTGTGGGAGAGTCCCACCGCGGCGGACATCGCAATCACTTCGCGGCTCAGCAGTGAAAGCTCCATACCGTCCTGACCTTGCGTCACGCCGTCGCACATTGCCGGAACGCCGCCCGCAACCTGCCCGACTGCGTTCGCCTGATGCAGCGCTTTGCGAATGATATCCGGGTAATGTTCGTAAGGTTGATGGGCGGAGAGCATGTCGTTATAGGAGGTGATGATCGCGATATTGTTACGCAACATGCTTTTCAAAGAGGCTTTATCGTCTGGCTGGCAGGCCGCGAATCCGTGCGCCAGATTGCCGCATGCCAGTTGCGAACGGTGAACGGTCGAGGATTTAGCCTGTTCTATACGAGAGAGATAGGCAGAACGGGTCTCACGGGAACGTTCAACAATACGTTGTGTTACGCGTAACAAATTAGGATTCATAGAGGCTCCTGAAATTTATCTGTCAGAGCTGTAGGTTTGGCAAGTTCATTTACTATGATTATAAACACAGGAAACGCTTGTTCGCCGGAGCTCAGGGGCAAAATCGTTTCAGGCAGTGTAATAAAAAAAGCCTCGTGGGTGAATCCACACGAGGCTTAAAAGTGCAAAAATTGTTCAACAATCTGTGTTAGATCATGTTACCGGTAAAATAACACGGAAGGGTTAGACGCTTTTTTACTCGAATTCGTTCCAGGAACGACCATCACGGGTAATCATCGCCACGGAGGCAACCGGTCCCCAGGTCCCAGCCTGATACGGTTTCGGCGCATCATTGTCCATCGCCCACGCTTCGGTAATGGAGTCGACCCATTTCCACGCCTCTTCCACTTCATCACGACGCACAAACAGCGCCTGAATACCGCGCATGGTTTCCAGCAGCAGGCGCTCGTAAGCATCCGCCAGGTGCGTTTGATTGAAGGTTTCGGAGTAGCTCAGATCCAGCTTGGTAATTTGCAGGTTGTGCTTGTGATCGAGACCCGGGACTTTGTTCAGGACCTGGATATCCACGCCTTCATCCGGCTGCAGACGAATGGTCAGCTTGTTCTGCGGCAGATCCTGCCAGGACTCTTTGAACAGGTTCAGCTCAGGGGTTTTGAAGTAAACCACAACCTCAGAGCATTTCGTCGGCAGACGCTTACCGGTACGCAGGTAGAACGGCACGCCCGCCCAGCGCCAGTTATCAATATCCACGCGGATCGCCACAAACGTTTCGGTGTTACTGCTCTTGTTCGCGCCCTCTTCTTCCAGATAGCCAGGGACTTTTTTGCCCTGAGCGAAGCCGGTGGTGTACTGACCGCGAACGGTTTTTTCACGCACATTTGAGCGATCGATACGGCGCAGCGACTTCAGCACCTTCACTTTTTCATCACGAATAGCGTCAGCGGTCAGGTCCGACGGCGGCGACATCGCAATCATGCACAGAATTTGCAGCAGGTGGTTCTGGATCATGTCGCGCATCTGGCCGGCCTGATCGAAATAGCCCCAGCGCCCTTCAATACCCACCTCTTCTGCTACGGTGATTTCCACATGATCGATCGTGCGGTTATCCCAGTTATTCACAAACAGGGAGTTGGCAAAGCGCAGCGCCAGCAGATTCAGAACCGTCTCTTTCCCCAGATAGTGGTCGATGCGGTAAACCTGGCACTCTTCAAAATACTCACCGACCTGATCGTTGATCTCGCGGGAGGTCGCCAGTGAGGTGCCCAACGGTTTTTCCATCACTACGCGCGCCGGTTTGGCATTCAGTTTCGCTTCGCCCAGCCCCTTACAGATTGCGCCAAAGGTGCTTGGCGGCATGGCAAAGTAGTTGATCGTGGTGCGGTTTTTCTGATCGAGCATCTTTCCCAGACGGGTAAATGCCGCGGTGTCGTTCACATCCAGGTTGCAGAAATCCAGGCGAGCGCTCAGGGTGTCCCACAATCCTTCATCAATTTTCTCTTTCATGAAGGTTTCGAGTGCTTCGCGCACCACCTTCGTATAGGCATCTTTGTCCCAGTCGGCACGGCCTACCCCGATAATGCGGGTATCCGGGTTGAGCTGACCGGCTTTTTCCAGTTGATACAGGGAAGGCAGCAATTTACGACGCGCAAGGTCGCCTTTCGCGCCGAAAATGACCAGGTCACATGCCTGGGCTGTTTGCGTTACCGCCATGTCATTCTCCTTAGTTAGCTATCCTGGTACTTTGCCAGGCATTACTTGTAATTTTATTACAGTGCACTGTACTGCTTTTACGTGATTCCGGAAACCGTAAACGCTTAACCCGCCGTGCGGTTGGCGCTTAACGGCGCAAAATGGTCAAAATCGTCGTCAGTGTGCGACACATAGCGTTGAGTCAAAACACGATGCTGATCATGTAATGAAAAAAAACTACAACTCTTCTGACCATTTTGCCCCCTTCTCAGATTAGCAGGGGTACTATCTACCAAAATTGCCTCTCGATTTCTTGTATCACTGAAATCGTTATTTCCTTGAGTCTACATCATGAATATGCTGGAAAAAATCCAGTCTCAACTGGAACATTTGAGCAAATCTGAACGCAAAGTCGCCGACGTCATCATTGCCTCGCCCGAACGGACCATCCATTGCAGTATCGCCACGCTTGCGCAGGAAGCCAGTGTCAGCGAGCCGACGGTGAATCGCTTTTGTCGCAGCATGGAAACCCGTGGCTTCCCTGATTTTAAACTGCATCTGGCACAAAGTCTGGCAAATGGTACCCCTTATGTTAATCGTAATGTGGATGAAGATGACAGCGTCGAGTCCTATACGGGCAAGATTTTCGAATCCGCGATGGCCAGTCTTGACCACGTTCGCCAGTCGCTGGACAAATCGGCGATCAACCGCGCGGTGGATCTACTGACGCAAGCCAAGAAAATCGCGTTCTTTGGCCTGGGCTCGTCCGCCGCCGTCGCCCATGACGCCATGAACAAGTTTTTCCGTTTCAACGTCCCGGTTGTCTACTCCGACGACGTCGTTTTGCAACGGATGAGCTGTATGAATTGTAGTGACGATGACGTGGTGGTGCTGATTTCGCATACTGGTCGCACCAAAAGTCTGGTCGAACTGGCGCAGCTTGCGCGTGAAAACGATGCCATGGTGATCGCATTAACCTCCGCCGATACGCCACTGGCGCGTGAAGCCACGCTGGCAATTACGCTCGATGTGCCGGAAGATACTGACATTTATATGCCCATGGTCTCTCGACTTGCGCAGTTGACCGTGATAGATGTGCTGGCTACGGGATTTACTTTGCGCCGTGGGGCAAAATTCAGAGATAACTTGAAGCGTGTCAAAGAAGCGCTCAAGGAATCGCGTTTTGATAAAGAACTGCTCATCAAGAGTAATGACCGCTAATAGCAATAATAAGTACGACTTAAATTCGTCATCCGGTTTTGTTCGCTATGCTATGTAGACCCTAAGTAATTCGAGTTGCGTAAAGGCGGCAACGCAGCGAATCCTCAAGAGCTTGCTGAAGTCAGTGACTGGGGTGAGCAAGGAGGCCAACGCACAGGCAACCTGAAGTATGACGGGTGTAAGGGTTTTCAGAACTGCCGGATCAATTTTCACGCAACACCTAGTTGTTTCAGTCAACGGAGTATTACATGTCCAGAAGGCTTCGCAGAACCAAAATCGTTACGACTTTAGGCCCGGCTACCGACCGCGATAACAATCTTGAGAAGATTATCGCCGCTGGCGCTAACGTCGTGCGAATGAATTTCTCTCACGGTTCGCCAGAAGATCATAAAATGCGCGCGGATAAAGTTCGTGAGATCGCTGCCAGATTGGGACGCCACGTGGGCATTCTGGGTGACCTCCAGGGGCCAAAAATTCGCGTCTCGACCTTTAAAGAAGGCAAAGTATTCCTCAACATCGGTGACAAATTTCTCCTGGATGCCAACCTCGGTAAAGGTGAAGGCGACAAAGAAAAAGTCGGCATTGACTACAAAGGTCTGCCGGCAGACGTGGTACCTGGCGACATTCTGCTGCTCGACGATGGCCGCGTGCAGTTAAAAGTGCTGGAAGTTCAGGGTATGAAAGTGTTCACGGAAGTGACCGTGGGCGGCCCGCTCTCCAACAACAAAGGCATCAACAAACTGGGTGGCGGTCTCTCCGCTGAAGCCCTGACCGAAAAAGACAAAGCCGATATCGTGACCGCCGCTCAGATTGGCGTTGACTATCTGGCGGTCTCCTTCCCGCGCTGCGGCGAAGATCTGAACTACGCTCGCCGCCTGGCGCGTGATGCGGGCTGCGATGCCAAAATTGTGGCCAAAGTTGAGCGTGCCGAAGCGGTTTGCGATCAGAATGCGATGGATGACATCATTCTGGCTTCCGACGTGGTGATGGTTGCTCGTGGCGACCTCGGCGTTGAGATTGGCGATCCGGAACTGGTCGGCATCCAGAAGACGTTGATTCGTCGTGCACGTAAGTTGAACCGTGCGGTGATTACTGCGACCCAGATGATGGAGTCGATGATCACCAACCCAATGCCAACCCGTGCAGAAGTGATGGACGTCGCGAACGCCGTGCTGGACGGTACCGATGCGGTCATGCTGTCAGCCGAAACGGCGGCAGGCCAGTACCCGGCGGAAACCGTCGCGGCGATGGCGCGCGTCTGCCTGGGGGCAGAAAAAATCCCAAGCATCAACGTCTCTAAACATCGTCTGGACGTACAGTTCGACAATGTTGAAGAAGCGATTGCGATGTCCGCCATGTACGCAGCAAACCACCTGAAAGGGGTGACCGCGATCATTACCATGACGGAATCCGGTCGTACCGCGCTGATGACCTCTCGCATCAGTTCCGGGTTGCCGATTTTCGCCATGTCCCGTCATGAGCGGACGCTGAACCTGACGTCGCTGTACCGTGGCGTCACGCCGGTGCATTTCGACAGCGCGGCGGAAGGCGTAGTCGCGGCAAGCGAAGCGGTGAATCTGCTGCGTGACAAAGGTTACCTGGTGTCCGGCGATCTGGTGATCGTGACGCAAGGCGACGTGATGAGCACCATCGGTTCGACCAACACCACGCGTATTCTGACCGTCGAGTAATCGACTGCTGGTACAAAAAGGCCTCTCATGCGAGAGGCCTTTTTTTTATTTGATGGGATAGAGATCTTTGCGCTTATACGGCTGGATTTCACCCGGTTTACGGGTCTTCAGCAGTTTCAGGATCCAGGTATATTGCTCGGGATGCGGACCAACAAAAATTTCCACCTCTTCGTTCATTCGACGGGCAATGGTGTTGTCATCTGCGGTCAGCAAGTCGTCCATTGGTGGGCGCACCTGAATCGTCAGTCGATGGGTATCGCCGTTATATACCGGGAACAGTGGGATGACGCGCGCCCGGCACACTTTCATCAGTCGTCCAATGGCCGGCAACGTCGCTTTATAGGTGGCAAAGAAATCGACAAACTCGCTGTGCTCAGGACCATGATCCTGATCGGGCAGATAATATCCCCAGTAACCCTGACGCACAGACTGAATAAATGGTTTGATGCCGTCATTACGCGCATGCAGGCGACCACCAAAGCGGCGTCGAACCGTGTTCCAGACGTAATCAAACACCGGGTTTCCCTGATTATGAAACATCGCCGCCATCTTCTGGCCCTGAGACGCCATTAGCATTGCAGGAATATCCACGCCCCAGCCGTGTGGCACCAGGAAGATCACCTTCTCGTTGTTACGGCGCATCTCCTCGATGATCTCAAGCCCTTCCCAGTCAACGCGCGACTGAATTTTCTCCGGACCGCGAATCGCCAGTTCCGCCATCATCACCATGGCCTGCGGCGCAGTTGAAAACATCTCATCGACGATAGCTTCGCGCTCAGCTTCGCTACGTTCAGGAAAACATAAGGACAAGTTAATCAGCGCCCGGCGACGCGAGCTTTTGCCCAGACGTCCGGCAAAACGGCCCACTTTCGCCAGCAGCGGGTCGCGAAAGGACGCAGGCGTTAAGGCGATACCCGCCATCGCCGCGACGCCCAGCCATGCGCCCCAGTAGCGCGGATGGCGAAAGGATTTCTCAAACTCAGGGATGTACTCACTATTATTCTTTTTTGTTTCCATGCTTATCCAGTGCCTGATGACGCAAAAAGTAAATCTGATGATAGTGTAGCGGCGCACCCTACCGTGCACAAAATAAAAAAAGCCGGCACACGCATTGCATACCGGCTTTAACGTTACGGGTGATTAATCGAAGCGTAATTGCGGCAGAACCTCTTTGACCTGCGCCAGGTAATCGGTACGATCTTTACCGGTCAGACCTTCGGTACGCGGCAGTTTCGCCGTCAGCGGGTTAACCGCCTGCTGGTTGATCCAGACTTCATAGTGCAGATGCGGGCCAGTAGAGCGTCCGGTGTTACCGGAGAGCGCAATACGATCGCCGCGTTTAACCTTTTGTCCTGGTTTCACCAGCAGCTTACGTAAGTGCATGTAGCGCGTGGTGTAGGTACGACCATGGCGAACCGCCACATAATAGCCAGCCGCTCCACTGCGCTTCGCCACGACCACTTCACCGTCACCGACAGACAGCACCGGCGTTCCCTGCGGCATCGCAAAGTCCACGCCCCGATGCGGTGCGACTCGCCCGGTAACCGGGTTGGTTCGACGCGGGTTGAAGTTAGACGAAATGCGGAACTGTTTTGCCGTCGGGAAACGCAGGAACCCTTTCGCCAGTCCGGTACCGTTACGGTCATAGAACTTACCGTCTTCGGCACGAACGGCGTAGTAATCTTTACCTTCAGAACGCAAACGCACACCCAGCAACTGGCTCTGCTCGCGCTTGCCGTCCAGCATCTCACGGGACATCAGCACAGAGAACTCATCGCCTTTTTTCAGTTTGCGGAAGTCCATCTGCCACTGCATCGCTTTGATCACTGCGCTGATTTCCGCGCTGGTCAGCCCGGCATCTTTCGCACTGGCGACAAAGCTGTTGCCGACGGTGCCTTTCATCAGACTGTTTACCCAGTCACCCTGCTGCGTTTCCGAGCTCATCTTAAAGCCGTTCGCCGCGGTACGATCATAGGTACGGGTTTCGCGACGCGACATTTCCCACGTCAGACGCTGTAAATCGCCGTCCGCGGTCAGCGTCCAGGAGAGTTGTTGACCAATCTTCAGATTACGCAGCTCTTTATCGGACGCGGCAAGTTGGGTGATATCCCCCATATCAATGCCGTACTGATTCAGAATGCTGCTGAGGGTATCGCCCGTTGAAACAACATATTCATGAACGCCCGCTTCCCCTGAGGTTTTGTCGTCCAGCTCATCCTGAGGAATGGCTTCATCTTCCTGTGCTGCCTGATCGATAGGCTCACTGGCCTCCGGGAGCAGTGAACGAATTTCGCTCTTCTCCAGTTCGATCGTTTTAACAATGGGGGTGGATTCCGGGTGATAAACATAAGGCCGCCAGACAGCGACGGCCAGTGTCAGAACAGTAAGCGACCCCAGCATAACGCGATGGGGTCTGGGCAGATTATTAAATGCCAGGGCGACAGAGCGGGCTATCTGTTGCACGTAATCACTTCCTCATTAATCTCCTTTCAGGCAGCTCGCATACTGGTTCGCTAGTTGGTTCAAGAACGCTGAATAGCTCGTTTTACCCAGTTTGATGTTTGTCCCGAGGGGATCCAACGTTCCCATTCGAACGGATGTCCCTCTCGCAACGGCTTCAACGACCGCTGGCCTGAACTGTGGCTCAGCAAAAACGCAGGTTGCTTTTTGCTCAACCAACTGTGTTCTTATTTCATGTAAACGCTGCGCACCAGGTTGTATCTCAGGGTTGACGGTGAAGTGACCCAGCGGAGTGAGTCCATAGTGTTTTTCGTAATAGCCGTAGGCGTCATGAAAAACGAAATAACCTTTACCCTTGAGCGGTGCGAGCTCGTTACCGACCTGCTTATCGGTTGCGGCTAATTGTGCCTCAAAATCCTTCAGGTTGGCGTCAAGTTTGGCTCGACTTTGCGGCATAAGTTCCACTAATTTTTCATGGATTGCAACCGCTGAGGCCCGCGCTATCTCTGGGGAGAGCCAAAGATGCATGTTGTAATCACCATGATGGTGATGTGCGTCACCTTTTTCACCGTGGTCATGATCGTGGTCGTGCTCATCATCATCATCGTCAGCCCCTTTCATGAGCAACGGTTTCACGTCTTTGAGTTGCGCAATCGTTACCTGTTTCGTCCCGGGAATGTTGCTGACGGACTTTTCCATGAACGCTTCCATCTCAGGCCCAATCCAGACAACTAAGTCCGCGCCCTGTAAGCGTTTTACGTCAGATGGACGTAGTGAATAGTCATGCTCGGATGCTCCATCAGGAAGTAAAACTTGCGTATCTGTAACGCCATCAGCAATGGCAGAAGCAATGAACCCTAATGGCTTAAGAGAAGCAACAACAGCGGCATTTGCCGCCTGTGTTGCACTGCCCCAAAGAGCGGCGGATAATGCAGCGAAAAGAAGCGTATTTTTATGTAACATAATGCGACCAATCATCGTAATGAATGTGAGAAATGTGATATTATAACATTCTATAACTTCTGCAAGACTAAAATTGACATGACGACTTTAGTTTCACTGGAAAATGTCTCGGTCTCCTTCGGTCAGCGCCGCGTCCTTTCTGACGTTTCGCTCGAACTGAGACCCGGAAAAATTTTAACGCTGCTCGGCCCAAATGGTGCCGGGAAGTCAACGCTGGTTCGCGTCGTTCTCGGACTGGTCGCCCCGGATGAAGGGGTAATCAAGCGTAACGGCAAGCTGCGAATTGGCTACGTTCCGCAGAAATTGTATCTCGATACCACCCTGCCGCTTACCGTCAGCCGTTTCTTACGTCTGCATCCTGCGACGAAGAAGGATGACATTTTGCCAGCCCTGAAGCGCGTGCAGGCCGGACATCTGATTGACGCGCCGATGCAAAAGCTCTCCGGAGGGGAGACGCAGCGCGTCCTGCTAGCGCGCGCGCTCCTCAATCAGCCGCAGCTTCTGGTGCTTGATGAACCCACCCAGGGCGTGGATGTCAACGGTCAGGTTGCGCTGTACGACTTGATCGATCAGTTACGTCGCGAACTGGATTGCGCCGTGCTGATGGTGTCCCATGACCTGCATCTGGTGATGGCAAAAACCGACGAAGTGTTGTGTCTGAACCATCATATTTGCTGTTCTGGCACCCCTGAAATCGTTTCCATGCACCCGGAATTTATCTCAATGTTCGGCCCTCGCGGCGCGGAGCAGCTGGGAATTTACCGTCATCATCATAATCATCGCCACGACCTGCAGGGTCGTATTGTGTTGCGCCGGGGAAATGGTCACTCATGATTGAATTATTATTGCCTGGCTGGTTAGCCGGGATCATGCTGGCCTGCGCGGCGGGCCCACTGGGTTCGTTTGTCGTCTGGCGTCGGATGTCCTATTTTGGCGACACGCTGGCGCATGCCTCTCTGCTTGGCGTCGCCTTTGGTCTGTTGCTGGATGTGAATCCTTTCTATGCGGTCGTTGCCGTGACGCTGATGCTGGCGGCAGGCCTGGTCTGGCTGGAGAAGCGTCCTCACCTTGCCATCGATACGCTGCTTGGCATTATGGCGCACAGTGCGCTGTCGCTGGGCCTGGTGGTGGTCAGCCTGATGTCGAATATTCGCGTGGATCTGATGGCCTATCTGTTTGGCGATCTGCTGGCGGTTACGCCGGACGACTTGATCTCTATCGCCATTGGCGTGGTGATCGTGCTGGCGATCCTCTTCTGGCAATGGCGTAATTTGTTGTCACTGACCATCAGCCCCGATCTGGCGTTTGTTGACGGCGTGAAATTACAGCGCGTGAAGTTGCTGTTGATGCTGGTCACTGCCCTGACCATTGGCGTGGCGATGAAGTTTGTCGGAGCGCTGATCATTACCTCGTTGCTGATTATCCCGGCGGCCACAGCGCGTCGTTTTGCCCGTACGCCGGAACAGATGGCGGGCGTCGCGGTAGGGATTGGGATGATAGCGGTTACAGGCGGGCTGACCTTCTCGGCCTTCTACGATACCCCTGCGGGTCCGTCAGTGGTGCTGTGCGCTGCATTGCTGTTTATCTTTAGCATGATGAAGAAGCAGACCCAGTAAGGATGCCGGATGACGCTACGCTTATCCGGCCTACAGTTCGCACATTTTTCGCGGTTTTTGTAGGTCGGATAAGATGCGCCAGCATCGCCATCCGACACCCCGCTCAGGGCATTTCCGGCGGCGTAATGCCAAAGTGGTTCCAGGCGCGCACTGTCGCCATTCTTCCGCGCGGCGTGCGCTGCAAAAAGCCTTGTTGAATGAGATACGGTTCCAGCACATCTTCAATCGTTTCACGCTCTTCACCGATGGCTGCCGCCAGGTTATCCAGCCCAACCGGCCCGCCAAAGAATTTGTCGATCACCGCCAGCAGTAGCTTGCGGTCCATGTAATCGAACCCTTCAGCATCAACGTTCAGCATATCCAGCGCCTGCGCGGCAATATCGGCGGAAATGGTGCCGTCATGCTTCACTTCGGCAAAATCCCGCACGCGTCTGAGCAGGCGGTTGGCGATACGTGGCGTACCCCGCGCACGACGCGCCACTTCCAGCGCCCCTTCATCGCTCATCTCCAGTCCCATAAAGCGCGCGCTGCGCCCTACGATATACTGAAGATCCGGCACCTGATAAAACTCCAGACGCTGCACAATGCCGAAGCGATCGCGCAGTGGTGAGGTCAGCGAGCCTGCTCGCGTTGTTGCGCCAATCAGAGTAAAGGGCGGCAGATCGATTTTAATCGAGCGCGCCGCTGGCCCTTCGCCGATCATGATATCCAGCTGATAATCTTCCATCGCCGGATAGAGCACTTCCTCCACCACCGGTGACAGTCGATGGATCTCATCGATAAACAGTACGTCGTGCGGTTCAAGGTTGGTCAGCATCGCGGCCAGATCGCCCGCTTTTTCAAGCACCGGGCCGGAGGTGGTGCGCAGATTGACGCCCATTTCATTGGCAACAATGTTGGCAAGCGTGGTTTTCCCCAGTCCGGGAGGACCAAAAATCAGCAGGTGATCGAGCGCATCACCCCGTAGTTTTGCCGCCTGGATGAAAATCTCCATCTGCGAACGCACCTGCGGTTGACCGATATACTCTTCAAGTAATTTCGGGCGAATGGCGCGATCGGCGACCTCTTCTGTAAGGGTCGCACCTGCCGAAATCAGGCGATCTGCTTCTATCATCCTTTACCTCATAACGCGGCGCGCAGGGCTTCGCGGATCAGTGTTTCACTGCTGGCATCCGGGCGAGCGATTTTGCTCACCATGCGGCTGGCTTCCTGTGGTTTATAGCCCAGCGCTACCAGCGCCGCAACCGCTTCCTGTTCAGCATCTTCCGTCGCCGGGCTCGCCGGTGAGGTCAGCACCAGATCAGCGGCTGGCGTAAAGAGATCGCCATGCAGACCTTTGAAGCGGTCTTTCATTTCGACAATCAGTCGTTCGGCCGTTTTTTTGCCGATCCCAGGCAGCTTGACCAGCGCGCCCAGTTCTTCGCGTTCGACAGCGTTGACGAACTGCTGCGCGGACATCCCGGACAGGATCGCCAGCGCCAGTTTAGGCCCGACGCCGTTGGTTTTGATGAGTTCTTTAAACAACGTGCGCTCTTGCTTATTGTTAAAGCCGTACAGCAGCTGTGCGTCTTCGCGAACCACAAAGTGGGTAAAGACAACGGCTTCTTTTCCGGATTCCGGGAGCTCATAAAAACAGGTCATTGGCATATGCACTTCATAGCCGACGCCGCCCACTTCGAGTAACACCAGCGGGGGTTGTTTTTCCAGAATGATGCCTCTGAGTCTGCCTATCACGTTACGCTCCTGCGTTGGGCCGAAAGTAAAGCTGTATCATAAAAAAAGGCTGGATAGATATCCAGCCTCATTTGTCATTATCGCAAGCGACCTCGCGCAAGATTGAGGCGCGATTCGCTCACTTGCATCGCATTCTGACTGACGTGGCAGTGGGTAATGGCGATGGCCAGCGCATCTGCCGCATCTGCCTGCGGATTGGCCGGCAGTTTCAGCAAGGTTCGCACCATGTGCTGCACCTGACTTTTCTCTGCGCTACCAATGCCAACCACCGTCTGCTTGACCTGACGTGCCGCGTACTCAAATACAGGCAGTTCCTGGTTAACCGCAGCCACAATCGCCACCCCTCGCGCCTGCCCCAGTTTGAGCGCAGAATCGGCGTTCTTCGCCATAAACACCTGCTCGATGGCAAAGTAGTCGGGCTGAAACTGGGTGATGATTTCCGTCACACCGGCATAAATCAGCTTAAGGCGCGACGGAAGATCGTCGACTTTGGTACGAATGCAGCCGCTGCCGAGATACGTCAGCTGTCTGCCGACCTGACGTATCACGCCGTAACCGGTGATGCGGGAGCCCGGATCAATACCGAGAATGATGGACATCACGCACCTCCGGTTGTAACGGAATTAAGCCACATCATTCTAATGTAGCGGCAACCTCATCAGAGATTTCACCGTTGTGATAGACTTCCTGCACGTCGTCACAGTCTTCCAGCATGTCGATCAGACGCATCAGTTTTGGTGCGGTTTCCGCATCCATCTCCGCTTTGGTCGACGGGATCATAGAGACTTCAGAACTGTCGGCTTTCAGACCGGCGGCTTCCAGTGCATCTCGCACTTTACCCATCTCTTCCCATGCCGTGTAGACGTCAATCGCGCCATCATCAAAGGTCACAACGTCTTCAGCGCCCGCTTCCAGCGCCGCTTCCATGATCACGTCTTCATCCCCTTTCTCGAAGGAGATCACACCTTTTTTGCTGAACAGGTAGGAAACAGAACCATCCGTGCCCAGGTTACCCCCGGTTTTGCTGAAGGCATGACGCACTTCGGCAACGGTACGATTACGGTTGTCAGACAGGCATTCAATCATCACCGCTGTGCCGCCAGGACCGTAACCTTCATAGATAATGGTTTCCATGTTCGCATCATCATCACCGCCCACGCCGCGTGCGATTGCACGGTTCAGCGTGTCACGGGTCATGTTGTTAGCCAGCGCTTTGTCGACAGCCGCACGCAGACGCGGGTTTGCATCCGGATCGCCGCCGCCCAGTTTGGCCGCTGTCACCAGCTCACGAATGATCTTGGTGAAGATTTTGCCACGCTTCGCATCCTGCGCTGCTTTACGGTGTCTGGTGTTGGCCCATTTACTATGACCTGCCATAAATATTTCCTCAAAAAAGCATGCCCTCTCAGGCGATGTTAATCACAGATTCTTCAATCGCCTGCCGGTTGCTCCATGACTTGGTGAGCGCTGCCGCAGCGGGCGCATCAAGCCACTGGTAAGCCAGATGTTCGCTAAAAACGATCTGACGTTCGTGCGGCAGCGCAAGGCAGAACCAGGATTCCGTATTGCGCACCACACCCGGTGCATAGCGATGACGTAAATGAGAAAAAATCTCAAACTCCACCGTGCGCTGACAGTCAATTAAGGTCAGTTGCTCAGCCGCAACGTCAATGGCGACCTCTTCCTTTACTTCGCGCATGGCGGCCTGCGACGCGGTCTCTCCCTCTTCCACACTGCCGGTAACCGACTGCCAGAATTCAGGATCGTCGCGTCGCTGTAACATCAGCACCCGTTTCGTGTCCTGGGTAAAGATCACAACCAGGACTGAAACAGGACGCTTGAATGTCATCTTATTCGTTCTCCAAAGACTCTTTATTGTACTTCTTCACCACGTCGATACCCAGTTCAGCCAGTGCTGTTGGGTTAGCGACGCTCGGCGCTTCGGTCATCAGACACGCCGCAGCGGTGGTTTTCGGGAAGGCGATAACGTCACGAATATTATCAGTGCCGGTCAGCAGCATGGTCAAACGGTCAAGACCGAATGCCAGACCGGCGTGCGGCGGCGTACCGTATTTCAGCGCATCGAGCAGGAAGCCAAACTTCTCACGCTGTTCCTGTTCATTGATGCCCAGAATGCCAAACACCGTCTGCTGCATTTCACCGCTGTGAATACGCACGGAACCACCACCGACTTCGTAGCCGTTGATAACCATATCGTAGGCATTCGCCACCGCGTCTTCCGGTGCCGCTTTCAGTTCTGCCGCTGTCATGTCTTTCGGTGAGGTGAACGGATGGTGCATCGCGGTCAGGCCACCTTCGCCGTCGTCTTCAAACATTGGGAAGTCGATGACCCACAGCGGCGCCCATTTCGTTTCGTCAGTCAGACCCAGGTCTTTACCCAGTTTCAGACGCAGCGCGCCCAGCGCGTCGGCAACCACTTTCTTGTTATCCGCACCGAAGAAAATTATATCGCCGTCTTGCGCGCCAGTGCGCTCAAGGATCGATTCCACGATTTCCGCGTTGAGGAATTTCGCCACCGGGCTGTTGATGCCTTCCAGACCTTTCGCCCGCTCGGTGACTTTGATGTAAGCCAGCCCTTTCGCGCCGTAGATCTTAATGAAGTTACCGTAGTCGTCGATCTGCTTACGGCTCAGTGCGGCACCTCCCGGTACGCGCAGCGCCGCAACGCGACCTTTCGGATCGTTCGCCGGGCCAGAGAACACGGCAAACTCAACGGCCTTTAACAGGTCGGCAACGTCTACCAGTTCCATCGGGTTACGCAGGTCCGGTTTGTCAGAGCCGTAACGACGTTCGGCTTCGGCAAAGGTCATTACCGGGAAGTCACCCAGTTCCACGCCTTTCACATCATTCCACAGGCTACGCACCAGCGCTTCCATCACTTCACGCACCTGTTCGGCGGTCATGAAGGAGGTTTCCACATCGATCTGGGTGAATTCTGGCTGACGGTCAGCACGCAGGTCTTCGTCGCGGAAGCATTTAACAATCTGATAGTAGCGGTCAAAACCGGACATCATCAGCAGCTGTTTGAACAGCTGCGGTGACTGCGGCAGCGCGTAAAATTTGCCTTTGTGTACACGCGAAGGAACCAGATAGTCACGCGCGCCTTCCGGCGTGGCTTTGGTCAACATCGGGGTTTCGATATCGAGGAAACCGTGATCGTCCATAAAGCGACGTACCAGGCTTGTGATCTTTGCGCGGGTTTTCAGGCGCTGAGCCATTTCCGGGCGACGCAGATCCAGATAGCGGTACTTCAGACGCGCTTCTTCGGTGTTCACGTGGTTAGAGTCAAGCGGCAGTGATTCTGCACGGTTGATGATCGTCAGCGAAGAGGCCAGCACTTCAATTTCACCGGTTGCCATCTCGCTGTTGACGTTTTTCTCGTCACGCGCACGCACAGTGCCCGTTACCTGGATGCAGAACTCATTACGCAGTTCAGAGGCCAGCTTTAACGCGTCCGCACGATCCGGATCGAAAAACACCTGCACGATACCTTCGCGATCGCGCATGTCGATGAAGATCAGGCTACCAAGATCACGACGACGGTTGACCCAACCACACAGAGTCACCTGCTGCCCCACGTGGGACAAACGGAGCTGTCCGCAATATTCTGTACGCATGAGATATCCCTTAATTAGCCGCAGGCGGATTGTCGCCTGCCACGCAGGCCACGATGTCGCAGCTTTAACTGTATGTCACAACTGAATGAAAAAAGGCGGCCATTATACTGGAAATTCAGCCGCACGATAAGAGCCTATCCCAGTAGGCTATCTTTTTTGCCATTTTGTCCCTGGGCAGTGCTCACAATCCTCACGTACTCTTGTACGCTGCGGTTGTTCCACACAGTCCGCGGGCAAACTGGCGGCAACAATTACGCTTACTGGGAGAGACTCTACGTCCGGTACTGACTGTACGCCTGTTTCCTGGACGGGCATTGCGTATTCTCACAAAAAATAACAAAAATTGTCGCTCCTTACACACCCAATCGCGATTAAGGTGTAACGGAATTTTGATTTTTGACGGGAGTTATCATGTTACAACTGAACGCAAAAACGACAGCCCTGGTCATTATTGACCTGCAGGAAGGGATCCTGCCCTTCGCCGGCGGCCCTCATTCTGCCAATGACGTGGTGGCGCGCGCCGCCCTGCTGGCACAGACATTTCGTGCTAACGGCTCCCCGGTGGTGATGGTCCGCGTAGGCTGGTCTGATGATTACGCCGAAGCGCTCAAACAACCCGTTGACGCCCAGGCGCCGGCCAAAGCGCTGCCGGAAAACTGGTGGTCATATCCGCCGGCGCTGGGCAAAGCCGACAGCGATCTGGAAGTCACCAAACGCCAGTGGGGCGCATTCTATGGTACGGATCTCGAGCTTCAGTTACGCCGTCGCGGTATCGACACCATCGTGCTGTGCGGAATTTCGACCAATATCGGCGTCGAGTCTACCGCGCGTAACGCCTGGGAACTGGGTTTTAGCCTGGTGATTGCCGAAGACGCCTGTAGCGCCGCCAGCGCAGACCAGCATCAAAACAGCCTGACGCACATCTTCCCCCGCATTGCGCGCGTGCGCAGTGCAGAAGAGATCGTCAACGCCTTATGATCTACATTGGTCTGCCGCAATGGTCGCACCCGAAATGGGTGCGTCTTGGCATTACGGGTCTTGAAGAGTATGCCCGCCACTTTAACTGCGTGGAGGGGAATACCACGCTGTACGCACTGCCCAAAGCGGAGATTGTGGCACGCTGGTATGCACAAACGACGGATGCGTTTCGCTTCTGTTTTAAATTTCCGGCGACCATTTCCCATCAGGCAGCTTTGCGCAATTGTGATGATCTGCGCCACGAATTCCTGACCCGGATGTCGCCGCTGGAAACCCGCATCGGCCAGTACTGGCTGCAATTGCCCGCCACCTTTGGCCCGCGCGACCTCCCTGCCCTCTGGCATTTTCTCGATGCCTTACCGCAGACGTTTACCTACGGCGTCGAAGTGCGCCACCCTGCGTTTTTCGCTAAAGGTGACGCTGAAAAGCAACTCAATAGCGGATTGCATCAGCGCGGGGTGAATCGGGTGATCCTCGACAGCCGTCCGGTACACGCGGCCTGTGCGCACAATGAAGCCATCCGCGACGCCCAGCGCAAGAAACCGAAGTTGCCAGTGCACGCGGTGGTCACCGCGAATCATCCACTGGTGCGTTTTATCGGCAGCGATGACATGCGACAAAACCAGGCGTTTTTTGCGGCCTGGCTACAAAAAATACCGCTCTGGGAGCAGACCACTACACCGTATATCTTTTTGCATACCCCGGATATCGCACAGGCTCCGGAACTGGTCGACACCCTCTGGCAGGACTTACGCGATGCTCTGCCGGACATCGGAACTGCTCCGTCCATTCCACAGCAATCTTCTCTTTTCTGAAATTGCCACCTATCATAGACAGTGCCATCAGCCATTTTAAAGGGAGTTTGTATGGTAAGCGCGCTGTATGCCGTTTTGGGTGCGTTACTGTTGATGAAGTTTTCTTTTGACGTTGTCCGTCTGCGGATGCAATACCGCGTAGCCTATGGCGACGGCGGTTTCAGCGAACTCCAGACCGCCATCCGCATTCATGGTAATGCGGTGGAATATATTCCCGTCGCGCTAGTGCTGCTGCTGTTTATGGAAATGAACGGCGCAGAAACCTGGATGGTGCATCTTTGCGGCATTATTCTGCTTGTGGGTCGGCTGATGCATTATTACGGTTTCCACCACCGTCTGTTCCGCTGGCGTCGCTCCGGTATGAGCGCCACCTGGTGTGCATTATTGCTGATGGTGCTGGCGAACCTTTGGTATATGCCGTGGGAGTTGGTTTTCTCCCTGCATTAGCGCACAATACGCCACTTTATTTTTCCCGGATTTTTACGTTATGTCTCACCGCGACACGCTTTTTTCTGCGCCTATCGCCAGCCTGGGCGACTGGACCTTCGATGAACGGGTAGCCGAAGTCTTCCCGGATATGATCCAGCGCTCTGTCCCCGGCTATTCCAATATCATTTCGATGATTGGCATGCTTGCCGAGCGCTTTGTACAGCCGGATACGCAGGTCTACGACCTGGGCTGTTCGTTGGGTGCGGCGACGCTCTCAGTGCGTCGCAATATTCATCATGAAAACTGCAAAATTATCGCCGTTGATAACTCCCCGGCGATGATCGAACGCTGCCGCCGTCATATCGACGCTTATAAAGCTCCAACGCCGGTTGAGGTCGTTGAAGGCGACATTCGCACGATAACCATCGAGAACGCCTCAATGGTGGTACTGAATTTTACCCTGCAATTCCTTGAGCCACCTGAGCGCCAGGCGTTGTTGGATAAGATTTATCAGGGGCTCAATCCGGGCGGTGCGCTGGTGTTGTCGGAAAAATTCAGCTTTGAAGATGCAAAAGTCGGCGAACTGCTGTTCAACATGCACCACGACTTCAAGCGGGCCAACGGCTACAGCGAACTGGAGATCAGCCAGAAGCGCAGCATGCTGGAAAACGTGATGCTGACCGATTCGGTCGAAACCCATAAAGCGCGTCTGCGTCAGGCCGGTTTTGAGCACAGCGAACTGTGGTTCCAGTGCTTTAACTTTGGCTCACTGGTGGCGTTGAAAGCCGGGGCGAACGCATGATCGACTTTGGTAACTTCTATCAGCTGATTGCTAAAAATCATCTTGCCCACTGGCTGGAAACGCTGCCCGCGCAGATTGCCGCCTGGCAGCGCGATCAGCACGGTCTGTTTAAACAGTGGTCAAACGCGGTGGAATTTCTGCCGGAACTGACGCCGTACCGACTGGATTTATTGCACAGCGTGACGGCGGAAAGTGAAGCGCCGCTGAGCCCGGGGCAGATCAAGCGTATCGATACCCTGATGCGAAATCTGATGCCATGGCGTAAAGGGCCGTACTCGCTGTATGGCGTGAACATTGATACCGAATGGCGCTCCGACTGGAAATGGGATCGCGTGCTGCCGCATCTGTCGGATCTGACCGGTCGCACGATTCTGGATGTCGGCTGCGGCAGCGGCTACCACATGTGGCGCATGATTGGCGCGGGGGCGCATCTGGCCGTCGGCATTGACCCGACACAGTTGTTCCTGTGCCAGTTTGAAGCGGTACGTAAACTGTTAGGTAACGATCAGCGTGCGCATCTGCTGCCGCTGGGCATAGAACAACTGCCGGCACTGAATGCGTTCGATACCGTCTTCTCGATGGGTGTGCTTTACCATCGCCGCTCCCCACTGGAACACCTCTGGCAGTTGAAAGATCAACTGGTGAAAGACGGTGAACTGGTGCTCGAAACGCTGGTAGTGGAAGGCGACGAAAACACCGTGCTGGTGCCGGGCGATCGCTACGCACAGATGCGTAACGTCTATTTTATTCCTTCCGCGCTGGCGCTGAAAAACTGGCTGGAAAAATGCGGCTTCGTTGATGTTCGTATTGCCGACGTCTGTGTGACGTCAACGGAAGAGCAACGTCGTACCGAGTGGATGGTCACCGAGTCGCTGGCCGATTTCCTCGACCCGAACGATCACAGCAAAACCATCGAAGGCTACCCCGCCCCATTGCGTGCCGTATTAATTGCGCGTAAACCGTGATGTTGTGAGTCGTAGGCCGGATAAGGCATTAGTCGCATCCGGCATTTTGCCGGGGGCGCTTCGCTTGCCCGGCCTACAACGTCATTCATCAGCCAAATTTTGCATAAAAAAAGGCCCCTGTTGAATGGGCAGGGGCCTGGTACGAGCAAGCATCATATTGGGCGACATGATGCAACGGTAAAAATCATTTGGCCTGATGGCGAACAATGATTCCTTTCATTTCAGCAACCGACTTGCCGTCTACCGCATAGCGGGAATATTCATCCGCTTGCTTGTCTGTCGACATCGACAAACCCGGATTGCGATAGCGCATGGGTGAAACCAGCAAGGTTCCGGCGGAGCTGTGTACTTCCCGTACCCCGGCATCCAGGAAACGCAACAGGTTTTCTGCACGAACCCCCGCTCCGGCCATAATGATTGGAGCACCGGGTTGAGCAATAAGTTCCATAATATTTGCTAAACCTTGCAGTGCGTCCGATTTTTGCCCCGACGTCAGCACTCTGGCGACACCCAATTCCGCAAGATTATTTAGCGCATTTAACGGATTAGCACACATATCAAAGGCGCGATGAAAGGTCACCGCCAGCGGACCCGCCGCGTCCATAATTTGCCGCATGCGTGGCATATCGACATGGCCGTCAGGATCTAGAATCCCCGTCACCAGTCCGGGAAAACCCAGTTCGCGCGCGGTCCGTACATCGTCCAGCATCGCCGCGAACTCACCGTCGGTATAACAAAAATCCCCACCGCGCGGACGAATGATCGGATGCACCGGAATCGTCACCACCTGACGCACCGAGCGCAGTACACCCAGTGATGGCGTTAAGCCCCCTTCTTTTGGCGCGGCGCACAGTTCAATGCGGTCCGCACCGTTTTGCTGCGCCGTGAGCGCACACTCCATGCTGTAACAACAGATTTCCAGCAATGTCATATTCACTCCTGTTGCTGTTCGCTGGCGACAATCGCCTCAATCGACCACGGGTGGAATTTGACGGTCACCTTGCCGTCAGTGACCGCCAGCGTCGGGTTCGGCAGACGTTCGTGTTCCCCTTTCGGCGAACTGGTTTTCACAAAAATGCCCGGCTGGCTCAGTCCATCATCCGAAAGCAGCGCCAGCGCGCGGGCATTCAGGGTTTCAGGAGAGCCCGGCAGGACAATCTCAATGTGCTCCCACCCTTCATGAGGATATCGCTTTTCCCCGGGCCACGGCAGTTCCACAATGCTAAAGCGCCAGTGCGCGACGCACACCGGCTCATGCAGTTTGAACAGACAAATCGGTCTGCCGTTGATGGTATTTTCCGACAGCAGCTCGCCACAGTGTTCAAACCCGCGACGCCAGCGTTCGGCAGTGGCATTCTGGTGACAGCGCAAAGAAATGTGATCGGCCTCAAGCGGTGCAACATCCAGACCGAGGCGAGTGGAAAGTTCTGTGAACGCCTGAGTGAATCGCGGTAAATCTGCGGAAATATCATGCAGTTCGTCAATGGTCTGCCAGTTCGCCATAATAAAAGCTCATATCGGTGTTCAAAGCCGCTAATTTACTCTGTTGGCCTCTCGCAACCAACCGTAGATTGCAGGATTTGCAGTATGCATGCTTATGCACTCCTTTAACGCTTATTTTCTGCCCGCGCTTGCGGCGGTGCAGTGCTGACGCAGGGGGGCATTTGCAGTATACTCCCGCCCTTAATTCTTTAACTGGTGCGGTAAACATCAACCCGCTTCATCAACGTAAGGTATTCCGGTGAATATTCAGGCTCTTCTCTCAGAAAAAGTCAGTCAGGCCATGATTGCTGCAGGTGCGCCTGCAGATTGCGAACCGCAGGTTCGTCAGTCAGCAAAAGTACAGTTCGGCGACTATCAGGCCAACGGCATGATGGCAGTGGCCAAAAAACTGGGTATGGCTCCGCGACAACTGGCTGAGCAGGTGCTGACTCATCTGGATCTGAACGGTATCGCCAGCAAAGTTGAAATCGCGGGCCCTGGCTTTATCAATATTTTCCTCGCCCCGGCGTTCCTGGCGGAACACGTGGAACAGGCGCTAACCTCCGATCGTCTCGGCGTGGCAAAACCGGCGAAGCAGACGGTGGTTATCGATTACTCCGCGCCGAACGTGGCGAAAGAGATGCACGTCGGCCATCTGCGTTCCACCATCATCGGTGATGCCGCCGTGCGTACCCTTGAGTTCCTCGGCCACCATGTGATTCGTGCCAACCACGTCGGCGACTGGGGCACCCAGTTCGGGATGCTGATTGCGTATCTGGAAAAACAGCAGCAGGAAAACGCCGGTGAAATGGCGCTGGCGGATCTCGAAGATTTCTATCGTGAAGCCAAAAAACACTACGACGAAGACGAAGCCTTCGCCGAGCGCGCACGTAGCTACGTGGTGAAACTGCAGGGTGGCGACGAATACTTCCTGCAAATGTGGCGCAAACTGGTCGACATCACTATGTCCCAGAACCAGATCACCTATGACCGTCTGAACGTGACCCTGACCCGCGACGATGTGATGGGCGAAAGTCTGTACAACCCGATGCTGCCGGGGATTGTTGCCGATCTGAAAGCCAAAGGTCTGGCCGTCGAAAGCGAAGGCGCCACCGTAGTATTCCTTGATGAGTATAAAAACAAGGAAGGTGAACCGATGGGGGTCATCATTCAGAAGAAAGATGGCGGTTATCTGTACACCACCACCGATATTGCCTGCGCCAAGTACCGTTATGAGACGCTGCATGCCGATCGCGTGCTCTATTACATCGACTCTCGTCAGCACCAGCATCTGATGCAGGCGTGGACCATCGTGCGTAAAGCCGGTTATGTGCCGGACTCCGTGCCGCTGGAACACCACATGTTCGGCATGATGCTGGGTAAAGACGGCAAACCGTTCAAAACCCGCGCGGGTGGCACCGTGAAACTGGCTGACCTGCTGGACGAAGCGCTGGAACGCGCCCGTCGCCTGGTGAGTGAGAAGAACCCGGATATGCCGGCGGACGAACTGGAAAAACTGGCTAACGCCGTCGGTATTGGCGCGGTGAAATATGCTGATTTGTCCAAAAACCGTACTACCGACTACATCTTCGACTGGGACAACATGTTGGCGTTCGAAGGTAACACTGCGCCATACATGCAGTACGCCTACACCCGTGTGCTGTCGGTATTCCGTAAGTCTGGCCTGGATGAAAAAGACCTGGTGAACGCGAAGGTACAGCTCAGCGAAGATCGCGAAGCGCAACTGGCTGCCCGTCTTCTGCAGTTCGAAGAGACCCTGACCGTGGTCGCACGTGAAGGAACGCCGCATGTGATGTGCGCATATCTGTATGACGTCGCCGGTCTGTTCTCCGGCTTCTACGAGCACTGCCCAATTCTGAGCGCAGAAAATGAAGACGTCCGTAATAGCCGCCTGAAACTGGCGCTACTGACGGCAAAAACGTTAAAGCTCGGTCTGGATACCCTGGGAATCGAAACCGTAGAACGGATGTAATACGCGCTTAGCGATGAAAAAACCCGGCGAAAGCCGGGTTTTGTTTTTTTGAGGCCTTAACAGCCGGGATTACCTGATGCGGCTACGCCTTATCAGGCCTACACTGTTCCAGAAGCCGCAGGATCCCGTAGGCCTGATAAGCAAAGCGCATCAGGCATACCCTTTGAAGGCATTATCCTGCCTGAGCAATCAAAAATACTTGCGCAAATACTCCGTCAGACACAGCATCGCCATCGCCTGGCCGTAGGGCATAGACGTCAACGGAATGGCCCGATAGAAGTCGAGATCATGCCCCATTCCCGTGCCAAAAGAAGTTTGCAGCAACTCCCCTTGCGGTGAAATATTCCGCACAATGCCACGAATCGCTTTTTCCGCCACGTCGGCATACTCCGCACTGACATAGCGCTTACGCACCGCTTTTAGAATCCCGTAGGCGAACCCTGCGGTAGCGGAGGCTTCCAGGTAGGAGTGTGGATCGTCAAGCAGCGTGTGCCACAGCCCGCTCTCATCCTGGCAGTTCGCCAACGCGGCAATCTGCGCATTCAGCACCTGCACCAGATAGCGGCGTACGGCGTTGTTTTGCGGCAAATCCACCAGCTCGAGGAAGTCCGGGATAACGATAGTCAGCCAGCTATTGCCGCGCGCCCAGCGGGCACTGGCAAAGTTATGATGTCCGTCGTAATTCCAGCCGTGGAACCACAGGCCGGTCTCCCGGTCCATCAGATTCTGTACGTGCAGCAGAAACTGATAGGTCGCCTCTTCCACATATTCTGGACGCTCAAGCAACTTACCGATTTTCGCCAGCGGCAGTACCGTCATCATCAACGTGTCATCCCACATCTGCTGATGATTCTCTTCCGCCAGCGTGATGTGCTGCATACCGCCGTGATCGGTACGCGGCATCTCATACATTGCCCATTCCGCCCACGCGTCAAGCCACGGCAGATAAGCCGGATTACGCGTCTCTTCATAGCGATACGCCAGAGTCAGGAAGGGTGCCATCGTGTTGACGTTTTTGGTCGTTGCCCCTTCGGCAAAGCGGTCGGTGAACCAGTTGTCGATGATGTCGCGCATCGTTTCATCGCCGGTCTGCTGGTAGTACTGATACATCCCGTACAGTCCGACGCCGTGCGTCCATTCCCACCCTGCCCAGCCCTTGGTGTCAATCACGCGGCCATCGTCGAGGCGCAGCAGAAATTGTCCCGTCTCGTCCTTAATGTTCACCAGATTGTTCGTCACGGTCTGAATTAACGCTTTCAGCTCCTCCCGGGAGATAAAACGTTCCGGCTGACGCAGTAACGGGCTCTGTTTGACAGGCCAAACCTTCATATCGTTAACCTCTGTTGTAAGTCGAATTCAATATCGCTGCCTGCTTCAGTGAAGGGGCCGCAGGTTTATTACGATTCAGATAACCAATGTTGTTGTTACCCCAAAGCGACTCATACGGCAGTCCGGCGAGCATCTCGACGGTGGCGCGAGCCTGTGGGGTTATGCTTTCCGGCATTGCACGATCGGATTCACGCATTTTCACTGTCTCTTCACGCAGCGTACTGTGGGTGTGTAAATTCAGTTTGAAGCGCAGGGAGACCAGGAAGCCGCAGGCCAGCACCAGCAGCGTACCGCAACTGAGGATCAGCAGAATAGTATGGCTGACCGCTTCGGGTTGCGTGCTCTGCCCGGAGACAAAGCCCGACATCTGCATGACAATCCCGACCAGCATTACCGCCCCTGCCTGCGACGCTTTACGCGTCAGGGTCATAATCCCGGCGAAGATCCCTTCACGACGCTGACCGGTAATGACTTCATCCACATCCGCAATGTAGGTGTAAGTATTCCACGGCACGTAGTTGATCCCGCCACGCCCCAGGCCCGCTATCGCAGAAACCAACAGCAACAGGGAATAGACGTCGCTCAATCCGGCGTAGTAAAGCACGGCATAAGAGAGTGAACTCAAACCAAACAACACCACCACCATCCGATAGGAAGGCGCGGGTCCAAAGCGGATGCACAGCGGGATCATCGCGATAACGGCAATAAACTGGAAGATCGCCATCGTGCCGAGCAGTGTCGACGCCATTGATGCTTCCTGCATCAGAACAAACACCACGTAGTAAGTGAAGACCGCGTTGAACACATCCTGCGCGATATAACCGCCGAGGTACATTCCCAGATGCTGACGGAAAATCTTGATCCGCAGGGTAGAACTTAACTCGACAAACAGGCGGTTCATGCTCTGGTTGAAGGTCAGACTCTTTTTCTCTTCTTCCGCTCGCAGCGCCGCTTCCGTCCACTCTTCACGCGGACGTTCCCAGGTAAAGAACCAGACAAAAGTCAGCATCAGTGCACACAGTACCGAGAACACCAGGCTGGCATAAAAGAAGGAGATCGGGTTGTCCTTGCCAAACGCGGTTAGCAAAATGCCGGGCAGGAAAGAGGCCAGAATGGCGGACATTTGCGCCATACCGATACGCGCGCCGGAAAACTTGGTTTTCTGTTTGAAATCATCGGTCATCTCCGGTACCAGCGTCTCGTAAGGTACCAGGATCATGGTATAGACGATATCAAACAGCAGATAAGTCAGCAGGTAATACCAGAAGCTCATATCCCCTACCCACATCAGCGAATAGCTGAATACGCACGGGATCCCCAGCAAGATAAAGAATTTACGCCGGCCAAAGCGCTTACCGAGCCAGGTGGAACCGAAGTTGTCGGTTAAAAAGCCCATCAGCGGACTGACAACGGCATCCAACACCCTTGCAGCCGCAAAAATAAAGGTCGCTTCGATGGGGGAAAGTCCGCAGAACGTCGTATAGAAATAAAGCAGCCAGGCAGCCGTGAGCGCCGTGGTGCCTGCACCGAGGAAATCGCCTGAGCCATAGGCGAAATAATTCAGCAATCCGATTTTACGTGTTTTCATTGCCGTTAACCCTGCAAATGGTTGGGGGACTCCCGGCCGGTTGGCTGCGCCAAAGGGAGTACTTACACGGCTACAGTAGAAGCTTACAAAGTGGGATACCTTTGCGTTTTTGCCACCTGCGGGTGTGAACTGGCAAAAACGCAAAGAGACCGGCAACACGTGTCACCGATTTATAAAACAGCGTTTCTTTTCAATCAAAAGGTGAGGTCAAAAATGCGAGTCAGGCAGCAGTTTACGCCGCTGCCTGATGAGGAGAATGCCGGTTATCGATAGTTCACAATCACCTGATTGCTCTGAACTTTCAGTGCGGGGATTAAACGACCGCCACCGGGGACCTCCCAGATGAAACGCAGCGGTTCAACGGCGGGAACATTGCTAAATGCCAGCGTGGTGCCGCTCTGCCCTTCTATCTCCACACAGCGGGATTGGGAGCATAAGCGCACCCGTAAACCGGCAGGCGTCGGGCCATTCAGCTCATACCGCCAGGCAACCAGCGTCATCAGACCGGAGACGGGCTGGCTGGATGAAAGCGGTGCCGACGAGGCCGACACTCCACGATGGTTCAGGGTAATGCCGATACTGCTGGCCTGCCACGCCCCTTCCCCGGCAGCCTGTGCCGCCAGCGGGAAAAGTAACAACCAAAGAAATTTGCGCATTATTTACCTCCAATGGTCGCCGTCATGCGGATGTTACGGTTATCGGACAGTTCCATGTTCGACAGCACGACCAGTTGCGGCAGACTGCGACGCAGGAAGCGCGACAGCAGTGGACGCAACGCGTGGTTCACCAACAGCACCGGTGGCGCACCCAGCATCTCCTGGCGGGACAACGCCTCCTGGGTTTGCGCCAACAGACGGTCGGCAAGGCCCGGCTCCAGTCCACCACCGCCCTGTAGCGCCTGCAACAGCAGACGTTCCAGCGCCGTGTCGAGGCCAATCACGCTGACCTCATGGTTGCCCGGGAACCACTGCTGAGTGATAGCCCGCCCGAGCGCCACGCGGACCACCGCCGTGAGTTCATGCGGATCGCTCTGCAGCGGCGCATGTTCCGCCAGCGTTTCCAGAATGGTACGCATATCGCGAATCGGTACTTTTTCGTCCAGCAGGTTCTGCAACACTTTATGAAGCGTGGTCAGGGTCACCACACCAGGCACTAAATCTTCGGTCAGCTTCGGCATCTCCTGCGACACGCGATCCAGCAGTTGCTGCGCCTCCTGACGACCGAACAGTTCCGCCGCGTACTGACCAATCAGGTGGTTCAGATGCGTGGCGACCACGGTACTGGCTTCCACCACGGTAAAGCCCTGAATCTGCGCCTGCTCTTTTAAGGCGCTTTCGATCCAGATCGCGTCCAGACCAAATGCCGGGTCAACCGTCTGCTCGCCCGGTAATGTGCCCGCCGCCGTACCCGGGTTGATCGCCAGCCAACGCCCCGGATAGGCGTCACCGCTGCCAATCTCCACCCCTTTCATCAGAATGCGATAATGCGCCGGTTGCAGATCCATATTGTCGCGGATGTGTACCACCGGCGGCAGAAAGCCCATGTCCTGGGCAAACTTTTTACGGATACTGCGGATACGCCCCAGCAATTCACCGTCCTGCTGAAAATCGACCATCGGGATCAGGCGATAACCCACTTCCATGCCGAGAGAGTCTTCCAGTTGCACATCGTTCCAGGTGGCTTCCACCACCGAGTTGTTTTCCGGAACTTTAGTCGGCTGTGGCTCGGCAGGTGCCTTCTGTTCACGGCCCCGGATCCACCAGGCCAGTCCGAGCAGCGCAGCGGTAAACATCAGGAAGACAAGGTTTGGCATGCCCGGCACCAGGCCCAACAGACCCAGTACCGCGGCGCTGAGTAACATCACGCTGGGGTTGCTGAACAACTGCCCGACCATCTGCTCGCCGACGTCCTGATCGGTACTGACGCGGGTGACGATGACACCCGCTGCAGTTGAGATCACCAGTGCCGGGATCTGCGCCACCAGACCATCACCGATAGTCAGCAGGGTATAGCTTTCCGCTGCATGTCCCATGGTCATCCCGTGTTGCAGCACGCCCACCAGCAGACCGCCCACAACGTTAATCACCATAATCAGAATGCCGGCGATGGCATCACCGCGAACGAACTTACTCGCACCGTCCATCGACCCGTAGAAGTCGGCTTCCTGAGTCACTTCAGAACGACGCTTTTTCGCCTCATCTTCGCCGATAAGACCGGCGTTAAGGTCGGCGTCGATCGCCATCTGTTTACCCGGCATCCCGTCAAGGACAAAGCGCGCGCCCACTTCGGCGATACGCCCGGCACCTTTGGTGATAACCATAAAGTTGATAATGACGAGAATAACGAACACCACGATACCGATAGCGAAGTTACCGCCGACCAGGAAGTGGCCGAACGCTTCAACGACCTTCCCCGCCGCCGCCGCACCGGTGTGCCCGTCCATCAGAATGATACGGGTGGAAGCCACGTTCAGCGCCAGACGCAACAGCGTGGTGAACAGCAGAATGGTCGGAAACGCGGCGAACTCCAGCGTGCGCTGGGTGAACATCGCCACCAGCAGCACCATAATCGACAGTGCGATGTTAAAGGTAAACAGCAGGTCGAGGATGAACGCCGGCAACGGCAGGACCATCATCGACAGGATCAGCAGGATGAGGATCGGCCCGGCAAGGATCTGCCACTGCGTGGTTTTCATGTTGTTGGGCAGGCGCAGCATCGCGACCAGATTAGCCATCAGTAGTCTTCTCGTTCATAAAATCCAGCGCTTCAGGCACCGGAAGATTTGCAGGTTGTGGTGGACGTTCCCCACCGGCGAGTCGCCAGCGTTTAAGCTGCCAGACCCAGGCCAGGACTTCCGCAACGGCGGCGTACAGTTGCCCGGGGATCTGCTGACCAATCTCAGCATGGCGATAAAGCGCACGTGCCAACGGCGGCGCTTCCAGCGTGGGTATTTTGTTCTCTGCACCGATCTCGCGAATGCGCAGCGCCACGAGTCCGGCACCTTTCGCCACCACTTTCGGCGCGCTCATCTTGTTCTCGTCGTACTGCAGCGCCACCGAGTAGTGAGTCGGGTTGGTGACGATGACATCGGCATTAGGGACGTCGCTCATCATGCGCCGATTCGCCGCCTGCCGCTGCATCTGCCGGATACGCCCCTTCACATGAGGGTCGCCTTCGTTCTGTTTAAATTCGTCGCGGATATCCTGGCGTGACATACGCAATTTTTTCAGATGGCTCATGATCTGGAAAATCACGTCGAACCCCACCATCGGGATCACGCCCAGCACCACCAACAGTGCACACAGACCAACGAGGTCCAGCGCGTTGCCCATCGCCGTGCGCGGAGACTCTGCCATCAGGCGCATCATCTCCGGCCAGTTGTGCCACAGATACAGCGCCGTCACACTGCCCACCAGCGAGGATTTCAGAATCGCCTTCAGCAGTTCCGCACCGGTCTGCGCGGAAAACATACGCTTGATGCCAGGCAGTGGGTTGAGCTTGGAAAATTTGGGTTGCAGCGATTTCCCGCTGAAGACAAGGCCACCGAGCAGAACCGGCGAGATCAGCGCCACCAACACCACGCCGGTAATCAGCGGTAACAGCGCGATCATCGCTTCTTTAATCAGCAGAATGATTTGCCCGAGGATCAGATTGGGGTCATTGACCATGCTGTGGTCAAAGCGCAGTCCCACCGACAGCATGCCCGATAACCGTCTGGCCAACGACTCGCCGCCAATCCAGATAATGCAGACGCCCACCAGCAAAATCAGCAGTGAGGTCAGTTCTCTGGAACGGGGGATCTGCCCCTCTTCCCGCGCTTTCTCAAGTCGGTGGGGTGTGGGGGCTTCTGTTTTGTCGTCGCTCTCTTCAGACACGCATCAGATCCTGGATGGGCTTATGAGCGAAAATGATGCCAGAACGGCATGGAGTTAATGGCAAGAGTAAGCAGCAAAAAAGGCGGGGTTTATGGCCTTAAGCCAGATAGCCGGATGGGAGACACTCGCCATCCGGCCAGAAGAGAATCAGAACCCCAGACTGTCCAGCAGATCGTCGACCTGGTCCTGGCTGGCGACTACGCCCGCTTTGGTCGCATCGACCTGCGGGCCATTCAGCAGGCTTTCACTTTCGCGTTTAGGTCGAGAACTCTGCTCCGGAATGTTTTCCAGCAGCACCATCAGCAACTGACGTTCGATCTCCTGAATCACATCCATCATGCGCTTGATCACCTGACCGGTCAGATCCTGGAAATCCTGCGCCATCATGATGTCGAGCAACTGTGCGTTGGTAAAACTGGTATGTCCGGGCACATCGCCGAGGTATTTACGCGTATCCGTCACCAGTTCGCGCGCGTCAGAAAGCTCAATCGGGTTTTCAAACCACTCATCCCAACGCTTACTCAGCGCCTTCGCCCCTTTCTCCATTTCGTCCTGATGCGGCTGAGAGGCCTCAACGCTGTTCAGGGCGCGTTCAGCCGCCTGCGCGGTCATCTGTACCACATAGTCCAGACGATCGCGGGCATCGGGAATGGCCTCTGCTGCTTCGGCAATGGCCTGGTCCAGCCCCAGTTCACGCAGGCTGTCACGCAGCATGCGGGTCAGACTACCAATGCGGGCAATGATATCCCCGGCAGAATGTTCCTCTACGGGTTTAATCGATGGTTGCAACATAGTCAGCCCCTTACATACCCAGTTTCTCAAAGATTTTATTGAGCTTTTCTTCCAGCGTCGCCGCAGTGAACGGTTTCACCACGTAGCCGCTGGCACCGGCCTGCGCCGCGGCAATGATGTTCTCTTTCTTCGCTTCTGCCGTCACCATCAGCACCGGCAATGAGGACATCCCGCCGTCCGCGCGAATGGTTTTCAGCAACTCGAGACCGTCGATGTTTGGCATGTTCCAGTCGGAAATGACAAAACCAAACCCACCTGCCTGCAGTTTATTCAACGCATCGGCGCCATCTTCGGCCTCTTCCACGTTGTTAAATCCCAACTCCTTAAGCAGGTTACGCACGATGCGACGCATGGTGGAAAAGTCATCCACAACCAAAAACTTAAGCTCTTTATCCGCCATATTAAATTACTCCTGATTCAAATACGTATTGCCTGTCCGGCACTGATTTTCGCCAGCATCTGCTGGCTTACCTGACTAAGATCGACCACTTCGCTGACGCCACCCATATTGATGGCTTCGCGCGGCATGCCGAACACCACACAACTTGCTTCATTTTGCGCAATCGTCCAGGCGCCCGCCTGGTGCATCGCTAACATTCCGGCGGCGCCATCGTTGCCCATCCCCGTCAGGATCACCCCAACGGCGTTGCGCCCCGCATGAATCGCGACCGAATGAAACAGCACATCCACCGACGGCCGGTGCCGGTTAACCGGCGGACCGTCATGAATTTTGATTTGATAGTTTGCCCCGCTGCGTGCCAGCTCCATGTGCTTGTCGCCCGGCGCAATATAGGCATGACCCGGCAGAACACGCTCGCCATCCTCTGCCTCTTTCACGGCTATCTGACACAGTTTGTTCAGACGCTCGGCAAACGAACGGGTGAAACCTGGCGGCATATGTTGCGTAATAATGACCGCTGGGCTTGAGAGCGGCAGCGGTTGCAGCACATGGCGAATCGCCTCGGTGCCGCCTGTCGAGGCACCAATCGCAATCAGCTTTTCCGAACTGAGCAACGGCCCCGCCTTTAAGGTCACCGGTGCCGTGAGCGGTTTATGGGCCGTCAGACGCGCGCGTGACGCCGTGCGCACTTTCTCCGCAATCATCTCGCTGTAGGCCAGCATCCCTTCGCGGATCCCCAACTGCGGTTTGGTGACAAAATCGATCGCCCCTAATTCCAGCGCCCGCAGCGTCACTTCCGACCCTTTCCCCGTCAGCGACGACACCATCACCACCGGCATCGGACGCAGTCGCATCAGCTTTTCGAGAAAATCGAGGCCGTCCATCCGCGGCATTTCAACGTCCAGCGTCAACACGTCAGGGTTATATTTCTTGATTAAGTCACGGGCGACGAGTGGATCGGGCGCGGTTGCCACCATCTCCATATCGCTATGGCTATTAATAATTTCAGTCATGATTTGGCGCATCAATGCAGAATCATCGACCGACAACACCCTGATTTTACTCATGCTTTACCCTTACTTAGCGCATAAACCGTTTGCCCGCGCAGGCTAAAGTCGCGCACGAGGTTACTAAAGTTTTCTGAATGCCCGGCAAACAGCAGACCATCAGGCTTAAGGAGAGGAACAAAACGGCGCAGGATGTCCTGCTGCGTCGTTTTATCGAAATAAATCATTACATTACGGCAGAATATCGCGTCAAACGGCCCCGGCACGTTGTACTGCTTATCGAGCAGGTTAATCCCGGAGAACTCGACATGGCTTGCCAGCTCCTGACGCACGCGTACCAACCCATCGTGAGGGCCGGTTCCGCGCATGAAATAGCGCTGTAGCTGCTGCGGCGACAGGGTCTTCAGCTCATCCAGGCGGTAGATCCCGCTGCGCGCCTTTTCCAGCACTTCGGTATCGATATCGCTGGCAAACACCTTCCAGCGCCCCGGCGCCATGCCCAGCGTATCGGCCAGTGTAATGGCGATACTGTAGGGCTCTTCACCGGTCGATGCCGCGGCGCTCCAGACCCGGTATTCACCGCTGTGGCGACGAGCACTTTCCGCCAGCACCGGAAAGTGGTGCCCTTCGCGGAAGAAGGCGGTCAGGTTAGTGGTCAACGAGTTGATAAAAGCCTGCCACTCTGCGCTGCTTTGATTCGCTTCCAGCACGCTGAGATAGTGACCAAAATCATCCATTCCCAGCGTACGCAGTCGACGAACCAGGCGGTTGTAAACCATATCCCGCTTGTGGTCCGCCAGCACGATCCCCGCGCGCTGGTAGATTAATTGACATATCCGACGAAAGTGCGCGTCGGACAGCGCAAGGCGCTGGGTCATCTGTAACAATAATGACGTTTGCCCGTTGGGCAGAGATGATGTCATAGCGCCTTCTTAATCACATTCAGGATACAACGGGCACAGCCTGCGGCGGTGCCGATTCTTGGTGTGTTACAACCTGTTCTTCAAGTTTGAATACCGCCACGCGGGCGGACAGCGAGTCGGCCTGATGCGCGAGTTGGTCAGTCGCGGCGGCGGCTTCTTCCACCAGCGCGGCGTTCTGTTGCGTCACCTGATCCATCTGCGTGACCGCCTGCGCCACCTGCTCAATCCCTCTGCGCTGTTCGTCTGACGCCGAGGCAATCTCGCCCATGATGTCGTTAACGCGCGTTACCGAGCTGACGATTTCCGTCATGGTCTGCGCGGCGGTATCGACGAGTTGCGATCCCTGGTGAACGCGGTTCACCGACTCTTCAATCAACCCTTTAATCTCTTTCGCCGCCTGGGCACTGCGGCTCGCCAGGTTACGTACTTCTCCGGCAACCACGGCAAATCCGCGCCCCTGTTCGCCGGCTCGCGCCGCTTCAACCGCCGCGTTGAGCGCCAGAATATTGGTCTGGAAGGCAATGCCGTCGATCACCCCGATGATGTCGCCAATCTTTTGCGAACTGGCGGCAATCGCCTGCATCGTACTGGCGACTTTAGTGGTCTGATCGCCGCCGGTTTTCGCGGTGTCGGCCGCATTTTTTGCCAGCCCGGAGGCCTGGCGCGCGTTGTCGGCATTCTGACCGACGGTGGCGGTTAACTGCTCCATGCTGGCCGCCGTCTGTGCCAACGACGCCGCCTGCTGTTCGGTGCGTGCGGAGAGATCGTTATTGCCCATCGCGATTTCAGAAATCCCGGTGTGCATCGCCAGACTGCCCTGACGCACGTCGCTGACGGTGTCCCGCAGCGCCTGTTGCATCGCTTTCAGGCTGGCGAATATCGCCGAAATCTCATTACGCCCGTAGACCGCAATCGGACGCGCCAGGTTACCCTCGGCAATACTGTCAAAATGGCTGCCGATAATCGCCAGCGGCTGGACGATCATTTTGCGCGACCAGTACAGTGCTCCAGTGGTTAACAGCGCAGCAATAATCACCATGCTGATAAAAATTACCGCCGACATGTGATAGTTGTTTTTGCTCTGTTGCCCCGCCACCACCAGCACATGGTTAATGTTCTGCTGCCAGGCGTTGAAGTTCACATCAAAGGCATCCTGCGAAGCCTGCACCGGCGCGGTCAGGAAGTCTGACAGTTGGTTGTTCTCAAGCCAGGTGGCCTGATGCTCCAGATCGCTGTGCCACTGGGTGAAGCTTTTCTCCGTTGCGTCCTGCAAGGCTTTCCCCTCCTGGGTATTCGCCTCTATCGCCCTGAAACTGTTAAACAGCGTGCCGGATTGCGCCAGACTTTCGCGCGCGATGACCATCAGACTTTTGATGTCATCGGGCGGATAGCTCAGCGCCGTTAATGTCCCGGCCTTGTTCAGGGCAGTACTCGCCTGTAATAAAACGGCGCGCGTTTGCGCCAGCGCCGCGCGTTGCTGATTACTCTGCTCGACCTGATTCAGGCTCTGAAAACCGTCCCGAAATGCCCAGAAAGACAAGCCATTACTGCCAATCTGCAATACTCCGCAGAGGATCAAAATCAAAAACAGCGTGGTCGAGATTCGAATACGATTAAACATCAACGCTCCCATCAGGCGGCAACGGCCGCAGTATTAAATTTCGGTCAAAATGTTTCCCAGTTAGTATCGTGCTCCATGCTTAACGAGGATTTCTGCGCCGTGCGAGGCACGTCCGCAGAAGTCCGTTCTTCTTTGGCTTTTACCGCGTAAGGACGCGCGGCAAGACGAAATGCAGACACCGCCATCGTCAGACGGCTGGCCTGTTCTTCCAGCGCGGCCGCCGCGGCAGCAGATTCCTGCACCAGCGAGGCGTTTTGTTGCGTCACGCGGTCCATTTCAGAAACCGCCAGCGCCACCTGATCGATACCGCGACTTTGTTCATCAGAAGCCGAGGCAATTTCGCCCATAATGTCGGTCACACGGGTCACCGCATTAACGATATCGTTCATGGTCTCGCCCGCACTTTCGACCAGCACGGAGCCGGTATCCACGCGCGAAACAGAATCTTCAATCAGCGCTTTGATCTCTTTTGCCGCCTGCGCACTGCGGCTGGCCAGGTTACGTACCTCACCGGCGACTACCGCAAAGCCGCGTCCCTGCTCACCAGCTCGCGCCGCTTCTACCGCCGCGTTCAGCGCCAGAATGTTGGTCTGGAAAGCAATACCGTCGATGACGCTGATAATGTCAGCAATTTTCTTCGAGCTACCGGCAATTTCGTGCATCGTTTTGACGACGTTATCCACCACTTTGCCGCCGTGCTGCGCGGTTTCCGACGCGCTCTGCGCCAGTTGTGACGCCTGTCGGGCGTTGTCGGCGTTCTGTTTCACCGTCGCGGTCAACTCTTCCATGCTGGCCGCCGTCTCTTCCAGCGCCGACGCCTGTTGCTCGGTTCGCGACGAGAGATCGGTGTTACCGGTGGCGATTTCCGTGGTACCGGAGTAGATAGCATCGGAGCCTTCACGCACCTGAGTGACGGTTTCCACCAGCGAGCGCTGCATGTGATCAACGCTGCTTGCCAGTTCGCCAATCTCATTACGTCCGGCGACGGTCAGGGTGTTGGTCAGATTGCCGCCGGCGATTTCGCGAATATGGGCGATGACTCGGGATAGCGGGTTGAGCAGGGTGTGACGAATGCCGTACCACACCACCACCAGGATCAGCACCAGCACCACCGCCAGGATGGCGAGTTGCCACTGCGCAAACTGGTAGTCGCGCGCGCTTTCATCAAACGCCTGGCGATAGAGTTTTTCGCTGACGCTAGCGTATTTACTCTTCGCGTCGCCGAGTCCGTTTTGCATTCCCTGCGTGGGTTGCGCGAAAAAGGCATCCATGTTGCCGCTTTCCAGGAACTGCACCAGTTCAGTTAAACCGGCAAAATATTTCTGGTATTTTTCGTCCACATTGCTGCTGACCTCCGCCATCTCTGGCAGGGGATCGATAGATTTAAACCTGGCGTAGTGCTCCGCCGCCTGAGCGAGAGAATTTTTCGCGCTCTTCAGCAGATCGTTTTTTGCGCTACTCTGCTGATTGTTCGCGTCCATCATCATGCGTGCAGAGGAACGGCTGAGGTTGATACGTGTTTGCAGCATCAGATCCCATGTCGAGGTCAGTTCACTTTGCTGTTGGCGTAGATCGTTAGAAATAACAAAACTTTTTTGATTCTGCTGTAAAGACGAAAACAACAAACCACCAGAGACAAGCTGTAGCAGTGCGAAAACCCCCAGCACCATCATCAGCATTGTGACAACGCGGATACGGTTAAACATAAGGCACCTTCCTGAAAACGAGTTATCAACGTTATCGGCACCCTTGATAAGAACTTTACGTTTGCGAAAGGGAATTCCAGGTCAGAAGGCGATATCCACCACCACCGTGTCGGTGTAGGTCCCGGCGGGAGGCGTGGATTGGGTGGGTAACACTCTGGCGGTGTAGCTGTAAGTTCGCAGCAGACCGTCGCTGCTGGTAGAGGATGAGGCGCTGCTGGCCCAGCGTTCCGTACCGACGCTCCCCCAGCGGTTGGTGGTGCTTGCTTTGTAAATTTCGTAGCTCAGGCGGTTGTTGCCGCTCGCCATATTGCGCACATTACCGTTGGCATAACTGCCGTTATTAATGCCTACCGTGTAGGTGCTGCCCTTGGTACAGGTAATAGAAACCGCCTGCGAAATAGCAGGAAAATTTTTTACCAGCGGCGCACTGCCGAAATTGACGTTCGGCGCGTTAATGGTGATGCAATCATTAGTCACCGTCAGGTTAAGCTGCATTGTGGTGGCGACCGTATTGGTTTGCGCGGTGACGCACAGCCCCAGCGCCCCCACCTGACAGATGTTGTAATAAACGTTGAAATTGAGCGTCACCTGATACGGCCCGGCACTGACGTTCTGTCCGGTACTGGTGCGAAAGAAAAGCGGTAACGTAAAACGCGTGGAACCTAACAGCGCTAACAGCGTACTGCCACTCCAGGTATAGCTGCCACCGATGGCGATCTCGCTGTTGCTGGCACAGCCGGACTGACCGCACAGGCGCACCGGCACCACGTCCGTCACGGTGGTATTGTCCGTGCGCTTAAGATTGGCGCGAGTACCTGTCGATACCGTCGCCCCGGTATAGGTCAGCGTTATCGTATCGTTATTCAGTAACCCCAACACCACGTCACATTGCACCAGCAAATTGGCGCTGGTCGCCTGTTCCGTACTGTTGACGGTAAACGAGGAGACGCTGCCGAACGCCCCCGCCGTGGTGCTCACGCTACAGGCCGCCCACGCCACCGGCGCAGCCATCAGTAGCCACAACAACAGCAGCACGCGTCCGATCATCCGCCCCCCTGACGACAGATCAACGGCCCGTAGGTCTGAAGCTTATGTTCAGGATTGGCGGTCAGCGAGAAGGCGGTTTCGCAACGTTTCCCGTCCGGCGTGACGACCCGCAACGGATTCACGCCGTCGAGATTCTCCAGCCAGACGATTCCGTCGTAACCGACCACGGCGGGCGATTTGTTATCCCGCATGACCTGGCTTGCCACCGGCAGCGCATGCCCGTTTTCATCATGCAAAATGACGCTTGCCACTCGCTCTTGCTCCATCGGGAAATCGACCAGATATCCGCTCTGGCGACGCAGTGCCACTTTACGCTCGGTCTCTTTCAGGCGGGTATCGGCAGGCAGATTGAGCGTGTTAATGCTGTAACTTGCCGGGTAGTAGGCAGAGACGCCGCTGATCAGTAAATAGCCCTGATCGTTGGTGTGACCGACCGGCTGGTTTTCGTAATTGACCGGCACATCAGGATGTCCGTCGGTACTGACCACCACAAAAGCATCGTTGATTTTATTAGCGGCAAACAGCTGATTCTCCATAAACACCAGCGATCCCATCGCCTCGCCCCACCAGGTCATGGCATTGCCTTCGCCGTAAGTTCCCCCCTGTAATTCGATATTTCGGTTACGCCAGCCCAGCGTCGCCTGCTGGTAATCCCGCGCCTGAGACTGTCGCGCCCAGGCCAGGTTCCAGCTAAACCCGCCGTCGGTCGGCATCGAGTGATTGTAATTGATTCGCTGGGTCTGACCGGCATCGGGTGTTTTCTCCATCGACAGCGCCGCGCTGTCCCGCTCGCCCAACGGAATTTGCACCGACATCGCCAGCGTCCAGTCCCCCTGTTGATTGTCGCGACTTGCCGACAGATAAAGACTGCTGCTTCCCCACAGATTCCGGCTCCAGGAGAGATTCAGCAGTTCTGTTTTCTGCGAGTCAAAACTGCGGATCCCAATCCAGGCCGCACCGACATTGCCAAATTCGCCCATGTTGAACGTCAGCGAATACTGGTCGCTGCGCTGGCTTAACGAGGCCAGCGGTTGGTTGTCGTTATCCACCAGCGGGGTCTGATCGTACAGCGCCAGGTTGCCAAAGCCGCGCTCACGCCGCGAGTGCTGGGTGGCCACGCTGAATTCAGCGGTACTGTACTGATAACCCCAGTTAATCTGATTACCGCTGTTGCCGCGCATCCGGCTTTCCGTCCATGCGCCATTCACCACGCCCAGTCGCCCCAGTTTGATTAGCGACCCCACGCCACCCAGCGCCAGTGCTTCCGCGCCCTCGGCGTGCCCTTCAAGCGTCAGATAATCGTTCACCCCGTAGCGGTAGCTTGCGCTGCCGACCGCCGGACCGTAGTCAAAATTGTCGATACCGTAATTGCGGCGCAGGCTGCCCAGGGTGATCGCACCGTCGCTGACGCCTGTTTTGAGCAGATTACTGGCGACATAGAACGGTAACGTCGTGCTCACCTGGCGGCCCAGCGCGTCACGGGTCACCAGCACCGCGTCACCGGCGCCATTAATGTAGGGCAGATTGGTGAGGGTAAACGGCCCCGGCTGAAGCTCCGTTGAACCCGCCCGGTAGCCGTTGATAAACAGATCGACGGCGGTGGGTACCGCGGCTTCACCGGAGAATTCCGGCAAGGGCCAGGTGACCAGATCCGGACGCAACGAGAAGTCGCGCCCCCACGACACGCCGCCCACCCGCACGCTGTTACTCCAGCTCAGGGCATCGCTTATCACATCGCCTACCCGCCATTGCGTCGCATCTGCCTCATGAGTCGCAGTGAATACGGTGTCGTAGCGCACGTATCCGTCCTGCTGATCGTCGTTCCCGGCCAGATTTTGTCGCACGTAGCCCGTTGACGAGAGCGAACCGGCATCGTTAAAGAAGCGCAACTCGTGCCAGATGGAAGCCTGACTGTCGCCGTTTTGCGTGTGGCTGCTGTAGAAATCGTAATTGAGCAGCGCGCCGCGGCCATTGCGCGCGTCGTTTGCCGTGGCCTCGCCGCCAAATGGCGTTGCGCGTTCGGGTAGCCAGTCCTGCGGTACGCTCAGTAGCAGACGCTGTCCACTGCTGTCGTATTGCGCGTTGACCTGCGGTAAGCGCGAAACATTCACCTCGCCCTGCGGAAGGTGTTCAGCGGGAAGCCCGGCCTGCTGGAGATCGTCCCGGCTGACGTAGAACTCCCCCGCCCGCTGCATCACTGGCACCACCCGCTGCGTGTCGTAATGGTTCACGACCAGCGCCAAATGAAAAACAGCTTGCTGATCGATAGCACGGGCATCGGGTGGGGGCGGAAGCGCATCATCCCCCGACTCAGCACGACAAATGCCGCTGGTGATAAGAAAGGTCGTCATCAGTAAGCCGCTTAGTGGGCGGGACCAGACAACCATTTGCCACCCTGTGCGTTGATTGCCGCGCTAATGCTGTCGGGATGGGTGGCGCCGGCGGGGAGCGGCCAGCGACGCGTGCTGTCCGGCAGGACGTAGCCCAGCAAGCCTTGCGCCATCGTGTGCTGCGCACCGCCCTGACGTAACATCACTTTGCTTAACCGGAGATGCACGTCATTGTCATTGCGCACTTCCAGTTGGGGCTGTCCGTCGGCGCGCACCACCCGCCAGTTCAGTTTCGTGGTATCCACCCGTGCATGATGTTCCCCCTGCGCCCAGGTCCGAATACCCTGACCATAAACAAACAGCGGCAGTGAATAGCGCATTTGCACCTTCAGCCCCATTTGCGGTTTATCCCCACTCTCGGGTTGTGGGATCTCATCGACGATAATACGGTAGGCCTGTTCAACACCGGCAGGTACGGCTGACTGTTTAATCAGACGAATCAGCTGTTTACTGCCCTTATCAATACGGACAATTGGCGGGCTGGCGACCACATCCTGCTGTGGCTGATAGCGTTCGTAACCCTCATCCTGTTGCCAGCGGACAATTCGCACCTGCATCGTCGTTGGAGTATTTCCCTGATTCTGGATCCACAATTCCGTGGCATTGCTCTCTGCCGCCAGCCAGGGGTCGATCGGCCACAGCAGGATGGTTGCGGCACTGTTCGCCCCGCTCGAAACCAGCGCTGCCGTAAGGCCAAACAGCAGAGCCAAAGACGTTCGCACATGCATATCACTTCTCCCTTCGCTACCATGACAGGGTCACCGTAAGCTGATCTGAATAGTTGCCTGCGGGGCTAAACCCCGTCAGCGTTGCCGCACCAAACAGCGGTAACGCGATAGTATTGCTGTCGGTATAAACCACTGAGACCGGCTGATTCACGCCAATTTCACTATTCGCCGCCAGTGATGACGCACTGTAGAGCCGATAAGCCACCCGCTCCGTTCCCCCTGCGCGTTGCATATTGCGCACCGAGGTATAGTTGCGCCCGCTATCAATCGTCATACTCAGCGCCACGCCCGGCGTGCAGGCCAGCGCCAGCGCGGCGTTGGGGACAAACTGCGCGCTCACCTGCCTGTTTTCCACGCCGCTATAGGTGCCGAAGTTCAGGGTTCCCAGTGCCGCGCCGCTGCCGGTGGTCACCGAGCATCCCGGCGTAATGGTGGCGTTCAGCTGAAAGGACTGCGTGGTAACGGCCATCACCGGCACCGAGGCCAGAGCGAACACCGCCAGAAAAAGGCGTAGCCGTCCCCCGCCTCCGCACGGGAAGCTCACTCTGGGGATCCTCATTACATGGGGCTAATCAATAGATGACGCTGACGTTAATCGTGTCGGTGTAGGTACCCGGCACCACGGTGACGCTGTTTCCGCCGCCCTGAATCCGGCCATACAACGTGTAGTTGTCGACCCCCGCCGTCGTGGAAGCTTTCGGGATTGGAGTGTTATTACTGACAACGTTGTTAAAACCGCTATCGCTGTAGAGGCTGTATGCCACCCCCTGAGTGGTATTCGCCGCATTAACGAGGTAACGGGCTGGCGTGCCCGGTGTGCCGACGACCGTGCCGGGTGCCGACGAGTTGGTATTACCGGTGATTTGCACGGTGTAATCCGTGGTGGTGCACTGAATGCCAAAGCTGTTCCCGCCCGCGGCTCCCGTCAACTGAGTGGTTAATTCCGAGAACGTGGCAGGATGGGTACCGAAATCCAGCGTACCAAAGTTAATGCCGTTCTGACTGGGCGAACCATTGATCAGGCAGCCGTTAGTCAGGGTCAACGTCGCCCCGACCGTCCCACTGCTGGTCACCGCCATTGCTGAAGGCAGTGGCAGAAGGAAAATGCCAGCCATACCCAGGAACCGGGATAAATTATTCATCAAACACCTCCGAAAAATCGCCACGTTTAACGAAAGTCGCAACTCGCTTGGCGAGAAAGGTCACGCAGATCGGTAAAACAAACTGATAATCAGAAATTTAGTTTACGGATGAGAAAACAACCACTGCCGCCAGGTCTCGCCATACAAACGGGTGATTGACGTAAAAAACTTTTATATATCAATTCAGTAGCATTATTAGCATCCTGTTTTCCCCGCAATCTGAGAGGATATATTCATTCTTATGCGATCCAGTTCACAAAATCGCCCTGGTTAGAACACAACAAAATGAATAATTAATAAAAAATAGTTGTAACCCCCGGCGGATTACTCCAGGTTAGGTAGGAAATGATTCAGCGTCGTTAAATACATAAAATACATGTATCGCTGATAAAAAATTGTTAAATTCAGCCCGAGGGATTATTAGTGGCAAATGCAAATAAACTCACGATATTTATCGTGATTTTCATGCTGGCAGGTATTGTGTCAGGTGCGGTTATTCACTCTTATACATCCGAAAGCGTCATTGCCGCCTGGTCGGATAACATCACCCTTCTCACCGACATCTTCTTACGTCTGATTAAGATGGTTATCGCCCCCCTTGTGTTCAGCACCCTGACCGTGGGCATTATGCGTCTTGGCGAGACGTCCACCATCGGGCGTGTGGGCGGCAAAGCGATGATCTGGTTCATCAGCTCCTCCATCCTGTCCATTCTGGTGGGTCTGTTTATTGTCACCCTGGAACAGCCCGGCAGCGGGCTCAATCTGGCTATTCCGAAAGAAGCCGTGGACACCGGTCTTGCCGTCGGCGGGATGAGCCTGAAAGGTTTCCTGTCGCATACCATCCCTACCAGCATTGCCGGTGCGATGGCCAATAACGAGATTTTGCAGATCGTGGTGTTCTCGATGTTCTTCGGGATTGGCGGCGCGTCGCTGGGCGAAAAATTCAATGCCCCGCTGGTGGCGGCGCTGGACGTGGTATCCCACATCATGTTGAAAGTGACCGGCTACGTGATGTACGTCGCCCCGCTGGCCATTTTTGCCGCCATCTCCTCGGTGATCGCCACCGAAGGATTGGGCATTTTGCTCAACTACGCCTCGTTCATCGGCGGCTATTACGTGGCTATTCTGATGACCTGTCTGGTATTACTGGCAGTGGGATATCTGGTACTGAAAAAAGAGGTGTTTCGCCTGCTCGGCATGCTCAAGGATCCGGTGCTGGTCGCCTTTACCACCAGCAGTTCTGAAGCGGCCTATCCGAAAACGCTGGAGCAACTGACGGCGTTTGGCTGCTCGCGCAATATCGTCTCTTTTGTGCTGCCCATTGGCTACTCGTTCAATCTGGTCGGTTCAATGGTTTACTGTTCTTTTGCCTCGATGTTTATCGCCCAGGCCTACAACATTCACCTGTCGTTTGCCGAGATTAGCGTCCTGATGCTCACGCTGATGCTGGCGTCAAAAGGCATTGCTGGCGTTCCGCGTTCTGCATTAGTGGTGCTGGCGGCAACGATTCCGAGCTTTAACATTCCGGTCGCCGGCATTTTGCTACTGATGGGCATCGACCATTTTCTCGATATGGGCCGTTCCGCCATTAACGTGCTAGGCAACGGCATTGCCACGGCGATGCTGGCACAAAACGAAGGTTTGCTGGAAGAGAGTGATGAGGAAGAAGAAGTGACGCAGCAGGTCGGAGCATAACAGTTCCGGTGATTGCCGGATAGCGGTGTAAACACCTTATCCGGCATTAAAGCACGGTAACCACATCCGGCAATGCGATTAGGCGACGTGAGAAGCGGCCATATCCAACAGCGCCATTTCGTCGCTGTTCAGCAGTTTCTCTATGTTCACCAGGATCAGCATCCGGTCACCCAGCGCGCCGAGTCCGGTCAGGTATTCCGTTGACAGCGTCACGGCAAATTCCGGTGCCGGGCGGATTTGCTCCGCGGTCAGCGACAGTACATCCGACACACCATCCACAACGATCCCCACCACGCGCTGTCCCAGATTCAGCACAATCACCACGGTGTTATCGTTATAGTCGACATCACCCTGGCAGAACTTCACACGCAGATCGACAATCGGCACTATCACACCGCGCAGGTTGGTTACCCCTTTGATAAAGGCCGGCGTGTTGGCAATGCGTGTGACCTGATCGTAACCACGGATTTCCTGCACTTTCAGGATGTCGATACCGTACTCTTCATCTCCCAGCGTAAACACCAGGAATTCCTGACCTGACGGCTCGCCAGCCAGTTTGCTTACATTAGTCATACCGGTCATATTTTACCCTTTCTCACTCAATCAGGCGGCGGTGATCGCCATACGTTGTTCGCGATTTAAACCCTGCAGGGCGGAGACATCCACAATCAGCGCGACGCTGCCATCGCCCAGAATAGTGGCGGCTGAGATACCCGGCACTTTGCGATAATTGCTTTCCAGGTTTTTGACCACCACCTGGTGCTGACCAATCAGTTGGTCGACCAGCAGCGCGTAACGGCGACCGCCGCTTTGCAGGATCACCACGATGCCCTGGGTGGCTTCGGTTTTCGCCCCTTCCACTTCAAAGACTTTCCACAACTCGACCAGCGGCAGATATTCGCCGCGCACTTCCAGCACGCGCTCGCCTCCGGCCAGCGGATGCAGGTCATCGTCACGCGGTTGCAGGGATTCCATCACCGCATTCAGCGGCAGAATAAACACTTCGTCAGCCACGCGGACGGACATACCGTCGAGGATCGCCAGCGTCAACGGCAGCAAAATGCGGATAGTCGTGCCGGTCCCTTGCTTCGACTGGATTTCAACGTGGCCGCCCATCTCCTGGATGTTCCGTTTCACCACATCCATGCCCACGCCGCGTCCGGAAACGTCAGTCACCTGCTCGGCCGTCGAGAAGCCAGGGGCAAAAATCAGCATCCCCACTTCGTCATCGGTCATGTTTTCATGGACCGCCATCCCCTGGGAGATCGCCTTCGCCAGAATGCGCTCGCGGTTCAGCCCGGCCCCGTCATCGGTGACTTCGATGCAGATGTTGCCGCCCTGATGTTCCGCCGACAGGATCAGATTGCCCACCACATTCTTACCGGATTCCATGCGTTTTTCCGGCAGTTCGATACCGTGGTCGAGGCTGTTACGGACCAGGTGCGTTAACGGATCGATGATGCGCTCAATCAGGCTCTTATCGAGTTCCGTCGAGCTGCCAACCAGCGTCAGTTCGACCTGCTTGCCGAGCTTGCCCGCCAGGTCACGCACCAGACGCGGGAAGCGGCTAAAGACGTACTCCATCGGCATCATACGAATCGACATCACCGATTCCTGCAGATCGCGGGCGTTACGTTGTAACTGACCCATGCTGGTGATGAGATCGCCATGATTCACCGGGTCGAGTTCGTTTGAACGCTGCGCCAGCATTGACTGGGTGATCACCAGTTCGCCGACCAGGTTGATCAGTTGATCAACCTTCTCCACCGCCACACGAATGCTGGTGGATTCACTGACGCGCGCTGGTTTTTCCCGCTCTGCGCGCCCGGTTTGCGCCTCTGCGGCAATGGCTTTCACCGCAGGGACCGCAACGACGGGCTGTTCAACGGCAATGACCTCCGCCACTTCCGCCTGCACCACAGGTGCTGTCGCTGCCGCTACTTTCTCAAAGGCAATCTGATCGGCTTCAATCACAAAGCACAGCACGGCAATAACGTCGTCTTCTGCAATGTCGCCATCAAGCGTTGCCGCCAGGCTGTCTTCACCCTTGACGACATCAGACAGGGTGGACAGATTGCCCAGTTCTTCTTCCAGCAAGGCCACTTCACTGGCCTTCAGGCGAGAGAGGACAATGCGCAACTTCTCTTCTTCCGCAGCAACAGCCTCTTCAGGCGTCGTGTTATCGACCACGCTCAGGCGGGCATTCGCCACCACCGCTGGCGCGGTTTCGCCTTTCGCTTCCAGCGCTAACTGGCGTAATGCCGTGCAGATGTATTCGAAGCTGGCGGCATCCGGCTCTTCCGAACTTTTATAGGCATCGAGCTGTTCCTGCATAATATCTTTCGTTTCCAAAAACAGGTTGATAATGGCGGTATTGAGCTGCATCTCACCGCGACGCGCATCATCCAGCAGGTTCTCCATCAGATGGGTGGTTTCCTGCAAAACGGTAAAGCCGAACGTGCCAGCGCCCCCTTTGATGGAGTGCGCGGCACGAAATATGGCATTCAGTTGCTCGGCATCCGGCGCTTCGGGCGCCAGATCGAGCAGATGTTGCTCCATGTCAGCCAACAACTCGTCAGCTTCATCAAAAAAAGTCTGATAAAAATCGCTTATATCCATGCTCACGCTATCACCTCGGATTGGCTGGTGGCGATGTGGGAACGCTTACCTGCGGACTGGCCTCAGGCTGTTGTAATACACTTACCGGCTCGTTCTGGCTTTCAGCGTTTTCATGCAAAATGGCCTGTTCGGTCTGTTTGTTCAGTACCAACAGACTGATTCGGCGGTTGATGGCGTCATCCGGACCGCGATCGCTCATACGCATTGTGGCGGCCATGCCCACCACCCGTAATACTTTTCCGTCATCCAGACCGCCCTGTACCAGTTCACGCCGCGATGCGTTGGCGCGTTCGGCAGAAAGCTCCCAGTTGCTATAGCCCTTTTCACCGTTTGCGTAAGGGAAATCATCCGTATGTCCGGACAGACTGATACGGTTTGGAATGCCGTTCAGCACCGGCGCGATCGCCCGCAGGATGTCACGCATATAAGGCTCAACCTCGGCGCTACCGGTTTTAAACATCGGGCGATTCTGGCTATCGATAATTTGAATACGCAGCCCTTCCTGCACCAGGTCAATCTTCAGGTGCGGACGCAGCGCCCGCAGTTTGGGATCCGATTCAATGAGCTGATCGAGGTCGCCGCGCAGTTTGCTCAGGCGATTTTGTTCCATGCGCTTTTTCAGTTCATCAAGGTTCGGCTGCTTGTTTACTTCGCCCTGTTGCTGGGTAAAGTCATCGCCGCCGCCGGGAATCGCGCTCTGGCTATTGGAAATTCGATTCCCGCCCGTCACCGCCGTTGCCAGCGGAGTACGGAAGTATTCGGCAATCTGAATCAGTTCTTTAGGGCTGGAGATGGAAATGAGCCACATCACCAGAAAAAAGGCCATCATGGCGGTCATAAAATCAGCGTAAGCAATCTTCCACGATCCGTGAGCGCCGCCACCATGCCCTTTATGTTTGCGTCGTTTAACGACGACGATAGGATGAGACCGATTCTTCATGCGCCCTCGGTCGTCGTTTGCTGCTGTTGGTTCGGATTTTTCACTGCACGAACATGTTCTTCCAGTTCAAGGAATGACGGGCGCTCGCTGGAATACAGCGTTTTACGCCCAAACTCGACGGCGATCGGCGGAGCATAACCGTTCAGATTCGACAGCAATGTGATCTTCACGCACTGCATCATTTTGCTGGTTTCCGCGCTCTTCTGCCGCAGGACGCTGGCGAGCGGCGAAATAAAACCGTAGGCCAGCAGAATACCGAGGAAGGTACCCACCATCGCATGGGCAATCAGTGAGCCCAGTTCTGCGGCGGGTCGGTCAGCTGACGCGAGCGCATGTACTACGCCCATCACCGCCGCAACGATACCAAACGCCGGCAGCGAATCGCCCATCAGCGCCAGACTGTTGGCCGGGACTTCCGATTCGCTTTCGTGCGTTTCAATCTCTTCGTCCATCAGCGCTTCAATCTCAAAGGTATTCATGTTGCCGCTGATGATCAGACGCAGATAATCGACGATGAACTCCAGCATCACCGAGTCAGCCAGGATGCGTGGGTAACTGGCAAAAATTTCACTCTCTTTCGGGTTTTCGATATCGCGCTCAAGCGAGAACATCCCCTGCTGACGTGACTTGGCCATCAGGCGATAGAGCAGCGCCAGCAGATCCATATACATCGCTTTGGTGTATTTCGAACGGCGAAACAGTAACGGCAGCGCTTTCAGCGTCCCCTTGATGGCTTTACCGTTGTTGCCGACGATAAATGCCCCTATTCCCGCGCCCCCGATGATGACAAATTCAGCCGGTTGATAGAGTGCCCCCAGGTTTCCACCAGTCATTATGTAACCGCCGAAAACTGTACCAATAACCACCAGGTAACCTAATAAGATAAGCACGACATCATCCTTCTGCTGTTGACTTTGACAGGATGCACAGTCGGGGCGTTAACGCGTTGGCGAGGCAAAAAAAAGCAGCGGTAATCGCTTACCGCTGCTGGAGTGTTCCGTCCACACCGTATCGGTTAAACAGCCTGTTCGATCTGTTCATCCAGCAGTTGTGGAATAATATCGGCAGCATCCTGGGAAAGTTTACGTCTTTTTACCGCACGGGAAGGCGGCTGGCATAAACTGCAGGCAAAACTGCCCGCAGGCTGGTGAGCATGGGTAATAAAATTACCGCCACAGCAGTTGCAGCTTGATAGCTGAAGCAGTCCACTTTCGACAAAACGTACCAGCGTCCATGCGCGAGTCAACGCCAGCAGTGGCCCTTCTTCACCCTGCGGACACTGCTCAAGGTACAGCCGATACGCCTTAATAACCGCATCAACGCCACTGCACAGACCTGTTTTAAGCAAGAACTGCCAGGCATTACAGAACATGGAAGCATGAATATTCTGCTCCCAGGTCATAAACCAGTCAGTGGAAAACGGCAGCATACCTTTTGGCGGTGGGCTACCACGAAGTTCTTTGTACAGCTTGATGAGGCGACCGCGACTTAACTGCGTTTCGCTTTCCAGCATTTGCAAACGGGCACCCAGTGTGATCAATTCCATTGCTAACTGGATATCACGAGCTTCCTGAACAATGCTTTTTTCACTCATCATCAAGCCCTTTTCTTACGCGCAGTTTCATCAGCCTGATTGACATCACTTAACAGGCGCGTAGACAGCATGATACCGGTGTGAATTTGCTGTAGATCGTCCACTCTGGAATCCTGAGTCAGACGAGTAATGGTTTGATGACTGTCGAAACGGAAATGACACACAAGCTGGTTCGTTTCTGCCAGTTTTACCATTTGCGGAAGGGTCAGCGCCCCCAGAGAACCCGCCATTTCCTCATTGATCCCGAGACGAAACATGGCGGACGCTTTGTCCTGAACGATTAGACGCTGTGCAAGGAGTAAATATGACAAGTTAATGTCATAAATGTGTTTCAGCAACTCGGATGTATGCATTATTCCCATCCAGAATAACCAACTTTTATTTTTATGCGGAAAAACCGCACCCCGTGATGTCGCCGGGAATTCCCGGTAAAAAAAGCAAATAGGTCAAACACATACCTTTACTCAGGCACAAAAGCATGGACATAAGCGCCACGCTGGTCCCTTGCCAGGCTGTAACGCGAGCACATGTTTTCTTACAAATGCCTAAGATTTTTCCTAATTCGACGCAACTGTACTCGTGACACCCGAGACATACAACAAACCCACGCTGCGAATTTGAAAAATATGTGACGCGCGTCACATAAACTAACTTAATCGTTAACATAAATCCATCAGTTGAGCTTTTATTTTGCCGGGAAATTAACCAGTGAAACTCCATTTTATTCTCACGGGTATTAAATCGAGCGTCGCACACAGCTGGAGACATTACGCAACAGCCGTGAAAATCACGAAATGAAAATAATTAAGATGAATTGATCTAATTCCGTAATGAAATTAATTTTTATCCTTTGCAAACAATATGTTAATTGTTACCATTTTTTTATTAATACATCACGTTTATGATTACGATGCGATTAATCACTAACGTGAATTTGTTAAATCAAATATTGATTGACTCGGTGATTTAATTTAAGTCAATCGATTTGGTTAACACTTTTGGTTATTCCTTAGAACCACTTATAAGGAATATTAATGAATAATTATGATAGTCTTCACACTATTGTCATATTGAAGCATTGCAGTTGTCAGCGAATCGGAGTAATGCTGAAGAACCACCTCATATTCTTGCAATAAGGAGCGAGTTATGAGCTACACCCACATTCTTGTTGCCGTGGCGGTAACACCGGAAAGTCAACAGCTCCTGGCAAAAGCCGTCTCCATTGCCCGTCCCGTCAACGCCCGAATAAGTCTTATCACCCTCGCCTCCGACCCAGAGTTATATAACCAATTTGCCGCCCCGATGCTGGAAGATTTACGCGCGGTGATGCATGAAGAAACAACTGATTTTCTTGAAAAACTGGGGAAAGACGCCGGTTACCCGATCGCACAGACCTTCATTACCTACGGTGAGTTAAGCGAGCATATTCTGGACGTGTGCCGCAAGCACGACGTGGATCTGGTCATCTGCGGTAACCACAACCATAGCTTCTTTTCGCGAGCCTCCTGCTCGGCGAAAAGTGTGGTGAGTTCAAGTCAGGTTGACGTTCTGCTGGTCCCGCTTGAAGGCGATTGATTCCCTTAAACGTCGCTCAGACAAGCTTTGGAAACGTCGCGACTTTACGCGGCTGAAGGGTTTCAGCCCTGCGAGGGGGGATCGTCTTTAGATCGCAGATAAACTGCTCCTGCCAGTGATTGATGTCGTTTTTCACAATCACCTCCAGCATCTCAGCATGCCGCGAAATACGCTCGTCCAGCGGCATAGTGAGTGCGCGATCCAGCGCCACCGCAACTTCATCGCGATCGTAAGGATTAACGATCAGCGCGGAGGTCAGCTCATTCGCCGCACCGGCGAACTGTGACAGCACCAGAACACCTGGATTGGCAGGATCCTGGGCGGCAACGAACTCCTTCGCCACCAGATTCATGCCGTCGCGCAGCGGCGTGACCAGCCCTACATCCGAGGCTCGGTATACTTTCATCAGCAGTTTGCGTTCGAAATGCTGATTAAGATAAAACAGCGGCGTCCAGCCCAGTTGCCCGTATTTACCGTTAATGCGTCCGGCTTCCGTCTCAAGCTGATGACGAATGTCCTGATACGCCTGCACATCGCCACGTGACGTGGGGGCAATCTGCGTGTAGCGAATGTTTCCATGATGCTGAGGGAATTTCTCCAGCAGCGCCTCATAGGCCTGAAAACGCTCCGGAAGCCCTTTTGAGTAATCGAGTCGCTCAACGGAAAAGATATTCTTGAGGTTTTTTAGCTCGGCCTTAAGCTGAGCCAGTTTTGGCGGTAACGGCCCCGATGCCTGGCGGGCAATCTCCTCCGGTTCAATGCCGATAGGATAGACTGCGGTGTGAAAATGTTTCCCCCACGCCGTATGGTTCTGCGTATCGCAGGAACTGACTCTCGTCAGACTGGAAAGGCTGTCGAGGAAAGCCTGGCGGTCGTTTTCAGTTTGAAACCCCAGCAGATCAAAATCGCACATTTGCTCAAGGAGAATATCTGATGACGGCAGCGCGTTAAAAATCTCCGGCGTGGGAAAGGGTATATGCAGGAAAAATCCGATCCGGTTGTTCACGCCGCGCTTACGCAGTTCGCTGGCAAACGGCAGCAGGTGATAATCATGGATCCAGAGGATGTCATCTTCTTTAAGCAGCGGCAGGAGTTTGTCTGCCAGTTGTGCATTCACGCGTTGGTAACCCTCCCAGGCGGTGCGCTGGAAGTTCACCAGATCTAACCGGTAATGAAACGCCGGCCATAACACTGCATTAGAAAACTGGTTGTAATACTCTTCGTGATCTTTTTCGCTCAGGTTAAACGACGCCCAGGTGATGTTGCCCCGGGTGACCTTTTTTAATGGCTTATCCTCGTTACCCAGTTCGCCACTCCAACCGAACCACAGTCCTCCTGCGGCTTTCAGCGCACCCAGTATCCCAACGGCCAGGCCGCCCGCACTGGTTTTGTTATCCGGAGGCGCTATTCGATTAGATACTACGACTAAACGACTCATTGCCATCTCTCCTGTCATTCGTGTTTTTTTCTTGTTGTGCCGCGTAAACAGACTCCAGCCAGCGCCAGACATCTGGCACCCCGTCTAATCGCCATTGCGCCTGCGTCTCCCCCTCTCCTACCTTCACAGAAATACCACCCGCCTCGTTCACCACGCGAAACCCCGACTCATCGGTCAGATCGTCCCCCAGAAAAACAGGGATCCGCCCGGCAAACGGCGCTTCCCGCATAAACGCGGCTATCGCTTCACCTTTATTGGTACCTATCGGCTTTATTTCGACAACGCACTTCCCTTGCTGCAACGCAAGCTGCGGCCAGGTTTGCGTGATACGCAACGCCAGTGCCTGCAACGCGGCTTCGTGTTCTGGTGCCTGTCGGTAGTGCAGCGCAAACGCCATGCCTTTGGTCTCGACCTCGGTCCCCGGCAGATGCGCCAGCGCCGTATGTAACTGCACGCTGATATCACGTTCTATGGCCGAAGGGAGGTGCACGATATGCATTTTCCCATTGATGTCACGGCGTTCAGCCCCATGCACGCCTGCCAGCGGAAAGCGCCATGGGTCAGCCAACGCGTCAAGCTCAACCATTGAGCGCCCTGAAATCAATGCCAGAGCCCCTGCGTTGCACTCTGCAAGATGGTGGAGCGTCTGAAGGATCGTGGGAGGAATCACCACCTGGTCTGGATGCGGCTTGAGCTCCGCAAGGGTTCCATCGAGATCAAAAAAATAAGCATAGTGCGCGGACTGTTCTGGGGTTACGGTTAACGGCTCTGCCACCCGGTACTCCTCCTTATTGTCATGTCTGAGCCGCGCGGATCGCGCCTCATAAGCAAAGGTAAGTATAGACAGTGTGACGATGCTCGCCATTTGCAAAGACAATTGCCAGCCGGGGTAGCGGCTGGCAAAGGAGAGGAACTAGACTAAAAAGTTGGACTTTTTTTATCAGACGGTACGCTTCGCTTTTTGTTTGTAACGGTCGAAGATCACCGCTGCCAGCAGGATCAGGCCGCGTACGACATACTGGGCGAAAGGCGAAATGTTCAGCAGGTTCATCGCATTCTCCACGGTGCCCAGGATCAGGACACCCGCCACCACATATGAGATTTTTCCGATGCCGCCCTTCAGGGAAACGCCACCTAACACGCAGGCAGAGATGACAATCAGTTCATAGCCAATGGAGGTCATCGGCTGTCCGCTTGTCATACGCGAGGCGAGAATAATCCCGGCTGCCGCAGAGACCAGACCGGAGAGCACGAAAATTATGATCTTGGTACGCACTACCGGCACCCCGGCCAGACGCGCCGCCTCTTCGTTGCCCCCAATCGCCAGCGTGTTACGCCCAAAGGTGGTTTTGTTCAACAACAGGCCAAAGATAATCAGGCAGCCTACCGTGAGCCAGATCGGCGCCGGTAAGCCGAACCAGTTGGCGTAGCCGAGGGTAAAGAAGCGCTCGTCTTCAATCCCCACTGCTTTACCGTCGGAAATGATATAGGCCAGACCGCGGACGATTTGCATCGTCGCCAGCGTAGTGATCAGGGCGTTGATCTTCAGTTGTGCAATCACGAAACCGTTGACCAGCCCGCACAGCACCCCCAGCAGCAGGCCCGCCCCTACGCCGATCCACAGACTTTCGGTCATATTGATGACCACCGCCGCGGTCACCCCGGCACAGGCAATCACCGACGCTACGGACAGGTCAAAATCACCTGACGCCAGGCAGAACAGCATGCCGCAGGCCACCATGCCCGACATGGAGATCGCCAGCCCCAGCCCTTTCATATTGATGAATGTCGCAAAGTTCGGCACAAAAATAGCGCAGGCCAGGAACAAGACGGCGAATACCACCAGCATGCCATACTGGTCCCAGATACGACCCAGACTAAAAGGCGACGGCGACTTTGGCGCACCAGATCCGGAAGTTGTTACGGAAGACATCATTTTCTCCTTTCTCAGGCGACAGCCTGGCTGACTTTAGGCATCGCGAGGCTTAGCGCCTGACGCTCATCCGCCTGTTCATGAAGTAATTCCCCGGCAATCTCGCCTTCCCGCATCACCACAATGCGGTCAGCGACGCCGAGGACTTCCGGCAGATCACTGGAGGCGAACAGCACGGCAACGCCGCGCGCGGCCAGGGCATAAATAACGTTATAAATTTCGTGCTTCGCGCCAACGTCAATCCCACGAGTCGGTTCATCAAGCAAAATCACCTTCATCTCTTCCGACAGCCAGCGACCGAGAATGGCCTTTTGCTGGTTACCGCCAGAAAGGTTCATGATTAGCTGTTCGGCACCGGGGGTTTTGATATTCAGCGAGCGAATATGATGGTCGGCATTGGTCTCCTCCCATCCGTTGTTGATCACGCATCCGCCCAGCACATGCTTACGCCGGGCGCTGATGTTGATGTTGTCGCGTACCGAATGCACCGGGATGATCCCCTCCGCTTTTCGGTCTTCCGGACACAGCATCATTCCTGCCGCGATGGCATTTGCCGGCTTGCGAATATCAATCGGTTTTTCATCGATATACACCTGCCCTTCGCTGATGCGGGTGCCGCCAAATAAACCTTTCATCAATTCACTGCGGCCCGCACCTACCAGACCAAACAACCCGACGATTTCACCGCTACGTACCGTAAGGCTGACAGGTGTGCGCACGCCCTGCGCTTTTACCTCATGCAAACGCAGACGTTCTGCACCATAAGGACGCGGCTGCCAGCCGTAGATATCGCCCAGATCGCGCCCTACCATCGCCTGCACCAGCGCATCGTGGTTGACCTGCTGCATATCGGTAAAAGTTTTCACGTAGCGGCCATCTTTAAACACGGTAATCGCATCGCTGAGGGCGAAAATTTCCTCCATGCGGTGCGAAACATACAGAATGACGCGCCCTTCTTTGCGCAGTTCGCGGATCACCCGGAACAGGTTCTCTATCTCCCTTGCGGAGAGCGAACTGGTCGGTTCATCGAAGGCAATAATCTTGGCATTACGCGCCAGTGCTTTGGCAATTTCCACCATCTGCCACTGGCCGATGGAGAGATACTTGAGGGGCGTCGCGGGGTCGATATCCATCCCCAGATGTTTGAGTTGCAGGCCCGCTTCATAATTGAGCAGGGTGCGATTAACAATGCCGCCTTTGTGTGGAAGCTGACCGAGATAGATGTTCTCGGCAACGGTCATCTCCGGTACGAGATGCAGTTCCTGGTAAATAATGGCAACGCCGGCATTCAGCGCGGCGGTGGTATCCGCGAAGCGCATTTCCTGCTCGCGAATCGCCAAAGAGCCCGTGGTTGGCGCATAGTTACCACTGAGAATTTTTAAGAGAGTGGATTTCCCGGCGCCATTTTCGCCCATCAGCGCATGCACCTGACCGGCGTAACAGTCAAAACTGATATCCGTAAGCGCTTTGACGCCGGGGAAGGTTTTACCAATGCCGCGAAATGAGAGATACGGGGTAGACTGTTGCATAACGTCTCCGTGAGTCAGTATCGTTCTAACCGGTGCCGGATGGCGGCATGAGCGATGCCATCCGGCCCTTCACTTGCTGTCGTCTTACTTACCGCCTAACCCTTTTTTCGCCAGCTCTTCTTTGAAGTTGTCACGGGTGATCAGCACCACATCAGTCACTTCGGTGAATGCCGGTGGTTCAGCGCCTTTGGTCACCCAGTTGTAGAGCATTTCACTGGATTTATAGCCGTGAACGTCCGGGCTAGGCAGCAGTGAGCCGAAGAAACCGGTCGCCTGCGCTTTTGACAGTTCGCTCACCGCATCAACGCCGTTGATACCCACGCCGATCACGTCCGCCGCTTTAAAACCCTGGCCTTCGGTGGCGCGCACGCCGCCCAGCACGGTGTTATCGTTCATACCGACAATCAGCCAGTGTTTCACTTCAGGATGCTGAACCAGCATGGAGTTAGCGGCATCGAATGCGCCGGGAATATCGTTAGATTTGGTTGGGACCTGGTAGATCTGTTTTTCCGGGAAACCCGCGGCTTTCAGCGCTTCCATGGAACCGGAAGTACGACGACGTGCGGTATCCAGTTCGTTGGCGGTAATCGCCATCACCGCGCTCTCTTTGACGTCCCAGCCCCGCTTCTGCATCTCTTTATACAGTTCCTGGCCCTGACGTTCACCGATTTTGGTCGCCGCCATCATCACCAGCGGTACGGTATCCATCGGTTTACCTTTGGCGTTGACGAACTGATCGTCCACGGCGATCACTTTCATGTCGTAACCGCGCGCCTTAGCGACAATGGCGGAACCCAGTTTTGGGTCCGGGGTACAAATAACAAACCCCTTCGCCCCGCTTGCCGCCAGGCTGTCGATCGCATTCAGGGTCTTCTCACCATCCGGCACCGCAATTTTAATCACTTCAAAGCCCAGATCTTTCCCGGCTTTATCAGCAAATTTCCACTCTGTCTGGAACCAGGGTTCTTCCGGTTGTTTCACCAGAAAACCCAGCTTCATCGATTCTGCCATAGCGGATTGTGACATAACGGCGGCCAGACCGATGGCTGCCAGCGCTTTAGTGAATTTGTGCATGGTTAACTCCAGCTTTAGCGTCATTTTATGTAGGGTAATATTTAACGGATTTTTGTAATTCAGACGAAAAACAAGGCATTACCAAATTTACTTAAGATAAATGCCAGTACTGGAATAGTTGTAGCGGGAAATTGATTCTCCATAGGAGAGCGGCATCACACCGCAGAATTACAGTAATTGCGTACATAAATTCAGCGGAAAATGACATAAGAAATGGGGTAATTGTCCGACAAATGAAAAATGGCGTAGCACATTAATCCATAAGGTCAGCTCACAAATCCTTGTTCCCGAACACACCAGCATTCGGGAACCAACGGATGACTACGGATAATAGATAGGTCCAGCGTGAACCTGAACCGGTTTGTCGTCTGCGAATAAACGGAAAAGCCACTGAGCGAACGGACATCATGGTAGCTCACCACAGCGCGAGACTTCGCGCCTTCGAAACCCTATGCCAGCATGGCTGCCACGCTTTTCATTCACCTTCCCTCATTTATTACAGCCTGATAACACAGAAAATGACGAATTAATCATTCGGTTATAATTAATCAGGATGTCGCAGCCCTGATTTTCCGCAAGAAACAAGTCGGGGTTATTTCGGCCAAAACGGTTTCACAGGATTATTATTGCGGTAGGGACAGTAGAGATTATCAATATTCTGATATTACCATGCTAAATCATTCACCATTGTGATTTAAAACGGCATCACCCAACAAAACAAATCATTCACGAACCAATAAAATCAATAAGATATATAATTTCACATTATGTTTACTAAATGCAGCTTGCTCTATTACCTTCAGTAATATGTAAAAAATCATAAACAATTCCGTTTAAGGATTTTCTTATTCCATTTATAGAGGTATGCTTATTTTGATTCACGATGGAATTGACTCCTCGATCACATAATAGACTGGCAGAATGGATTTATTCTGCTAACGGTAAGTTGTGCAAGTTGGCTTTGCACATCCCTTCTATCAGGAAATAAGGATATTGATATGGCTGCAGTTGGAATGGTACACAAACTCAATAATCAAATGAATCTTGAGTTTTATGCTTCCAATCTCTACCTCCATCTGAGTGAGTGGTGTTCTGAACACCGTCTGATGGGTACTGCGACTTTCTTACGTACTCAGGCTCAGAGTAACGTCACCCAAATGATGCGCGTGTTTAACTTCATGAAAAATGCCGGGGCGAATCCGGTTGTTAAGGCCATCGACGTACCAGGTGAAGAGCTACATTCTCTGGAAGAACTGTTTCAGAAAACGATGGAGGATTATGAACAGCGCGCCAGCACGCTTTCGCAGCTGACCGACGAAGCCGAAGCCCTGAACGATGCGCCAACCCTCGATTTTCTCCACGATCTGGAAAAAGAACAACAGCAAGATGGGCTGTTGTTACAAACGATTCTTGATGAAGTGCGTAGCGCCAAACGCGCAGGACTGTGCCCGGCACAGACCGATCAACACGTGCTCAATGTCGTCAATTACCAACAGCATTAATTGACCACGTCATTGGCCTGCATTTCACTCCCCCTGCAGGCCAATTCGCAAAGCCCTTTCAGCCCGATGCCTCCCACTTTGGGGAGGTATCGCAAAAAGTATTTCTAAAATATAAAACAACGGTTTATTTTAGTGAGCTTCGCCCTGCGGCGTGAATTTCAGTTCAATCAGTGCGATCGCTTTCTGGATAGCCCGCCGCGTGACGGGGTCGGCAGCAGCAGGATGCGTTGAAAAATCAATGTTTTTCAGTTGGCTGGTCATTTTCTCGCGAACTTCGACGGGAGCAATCACGTCAAGAACATCGAGAATTTGTTTGATGACGAGCTGGCAGGCGACAACGTCAGAGACCAGTTCCTGATCGGCATTCAGCGGTTGGGACATAGTGGGCGTTCCTGATAGTGTTGAAAGCCCGACATAGTACCGATTCAGAGGCCGAAACGATAGCCAGACCTGCAATCGCAAATGACTGGCATAAAAAAACCTGCCGAAGCAGGTTTTTTTAATCAGAACATAGCGCCAGGCGGTACGTCTTTGAATGTTTTGCAATAATTTTCAAACATGCTTTTCAGGATTTTGCGCAGTTTCATGGCATGACTCCAACTATGTTGTTATGCAGGTGTTATCGCCTATGTGCATATAATATGACATTCATCACAAAAATCAATCATTTTGTGATGAATATCACGTTTAATAATTAACATATTCTTTGCATTTATGCCTGTTTAGCTGATAAATCAATCCTCTACAGCATTATCAGTTTCGGTAATTTTTTATAATTTTTTTTGAATGGCAAGTTCAACATGCAAGAAGATCGGATCATAGAAAGCAAACGGGGTATCTCTCCTGCCGCTCTGCTCGTCGCCGGGGCGTTTTTCATGGAGTTCATTGACGGTACAGTCATCGCGACCGCCCTGCCCGATATGGCCAAAAGTTTCGGTGTTCAGGCGGTTGATTTGAACATAGGGATCAGCGCCTACCTGATTACCCTGGCAGTACTCATCCCGGCCAGCGGCTGGATAGCTGACCGTTTTGGCGCGCGCAAAATCTTTACGCTTGCTCTTGCCATTTTCACCCTCGCCTCTATGCTGTGCGGTTTTTCCACAACGCTGGAGAGTTTCCTGGCGATGCGTATCCTGCAGGGCGTGGGGGGCGCATTGATGGTTCCGGTGGGTCGCTTAGCGGTCCTGCGCACCACGCCAAAGCATCAGTTGATTACGGCGATCGCCACCTTAACCTGGCCCGCTCTGGTCGCCCCCATTATTGGCCCACCGCTAGGCGGCTTTATTACCAGCTACGCCAACTGGCGCTGGATCTTCTTTATTAATGTGCCGCTGGGTCTGCTGGCGATCGCACTGGCGCTGAAGTTTATTCCCAATATCCGCGATGACGATCGGCGTCCTTTTGATCTTCCCGGTTTCCTCGCCACTGCCATTGCGATGGTCAGTCTGGTCTATGCAATGGAATTGCTGGGCGCACAACATCCCGAAAGCGGATTGACGATAGCTCTGCTGATGCTTGGCGTGGGAACATTCGCCTTTTCTCTGCGCCATTTCCGACGAGCCGCCTGGCCGATGATTCGCCTTGACGCCATGCAGGTGTCAACGTTTCGCGTCACGATGTACGGCGGCTCGCTGTTTCGCGCGTCTATCAGTGCCGTGCCTTTTCTCCTGCCGCTTATGTTTCAGGTTGGGTTTGGCATGAATGCCTTTCAGGCCGGTTCGCTGGTGCTGGCTGTGTTTGTCGGCAATCTGACCATTAAGCCCGCGACTACGCCGCTCATCCGCTGGCTCGGCTTTAAAAAGCTGCTATTGATTAACGGGGCGTTCAATGTGCTGGCGCTGCTCGCCTGCGCGCTGATCACCCCCAACACGCCTGTCTGGCTTATTTTGCTGGTGCTGTACCTCGGCGGCGTGTTCCGTTCGATTCAGTTTACCGGCATCAGCACGCTGGCTTTCGCGGATGTCCCCTCTGCCCAGATGAGTTACGCCAATACCTTGTTTAGCACCGCGACACAGTTGGCCGTTGGACTGGGGATTTCACTCGGGGCGATCGGCATTCGCGTTGGCGCGAACGTGAGTGAGTGGCTGGGAATAAGCGCAATTCCTGGCATCAGCTTTCGGCTGGCATTTGTGGCTATCGCGCTTATCTGTCTGATTGGCATGGTAGATACGTTACGACTGACGAAAGAAGCGGGTAGCGCAGTGTCTGCAAGGAAGTGAGGTGGGAAGCCGGACGCGCATTATGCACTCCGGCTTTTCAGCAAAAATTAGCCAAGGATTTCGCGAACGAACGCTTCAATCTCTTTGCTGTGGCCATTTTCAAAGAAGCATTGCTGGAAACGCTGACCAGAAACCGCCGTCTTCACCAGTTCCGGATCGATTGCACGCAGCGTATCAAGATAGTTGTCTTTAACGACTGCCGCTTTGACCTGGTTAAGGATCCCGGCGTTACGCACCTGCGGTTCTTTACGCTCTGGCGGATAGCCTTCGCCATTACGCCCCGTAAAGGCTTTCTCGAAGATAAAGCGCACGTTCAGTTCCGCTCCCCAGCCAAATCCTTTCGCAAACGGCAGAGACAGCGCATTACCGTTGTTAATCTGCGCGAACAGGAAGGCATCCGCCGGATCGATGCAGTAGCCGCACACCACGCCCGGATGAATATTCAGCGACATCAATGCGCCCTGGCCTGTACCACAGCCGGTCACGACGAAATCAACCGCTTTTGAATTCAGCAGAATGCTCGCCATGATGCCAAGGTGGATGTAGGTCAGGTGGTGGTCATTCTCGTCACTCATCCCGACGTTGAATACCGGAAAACCCTTTTCATCCGCAACCGCTTTGAGTTCACGGTGAATGATGGCGTTTTTGCCCGCCTGGCTATTTTCCATCATCAGTGCAATTTTCATTCTGTCTTCTCCTGAATGCGATGCGGGCAATCCCGCCTTGAGTCAATCACGATACCGCACAGTACTACGTAGCAAATGCACTTTCAAATTTTATGAAAGATGGTTTTAAAAATGAGGAATGGTCTCACATTTTCGCCCGTTGACCGCAAAACACCTCTCGTCGTGAGAATTAGTCATTGCTGATCTATAAGTTATTCAGGCCATTGAAGCGCCGATGTGTGAATTAGGATAGCGTATCACCGTACACTCAGAGCGATACCATGAAGACTCTTTTTATTGCCCTTTCACTGATACTCCTGACGGGATGCTCGATCAACAGACAGGCGCAGGTGAGTGATGTCAGCGCAACGACCGGCGTCGTGCGGTTGAGTTACGATCAGGCGATGCTGCAAAACGCCCATACCGACAACTATATCGCCCAGGGTACCGCCACGCGCGCATGTCAGCAATTAGGCTATGCCAGCGCCCTGTCATTCGGTCAACCCGTCAGCACCTGTAGCGTTTATGCAGGCTCCCTGTGTATGAACACAAAAATCACCCTCTCCTGGCAGTGCCAGGGCGTCGCTATTTCGCAAGCGGCACCTCATTATTATTAAATTATGGGCCAGTATTGGCTGGCCTGTTTTATCAAACACTGATTATTTTATAGCGCAAATGCGTTTTATTCCCATTCGTATTTTTAATAATTAAATTTATTATTTTACCTTTTGCAAATATTTAAATAACAAATTATAGTGACGCCACATCAACATATTTATAAATTTTGTGGAGCGAAATCATGCTGAAAACAGAAATGATCGACAAACTGAATGAGCAAATGAACCTGGAATTATATTCCTCCCTGCTCTATCAGCAGATGAGTGCCTGGTGCAGCTACCACAGCTTTGAAGGTGCCGCTGCGTTCCTGCGCCGCCATGCGCAGGAAGAGATGACCCATATGCAGCGCCTGTTCGACTATCTGACCGATACCGGCAGCCTGCCACGCATTAATACCGTTCCATCGCCTTTTGCTGAATATGCGTCACTGGACGAATTATTCCGAGTGACCTACGAACACGAACAGTTGATCACCCAGAAAATTAACGAACTGGCACATGCCGCAATGACCAGTCAGGATTATCCGACCTTTAATTTCCTGCAATGGTATGTTGCCGAACAGCATGAAGAAGAGAAATTGTTTAAATCGGTGATTGATAAATTAACGCTGGCAGGGAAAAGCGGCGAAGGTTTGTATTTTATCGATAAAGAACTGTCGACGCTCGATACCGCAAATTAATCATAAAACGGTGAGGAACGTCCTCACCGTTTTCTTAATGACGGCAGATCTTGCTTTCGTGTGTAGAGAAACCGTCATCCTGAGCAATAAACTTCCCTTTCGCCGCCAGAAACGCCACCAGTTCTCCCGCCGTCATGTCCGACGCGGAACAGGTGTGAAACCGCGCGTCTTCGCCAAACCGTGTCTTAATCGCAGTTTCCAGACTTGCGGTAGAATAGTGTTCGCCTGATTCAATCATCATATTCAATACTTCGTGACCGTGAACAGAATCCATTTTTCCTCCTCAATAAAGTGCGTAGCCTACGGCGATATGGAATCCGCTGCTTTGCGCTAACGCAGATTGTGCTCATTCAGTGGTGTAAATATTCTTATACAGTCGATGTAACGGTCATTTGACGAAAATAACGTTTTGCCTTACCCTGCGCCGCAGATCTAACCGTTGTTTATCTCTGGGACAGTGTAAAGCGTGAAGAATAGAACTCTGGGAAGTGTTTTCATCGTGGCGGGTACCACGATTGGCGCAGGGATGTTGGCGATGCCACTGGCTGCTGCCGGGGTCGGTTTTGGCGTCACTTTTGCGTTATTGATTGGGCTGTGGGCATTAATGTGTTACACCGCGCTGTTGCTGCTTGAAGTGTATCAGCATGTCCCGGCTGACACCGGACTGGGCACGCTGGCAAAACGCTACCTGGGACGCTACGGTCAGTGGGTAACCGGCTTCAGTATGATGTTCCTGATGTACGCGCTGACCGCGGCCTATATCAGCGGTGCGGGTGAATTGCTTGCCTCCAGTATTAGCGACTGGACCGGAGCACCGATGTCGCCCACTGCGGGCGTCCTGCTGTTCACCTTTGTTGCCGGCGGCGTCGTCTGCGTGGGCACGTCGCTGGTCGATCTGTTTAATCGCTTTCTGTTCAGTGCCAAAATCATCTTCCTGGTGGTGATGCTCGCGCTGTTGATGCCACACATTCATAAAGTCAATCTCCTGACCCTGCCGCTTGAGCAGGGGCTGGCGCTTTCCGCCATCCCGGTCATTTTCACCTCTTTCGGCTTTCACGGCAGCGTTCCCAGCATCGTGAGCTACATGGAAGGCAATATCCGTAAACTGCGTTGGGTGTTTATTACCGGCAGCGCAATTCCGTTAGTGGCCTATATCTTCTGGCAACTGGCGACGCTGGGGAGCATCAACTCCACGACGTTTATGGGACTTCTGGCAAATCATGCCGGGCTGAATGGGTTGCTGCAGGCGCTGCGGGAAGTGGTTGCCTCGCCGCACGTTGAGCTGGCGGTGCATCTTTTTGCTGACTTAGCGCTGGCGACCTCTTTCCTCGGCGTCGCGCTGGGGCTGTTCGATTATCTGGCCGATCTGTTTCAGCGCCGCAATACGGCCGCTGGCCGGATGCAAACGGGCGCGATTACCTTTCTGCCGCCGCTGGCCTTCGCCCTCTTCTATCCACGTGGATTTGTGATGGCACTGGGCTATGCCGGTGTCGCGCTGGCAGTGCTGGCGCTGATCATCCCTTCACTGCTGGCATGGCAGAGTCGTAAACAGAATCCGCAGGCGGGCTATCGCGTACTGGGCGGACGCCCCGCGTTAGCGCTGGTGTTTACATGTGGCATTGTGGTGATTGGCGTACAATTTCTGATTGCCGCCGGGCTGCTGCCCGAAGTGGGATAAGAAAAAGGGGCTAACGCCCCTTTTTTGTTAGTGCAAACAGCACTGCTTGTATTTTTTGCCGCTTCCGCACGGACACAGATCGTTGCGACCGACTTTCACTTCCGCTTTCACCGGGACTTGTACCGGCGTCTCCTGCGGGTGCGCCATCCAGTATGCATGGAGATCCAGTGCCGCGAAGCGGATCGCCTCAACGCTCTCTTCAAATGCTTCCGGGGTCAGTTTCTCAACCACCTCGAAGTTCTCTTCTGTACCGTGCAGCGCAATGGCGTCCAGGGCGGGTTTCAGAGAGTCAGGTAACGCAGACCAGTCGGAAAGCGCAACGCCGCGCATGTAGCCAAAGCACCACTCTTCCACAATGGTAATCTCACGCCCTTCAATTTCTCGCAAACCAAACAGTGGCTCAAACTGTTCCGGGAAATCATTCAGCCGGTCAGCGGTATCCGCCATATGCTGGAAAGCGAGATTCATAAAGCGCGTCATCTCTTTTTCAGAGGACCAGCGCGGCACATATTGCGCCCCACCCCATACGGCAACCAGCCACTGCTCTGGCTCAATTTCACGTGGTGAACTGAGTACAGCCGTCAGCAGCCCATCCAGTTCTGCCACGTCCAGAATGGCATGTTCGGTGTTGTACTTGGTCAGCACATCATCCAGCCACTCCAGTTCACTTTCGTTCAACGGTCCCGTTTTCATCATACTTGTCCTCGGTAAGCACTCTCGCCAGCGGCTATCTTACATGGCGAACGAGAAAACGGGTACTGATTGCCACGGGATCCGTTAACGCTATCAATTCTCTTTGAACGCCAGCTCCAGACGCGCAATCAACGGTTTGAACAAATAGCTGAGCAGCGTGCGTTCACCGGTTTTAATCGTCACGCTGGCGGGCATACCCGCTTTAATTTTGTAATCGCCGAGCAACTGTCCCCCCTCAGCTGCAACCTGCACCTCCGCCAGATAGTACGGCTGCTGGGTGACTTTATCGATGAGTCGGTCAGCGGAAAGCGTTAAGACCCTGGCAGGCACCGACGGTAACAGCGCATGGTTGAGTGCGGGAAACATCACGTCAACCGTCAGCCCCGGTGCCAGTTTATCAATGGCATGCACCGGAATTCTGGCATCAATTTGCAGGGGTTGTCCGGCGGGAACGATGTCCATTAAGGGCTCGCCTGGCTGGATCACGCCACCTACGGTACTGATTTGCACATCCAGCACCACCCCATCAATAGGCGATCGGATCTCAGTGTTCCCCAGTTCATGGCGGGTGGAGGCCAGCTCATCTTCCAGCATGGCGACATCCTTTTGCTTCAGCGTGAGTTCAGATTCGACTTCCCGCTGATACTGATGGCGAACCTGATAGGCTTTGATACGCAATTCATTTTGCTGTGACTTCAGTTTGGCGATATTCAGAATGTCTTCCGATACGTTGCTCGATATTTCGGCCGCCTCGCGTTCAAGCACCAGCAGTTGCGCCTTGGGATAATAGTTTTTTTCACTGAGCCCGCGGACGGCACTGAGCTCACGATTAATCAGTTGAAATTGCCGATCCCGATATCCCTTTATCTTATTGAGATTTTCCGTCTGCTCGGCGAGGCCATCGAGCGTTTCCTCGATCATCGATAATTCATCCTCGATTGTTTTTCGTCGCGTATCGAACAGCGTCGCCTGCAATTGCCGGACCTCGCCCAGTCGCTTGTTGCCAACAAAATTCGCTGACAGCGCCGGACTAAAGGTGATGGTTTCTCGCCCTTCTCTTTCGGCCAGCAGGCGGTCTTCAATGGTTTTGGCGGAGATATACTGGGCGCTTAGCGCACTGTAGCGCATCTCCAGTTGCATGTTATCCAGACGCACCAGCACCTGGTTCTTTTTAACCCACTCGCCTTCTTTGATCAGAATATCGGTGACCCGCCCGCCGCTCAGATGCTGAATGGTTTTGCGGTTACTGGCGACCGTGACGGTGCCATCCGCGACGACACCGGCATCCAGCGGTGCCTGACCTGCCCATAACAGAAAGCCGCCGACGCCCAACAGGATCACCACCGCCCCCCGCAGCAATGGAGGCCAGATATTGGTATCGACAATGTTGCTGTCTGCCGCCTGCGGGCGGTTTTTATGCTTGTTCATCACAACGCCTCCTGAGGACGAATCGGACTGGCTGGCACTTCCGTCGGCACCGGTTTTAAGATGTTTGCCTGACGCAGACTGGCGAAGACCTTATCGCGGCTACCAAACTCCTGAATGGCTCCCTCATTCAGCAGCAGAACTTTATTCACCACGCCCAGTAGCGTAGGACGGTGCGAAATAATAACCACCGTCTGTCCCTGACCGCGGACGGTATTGATCGCTTTGATTAACGCGAACTCTCCGGTGTCATCCAGGTTTGCGTTTGGCTCGTCCAGCACGATAAAGGCCGGGTTGTTATACACCGCGCGGGCCAGACCAATACGCTGTCGCTGTCCCCCGGAGAGTTGATAACCGTGCGCGCCCAGCGGGGTGTCGTAGCCCTGCGGCAGGCGCAGGATCATGTCATGAACGCCCGCCAGAACCGCAGCAGCCACGATAGGTTCACTGTCCGGCGCGCTGAAGCGGGCGATATTTTGCGCAATGCTGCCATCAAACAGCTCGACGTCCTGCGGCAAATAGCCGATAGAGGGACCGAGCAACGCTTTATTCCACTGGCAAATATCTGCGCCGTCGATACGCACTTTGCCCGACAGCGGTGTCCAGACACCGACTAACAATTTAGCCAGTGAGGTTTTCCCTGACGCAGAGGGGCCGATGATACCCAGCACCTCGCCCTGCTCAAGCTGAAAGGTGATATTGCGTAAGGTGGGTGACTGTTGGCCTGGCGGGGCGGCAAACACACTTTCTACGCTGATCGTGCCCTTTGGCGCAGGCAGCGTTAGCACCTCTTTTTGCACCGGGTACTCTCTGAGTAACGTGGAAAGCTGGTGCCATGAACTGCGAAATTGCACGAACTGTTTCCAGCTCCCAATCACCTGTTCGACGGGATTGAGCACCCGGCCCAGAATGATTGATGCGGCGATCATCAGTCCGGGGGTGATTTCACCGGCGATAACCAGCAGCGCCCCCGCGCCCAGCGAAACTGATTGCAGTAAGACACGGACAAAACGGCTCAGGCTGTTCAGCCCGGCGGATTTATCCGCAATCTGCGTCTGGATCAGCAGGACGTTGTTGTGTTGCTCCAGCCAGTGGTTTTTCAGGGTGGAAAGCATCCCCATCGCCTCAATCGTATCGGCGTTTTGTAATTGCTTATTCAGTTTGCTCGTATTATTGACCGATAACGAATGCGCCTGCTGAATGGACTTTTTAGTTGAAAGCTCCGACGCCAGCGTCAGGCTAAATAAAATGAGGATACCGGTGAGGGAGAGATAACCTAATAGCGGATGGACAATAAACGCGACCAGCAGATAAAACGGAGTCCAGGGAATGTCCAGCAGGGCAAATAAACTGTTGCCGCCGAGAAACTGTCTGACCTGTGCCAGGTCGGCCAGCGCTTGCGCCGGGTTGTTATCCCCCGTGGCGACCCGACGCTTAAACGCGGCATTAAACACCTGTTGATTGAGTTTGACATCCAGGCGGTTGCCAAACCTCGTCATGACGCTGCTTCTGGCGTATTCAACCATCGCGATGATCGTATACAAGCCGATAATCAGTAGCGTCAACATCAGCAGCGTGGTGGTATTTTTACTCACCAGCACCCGGTCGTACACCTGAAGCATATAAATAGCCGGTGCCAGCATCAGCATATTAATCACGCTGCTGAAAAGCAGCAGCATTATCAATGCCGGTCTGGTGCCTTTTAGCGTCTGGCTCAATTCGGTTTGCGTGGACTGGCGCGGCATAATCTTCTCCTTACCCGGAAAGTGTGCTCAGGCCAGACAAAATGGCCTGAGCAACGGGGGTTACAGCGTAAAGTCACTGGTATTGATCGTACTGGCCGTCACGCCGGCTAACGTAATGACGTTGTCGTCAATGGCGATCAACGTATCGCCACCGCTCGCCGTAATGACCACACGACTGGCAAAATTGCTCGTCGTAATGCCCAGGAAGGTGAGATCGAGGTGATCCTGTCCGCCACCTCGCGCGTCGCTGTCAAATCCGCTAATGCGGTCCCGACCAAAGGCTGCCGCAAAGACAAAGGTGTCATTGCCCGTGCCGCCATCCATGACGTCATTACCACTGCCGCCATTCAGTACATCATCACCCGTTCCGCCCGTCAGGGTGTCCACGCCCGTCCCGCCGGACAGCGTGTCGTTCCCGTTGCCTCCTTGCAGGTTATCGTTACCGTCTCCGCCGTTGAGGCTGTCATTCCCGTTGCCCCCCAGCAACTGGTCATTTCCTCCCAACCCCGACAACTGGTCATTACCATTGCCCCCGGTCATGGTATTCGCCAGCTCATTCCCCGTACCGTTGAAATTCCCCTGACCGGTGAAAACCAGCGTTTCCACGTTTGCCGTCATCACGTAACTGTTGAGGCTGGTCTGAACGGTATCCGTTCCTTCATTCGCCGCTTCGACCACGAGGTCACCAACGTTATCAACGATATAGGTGTCATCACCGAGACCACCCGCCATGCTATCCGCGTCCTGTCCGCCATCAAGGCTATCGTTACCCGCATCGCCCTGTAGCGTGTCCATGCCTCTGCCACCGTCGAGGGTGTCATTGCCCGCGCCGCCGACCAGCAGATCGTCACCCGCCAGACCGATCAGGTTGTCGTTACCGCCTTCGCCGCGCAAGATGTCGCTCCACGCCGTCCCGGTCAGGATATTGTTGCCGTTCGTGCCGACCACCATGTCGCCGCCAGGTTGCGTGGCCGAAGAGGTCAGAACCACTGACGGGTTGCCTTCATCATCCGTCACGGTCACCACAACCTGCAGGACACGCCCAATCATCGCCTGGCCCGGTGTATAGGTCGCCGACGTTGCCCCGGCAATGTTGCTGAATGCCCCACCGTTACTCGAACGCCACTGATAGGTGAAGTTCCCGCCGCTCAGGCCGTCGCCATCGGCAATACCCGAGACAATCGCCGTTAGCGTCACGCTTTCCGTAGGCGTCAGGTCGCTGATCACCGGAGCTCCCGTGGTGGGCTGATCGCGAACAGTGACCACACCGGTTGGTGTCGACACGAGTCTCTCCGCATCACCCATCCGGTCGGTAAAGGTCGCCACCACCCGCAGCGCCGCCCCAAGAATATTTCCCGGCACGCGGAATTCCGTTCCGGTCGCCTGATCGCGCCATTGCCCGCCAGTCAGGGCCTGCCAGGTCAGCGTAACCGGAGCGTTTGCCGCAATGCCGTTACCATCCGCCAGATTCGCGAGGTTAACCCGCAGCAGATCGCCAACCTCCGGCGTGCTGTCGGTAATAGTGACATTGCCGGTCGCGGCCTGCGCCGTCACCCACAACTGCTCACCGTTACCGAACTCCAGTTTTTCGATATTGAGCAGGCGGTCAACGCCGTCGTTAAAGGCCAGCGCAGCGTCCGGCGTCGCATGGTTAACGGTGAGGCTGCCGTCAGCATTACGCTGGAACACATAATTACTGCTGATGTCCCGGTACACCGCGACATCCGTCTCGCTGCCGTTCCCGTCATGGAGGATCTCACGCACAATGGAGAGCTGATTCGGTTTTAAAGTCCCCGCCAGCATGTACGATTTAAGCGCATTCATGCTGTCGGCGCTGGTGACGCCCGGCATCCCGCTCACCGCGATACGCACGTTCAGCCAGGCATCGCCATCGATAATGTCGTTGCCCGATTTCCCCATGATGCGGTCGCTTCCGCCGCCACCGAGTAAGATATCGCCGCCATTATCCGGGTTAAACAGCACGGCATTGGGATCGGCCGCGCGCTGTACGCCCAGAATCGCCTGCAGTCCGGCGATCCGGTCTGCCCCTTCCTGAGTGAGGTTGTTAGACAACGGCACTCCCTGCACTGGTGCGGTGCCGATAGGCCGTTCCGTTCCGATTAGCACATCGTCAAACTTCCAGCCTGAAAGCCCTTCCACCAGGTCAAAGCGATCCCGCAGAATGAACTCCTGCTGATTCACAAAGAGAGGAATGCCCAGATCGGAATTGGCGGCGTTAGGGTCGCCTTTATGGATCGCCCAGTCAAAGCCCGCCATCCCGTTGTTACGCTGGATGCCGGCTCCCTGAACCATGATGTCATCGCCCCCCTCTCCGTCGTAGTCCGTATCGTTCCCCTGCCCGTTCAGAACGTCATGGCCCATAATGGTGCTGTTGAAAAACAGTTCCGAGTTATCGCCCGCCAGGGTGTCAAATCCGTCACCGCCTTCCAGCCAGTCATCGCCCTCATTACCCATCAGGAAGTCACCGCCGGAGCCCCCCAGCGCGAAGTCATTGTCACGACCGGCAAAGACTTCCTGAGCATCTTCGCCGACCACGATGAAGTCAGAACCACTGCCGCCGAAACTCAGATCGTTACCGTTACCGGTGAAGATGACATCGTGACCATCATCCCCATGCAGAAAATCAGCCCCGCCAATCGGCGTGCCGGTATCGGTGATAATGTCATTGCCGTCCCCTCCGTGGACCACGTCCGCCTCGTCTCCCCCGTCGAGACGGTCATCACCGGCATCGCCCCACAGGCTGTCGATCCCTTTACCGCCGATTAACGTATCGTTGCCCGCCGAACCGCCGAGCACCACATGGGCATCTCCGGAATATTTGAGATACGCACCATCTGCCGCGCCGTCACCATTGACATCAGCCCCTGCGGCACGTCGAACCACCAGCGGAAAGAGCAGATCCTTCAGCGCATTGCCCCATTTCGGATCCGCATGGGTTTGCACCGACTGATTCACTTCGAAGGTATAATCCGGCGTCTGGAACAGATGGGCAGGCAAATGCGAGGATCCCACATCACCCAGATCGCTGTTGCGCATGACCAGTGCGGAGAAGGAGTTCCCCTCCAGCTCATTGAGCAGGTTCAGCCCTTGCACGCGGCTCAGGTAGTAGAAGCGGTCGCCGTCCTGCAACATTTCCATCTGCGTTTCAAAAACGAAGTTAAAGGTGGAACCCAGCATGCCGCCAAACTCATTTTTCCGCTCCGCCAGGCCGCCAATCCAGAAATCGACCTTGTTGAGGCCGGTTTCTCGCGTGGCCCAACTTCCTGTGCCGGTGAAGAAGTCCAGCGCATCTTCTGGCGCCGGGCCAGTTTCATCGCCAAACAGCAGGAAATTCACCGCATCGCGTCGGCCTTCCAGAGTAGTGGCGTTGAGGATCAGCTCATGCTGCCCGTAGGCCGCCATAAAGTTGATAATCGACGCCGGATTCTTCAGGAAGGAGGCAAAGTCCGCCCAACTGGTATAGGGGCGTAACTCACTGTTGCCGCTCAGCGCGTAGAACTGTTCACGCGCCTGATTGAGCGTCGGCATCGCCGTATCACGCCCCCTGGCAATATTGAGTGCGCCCAGGTCAAGCGGCAGGCCGATGAGGTTATTACGCAGCGCTTCGGTAATGAACTCATCGATTTCATTACCCACCTGGCGGGTCATCCCACGAACAATCGCGCCAATTGCCTGTTCGTTAGAGACGGCTTCGCCATTAATCTCATCAAAGGCTACCGGATTAAGAAACGCCTCAATCAAACCGATGTCGTCGCTCTGCATGTCTGCATCGGTGCGCGCCACGGTTTCCGTCAACATGGAGTGACCAAACCGATAAACGACGTGGGCAAATTCCGCGAAAATGGCCGGGTTGATATCAGCACTGTTCGAAAAAACGAACGGGTCGACAGCAGGCTGTACCGCACGGGCAAACTCTTCGAACACCAGATGCTGGTATTCCATTTCCGTCGCAAAGCGTCCGGCCTGGAACAGGTACTCACCATTCCATTGCAGCGCGCTGGTATCCGCCGGGATTTCCGTGATCTGATGATTGGGCATCAGCCATTCATTAATCAGGTCAATATCGTTCGATTCCAGAATGGTGGTTTTGTACTGCTCGACCAGCCGGTTATGCTCGCTGTGGAACACCGAATGCACGGCGGTCAGGCCGATGTTCTCGTTACCTCGCCCGTCGCCGGTGATAAAGTGGCGATCGAGCATCTCATTGTCATATGTACCGACGGCCTGCTCGCCGCCGATATCGCTGTCGACGTCTGCCGCCAGCCCGGCTTTCGGCGCGGCATTATGAGCAATATCATCAAGAAACGCATGCCCGGTGCGCAGCGTCCCGTCCGGCAAGACGCCGCCGTTGGCTTCGACCAGACCGCCTGTGGTGACAATCTGTACCTTGCCGTTATCACTCAACAGCAGGTTGCCGTAGCGATCGGTCGCCAGCAGCGGCACGTTAAACACATCCTGATCCGTCAGCTTGATGCCCAACAGCGTTTCTGCCTGCATCTTCACATCAGCCCAGGTTGCCAGCCCACCATTAGCGCCCCCCAGCAAGTGGCCCGTTGGTTCGGGTTTACCGTCCAGCATGACGTACTCGCGAATGAAAATCTGATGGGAGGGATGAGAGGTGTAGGTCTGGTTCTGATCGATAAAGGGGGTAGTGGTGTTGATGGTTTCATGCTTTATATTTTCAGGATCGCTGGTGTCGATCTTTGCCCGGGTCAGTACCATAAAGTTGGTATTTGACCCTTCGACATACAAGGGGTCATCGGGCTCCAGCGGAATAAACACAATGCCGTTCCCCTCCTTTGGGATCAAATCCAGTCCATGATCGAAAAATTGGCCGAAGAAGGTCATCCAGCCGTTAAACGCTGGCGACAGGCCGATATCCGGAGACAGGTTAGGAATCGACAAACTGCCATTGTCAGAGACGGTCCCACCGCCGGGCGCATCCTGTAATCCTTCATGCGCCTCAACGGCCGCCGGGTTCGACACCGTCTGGTCGGAAATAAGGTTACTGATAATGCGTGGGTCAGCATCAATCACCGCCCCGCCTAACTGCGTATAGCTCGTCATGGCATCGGCATCTTGCCAGTTCAGCGCCGTCAATCGCGGCATGGTTTGATCCGCAGAGCCATAAAGTTCCTGACCCGGCAGAAGATTGTTCCACGAACCGTCAACGGTACGGAGCCCATAAGGCAATAGCGGGCTGGAGACGAGATCGCGGAGAAGTTCACCGTTAATGGTGCCATCGGGATTTGTTGCGGCTTCGGAGATCTTGATCTGTTGCAAAATAAACGCCAGATCGTGCAACGTGACCGTAAAGTCATATTGTGTGGCCATAGCCTGTCACCTCTGTTTGAATACGCTATCATCGCTTCACTCATTTCTTTGGCTGCACAGCATCGCCAGGAAAAGAATGATCTTTCCAGAATTAATGGAGTTACCTGCTTGTTGATGTTTTATTACTGCTCCTTACGCAGTCATTAATAACAACACTCGTTAACCCAAAATGCTTCAGATGAGAATGGTTCCACAATGTAAACTGATATTTTCTTTCCCTGGTACTTGCTGTTTAAAAAACAACCCGCGATGCAGTTCACTGAATCTGAAGAAAAAAAGCTTTATCAGTTAATACTGACTTCTGGAGGCGATGGTTATATTCGTTCATATATTAAACTAATGTGACAGTACTTATATGCTCATAACTATGAAACGTTAGTGATTTCCTGACATCATACTATTTCATGAACTGAAACTGCCTCCCCCTCTACTTTCATATCAAAATATGACAGTGCAGGCTTTATTTTGAATAAAGACCCGCGCCGTTGTTATTTATACTTGCGAAACTTTACATTCGCCCGGACTACTCAGTCGACACAAATGTTCAGACGCAACTGAAAAATGGGGCCACAAAGGCTATACTTTAATAGCCATGTGTTTAGCAGGTCTTTATTATGAAACGTTCACCAGGTGCTTATCCCACCATTTTCGTGTTACTTATCCTGTCTTCCGCTCCGGTCGCCTCTGGTACGTTTCAGAGACAGGCCGAAATAGAACGCGATCTCAGCGCCACAACACCGGGATGGAGAATGAACATAGAGGGAGGGGAAAATGCAGATATCGTTTTGTTCAACACACACAGCAGAAAGCCCAGATTTTTGATCGGTGATCCGTTGATATCCGGCAATTTCGCCAATCCCGGAAGCAACCCTGCCCGGGATGGGTTTGCCAATAACCCAGCCCGTGGCCTGTTCATGCGAAGTGTCCCAATCCGCAGATAATCGTTATTGCAGGAAATACACAATGGCAGTCAGACGATTGTCCCGGGGTGAGTATCCACGACACCTTAAGCCAGGCATTATTTCTTCCTACAAAACAGATACGGCACATTGGCGTTTGAAAAGACATACGCAGATTGATATTCATCCACGGTGATGGTCAACTCGCCTCCTGTTTTCAGGAAAAACTGAGATAATATCTTTTCGAGTTTTTCATCATCTATGGTATCGGAAAAGGTTTTGACAATGCGTACCGAGTGTAAAATCCGCGTTCTGAACTGCTGGGTGTAGTTAAAATAGACCAGCCGATTCACGTTAACGTTTGTCTCTCCATCGACTTTCCCCGTAATGACGACCAGCCCTTCTTTCTTATGCATCTGAAAAGAAACGGTACCGACGAAACGTGTAGCATCAACGTTCCAGTCCACATCACCGATGCAGTCCAGGTATGAGGGCTTAAAAAGCATGTAAAACAGAAAAGTGCCGGAAAAAACTGTCGTGCTGAAAAACAAGATCAGCAGCAACGCAGCCATATTTTTACTCATTGACTTCGATTCCAGACAAAAAGAGATGAACAAAATGCCTCTGTATCAAACCGAACATCGTTGTTACAGATAAATGCCGCAGTACGTCCAGTATTAGCGTAACCAGTAAGAAAGATATAATTATTGTTTTGGCAAAATTGCGGATGCTTTTCTATTAGCTCATCGTAATTATCAGTGACTGGTTGCGTCACTTCATAATAGATATGACAGCCATTGTCTGTCTTTTTATCCAGGGGCATCGCCACAACATTCTGAAATGGCATCTTCAAGCGATTCTGATACATAAAAATGCAGTTTATTACCGTCGCGATCAAGAAGAATGATATCCCTATTCCTAACCCGCGGAGTTTTATTATTGGTGTCTTTTCTGGCAATACATTTTCGCTGACCGCCGTTTTGACCGATGGACTTTCAGAAATGGTAATATTCTGCAGAGGATGCGGTTCAACCACGATGGTTGATGACAATGTTAACCCTTGTCGGGAAATCGTTTTTACCATGTTTCTTGGTAAACCTATCTCTTCCAGTGCCTTACGCAGTGTTAAAATAGTCTGATAAAACGTATTTGGCATAATCACGACATCACGCTCTTTCCAGCCTTCTGTTACCAGTTCCTTTTGCGTGATAATGACACCCTGATTCTGAATCAGATAAAGGAAACATGTCGCAGCGGGCTGCTGTAAATAAACAACCTCTCCAGTCAATTGATTTTTCAGGCTTCGGGTCTGCGGATTGAACTCTACCGTTCCATTTATTAAGTACAATTTCATCGCCATGTCCTTTGGATAAATCCTGTTATCCCCCCAAAAAACGGTCCTTCGCCACGCGTATCGTCTACGCGCACCGGGTTCAGTCTTTCAAGGCATGATGTCATTTGGGGTATCAGCTATGTCCTTTGGCTTTTTTGAATGCAGCCCGGGCCTCATAAAGACTTAACGCATTTCTTCCTTCTGATAAATCATGATCTGCTAACTGGGCGGGATCACAAATCCAGTGACAGATCCGACAGCACTCATAGCCAGACATTATCCCCCCACAACAAGGGCAGCGATACGTTTTGAATTCCATAATAGCCACATGCTTTACTGTTTTTAATTGCCCGATGTTCATACTTGTTGCTTTTATCACTTTCATCCTCAAGGATCTCCTGATTGATGACATAGCCTCACTCTTTTATCACTTCTTTTTACTGGACAAGTTGCGCTGTCATCGCAATGTCGTCCCCTGAGCATTCTGCCCGACGGACGCCGAATTATCAGTGTAGGGTAATCATTAATTCTTAAAGCCTATGACAGAAATCTGATATTACATTCACAGGTATATTTGGCTCTGAATGCACACCAGTTGCGCATGACTTGCAGAAACAATGGAATATTTTTCATGTTCATCTTCCGTAGTGCTCTTAACTGACTATTACTGATAGCGCCCTCGCTGAGCAACATAGTGCGTGCAATTGCCCTTTTTCCCAGACCCGCCAGATAATATTCAATGATTACCCGTTCCCTGTTGGACAATGATCGGGTATGCAGAGGAATTCTCTTATTCTGCTTGACCTGATCCAGCACGTAAAAGTATTCCGTTAGAGGCGCATTCTTTGTCAATGAATAGCATCTGATTTGTGTAAAATGCGTTAACGTATCTGCGGTACCCGCTCGAAGGCACTCTGCACTGTTGGTAATATAAATATTGCCGCCTCCCGGATCAAAAACGACAATATCATGTGATTTATCAAGTCCGGTAAAAAATAGTATTTGCTGCAAACCGACAATAAAATACTGATCATATGATAATATATGCATCATTCACTCCATTCGTAACAGCGATATTTTCAATGTTTAAAAGTGCATACCAGACTTGCCTTTTTGTAATTTTATATTTATTACCGCTTGCATAGTCGATTCCTTTCGCCTATAGCGACACTCCTGATAATTTAAGCTAAAAAATTAGACGGTCACACCACAAAGACACTGACTGCCTTTGTGATATTGATTATTGCTGTAAATATCTTAAATTGTCATTTTAAATAGCCTTAAACGACCTTAAATGAAATATATCAACCATCTTATGAGAAAATGAGGCTTCCAACCACCTGATTTATAAGACAACATATGAATAACATAAGTCATCAGTACACAAAAAGATGATAATGCACGGGACACTGATTAGTCACCTTTCCCTGAGATAGCATCTCTTCAGTAGCAACTCCAGGTTAAAAATCAGGATATTCCATTCGGAAATAAGAAGCTTAAATACGTTACTTTTACTTTACAACGGATTGGCTTTCCAAAAATAATTTTAATTTATTACCAGAATCGAGAAGCACACCATCGTGCACAACGAAATGACAACATTGATGTATTCACAAAGTATAGTGATCAACGTTTTCAAGGTCATCTGACCTTTTTTCCTCTCCCTATAAAAATATTCATTTATTGCTACATGACGTGAAGATAGTATGATGAAAGATAATGACCACTTAATGTTAAAAGATAATGGGATACATTATGGCGATAATAACAAGGCATGAAATAAATGAAGACTGGGCACTTTCCGGTATGGTTGAAGTTGGCGGTTTTGTCTTTGTGAGTTACTGTGTCGGGAATATCGGGCAATCCATTGAGGCACAAATCAATGGCGCATTTGATAATCTGAGTGAAAGGCTCAACACTATTGGCCTGACGCTGGAATCTGTTGTTAAAATTGACGCCCTGTTCCGTGATGTGTGGGATATTCCGGTCATGGAGAACGTCATGAAACAACGATTTAGCGGCCAATTTCCTGCCAGAAAATCGATTCAGACTGAATTTGCCCATCGCGGCGGAGCATCAGGAATGTTGTTTCAACTTGACGCCATTGCGTGCCGATAATATTCCCCCGCGTATTACTGACCTCCCTTGCAGTGCGATAACCTGTCACACTGCAAGAAAAGTCTTCAACGAAACCCCTCTCGCAGACATTACTGTTCCTAAGTGCGCTGTGTTAAAAATAAATTCACAGCCAGACTCACGAAGCCACACGAAAACAGGATTCGTAATCCGGATAAAATCGTAGGATGGTTTAGCACTTTGCTGCGCATAAAGGACGAAAAAATGCCATAGAGCATAAACACAAGCAGTGTCATTAACATGAATATCAGGCTCAATATCAGCATGTCAGTTGCCGGTGCGGAGGACGTGGTTTGAATAAACTGCGGTAAGAAAGCCAAAAAGAACAGTGACAATTTTGGATTTAACAGATTGATAAATATCGCATGCAGGATCACCTTCGCGCCTGACTGTGAAACGTCGCAATCATCAGGTTGCAACGTTGATTTCTCCTTTATGATATTCCACGCCATATACAACAGCCACACGACCCCGGCATATTTGATGACAGTGAACGCCATTTCACTGGAGTAGAAAATGGCGGCTAATCCCGTGATGGCGGCCAACATATGCGGAACAATCCCCAATGTACATCCTACGGCCGCCAGCAAACTTATTGCGACACCGCGCGATAACCCCATCGCAATGGTATAGATCGCACCGGTTCCCGGTGAAATAATCACAATAAATGAGGTTAATAAGAACTCGATACTGATCTGCATAACGTTTTCTCTGGTAAACACATACGAAGAGAGTCAGTGTTTATCAGGATAACCCTGCAGATCTTGTAAAAAATTGCAGACGGTTAATCAAGTACGGCGGAGCGGTATTGCCCCGGTGTTATGCCCGTCTGCTTCTGAAACGCATGAGTGAGATGGCTTTGATCGGAAAAACCAGCCATCACCGCAACATCAACCGTTCTTTTACCCTGTGATAAGAGTTTTTTTGCCAGCCGGACCCGGGACTGCAGAAGATAAGCATGTGGCGTAATCCCCACTTCCCGGGAAAAAGAGCGAATGAGCTGGAAACGGGTGATATCGAACAGGTTGGCAAGCCCCGCGAGGGTGATGTTTTCTTCCGGGGCATCATCGATGAACTCTTTTACCCGGCGTACAGTCGGAGAATACGGAATAGGCTGTGCGGTGGAAAGTGTGTGGTGCTGTCCAACCTGCATCAGACAGCGCATAATCAGTTCTTCAATCGCCATGGTGTCGGGATCGCCAGTAGCCGATTGACTAAAAAACTGCCGAATCATCAGGCCAAGAGCGGGATCGTGAACCACCGGTTTCAGGGTTAAATCACCTGTCGGTAAGTCGGTATTCCATTCTTTTATAAAGACGTCGGGATTGATATACAGCATGTGCCAGCCCCGTGGACCCGTAGCGGGGATCCCGTCGTGAATTTCGCCGGGATTGACCATGATAATATCCCCTGTTACCGCATTGACATTGCCGATATTGCTCCATGAGCGATGGCTTCCGTGGGTGAAAACCCCGATGCCAAATTGATCATGGGAGTGACGTGGGAAAGCACGCTCTGAATATAACGACAGTATTTCAATATCAGGGATCACACAGCGGTGCTGTTTTACCTGATGAACATCTTTTTTCATGGTCGTTCTCTCGTGGCAACGGGTGCAGGAAATTCCATGCTCACTCTAAAGATACCCTTTGAAACGAAGACAGACGACCAATCTTTTACTGTTTACAGGAACGGAGCCCTGGTCAGGCCCAAAGAAATAAGGAGCAGGTTTACCCTGCCCCTTTCCTTACTGATGAAATGTCGGACCACACTTACCAGTTATATTTCACGCCTACCATTCCCTGCGCATTGCGATAACGGTCGCTCCCCATTTGCCCGGAGACATTACCCCAGACGGTCAGTCGAGAAGTGAGTTGCCCTTCCACACCAACTTTCAGTTCAGCCAGGTCTTTCACTCCCTGGACATCATTTTGCACCTCACCCATAGTGACTCGCGGGCTGTGTGAGTGGTGGATCCAGTTCGCTTCAACAAATGGCTGGATACCGGCCATTTTGTCTGCTTCGACAGTGGGTTTACGATTGAAGTATGCTCTGGCGCCCAAACTGGTCATCAGATTACCTGAGGTATCTGCTTTTACTTGTGTGCCATTGCGTTCCCGATGATCGTCCGCCTGCACGTCCATCCAGACTGCCTGGGCTTTCGGTTGGATCCAGTAGGTCAATTGCTGGCTCTCACCAACTTTCAGGCTGTAACCCGCCTCAACCGCAGCCGTGATGCCTTTGGATTTATACGCTTCACTTGCCTGATACTGACCATTGACGGTGTTATCAAACCAGTTATAGAGCAACCAGGTGTCCACATAGCTACCGGACTTATCGAGCTCGTTGGCATACCACGTGCCATAAAGGCCTACGCTGTAACCCTCAACCTTGCCACGGGAATCATGGTTGTTTATCGCTGACGTGGTGCGGTTACAACTATTGGCATAGCCCGCCATGAGCCCAAGATGCCAGCGGTCCAGACCATCTGTACTCCACTGTGCCAGATCGCCCCCCATCTGCAATACATAGTTATTGCTCTGGGTCTTTAACTGTTCGCTGCCATCGTTAAACCGCGTATGACTTCCCATGTTACGCATCCACATACTGACGGTTTTCTTCTCACCCGTCAGCGCGTCGGTATACTGCGTTTCACCCAGACGATCGTGAAGTCGCGTGATGAACAGAGTATTTGCGGCCAGGTTGTTTGCCAGATAGCTGCCGAATTCCGGGCGCATCTGTGACGGGCTTCCGGGGTGTACCGGTGTTTGCGGCATTTCTGGCGAAGCAGGCGCACCTGGATCGGTCGGGTCAGTCGGGTTCGTTGGATTCGTCGGATTTGTTGGGTCAACGGGATTCATTACACTGCTTAAATACCAGTTACTACCACGCCTGATAACATTGTAATCATACGCCCCGGCAACAATACGACTCTCTTTCTCGAAAGTCCCACTGGAGGTTCCTGCGACATTGACAATTTCAATCCCTTCGATCGTCTGCGCTCCCATGCCCCCCATATTGTTGATTGCCACCAGCGTATGGCCGGAGGTATTCCCCTCGACGATGAGTTTGTCCGTCGCGGCGTTATCCCCTCCGAGTACCGTGTTCATTGTCAGGGTTCCACCGCCGGTATAATTGCCATCGACAGTCAATGTCTTAAACGCGCCAGCGTTGCCCGGCGCAAGCATATTCACTCGCCCTCCCTGTAACAACAGATTAGTGACATGCGAATTACCGGTCACCTCCCACACCGCACCATTGGAAATATTCATGTTCAGGGTGCCGGCCCTAGCCGTATCGCGGGCGGTATAACTGGTCGCTTTTAACCACGAGTCTACGTTGTTGAGTGTCATCTCCAGCGTGCCGCTGTCAGCCGCGCCGATATTACCTTCGACCTGTACGATCCCGGTTCCCGATGAGTTTGCATCGATCCGGCTGTCGGCACCCGTTGAAAAAAGAGACCAGTCAATCGATGGGTTATCGTTAATATACAACCCTTTCTGGATATCTACTGTGCCTGCAGAGAGAGCTTCGATCCCGGTAATTTTAGTCGCATGAGAACCCGCCGTTGAAATTGTCAGGTCATCCTGAAATTTAGCGTGAGTGGTTATTCCAGGCTGACCATCAACATAAATCGCGGTAGCCGATTCGACGCCATTTAACATGGCGATCTGCGTTTGCCCATTGAACTCGGCCTGACTTTCCAATATCCGTAAACCCGTATTCTGGTGGCCACCGTTGCTACGAAGATGAAAATCCCCATTGGCGACAAGTGATGACCTGTTCACCAGCGTAACGCCTTTGAGTTCATACCCCGAACTCGTACCAAGTGGCGTCAGGTCTTCACCCGTCAATGTTACGCCACCATTGAATTCGAACGTTGTCGCGTTGCCAGCAATAATATGCCCCCCAACATAGTCATCGGGGTGACTCCTCGGGCCATCATAGGCCACAGCCTCAATAACTGTCTCGCCAGTGAAATTAAAACTGGTGCGGCTTCGAAGGTTGTTTTTCAACATCGAGATAATTCCCTGAGACCCCTTCAAATAAATCAATTCTGCCGCAAAGCTCACTTTATTATTAGCATTATAGACATCCGAAGGTCTGGTCGATCCCGTACTCCCCGCGACCCCAATAGCCGTTTGATTCGTATCAATACGAATTTCATCAGCCGTGACGTTCATCGTGCTGTTTGCCGCGATGGTTATTCCGTTGCGCCCATCGATAGCATTACTTCCAGACGCGCCATTAACCTTAACGTCAAATATTCCCCCCTCAAATTCCAGTTCACCGCCATGAAGAGCAATACCCGTTCGGTGGTTTCCACGATTCGGTGTATCAACCGCGTCCATATCTACTGAGAGATTGATTTTGTTATCCCCATCACTGAGGAATTTCAGTATCCCGCCAGGACTGGCGAAGATGGCATAGATTTCATTAGAGGCTCCCGGAACGGTATTACTGACAACGACATTACCCCCAGTAAAAATGATAGAACTGCCCGGATACGAACCTCTTTGCCAGGCATGGAACGTTGCACTGCCACGGTCATCCGCGGCATGATTATTACGTCCTTTAGCAGATAAGGTTTTACCTTGAGCGATAGCGATAGTGATCGTACCATTCTGGGTATAGATAAGCGGATACTGTCGAGCGTATGGTAAATCTAGTCCGCTGACATCTAGCTCAATAATCCCATCTTCATCGACATTATCAGGGCTTATGGTGTGATTCCCCGAAGTAATCGTTGTTGTTCCGCTCCCTAATTCCGCCGAGTCGACAGGAAAAGCATATATAACGACACAACCTGATACAGCAAATAATAATCTTTTCAATGTCCTTTGAATCACCTGTCAGTCCTCCAGATCAAGCGTATTCATTCCCAGTGTCGCAGCGATGTTTTTTTCGAGGACTCTGAAAGAATGTTTTTCAGCTAATGGTTGCAAATAGAACCATTACATTGTTTTATTAAGAAATATCTCGCGAATACTAACCATCTGGAATGGAGTACCGCCTGCCAATTAAGATAATTGGTATCTAACTTCCATTATTCTGATTAATTAAAAAACGTCCTCCCTGACAAAAATCCCTTTATTTTATAACGAAATATTATCTTCAGGCGGCAAGCGAGAACCAGCAGAATATAAAATTAAGGGTGTAAACGGCCGCTAAAACGATAAGTTTCAGAATAATGGTCATTACATTAAAGATAAAAACACTTTCATAATAATGAAACGCCCTCACTTTCTAAAAATCAGAAAGAGAAAACGCTCCCACTCAATATAGTCAGAAAAAATAAAAATGTACATCTGTTTTTATTTGTAAAAATACAATATCGATTTTATATTTTACTTGTTAAATAAGGGCCAGATTATTCCTGGTTTTTTACAGACTCTAATTAACTATCTGCTGTGTATCCTATTACGCGATTTACGCGAGCCGTATCTACAACGTCCCAAGCGGCTGCGAATGGATAAAGGATGCGATTCTGCTTATCGCCCTGCGTGCTTCAGGTATTTTTCCGGCGGATGACTGGAATACATGCCACAAACCATTCCAGACTTCAATTTGAACGTTAACGCCCGCCTCTGTCACCTGTCTTGCCAGGCGGATCGAGTCATCGAGAAGTAATTCATCGCTTCACGTCCGTATCAGGAGAGGGGGAAGTCCTGTCAGATCGCCAAAAAGGGGAGAAACCAGTGGATTCGATGTTTCAGCATCAGAACAGTAGTAAGCGACGGTTTGCCGTAAATCCTCAATACAGATCATCGGGTCCTTCTTTACACAAGAAGAAATGCTGTCACCCAATAAGGTGTAATCGAGCATAGGGGATAACATGAAACCGGAATGTGGCAACGGGTAATTTTCACTTTTGAGTAGCAGGAGCAGAGATAAAACCAGCCCTCCACCGCTTGAGTCACCGCCGAGAATGATCTCATCAGGCCGATACCCCTGTGCTAATAGCCACTCCCAGGCATATTTGGCATCTATCAAACCGGCGGGAAAGGGATTTTCAGGGGCTAATGAATAGTTGAGCGTGAGGGCATTCACTTTTGAACAATGGACAATATGACCAACCAGTTTTCGGTGCGTGATGCTTGATCCCTGACGGTTACCTCCGCCATGAAGATACAAAATGACTTTCCGCTTTTCGGCCTGCCAATGTCGCACCCACTCTGCTGAAATACCCTCTTCATCGACTATTTCTGTACTGATATTTTCGGGTAACGGAACATTCATTGCCTCTTCTTCCCATATTCTTCTTTGCTCATGAAGAGGCGTGTTAAGCACGAAATCAACATTGCTTGCGTAATTCCTGAAAAGTGCTTCTCTTTTGCGCTTAGCTTCGTTGCTTAACATTATCTCGCCTCACTGCGAATCGACAGACAGGAGATCAGTATACAGAAAACGCGTTCTGTTTAAGCGCAACGTATCTGGCACGCACTCGCCGCCAATAAAATGACGGCCTGTAGACTGTTAGCAGACAATCTGGAGGCGTTTTTTAAGCACAAAAAAACCACCCGGAGGTGGTTTCACGACACTGCTTATTGCTTTGATTATTCTGTTTTTTCCCATGGTACCCGGAGCGGGACTTGAACCCGCACAGCGCGAACGCCGAGGGATTTTAAAAACTATTAGAGAGCCTTATAAAACATAAGTTTATGATAAATAAGACTCTCTTTAATGGTAATCGCTAGTAATCTCTGGTAATGGCTGGTTTTCTGCTGCCACTATTCAGAGAGCTAAATTAAGCTGATCCCTCCCGTAGTGTGAAGCAGGGAAAGCATCGGATGGAATGAAATCAGCTGGTAACTTTTCGCGTGGTGCGCGTTTAGTTACCAGCTTCTCAACGCTGTTGAGTGTAGTAAAAGTAATGCTGCATTCAAAATTCTGGCACTGATGATAATGCCGGACGGTCATTTCACTAAGAGGGCGGCTGGTACGCGTACGAGCGACGGCACCGCAAACAGGACACTTAAACATGATGGCCTCCCATGGCGGGAGTTGAACTCGCTCATATTATGGCCGCTATGATTCAGTTTCTGCAATCCATTCAGGTATTTTTGCTTCCAGTTCCAGCCGTGTTTTAAATCCACTGTCGTCAATAGTGTGTCCTGCCTTCGCAATTATCCAGTCCTGATCGTTAATTACGTCTTTGAACTCTGCTACCGTTCCGTGCATCTCCGGATACAAATCTGCGCGCCCGTAAGCCAGGGTTAATGAGAATTCAGCAGCCCCGCGCTGGAGTTGTTGCCATTTCGCAGCTGCTGCACGTTGTGCAGCCATCTCATTGCTGTACGTTGTCCTGAGAACAAAGACGTTACCATCTTCACCGGCGATATAGTCACCTTCCCGGCTACTGCTGCGCGGCTTTTTGTCTGTGGTTTTTTTACGCTTTTTAACGGTAACCTTTTTCTTTTTCCCAAAATCCAGATCCAGCCAGTAAGCCTGCACACCAGTGTATGCGTCCCGATCTGCAATTCTAAATGAATGACGATCACCGCTGCTGCGCGTAATGGAAAACTCCGGCAATGCTCTGCCATTTGCGCTAACACCACCACCCGGCAGGATGAAGAGCAAACAACCATTCTTCACAGTTGCAATAGCGCCCAGCATTTCGGCCATGCGTGTCAGAAATGACATATCGCTTTCCTGTGTCTGATCTGCATGGTCGATCTCGGCGGACATCAATTGCTCGGAGATGACAGGCTTAAGTTTGTATCGGTGAGCTATAGCAGACACGATGCGCTCTACTGTAACGTCATGCCACGACACTTCCCGTTTTACGTTAAATTCATCGCGGAAATCTGCACTTCTGGCGGTGATCTCGATACGGTCCGGCGGCCCTGAGTGCGCAATTTCATCAACGATGAAAATCCCTTTGTGTACCAGTTTTTCTCCCTGCCAGCCTATCGCTACCGACAATTCTGCGCCACGTGGCGGCAACTCAATATCGCGCTGGGTATCATCAACAGTGATGGTCAGTTCATCAGCATTGAAGCCCCTGTTATCTGTCAATTCTAACGAAATCAGTTTCTCATCCAGCATGGTCAGAGCCTTGCCGCCAAGCATGACGTTAAACGCCGGCACACGTGACAGATCGCCAGGGTAATTTTTGAATTTCTCCGCACCTGCATTCAGCAGGCTTTTCGCGCTCTCGATTGCGTCAGTTGTCAGTGTCATTGCTTTCTCCTCCCGCAAATACTTCCATGCGCGCGCGATAGGGCAAACAGCCTTTTGTTGTCGCCTTTCGGTGACATCTATCGTGACGTGTCTGCCGCCTGGAATTCAGCGAATATCACTCTGAACTCACTAACATGATGGCGGTAGAGTATGACCGACAACTTTTTCCACGGGGCGCGCACCAAAGAAAACACCGACCTCCAGACCGCGATTAATGACATTGATTCAACGGTCATTGGTCTGGTTGCGGTGGCCGATGATGCCGATCCCCTCACCTTTCCACTTGATACACCCGTCCTGATCACTCGCGTGATTAGCGTGCTGGGTAAGGCAGGCAAGGAAGGCTCACTGTATAAATCTCTCAAGGCTATTTCCGACCAGATCAGCACGCGTGTAATTGTTGTTCGTGTCGCTGAGGCCAAGGAGGGAGAAAACGCAAAAACACAATCTCAGCTCATCATCGGTGGCACACAGGCCGACGGAAGCTATACCGGAATGTTTGCCCTGCTGACCGCAGAGCAGAAAACCGGTTATCGCCCCCGCATCCTCGGTATTCCGATGTATGACACGCAGGAAGTAACCGCACAGCTGCGCGTAATTGCGAAGCAGTTGCGTGCATTCGCTTACAGCTACTGTGATGGCTGCGAGACTATTGCCGAAGCGAAAACCTACCGCGAGCAGTTCGCTGAACGTGAAGGGATGATGATTTGGCCTAACTTCATCGCCTACAACCCGCTGACCGGCGTTAATGAAGAATTCCCGGCTGTTGCCTATGCGCTTGGTCTGCGGGCACTGATTGATAATGAGCAGGGATGGCACAAGTCACTTTCTAACGTTGCTGTGAAAAACGTCCTTGGTATCTCTAAAGATGTGTTCTGGGCGTTGCAGGCGGAGGACTCCGACGCTAACGAGTTGAACGCCAACGAGATCACCACGTTGATCAAACGCGACGGCTTCCGGTTCTGGGGGAACCGTACCACCGACACCGAAGAATATATTTTCGAGGTATTCACCCGAACCGCCCAAATTCTGGCGGACAGCATTGCGGAAGCGCAATTCACTACCGTGGATAAACCACTTACCCCGGCAAACGTCAAAGACGTGGTAAGCGGGATCAATGCCAAGCTTCAGGCGCTGGTCACCGCTGGCAAACTGATTGGGGCAGCATGCTGGTTTGATATTGTCGATAACCCGACCACCGGTATTCGCCAGGGTAAAGCCGTTGTTCGCTACAACTACAGCCCCGTACCACCGCTGGAAAATTTAACGCTGATCCAGACGTTTACCGATCAGTATTACGAACCGGCCTTTGCATCGCTGGGAGGTGAGTAAATGGCTATTCCTAAGAAACTCCGTCTTTTCACGATGTTTGTCGATGGCGACAACTACATCGGGAAAATCCCCAGCGTCACACTCCCGAAAATTACCCGTAAAACGGAAGATTACCAGGGTGGCGGGATGATTGGATCCGCTGCTGTTGACCTCGGCCTTGATTCTGGTGCACTGGATGCATCAATGGTTGTTGGAGGTATGGTCGAAGAGCTGATCCTGAAATGGGGTGGGGATATTGACGAACTGCGCACACGCTTTGTCGGTGAGATCTACAGCGGTGGCACAAGCTCTCTGCTTGAGGTCGAGATGCGCGGACGTATTACCGAAGTCGACCAGGGCGAAGCCAAGCAGGGTGATGACACCAGCCACACTTATGCGCTCAAAAATACGTATTACAAGCTGTCCGTAGATGACAAGCCATTGCTGGAAATCGATCTGTTGAACTTCATCTACAAGCGCAACGGTAAGAGTCTCTACCCGGATCGCATTGCATCCGCGCTGGGCCTAGGCCAGTAACCTTTTTTAACCACTACCAATGGCGGCCAACTTGGCCGCCCGGAGAAATAATAATGTCAGTAACTCTCAGCCAACCCATTAAACGCGGTGATCAGGAAATCAAATCCGTCGCAATCACCGACACGATCAAACAGGCTGGCTCACTGCGTGGGCTGCGTCTGGTTGATGTTCTCAACTTCGACTATGACGCGGTATCAACCCTGCTGACTCGCGTCACCACGCCTCAGCTGACATCCGCAGACATCTCCTCAATGGCGACCGGCGACTTTACGGCACTGTGTGAAGAAATCACACCTTTTTTGACGAAAGCGGCGCCGTCCGTACCGGGCGAGGCGGCAGCGGCGAGCAAGTAAGAGAGGCAGTATTCAGCGATGTGGACGACCTGATCGCCGACATCGCTGTGATATTTCACTGGCCGCCTTCCGAAATGCACAGCATGGAGTTGCGCGAGCTGATGGCCTGGCGCGAACGGGCGGCTATCAGAAGCGGTAACCATGATAAGGAGGATGACGACGATGGATCTTAGTATTCGCGTGGCGTTCAGTGCAATTGACAAACTCACCCGCCCGGTCAGTGCCGCCAGTAAAGCTATTGGCGGCCTTTCTGACTCCCTCAAAAAAACACAGTCCTCCATCAAAGACCTGGAAAAAAGCGCAACATCATTTGATAAGCTGCGCTCGCAAGCCAATGACACTGCGCAGAAGCTGAAAAGCACCCAGCGGGCCTTTGACGGTCTAAACCAGAAACAACGTGAAGGCGGCCAGCTTACTGAATCCCAGACGGCACGGCTTGAGTCACTTCGCACCAAACTTTCCCGCCTGACTGAAACCTACGGCAAGCAGACAACACAGCTACGAACAGCAGCGCAGGCAGTACGACAGCACGGTGTTAACCTCACCTCCGGCAGCGGTGCAATCCAAAGCGCAATCAGGCGAACCGAGCAATATAACCAGGCTCTTGAGCGCGAGCGGCGCCAGCTGGCTGCAACTCAACAAGCCCAGGCCAGGTACGAGCGAGCAAAAGAAACGGCGGGTAAGCTTCGCGGGGCAGGCATGGGGATGATGCTTGGCACTGTTGCTGCAGGCTACGCTGGCGGATCATTCCTGGCGCCTGCGATTGGTTTCGATGAGGAAATGTCACGCGTACAGGCACTAACACGTTTAAACAAAGATTCTTCTCAGCTTTCTGCATTGCGTGACCAGGCCAAAAAGCTCGGTGCAGAAACCGCATTTACCACCCGTGATGCAGCCAGCGGGCAGGCTTTTCTTGCTATGGCCGGATTTACACCTGATGCAATCCGCGCGGCATTGCCAGGCGTTCTGAATATGGCGCTGGCCGGCGGCATGGATCTTGGTGAAAGTGCAGATATCAGTTCTAACATCCTTTCGCAGTTTCGACTCGATCCAAAGGAAATGGACCGGGTCAGTGATGTGCTGACCGCCGTATTTACCCGTACGAACACCGACTTAAGGAATATCGGTGAAGCGATGAAATATGCCGGAACCGGGTTGGCCGGCCTTGGCGTTGATGTTGAGCGCACAACCGCCATGATTGGTGTAATGGCGAACGTTGGCCTTCGTGGAAGTATTGCTGGTACAGGTCTGCAAACTACATTTTCACGTCTGGCAGCTCCAACAGGTAAAGCGCAGGTCGCACTTAAACAACTTGGCGTCACCGTGGCTGATGCAACCGGAAAAATGCGACCAGCAGAAAATGTTCTATCCGACCTGTTTAAAGCTATCAGTAAATATGGTGACACTGACCAGTTGTCTTTTTTCAAAGACATAGCAGGTGAAGAAGCAGCCAAATCATTTCGGGCACTGGTTATGTCAGCCGGTAGTGGCGAATTACAAAAACTTTTGACTGATTTGCGTGGCTCACAGGGTGAAGCGCAGAAGGCCGCAAAGGTAATGGCGGACAACCTTAGCGGGGATCTGAAAAACCTGGACAGTGCATGGGAAGGGTTTCGTATTCAGATTGAGGAAACCACTGACGGCCCACTGCGCTCTCTCACTCAGGGACTCAGCGATTTGATTACGGCCGCGAGCACCTGGGTTAAAGATAATCCTCGCCTGACACAAACTTTTATCCTGGTTGGCGGCGCGATTATGGTACTTGTCGGCGCCCTTGGCATTGCCAGCTTAACTGCGAGCTTTATCCTCGGTCCGTTGGCAAAGCTCCGCCTAGCCTTAAGCATGATCGGCATATCGTCAATTACAGCAACCAGCAGTTTATCAACACTTGGCGTTGCATTCTCTGGTTTACGGGTGATTCTCGCCTCGCTACTTGGCGTTCCCGGCTTGGTTGTCGCTGCGTTTGCTGCCGCTGCCTTTATCATCTGGCGCTATTGGGAGCCTATCAAGGCATTCTTTTCCGGGTTATTTACTGGTATCCGGCAGGGGCTATCCCCCCTGATTCAATCATTTTCCTTTTTGATCCCGTTGTTTGATGCAATAAGTGGCGGTATATCAAAATTATGGAGTTGGTTTAGCCAGTTGTTCTCCCCTATCGACTTTTCTCGTGATGCTCTTGATAAATGCGCAAGTGCGGGGAAAACATTCGGCGAGGTGCTCGGTGCAGCGCTAAATTTGCTCTTTACGCCACTCCGCCTGCTGACTGAAGGTGTGAGCCTTTTGCTGGAAAAGTTGGGGTTAATTCCATCCGGAATTGATGCCGCGAGAGCCAAAGCAAACGACCTCACTCCCAAAAAGCCAATTTCATGGGAATGGGATCCGCAGCAAAAGAAAATGGTCCAGAAAGAATGGGACTGGTCCCCTAAAAAATCCGATTCGCCAGTCACTACTGGCGCACCACCTGCGGCATCACCTCTTTCAGGGAATACCGGCACACAGCGGCGACTACAAAGTATTGCAGACAACACGAAGGCCACCGCTGACAACACCAAAAAAGTTGGCCCCGGTGACATTATTTTCAAGAACCTGCCGCGAGCTCTGGCTTTGCGTGGCGCATACCAGGAAGCGAGAGTTACTCCGCAATCGGTGCCGCGCGTTGCCGCTCCGGCTGCGGGCGGCATAATCTCCACTCCGGCAGCTACCCCGGCCCCGGTATCAGTTCCGGTGTCTGTGCCGACAGGTGGCGCACCAGTGTTTAACCTTGTGTTTAACGACGTCGGCAAGCGCACCGATCAGGAGCTTGAGAGAATGGTGCGTACTGTTGTGCGTGACGTAATGGCCAACACTGGAAGAAATAACCGTGGTTCTTTCCGCGACAGAGATTAGGTGACGATTATGATGATGGTTTTTGGAATGTTTGTTTTTATGCTGCGGACCACACCCTATCAGCAGCTTCAGCACTCACAGGAATGGAGACACGTTAAAAACGAGCGGGTTAACCAGTCGGCCGGATGGCAGTACATCGGATCTGGTGATGAAAACATAACTCTCTCTGGCGTACTATATCCGGAAATCACAGGCGGGAATCTGTCGCTATCCGCCCTTGAAACTATTGGCTACGCGGGCCGTCCATGGCCGCTCATTGAAGGCACAGGGCGCATTTATGGGATGTATGTATTAACACGACTGGAGCGAGGCAAGTCCGAATTTGACCAGTATGGGAACCCTAAGAAGATTGAATTTACCCTCAGCCTTAGCCGCGTCGATGCTGATTTCAGGGAAAAGCTGCAAAGCACAACCGTCAGCGATGCCCTTGCCGGATTAAAGACCAGTGCAAACAACGCAATAAACCAGGTGAAAGACTCGCTCAACGGCCTTTTTTAACTAATGGTAAGTCTCTTTACAGAACTATTCCCTTCTTCCTGAAGGGAATTTTTTATAGATCGTTGATATCCCGACATCAAAAATAATAGCAACTCGCTGCCGTTTTTCCCCTGCGGCGATCAATCTGCCCGCCTGTTCCCATTGCTGTTTTGTCAGTTTTGGTCGCCTTCCGCCTATCCTTCCTTCTGCGCGGGCAGCAACTAAACCGGCACGGGTACGCTCAACTATCAACTCTCTTTCCATTTCCGCCAGAGCCCCCATGACGTGAAAGAAAAATCGCCCCATGGGGGTTGAAGTATCAATGCTGTCTGTCAGGCTGCGAAAGTTAACGCCACGATTGCGAAGTTCTTCGATCATGGTCACCAGGTGGCGCATGCTCCGCCCCAGACGATCAAGCTTCCAGACAACCAGCGTATCCCCCTTCGACAATGTACGTAATAAACGCTTAAGTCCCGGTCTTTCTGCTTTTGTGCCGCTTATCTTGTCTTCAAATATTTGTTCACATCCTGCACTTTCCAGTGCATTTCGCTGCAGTGCGGTGTTTTGGTCATTTGTTGATACCCGTACATACCCAATCAACATGAAAAATCACTCCGTCAGTAAATGTCATCGCGACCTGCATTGTATCGAGCAACGTCATTTCTGGCTGTGCTGCAGCAAATGGCCAGCATAGTCAGAAGTGATGGTGTCTTCCGGAAAACGTTGATTTGGCAGAAGCGGGAAATACCAGTGGCAAGCTGGCGCTGATCGGGAACGTTAATACCGACACTAATAAATGCGCAGTGATAACTAAAACGGGTTCAAATGCGAATGGCAAATATCGCATCTGGAGCGATGGAACGA
>DXKH01000147.1 GCA_019415335.1 Citrobacter sp. | reverse complement strand
GAATACAGCACCTGGGTAGGGCAACATGAAGGGCTGTATAAAGCATATCGCGACCTGCGCGATGGCGATCATTACGCCACGCTGAACACGGCGCAGAAAAAAGCGGTTGATAACGCACTGCGCGACTTCGAACTCTCTGGCATCGGTCTGCCGAAAGAGAAACAGCAGCGTTACGGCGAAATTGCTACCCGTCTTTCTGAACTGGGCAATCAGTACAGCAACAACGTCCTCGATGCGACGATGGGCTGGACCAAACTCGTTACCGACGAAGCGGAGCTGGCGGGGATGCCAGAAAGCGCGCTGGCTGCGGCAAAAGCCCAGGCCGAAGCGAAAGAGCTGGAAGGTTATTTGCTGACGCTGGATATCCCAAGCTACCTGCCGGTAATGACCTACTGCGACAACCAGGCCCTGCGTGAAGAGATGTATCGTGCTTATAGCACTCGTGCTTCCGATCAAGGTCCGAACGCCGGTAAGTGGGATAACAGCAAGGTGATGGAAGAGATCCTCGCGCTGCGTCACGAACTGGCGCAACTGCTGGGCTTTGAAAACTACGCCTTCAAATCACTTGCCACTAAAATGGCAGAAAACCCGCAGCAGGTGCTGGATTTCTTAACCGATCTGGCAAAACGCGCGCGCCCGCAAGGCGAAAAAGAGCTGGCACAACTGCGCGCCTTCGCCAAAGCCGAATTTGGCGTCGATGAGTTGCAACCGTGGGATATCGCTTACTACAGCGAAAAACAGAAACAGCACCTCTACAGCATCAGCGATGAACAACTGCGTCCGTACTTCCCGGAAAACAAAGCGGTTAACGGCCTGTTTGAAGTGGTGAAACGTATTTACGGCATCACCGCTAAAGAGCGTAAAGATGTTGATGTCTGGCATCCGGATGTACGTTTCTTCGAACTATATGACGAGAACAACGAACTGCGCGGTAGCTTCTACCTCGACCTGTATGCCCGTGAAAACAAGCGCGGCGGGGCGTGGATGGATGACTGCGTAGGCCAGATGCGTAAAGCCGACGGTTCGCTGCAAAAACCGGTCGCGTATCTGACCTGCAACTTCAACCGCCCGGTAAATGGTAAACCGGCGCTGTTTACCCATGACGAAGTGATCACCCTGTTCCACGAGTTCGGTCACGGCCTGCACCATATGCTGACCCGCATTGAAACCGCTGGTGTTTCCGGGATCAGTGGGGTGCCGTGGGATGCGGTCGAACGGCCGAGCCAGTTTATGGAAAACTGGTGCTGGGAGCCGGAGGCGCTGGCGTTTATCTCCGGTCACTATGAAACCGGCGAGCCGCTGCCGAAAGAGTTGCTGGATAAAATGTTGGCAGCGAAAAATTACCAGGCGGCGCTGTTTATTCTGCGCCAGCTGGAGTTCGGCCTGTTCGATTTCCGCCTCCATGCCGAGTTCCGTCCGGATCAGGGGGCGAAAATCCTCGAAACTCTGGCAGAAATCAAGAAACTGGTTGCCGTGGTACCGTCTCCGTCATGGGGCCGTTTCCCGCATGCTTTCAGCCACATTTTTGCCGGTGGTTATGCGGCAGGTTACTACAGCTACCTGTGGGCCGATGTACTGGCGGCAGATGCCTTCTCGCGTTTTGAGGAAGAGGGCATTTTCAACCGTGAAACTGGGCAGTCGTTCCTCGACAACATTCTGAGCCGTGGCGGTTCAGAAGAGCCGATGGAGCTGTTCAAACGCTTCCGTGGTCGTGAACCACAGCTGGATGCGATGCTGGAGCATTACGGCATTAAGGACTGATCATTCAGTGAAAATCTGCTTAATTGATGAAACAGGCGCCGGAGACGGCGCCTTATCTGTTCTGGCGGCCCGCTGGGGGCTGGAGCACGATGAAGACAACCTGATGGCGCTGGTGTTAACACCGGAGCACCTGGAACTGCGCAAGCGTGATGAGCCGAAACTTGGCGGCATCTTTGTTGATTTTGTTGGCGGAGCGATGGCGCACCGACGCAAATTCGGCGGCGGACGTGGTGAAGCGGTGGCAAAAGCAGTGGGCATTAAAGGCGATTATTTGCCGGATGTGGTGGACGCCACCGCAGGATTAGGGCGCGATGCCTTTGTGCTGGCTTCGGTCGGCTGCCGCGTGCGGATGCTGGAGCGTAATCCGGTGGTTGCCGCGTTGCTCGACGATGGTCTGGCGCGTGGTTATGCGGATGCGGAAATCGGCGGCTGGTTACAGGAACGTTTGCAGTTGATTCACGCCTCCAGTCTGACGGCGCTGAGCGATATCACCCCGCGTCCGCAGGTAGTTTATCTTGACCCAATGTTCCCGCATAAGCAGAAAAGCGCGCTGGTGAAAAAAGAGATGCGCGTGTTTCAGTCGCTGGTGGGGCCGGATCTTGATGCCGATGGATTGTTGGAGCCTGCGCAGTTGCTGGCAACCAAACGCGTGGTGGTAAAGCGTCCGGACTATGCGCCGCCGCTGGCGAATGTCGCCACGCCAAACGCGGTAGTCACTAAAGGGCATCGCTTTGATATTTATGCCGGAACGCCGGTGTAAAAGTAAAGCGGGGTAGCGATAACGCTACCCCGCTTTCTGCAAGAATAATTAATGGCTTTCCGGCGTCGCAATCATGCGTTTCAGCCACGGCACCATCAATAGCATCACTACTGCAACGCCCAGCGTAACCAGGCCAATCTTACCAAACACGTTGGTATAGACGGGCAACGTCTCAAGTGGATCGGTAATGTTGTCTGGTACTGCGGTAAATGTTGCCACATAGCCGCCCAGCAAGAACGCGGCAGCCTGCGTCAGGAACCACATCCCGAGAATAAAGCCCATCAAATGCTGCGGCACCAGGGCAGCAATCATCGCCAGG
>DXKH01000146.1 GCA_019415335.1 Citrobacter sp. | reverse complement strand
GTAAAATTCCATATTGAGTTGTTGAGCTAACTGGCGCCCAATAGTGCTTTTTCCGGCACCCATAGGCCCAACCAGAAAGATATTGCGTTTCTCTGCCATTTTTTCGGTACTACTAAGACTATTCGTTAATGATAAACCCGCGTCGCAGACACTGAGCGCAGCAGGACATGAACTGAAACCTCATAAGATATTGCGAGAGTCAGACTGAAAATTATCTCAATACTCAAGCAGGTTTGGCAACTGAATAAATCATCAAACCAGATTGTAGACAACCCGAGTCGGCATTGCCGGACGGCGATGAGAAGTACCGACTCTCAAATCGGTACTCCTTGTATGCTAAATAGCTGCGCACGTCAAATCCCTGAAACGAGTTAAGTGCAAAAACAACGGTGTTTCATGCATAAATCATTCTGTCGAGACCAATCTGGGCGTAATAAATACCACCAACTCACGACGGTCATTTTCCTTCCCATCGTGGCGAAAGAGTTGTCCAAGCCAGGGGATGTCACCTAACAGCGGAATACTGTCTTTACCGGTTTTGTTCTTGTTTGAAAAAATACCGCCCAGTGCCAGCGTCTCTCCGCTTTTCACCTCGACCTGCGTTTCAATTTCCTGCTTATCGATAGCCAGCACCTCACCGTCAGCCTGTTGCAGCATCTGCCCCGGCATGTTCTGGCTGATGCGCAGCTTCAGACGGATCCGCCCCTTCGGTAAGACCGTAGGAGTGACTTCCATCCCCAGCACGGCCTCTTTAAACTCCACCGACGTCGCGCCGCTTTCACCGCTAGAAACCTGATAGGGGATCTCGCTCCCCTGCTTGATACTGGCAGGCTGCAGATGGGAAGCCAGCAAACGCGGACTGGCAATAATATCGAGCTGTTGCTGTTGCTCCAGCGCGGACAGTTCCAGATCCAGTAACCGGCCATTAATACGGCCAATATTAAACCCGACGCGGGTGGTAGCATTTGCGACCGAGAGATCGCTGGCTATCGTTGTCACTTGCCCCACGGCACCATCCATCTCGGCTTCAGCCAGCGTCCATTTCACCCCCAACTCACGTAGGCTTTTTTCATTAATGGTGACGATATGTGCCGCCAGTTCGACCTGTTCTATCGGGAGATCCATTTGCGCCACCCACTGCTCCACCAGCGCCAGCGTCGGCGGATTGTCTCTGACCAGCAGTCGGTTGGTGCGCTTGTCCACCGTGAGACTGCCTTTGGCGCTCAGCAACTTACCCCCTGCTTTCGCCAGTTCAGTGGCATCAGCGTAATGCAGCGCAATGTGCCGATTCTCCAAGGGTAAACTCGCCTGCCGTCTTGCGATCTCCGCCTCCTGCCGTGCCGTCTCTTCGCTCTGCCAGCTTTCAGAATGCACATGTAAAATCGATCCTTCCTGACGTAGCACCAGTCCGGCGCTCTTCACCACCGTCTGAAGCGCCTGTTTCCACGGGACATCCGTCAGATGCAACGACACCACGCCGCTAACATCTGGCGACACCACAAGGTTTTTCCGCTCCTGCTCAGCCAACGCCTGAAGAACCTGCGTGACGGGAACGTCATCCACCACTAGCGTCACGTTCTGGGGTTTTCCTGCCAGAACGGGTTGCAGGATGGCGATCAATCCCACCAGTATCCATTGCTTCATTAACCTCTCCTTGTCTTTGCCACTGCCACTGGGGCGGGTCACACTCTTCACCCGTATTCACGGTTAGCGTCAGGGCGGTGAGTTGCGCGATCGTCCAGCCGTTATCCAGAACCTCATGCTGCTCGACACGTCGCCAGCGGTGCTGCCCGTCCTGCAACAGGCCAATATTACGCTCACCCCGGCTCACCATTCCCTGATACCGCCACTGAGTCAGTTCGGCACCATGACAACGATCTTCGGGCTGGCGAAACGGATCACGCATGCCGGTCAGCATCAACAGTGAAAGAGCCACCAACCCTGCGTCCCTACCCTTCATGGAAAGACTCCAGAGTGAGCGTCAACAGTCGTTCATCGTTTTCCACCTTCAGTGAGAATCCACTCACGGCCATCCCTCGCGCCGCCAGATAACCGAATAACGACACCATCGCCTCCCATGGAGCCTTCACCGCGAGTTCGCCCCCCTGTGCCGACGGTTGCCAGTGCAGCAACTGCACATTCGGCACCTGAAGCGAGAGGGGAGAAAACGGTGACGTTTGCGATGCCGATGAAACCGGCGGTTCAGTCTGCGCGCCGGAGAGGTGGTACAACGCTGACCTGAACTGGCGGTTTGCCGCCCGTTGTAGGTTAAGCGCATCACCACCACCCATTCCCGGGAAGAGCAGAAAAAACGTCGTAAACACACTGCTCGTTGTCACCCAACTGACCCAGCAGACAACGCGTGTACGTGGCGAAAAGGCGCACCAGGCGTCAAAGAGGGCGATCATGCGCTTCTCTCCATATCAGCCGGTACTGAAACTGCCAGTACCCCTGCGCATCCCGCAAGGTGGCACCGGTGTGGTTTATCTCAAACATCGGCGAGTCGCGCAGAGCGGTTTCCAGCGCGCTGAGCGCAGAAAAGGTAAGCGCTTTTCCGCTAAGCTCCAGCCTACTCTGCTGGTAGTCCATGCTGATCAGCCAGACCTGTGCGGGTAGGCTCAACGCAAGGCTTTCCAGCGCCGACTGCCAGCGACGGGTCAGCTCCCGCAATCTGTCTCGTTGAATGGCAAGTTGCGACTGTTGTCGACGCGCCTCCTGCCGGGGTTTCACTGTCGCCATTGCCGCTGCGAGTTGCTGCTCCCCCTGCAGTAAAACTGTATTCACCCGCCCGTTCATGCTGTGGGCAGCGAATCCGGGAAGCATTAGCGCCAGCACAATCACCGTGGACGCACTGAACAACCCAATCCATAAACGCACACAGGCGTTACGTCGCTGTTGCCGCCAGGGCAAAAAATTAACAGGGGATTGCATCAGCGCATTCCCCCCAGCGCCAGTCCCAGCGCAACGGCGAAAGCATGACCTTCCACAGGGACAGGGGGCTGACGGATTGAAACCGCCTGCCAGGGGTCAAAGCCTTCTTTTGCACAGAGCGCCACCTCTTCAGACCTGAGAGAAAGCGCAGCGGCCAGGTCGTGAATATGGGTTATTTCTGTCAGCGGTTTTCGCCCCCAGGCGTTGCGAGTCGCCCACAACCACTGCGTGTCATCGCGCCACGCCAGGCTGGTCTGTTCCGGGGAAAGAAAAGGCAGCAGACGTTGCAATGCGCAGGCATCCGGCGTAATCGCAGTAACATTCACGCCGAGGTTTTTTGCCAGCGTCAACAGGCCTGAAATCTCTTTGTCCTGGGCAGCGGTGACCGTATAGGCCGGGGCAAGAACATCTTCACTATAATCAAAGCGCAGGGCCGCCGATTCCATGTCCAGTTCACGCGCCATCGCCCCTGTCAGCCAGGCCGTTTGTTCGTGCTCGCGAAGTGACATTGACGGGTGAGGAAAGCGCTTCTGCCGCGTCCGACTCGCGGGAAAAGAGAGGTGAATATGGTGGCGTTGCGGCAGTTCGCGACTCCACGGTTGTAACAACGCAATAAGCTGTTCGGCGTCGTGGAACTGTCCGCCGTTGATTGTGTGTTGTGCCAGCGGCAAACGCCACCAGCGCTGTAGATACCAACCCGACGCGCCGCGAACGACGGCAACCGCCAGGGCTTCGTGTGGCTGAATGTGCAAGCCGACTTGCCAGAATCTGAAAGCCATTGCTGATGATCTCCTTATCACCCGTCGCTCTCGCGGGTATATCAATGCGTCTGGCTTGCCTTTATACTACCGCGCGGTTGTTTATAAACTGCCCAAATGAAACTAAATGGGAAATCTCCGGTGAAGTTCGTAAAGTATTTATTGATCCTTGCAGTATGTTGCATCCTGCTGGGAGCAGGCTCGATTTATGGCCTCTATCGCTATATTGAGCCGCAGTTACCTGACGTCGCGACGCTTAAAGATGTGCGTTTGCAGATCCCGATGCAGGTTTACAGCGCAGATGGCGAGCTCATCGCACAATATGGTGAGAAACGTCGTATTCCGGTGACGCTCAATCAGATCCCGCCGGAAATGGTCAAAGCCTTTATCGCTACAGAAGACAGTCGCTTCTATGAGCACCACGGCGTTGACCCGGTGGGGATCTTCCGTGCGGCCAGCGTTGCGCTGTTCTCCGGCCATGCCTCTCAGGGGGCGAGTACCATCACGCAGCAGCTCGCGAGAAACTTCTTCCTCAGCCCCGAACGCACGTTGATGCGTAAGATTAAGGAAGTGTTCCTGGCGATTCGCATTGAGCAACTGCTGAGCAAAGATGAGATCCTAGAACTCTATCTGAACAAGATCTATCTCGGTTACCGCGCCTATGGCGTTGGTGCGGCGGCACAGGTCTATTTCGGGAAATCCGTCGACCAACTTGATCTGGGGGAGATCGCGGTAATTGCCGGTCTGCCGAAAGCGCCTTCGACCTTTAACCCGCTTTATTCGATGGACCGCGCGACCGCACGTCGTAACGTGGTGCTGTCGCGCATGCTGAGCGAAGGGTATATCACCCAGGCACAGTACGATCAGGCGCGTAACGAGCCGATCGATGCCAACTATCATGCGCCGGAAATCGCTTTCTCCGCCCCGTACCTGTCAGAAATGGTGCGTCAGGAGATGTACAGCCGTTACGGTGAAAACGCCTATGAAGACGGTTACCGCATTTACACCACGATCACCCGCAAGGTGCAGCAGGCCGCGCAACAGGCGGTACGCAATAACGTGCTGGACTATGACATGCGCCACGGCTATCGCGGTCCGGCTAACGTCCTGTGGAAAGTGGGTGAAACCGCATGGGACAGTAAGAAAATCACGGATACGCTGAAAGCGCTGCCAACTTACGGACCGCTGCTGCCTGCGGCGATCACCAGTGCAAACCCGCAGGAAGCGACGGCGATGCTGGCTGATGGCACCTCGGTCTCTCTGCGGATGGATGGCATTCGTTGGGCGCGTCCTTATCGTTCGGATACTCAGCAAGGACCGACGCCGCGTAAAGTCACTGACGCGGTGCAGACCGGTCAGCAGATCTGGGTGCGTAAGATGGGCGAAGCCTGGTGGCTGGCGCAGGTCCCGGATGTGAACTCCGCGCTGGTCTCTATCAATCCGAAAAATGGGGCCGTGCTGGCGCTGGTCGGTGGTTTTGACTTTAACCAGAGCAAGTTCAACCGTGCCACCCAGGCGCTGCGTCAGGTCGGTTCTAACATTAAGCCGTTCCTCTACACCGCCGCGATGGACAAAGGTCTGACGCTGGCGAGTATGCTGAACGATGTGCCGATTTCCCGCTGGGATGCCGGTGCCGGCTCCGACTGGCGTCCGAAGAACTCACCGCCGCAGTACGCCGGCCCAATTCGTTTACGTCAAGGGCTGGGTGAATCGAAAAACGTGGTGATGGTACGCGCCATGCGAGCAATGGGTGTGGACTACGCAGCGGAATACCTGCAACGTTTCGGCTTCCCGGCGCAAAACATTGTGCATACCGAATCTCTGGCGCTGGGCTCCGCGTCCTTTACTCCGCTTCAGGTGGCGCGCGGTTATGCAGTGATGTCGAATGGCGGCTTCCTCGTCGACCCGTATTTCATTAGCAAGATTGAAACCGACCAGAACGGCGTGATTTTCGAAGCGAAGCCGAAGATTGCTTGTCCGGAATGCGATATCCCGGTGATTTACGGTGATACGCAGAAATCCAACGTTCTGGAAAACAGCAACGTGGAAGATGTCGCCATCTCTGGTGAACAGCAAAACGCCGCCGTGCCGATGCCCAAACTGGAACAGGCAAATCAGGCGTTAGTGGCACAGACCGGAGCACAAGAGTACGCACCGCACGTGATCAACACGCCGCTGGCCTTCCTGATTAAGAGCGCACTGAACACCAACATCTTCGGCGAACCCGGCTGGATGGGCACCGGTTGGCGTGCAGGCCGCGATCTGAATCGCCACGATATCGGCGGTAAAACCGGGACCACCAATAGCTCAAAAGACGCCTGGTTCTCCGGTTACGGTCCGGGGGTGGTTACCTCTGTGTGGATTGGGTTTGACGATCACCGTCGTGACCTGGGACGCACCACCGCCTCTGGCGCGATCAAAGATCAGATCTCCGGCTACGAAGGCGGCGCGAAGAGTGCGCAACCCGCATGGGATGCCTACATGAAAGCGGTGCTGGAGGGGGTTCCTGAAGAGCCGTTAACGCCGCCACCGGGTATTGTCACGGTCAATATCGATCGCAGTACCGGGCAACTGGCGAACGGCGGTAACAGCCGGGCAGAATATTTCATCGAAGGCACGCAGCCAACACAACAGGCGGTGCATGAGGTGGGAACGACCATCACTGACGGTGGTGAGACACACGAACTGTTCTAAATAAAAAAGGCGCTGAGGCGCCTTTTTTCATTCCTTCAGGGGATCCCGTTTACAGCCGCCCCTGCCCTTTCAGCCATTCGCGAACAAGGAACAACGCGCTCACGTTTCGTGCTTCGGTGAAATCGGGGTCTTCCAGTAGATCCATCAGATGCGCTAACGGCCAGCGCACCTGTGGCAGTGGTTCGGGTTCATCGCCTTCCAGCGACTCGGGATAAAGGTCTTCCGCCACCACGATGTTCATCTTGCTGGAAAAGTAAGACGGCGCCATGCTGAGCTTTTTCAAAAAGGTCAGATCGGTTGCCCCAAAGCCGACCTCTTCTTTCAGTTCCCGGTTCGCCGCTTCAAACACGCTTTCACCGGGGTCGATCAGCCCCTTGGAAAAACCCAGTTCATAGGATTCCGTTCCCACCGCGTATTCACGAATCAGGATCAAATGATCGTCTACGATCGGAACAATCATTACCGCTTCACGGGTAGAGGGACGCATCCGTTCGTAGACCCGACGTACGCCGTTGCTGAATTCGAGGTCCACACTTTCAACGCTAAATAACCGCGACTGCGCGACAGTTTCGACGTTCAGAATGGTGGGTTTTTGTAATGATTTGCTCATCGTGAGAATCTATGCCGTGATATCAGTGGTTATTGTGCGATATGCAACACGGTTTCGGCAATGTGAATTGCCGTTTATTTACATTTATGTAACTTAAATAAAAATATAATTCCTATTTCAAATTAAAAGTCAATAGGTTGAAATAGGTCCAGGAATTTGCTGATATGCCGATTTTGCTGGTTTTGCTATCATCAGCACTCACTGGGATGCGCTGAAAAATGCTCAAGTTCAACTCCATGCTTGCCGATAGCCAACCACGGAATCACGTTTATTGTGACAGGGTGCGACTGACCACGCCTGACAGATTAAGTAAGATGGGGAAAGCATGAGCACCATTCTGATTTTTTTAGCGGCGTTACTGGCCTGCGCCTTGCTGGTCTGGTGGCGACTAAACGTTCGAGCCAGACGGCGTAAACTGCCGTGGACGAATGCGTTCTCAGAGGCGGAAACACGCAAACTCACGCCTGAAGAACGCAGCGCCGTTGAAAATTATCTTGATAGCCTGAGCCAAATCCAGCAGGTACCCGGTCCGACGGGTGCCAGCGCGGCCCCCGTTTCCTTGACGCTGAATGCTGAAAGCAACAGCGTCATCATTCTGACTCATTCAATCACTCGTTACGGCATCACCACGGACGATCCGAATAAGTGGCGCTATTACCTCGATTCCGTTGAAGTACACCTGCCGCCCTTCTGGGAACAGTACATTAACGATGAAAACAGCATTGAACTGATCCACACCGACACGCTGCCGCTGGTGATCTCGCTGAATGGCCACTCTCTGCATGAGTACATGCAGGAGGCGCGTGGTTACGCGCTGCAACCCACCACGTCCACACAGGCGTCAATTCGCGGTGAAGAGAGTGAGCAGATTGAGTTGCTGAATATTCGTCAGGAGACGCATGAAGAGTACGCGCTCAGTCGCCCGGCCGGTTTCCGTGAAGCGCTGCTGATTGTTGCCGCCTTCCTGTTATTCTTTTTCTGTCTGGTGACGCCGGACGTCTTTGTGCCGTGGATGGTGGGCGGAGCCGTGCTGTTGCTGGCGGCAGGACTGTGGGGCTTATTCGCGCCGCCGTCAAAAACTGCGCTGCGCGAAATTCATTGCCTGCGGGGAACACCGCGTCGCTGGGGACTGTTTGGCGAAAATGACCAGGAGCAGATCAACAATATCTCGCTGGGGATTATCGACCTCGTTTACCCGACTCACTGGCAGCCTTACATTGCGCAGGACCTCGGCCAGCAAACGGATATTGATATTTATCTCGATCGCCACGTCGTGCGTCAGGGACGTTTTTTATCCCTGCATGACGAGGTGAAAAACTTCCCGCTGCAACACTGGGTACGCAGCACGATCATCGCGGGTGGTTCGCTGCTGGTGTTACTCATGCTGCTGTTCTGGATCCCGCTTGATATGCCGATTAAGTTCACGCTGTCGTGGATGAAAGGCGCACAGACCATCGAAGCGACCAGCGTAAAACAGCTCGAACAATCAGGCGTGCGCATCGGTGACACGCTGAATCTTCGCGGTACCGGCATGTGTAATATTCATGCGCAGGGCACCTGGAGCGCACAAACCAGTTCGCCGTTTATGCCGTTTGACTGCTCGCAAATCATCTGGAATGACGCCCCTGCGCTGCCGTTACCGGAATCCGATCTGGTGAACAAAGCCACCGCGCTTTCGCAGGCCGTTAACCGTCAGTTGCACCCCAAACCAGAAGATGACTCTCGCGTCAGCGCGGCCTTGCGCTCCGCCATTCAGAAGTCTGGCATGGTGCTGTTAGATGACTTTGGCGATATTGTCCTGAAAACCGCTGATTTGTGCGCGGCAGAAGATGAGTGCGTACGCCTCAAAAATGCGCTGGTCAACCTGGGGAACAGCAAAGACTGGAGCGCACTGGTGAAACGTGCCAACGCTGGCAAACTGGACGGTGTTAACGTTCTGCTGCGTCCCGTCAGCGCCGAATCGCTCGACAATCTGGTTACCACCTCCACCGCCCCCTTTATTACCCGCGAGACGGCCCGCGCCGCCCAGTCGTTGAACAGCCCTGCCCCCGGCGGATTCCTGATCGTCAGCGATGAAGGCAGCGATCTGGTCGATCAGCCCTGGCCGACCGTATCGTTATATGACTACCCGGCACAGGAACAGTGGAACGCCTTCCAGCGACTGGCTCAAATGCTGATGAACACGCCGTTTAGCGCCGAAGGGATCGTCACCAATATTTATACTGACGCCAACGGCACACAGCATATCGGCCTGCACCGCATTCCCGATCGTTCCGGTTTGTGGCGTTACCTCGGAACCACGCTGCTGATGCTGACGATGCTGGCCTGCACACTCTATAATGGCGTACAGGCATTCCGCCGCTATCAGCGCCATCGCACCCGCATGATGGAGATTCAGCAGTACTATGAAAGCTGCCTGAATCCGAAGCTCATCAGCTCCCCGGAAAGCCTCATCTGATAACATGTCTGCGGCACCGGGTGTGCTACCCTGTGCCGCATCGCGTTTTATTCTGGAGAGTTCCCATGCATATTGATATTGCCTGGCAGAATGTGGATACCGTTCTGTTAGACATGGACGGCACGCTGCTCGACCTGGCGTTTGATAACTACTTCTGGCAAACGCTGGTGCCTGAAACCTACGGGGCGCAGAACGGGATCTCACCACAAGAGGCGCAGGAACGCATCCGCCAGGAATATCATGCCGTACAGCATACGCTAAACTGGTACTGTCTTGATTACTGGAGCGACCGCCTGGGCCTGGATATCTGCGCGATGACCACCGCAATGGGGCCACGTGCCGTATTGCGTGACGATACGGTCCCGTTTTTAGATGCGTTAAAGGCGAGTGGCAAACGCCGCATTTTGCTGACTAACGCGCATCCACATAATCTGGCCGTGAAGCTGGAACATACCGGTCTGGCCTCACACCTTGATTTATTACTTTCTACCCACACATTTGGATATCCCAAAGAGGATCAGCGGTTATGGCGCGCCGTGGCGGAAGAGACGGGAATGAGTGCAGAGAAAACGCTGTTTATCGACGATAGCGAACCCATTCTCGACGCTGCCGCGACGTTTGGTATTCGTTACTGCCTCGGCGTGACTAACCCCGACTCTGGCGTTGCGGAAAAACAGTATGCGCGCCATCCGTCACTGAATGACTACCGTCGACTGATCCCCTCACTGATGTGAAGGAGACGCCATGAAAGAGAAGCCCTCGGTTGAGGTCAGACTGGATAAATGGCTATGGGCTGCGCGGTTTTATAAAACCCGCGCACTGGCCCGCGAGATGGTGGACGGCGGGAAAGTTCACTACAACGGACAACGCAGTAAGCCGAGCAAGATCGTCGAACTGAACGCCACGCTAACACTGCGTCAGGGCAACGACGAGCGAACGGTGGTGATCAAAGCGATCACTGAACAGCGTCGCCCGGCCAGCGAAGCCGTCACTCTGTATGAAGAGACGACGGAAAGCGTAGAAAAACGCGAAAAAATGGCGCTGGCACGTAAACTTAACGCCCTGACCATGCCGCACCCGGACAGGCGACCGGACAAAAAAGAACGCCGCGACCTGTTACGATTTAAACACGGCGACAGTGAATAACTGTCGCCCGCAAGAGAGATGATTATGCCGCAACATGACCAATTACACCGCTATCTGTTTGAAAACTTTGCCGTGCGCGGCGAACTGGTAACCGTATCGGAAACCCTGCAACAGATCCTCGAAAACCATACCTACCCGCAGCCGGTGAAAACCGTGCTGGCTGAGTTGCTGGTTGCCACCAGCCTGCTCACGGCGACGCTGAAGTTCGCCGGTGATATTACCGTTCAACTCCAGGGCGATGGTCCGCTGAGCCTCGCGGTGATCAATGGCAACAATAATCAGCAGATGCGCGGCGTGGCGCGCGTCCAGGGCGAGATCACGGAAGATGCAGACCTGAAAACGCTGGTTGGCAATGGTTATCTGGTCATTACCATTACCCCGGAAGAGGGCGAGCGTTATCAGGGCGTTGTCGGTCTGGAAGGCGACACTCTGGCGGCATGTCTGGAAGATTATTTCCTGCGTTCTGAGCAATTGCCGACCCGTCTGTTCATTCGTACTGGCGAAGTCGACGGGAAAGCCGCTGCCGGCGGAATGCTGCTGCAGGTGATGCCGGCTCAGGATGCGCAGGCGGATGACTTTGATCATCTGGCTACGCTGACCGAAACCATCAAGGCGGAAGAGCTACTGACCCTGCCCGCCAATGAGGTACTGTGGCGTCTGTACCATGAAGAAGAGGTCACCCTTTACGATCCGCAGGATGTTGAGTTCAAATGTACCTGCTCTCGCGAACGCTGCGCTGGCGCGCTGAAAACGCTGCCGGATGAAGAGGTAGACAGCATTCTGGCGGAAGAAGGCGAAATCGATATGCATTGCGACTACTGCGGGAGTCACTACCTGTTCAACGCCATGGATATTGCCGAGATCCGCAATAACGCCTCCCCTGCCGATCCGCAGGTTCACTGATCGAAACCCTGAACCGGTCGGACGACGCGATGCGTCTCCGACCGTCCGCATTAAATTCCGCACTTTTTGCTAAAATTTTCTTTCGTGGTGAATCGATATTTTGTATGTAAGCGGCTTGTTAATTTTCTACATGAATGCGATTACACTCACAACATTCCCGTGAAAAATACTAATTTTTAACCTTTTAGGAACATTTTCCACAACTAAAAAGTCATTCCTGCCATAATAAGCCCCGCTTCGTGACTGGAGTCACAGCGTTTTCAGTCAATCGTGATTTTGTCCAGATAAGTAAATCTATGAGCCTTGTCGCGGTTAACACCCCCAAAAAAACCTTACTATTTCAGGTAATACATATTGGCTAAGGAGCAGTGATATGCGCGTGAAACGATTAACCCCGCAAGATCTCAAGGCTTATGGTATCAGCGACGTTCAGGATATCGTCTACAACCCCAGCTATGAAACCCTTTACCAGGAAGAGCTAGATCCAAGCCTGGAAGGTTACGAGCGCGGTGTGTTGACGAACCTGGGTGCCGTTGCAGTTGATACCGGTATTTTCACCGGACGTTCGCCGAAGGATAAGTACATTGTTCGTGATGACACCACGCGTGACACGCTGTGGTGGTCCGACAAAGGAAAAGGCAAGAACGACAACAAACCGCTGTCCCAGGAAACCTGGCAGCACCTGAAAGGTTTAGTGACTAAACAACTTTCCGGTAAACGTCTGTTTATCGTTGATGCTTTCTGTGGCGCAAACGCCGACACCCGTCTTTCTGTCCGCTTCATTACTGAAGTGGCCTGGCAGGCGCATTTCGTGAAGAACATGTTCATTCGCCCGAGTGATGACGAACTGGAAGGTTTTGAGCCTGACTTTATCGTGATGAACGGCGCGAAGTGCACAAACCCACAGTGGAAAGAGCAGGGTCTGAACTCTGAGAACTTTGTCGCCTTCAACCTGACCGAACGTATCCAGTTGATTGGTGGTACCTGGTACGGCGGCGAAATGAAGAAAGGCATGTTCTCGGTGATGAACTACCTGCTGCCATTGAAAGGTATTGCATCAATGCACTGTTCCGCCAACGTGGGTGAGAAAGGCGACGTTGCCGTGTTCTTCGGTCTTTCCGGCACCGGGAAAACGACCCTCTCCACCGACCCGAAACGTCGTCTGATCGGCGATGACGAGCACGGATGGGATGACGATGGCGTGTTCAACTTCGAAGGCGGTTGCTACGCAAAAACAATCAAGCTGTCGAAAGAAGCGGAACCGGAAATCTACAACGCCATCCGCCGTGATGCGCTGTTAGAAAACGTCACCGTACGTGACGATGGGACGATCGATTTTGACGACGGTTCGAAAACCGAGAACACCCGCGTTTCTTATCCGATCTATCATATCGAAAACATCGTTAAGCCAGTTTCCAAAGCAGGTCATGCCACGAAGGTGATCTTCCTGACGGCTGACGCCTTTGGCGTGCTGCCGCCGGTTTCTCGCCTGACCGCCAACCAGACGCAGTACCACTTCCTGTCTGGCTTCACGGCCAAACTGGCCGGTACTGAGCGCGGTGTCACCGAGCCGACGCCAACCTTCTCCGCCTGCTTCGGCGCAGCATTCCTGTCGCTGCACCCAACGCAGTATGCTGAAGTGCTGGTGAAACGTATGCAGGCCGCCGGTGCGCAGGCTTATCTGGTCAACACCGGCTGGAACGGTACGGGCAAACGTATCTCCATCAAAGATACCCGCGCCATTATCGACGCTATCCTGAACGGTTCTCTGGATGATGCGGAAACCTTCAACCTGCCGATGTTTGATCTGGCGATCCCGACCGAACTTCCCGGCGTGGATACCCGTATTCTCGACCCGCGTAATACCTACGGGTCTCCAGAGCAGTGGCAGGAAAAAGCCACCGCGCTGGCGAAACTGTTCATTGAGAACTTCGAGAAATACACCGATACGCCAGCAGGCGAAGCATTGGTCAGCGCCGGTCCGAAGCTGTAAGCCACCAGACCGGATAACGTAGAAATAAAAAGGGAGGCATTCGCCTCTCTTTTTTTACGTCTCTTTGGTCGTCCCCTGGACGCGGACCACAGGAACCGGTAGCCAGGCGCGGATGGAGAGCCCACCCCGCTCGCTGGTACCAATTTCCAGCATGCCGTTATGGTTATCGATGATGCGCTGCACAATCGCCAGCCCTAACCCGGTACCGCTGGTGCTACGCGCACTGTCGCCACGCACAAACGGCTGGAACAAGTGTTTACGCTGTTCGGGCTTAATGCCGGGGCCGTCATCTTCCACCTGGAACCAGGCGCGATGAGGTTCTGTTCCGCTGCTGACTTTGATCCATCCGTTGCCATAACGCGCAGCGTTTACCACCATGTTCGCTACCGCACGCTTGATGGACAATGGGTGCATTTTCACCTGAATGCTGCCCGGCTGCAGTGCCGTATCAATTTCACGCTCATAGCCGCTTTCTGCCGCCACCACTTCGCCCAGCACGGCGTTGAGATCGGCCATCTCCATCGGCATCTCCTGCCCGGTACGCAGATAGTCGATGAACTGCTCAATGATCGCGTTGCACTCTTCAATATCTTTGTTGATGGACTCCGCCAGATAACCATCCTGCTCGCCCATCATCTCTGTCGCCAGGCGAATACGCGTCAACGGCGTGCGGAGATCGTGACTGACCCCTGCCATCAACAGCGTTCGGTCATCCGCTAACTGCTTCACCCCGGCCGCCATATGGTTGAAGGCACGGGTCACCGAGCGGACCTCAGACGCACCATACTCACGCAGCGGCGGCGGAATAATGCCTTTCCCTACCTGCAGCGCGGCATGTTCGAGATCCACAAGGGGTCGGTTTTGTATACGAATAAACAGCCACGCCCCCCCAATCGCCAGAAGCATGATGGCCAGCGTATAGCGAAACAGCGGGGAGAAATCGCCCTGATGAATTTCCGTTAACGGAACGCGCACCCAGATATTGGGCGACAGCCAGGTTTTCAGCCAGACGACCGGCGAGCTTTTGTTAACCTCAACGCGCACTTCCGTCGGGCCGCCCAGTTGCTGTGCCATCTGATGGCTTAAGAATTCATAGTGTTGCGCCCAACGCAGCCCAGCCTCTTCGGCGGCTTCGTTGGAATAAAGAGAAATCCCCAGCTCACGGTAAATTTCCCGGCGAAAAGCAGGAGGCACCACCAGTTGCGTGCCGTCCTCCAGTTGCAGTTTATCGGTCATCAGCATACGCACTTCGTAGGCCAGCACCTTATTAAACTGCTGGAGACTCGGCAGAATCGCAAAGTTCAGCACCACCAGATAAGTCGTCACCAGGCTGACAAACAGCAGAGTGACGATGAGCAACAGCGTGCGGGCAAATGAACTTCGTGGCGAGAAGCGCATTCGCCTCATGCTTTAGAACCGTCCGGTACAAAAACGTAACCCAGGCCCCACACGGTCTGGATATAACGCGGATGAGCAGGATCTTCCTCGACCATACGACGCAAACGAGAAATCTGCACGTCAATGGAACGCTCCATCGCGGAATACTCACGACCACGCGCCAGGTTCATCAGCTTGTCACGGGACAGCGGCTCACGCGGATGGCTTACCAGCGCTTTCAGTACGGCAAACTCACCACTGGTGAGCGGCATCGGCTCATCTTCGCGGAACATTTCGCGGGTTCCCAGGTTCAATTTGAACTTACCAAAGGCGATGACCGCCTCTTCCTGAGAAGGCGCGCCCGGCAGTTCGTTCGCCTGACGGCGCAGCACCGCGCGAATACGCGCCAGCAGTTCGCGCGGGTTAAACGGTTTCGGGATATAGTCATCGGCGCCGATTTCAAGGCCGACAATGCGGTCAACTTCTTCCCCTTTCGCCGTGACCATAATGATCGGCATCGGGTTACTCTGGCTGCGCAGACGGCGGCAAATAGACAGGCCATCTTCACCCGGCAGCATCAGATCCAGTACCATAAGGTGGAAAGATTCGCGGGTTAGCAGACGATCCATTTGCTCGGCGTTAGCGACGCTTCGAACCTGGAAGCCCTGCTCAGTCAGATAACGCTCCAGCAGCGCGCGCAGGCGCATGTCGTCATCGACCACCAGAATTTTATAGTTCTCTTGCATTGTTTGTACTCCCAAAGGTTCGCAACAATTGAAGGTATGTATTCTTAAAAAAGCTTACGTTCGCCACCAGCGAATTCTGGTATGAATTCCAGGCTAAATTGTTACAAAGCATATTTAACAGCAGCTTAAGTATACAATGAAACGCGCAGCACATTATTTATTCTGTTAGCAGGGTGACGTAATACGAATTGTGCGCTTCGTCACAGACTTAAAGGTAATCAACAAGATGAAAACGCCTCTGATCACCCGGGAAGGGTACGAAAAACTCAAAAGCGAGCTCAATTACCTCTGGCGTGAAGAACGCCCGGAAGTCACAAAGAAGGTGACCTGGGCGGCGAGTCTGGGTGACCGCAGCGAGAATGCCGACTACCAGTATAATAAAAAGCGGCTACGTGAGATCGACCGACGTGTCCGCTACTTGACCAAATGCATGGAGAATTTGAAGATTGTCGATTACTCCCCGCAGCAGGAAGGCAAAGTGTTTTTCGGCGCCTGGGTCGAGATCGAAAATGACGATGGCGACACCCGCCGTTTTCGAATTGTCGGCTACGATGAAATTTTCGGCCGCAAAGATTACATCTCCATCGACTCACCGATGGCGCGCGCACTGCTGAAAAAAGAGGTCGGCGATCTCGCGGTGGTCAACACACCTGGCGGGGAAGCAAGCTGGTACGTGAATGCGATCGAATACGTAAAATGAGCAGGAACAATCCGAAGCCCCGCTCTATGGCTGGCGTTTTTGCCCGTCAATCCGTATAACTGTTCCCTGATTTTTTACTCAGTAGATGAAGCCAATCCATGATGAATGATTCTTTCTGCCGCATTATTGCGGGTGAAATTCAGGCCCGGGCCGACCAGGTCACCGCTGCCGTTCGCCTGCTTGACGAAGGGAACACCGTGCCGTTTATCGCACGTTACCGTAAGGAAATCACCGGCGGTCTGGATGATACGCAACTGCGTAATCTGGAGACCCGACTGGGCTATTTGCGTGAACTGGAAGAGCGCCGTCAGGCCATTCTCAAGTCCATTTCCGAGCAAGGCAAACTGACCGATGAACTGGCCAACGCCATCAACGGCACGTTAAGTAAGACCGAACTCGAAGATCTTTACCTCCCATATAAACCGAAACGCCGCACCCGTGGACAGATAGCGATTGAAGCCGGTCTGGAACCACTGGCGGACCTGCTGTGGAACGAGCCGTCACACGATCCGGACACCGAAGCGGCGAAATATATCGATGCCGAGAAAGGGGTCGCCGACAGCAAAGCGGCGCTTGATGGCGCACGCTACATTCTGATGGAGCGCTTTGCCGAAGACGCCGCGCTGCTGGCGAAGGTACGTGACTATCTGTGGAAAAACGCCCATCTGGTTGCCAGCGTAGTCAGCGGCAAGGAAGAAGAAGGCGCAAAATTCCGCGACTATTTCGATCATCACGAGCCGATCGCCTCCGTGCCTTCTCACCGTGCGCTGGCGATGTTCCGAGGCCGTAATGAAGGCGTACTGCAGCTTTCGCTGAATGCCGATCCGCAGTTTGATGAGCCACCGAAAGAGAGCCACTGCGAACAGATTATTATGGATCACCTCGGCCTGCGCCTGAACAACGCGCCGGCTGACAGCTGGCGTAAAGGCGTAGTGAGCTGGACGTGGCGTATCAAGGTGCTGATGCACCTCGAAACCGAGCTGATGGGGACCGTCCGCGAGCGCGCAGAAGACGAAGCGATCAACGTCTTCGCCCGCAACCTGCACGACCTGCTGATGGCGGCACCAGCGGGTCTGCGCGCCACCATGGGCCTCGATCCAGGCCTGCGTACCGGGGTGAAAGTCGCCGTGGTGGATGGCACCGGTAAGCTGGTCGCCACCGATACCATCTATCCTCACACCGGTCAGGCGGCGAAAGCGGCCGTGGTAGTGGCTGCGTTGTGTGAAAAGTACAACGTGGAACTGGTCGCGATTGGTAATGGCACCGCCTCACGAGAAACCGAACGCTTCTTCCTCGACGTACAGAAACAGTTCCCGAAAGTGACGGCACAGAAAGTGATCGTCAGCGAAGCCGGAGCGTCCGTCTATTCTGCGTCAGAACTGGCAGCCCAGGAGTTCCCGGACCTCGACGTCTCACTTCGCGGCGCGGTCTCCATTGCGCGTCGTCTGCAGGATCCGCTCGCCGAACTGGTGAAAATCGATCCGAAATCGATCGGTGTTGGTCAGTATCAGCATGATGTCAGCCAGACACAGTTAGCCCGCAAGCTGGATGCGGTGGTGGAAGACTGTGTGAACGCCGTCGGCGTCGACCTGAACACGGCATCGGTTCCGCTGTTAACCCGCGTGGCCGGTTTGACCCGTATGATGGCGCAGAATATCGTGAGCTGGCGCGATGAGAACGGCCAGTTCCAGAATCGTCAGCAACTGCTGAAAGTCAGCCGTCTGGGGCCGAAAGCCTTCGAGCAGTGCGCGGGCTTCCTGCGTATTAACCACGGCGATAACCCGCTGGATGCTTCCACCGTTCACCCGGAAGCGTATCCGGTCGTGGAGCGTATTCTGGCGGCGACTCAGCAAGCGCTGAAAGACCTGATGGGCAACAGCAGCGAACTGCGCAATCTGAAAGCCGTCGATTTCACCGACGACAAATTTGGTGTTCCGACCGTCAGCGACATCATCAAAGAGCTGGAGAAGCCGGGGCGCGATCCGCGTCCGGAATTCAAAACCGCGCAGTTTGCCGATGGCGTTGAAACCATGAACGATCTGCAGCCGGGGATGATTCTCGAGGGCGCCGTCACCAACGTCACCAACTTTGGCGCATTTGTGGATATTGGCGTTCACCAGGATGGACTGGTCCATATCTCATCGTTATCAAACAAGTTCGTCGACGATCCACACACGGTGGTGAAAGCAGGCGATATCGTGAAGGTGAAAGTGCTGGAGGTTGACCTGCAACGTAAGCGTATTGCCCTGACGATGCGCCTGGACGAACAGCCGGGTGAAACCAATGCCCGTCGCGGAGGCGGCGGCAATGACCGTCCGGCAGCGAAAGCGGCAAAACCGCGCGGTCGTGAAGCACAACCCGCAGGCAACAGCGCGATGATGGATGCGCTGGCGGCAGCAATGGGTAAAAAACGTTAAGTAAAGATGGTGTGCCGGATAGCGGTGGAAACACGGTATCCGGCATATTCACACTCATCTCTCTCACCCCCGCTCTCTATTTTTCACTTCATTAACAGATGAAACCTTAATTAAACATTAACAACGTTAATTTATTAAGAATTCAAATCATTTCACCTGGCGGTTATTATTTTTGAGCCATATCAAAAATGGCGCAGATTATTATTCAAACCAACATTCCGTCACATTTAATCGGTTGAAGATAAAAACCATTCTCATTATCATTGTATTGTAGAATATTTAGTCTTTCCTTCGTTGGCTAATCATCTGGTCTCATGCCGCACCCCTTTGCCCCATGAGGTAAACATCCAGTTAGCGAGAAATAAGTAGGCACTTATGCAATTTACTCCAGATACTGCGTGGAAAATTACCGGTTTTGCCCGTGAAATAAGTCCTGCATACCGTCAGAAACTGCTTTCCCTCGGCATGCTCCCGGGCTCCTCATTTAACGTGGTGCGCGTCGCCCCCTTAGGCGATCCTGTCCATATTGAAACGCGTCGCGTTAGCCTGGTATTGCGTAAAAAAGACCTGGCATTATTAGAAGTGGAAGCGGTTTCCTGTTAATACAGTGAGTCTATAACGATGAAAAAATTAACCATTGGCTTAATTGGTAATCCAAATTCCGGCAAGACGACCCTATTTAACCAACTGACCGGTGCGCGCCAGCGCGTAGGCAACTGGGCCGGGGTCACTGTGGAACGTAAAGAGGGGCAATTCACGACCACGGATCATCAGGTCACGCTGGTCGATCTGCCCGGCACGTATTCGCTCACCACCATCTCTTCACAAACCTCTCTGGATGAGCAGATTGCCTGCCACTATATTCTGAGCGGCGACGCCGACCTGTTAATTAACGTGGTAGATGCCTCAAACCTTGAGCGTAACCTCTATCTGACGCTGCAACTGCTTGAGCTGGGCATTCCGTGTATTGTCGCACTCAACATGCTCGACATTGCGGAAAAACAGCAAATTCGCATTGATATCGATGCCCTTTCTGCCCGCCTTGGCTGCCCGGTTGTCCCGCTGGTTTCCACCCGTGGACGCGGTATCGAAGCGCTGAAGCTGGCGATTGACCGCCACAGCAAAAACGAAAACGTTGAACTGGTGCATTACGCCCAGCCGCTGCTGCGTGAGGCCGATAAACTGGCAAACGCCATGGCAAAAGAGATGCCTGCACAACAGCGTCGCTGGCTCGGTCTGCAAATGCTGGAAGGGGATATCTACAGCCGGGCCTACGCCGGTGACGCCGCCTCGCAACTGGAGATTTCTCTGGCGCATCTGAGCGACGAGATGGACGACCCTGCGCTGCATATCGCCGATGCGCGTTACCAGTGCATTGCGGCGATCTACGACGTGGTGAGCAACACCCTGACAGCAGAGCCCAGCCGCTTTACGACGGCAGTGGACAAAATCATCCTCAACCGTTTTCTCGGTCTGCCGATCTTCCTGTTTGTGATGTACCTGATGTTCCTGCTCGCCATTAACATTGGCGGCGCACTGGCCCCGATTTTTGACGCCGGCTCTGTGGCGATCTTTATTCACGGTATCCAGTGGATCGGCTATACCCTTCATTTCCCGGACTGGCTGACGATCTTCCTCGCGCAAGGACTTGGCGGCGGGATTAACACCGTTCTGCCGCTGGTCCCACAGATCGGCATGATGTATCTGTTCCTCTCGTTCCTTGAAGACTCCGGCTATATGGCGCGCGCAGCGTTTGTGATGGACCGTCTGATGCAGGCGCTGGGGCTGCCGGGTAAATCCTTCGTCCCGCTGATTGTCGGTTTTGGCTGCAACGTACCATCGGTGATGGGGGCCCGTACCCTGGATGCACCACGTGAGCGTCTGATGACCATCATGATGGCACCGTTCATGTCCTGTGGAGCGCGACTGGCGATTTTCGCCGTGTTTGCCGCGGCCTTCTTCGGGCAAAATGGCGCGCTGGCGGTGTTCTCTCTGTATGTGCTGGGCATTGTGATGGCAGTACTGACCGGCCTGATGCTCAAACACACGATCATGCGTGGCGAAGCCTCTCCGTTTGTCATGGAGCTTCCGGTTTATCACGTCCCGCATATCAAAAGTCTGATCATCCAGACCTGGCAGCGCCTGAAAGGATTTGTGCTGCGCGCCGGTAAAGTGATCGTCATTGTCAGCATCTTCCTGAGCGCGTTTAACAGCTTCTCGCTGAGCGGCAAGATTGTCGATAACATCAATGACTCAGCGCTGGCCTCCGTTAGCCGCGTCATCACCCCCATCTTCAAACCGATTGGCGTTCACGAAGACAACTGGCAGGCAACGGTTGGGCTGTTCACGGGCGCGATGGCAAAAGAAGTGGTGGTCGGTACGCTCAACACGCTGTATACCGCAGAAAATATTCAGGAGGAGGAATTTAATCCCGCTGAATTTAATCTTGGCGATGAACTACTGAGCGCACTGGATGAAACCTGGCAGAGCCTGAAAGACACCTTCAGCCTGAGCGTGTTGGCGAACCCTATCGAAGCCAGTAAAGGCGATGGCGAAATGGCGACAGGCGCAATGGGCGTCATGGGGGCGAAATTTGGCAGCGCGGCAGCGGCCTACAGCTACCTGATTTTCGTCCTGCTGTACGTCCCGTGCATCTCGGTAATGGGGGCGATTGCCCGTGAATCCAGCCGCGGCTGGATGGGATTCTCCATTCTGTGGGGGCTGAACATCGCCTACTCGCTGTCGACCGTGTTCTACCAGGTTGCCAGCTACAGTGAGCACCCACGCTACAGTCTGGTCTGCATCCTGGCGGTGATCCTGTTTAACGTTGTGGTTCTGGGACTGCTGCGTCGGGCGCGTAGCCGGGTGAATGTCATTTTGCTGGCTACGCGAAAAAACGCCAGCGACTGCTGTGCCAGCACGACCACCGGCGATTGTCACTAAGGTGTCACGATGGCTTCGCTAATTCAGGTTCGCAATTTACTGGCCCTGCGGGGACGTATGGAGGCAGAGCAAATCAGCCGTACATTGCATACGCCGCAGCCAATGATCGACGCCATGCTCAATCAACTGGAGACGATGGGTAAAGCCATACGGATTCAGGAAGAGCCTGACGGCTGTCTCTCCGGAAGCTGCAAAAGTTGTCCGGAAGGTAAAGCGTGCCTGCGCGAATGGTGGGCGCTGCGTTAGGTTAATGCCGGATGGCGTGGTGAACACCGCCATCCGGCATTTGCGTACCGGATTCCATAAAACGAAATCACTTTCAGCAAGACAACGATTTCCTCCTGCCTTCTTCGCATCGTTAACAACCGGGAGATGCTTTCCCTCTTCCTGCCAGCTAAAGTCACACCCTCTTTTATTCCGGTGAGGGATCGCCATGAATACCGCCTCCAGCGCGACGCCACACGATGCCATTTTCAAAACATTTCTGAGCCACCCGGCCACCGCGCAGGATTTTCTTCAACTCCATCTTCCTGACTCATTGCGTTCGCTTTGCAATCTGCAGACGCTGAAACTGGAACCGACGAGTTTTATTGAAGTGGAGTTACGCTCGTACTATTGCGATGTGCTGTGGTCACTGAAAACCCGCGAAGGAGAGGGATACATCTACGTCGTCATTGAACATCAGAGCACCGCCGACCCGCATATGGCGTTCCGTCTCATGCGCTACGCGATTGCAGCAATGCAACGACATCTGGATGCCGGTCACCGGACGCTCCCCCTGGTGATACCCATGCTGTTTTATCACGGTACAGTCAGTCCCTACCCTTTCTCGCTCTGCTGGCTGGACGAATTTGACGATCCGGAAGCCGCACGACGACTGTATGGCGCAGCATTGCCACTGGTGGATATTACCGTCGTTCCTGATGACGAGATTATGCAGCACCGTCGCATGGCACTACTGGAACTGGTGCAAAAGCATATCCGCAAACGGGATCTACTGGGGTTAGTGGAAAAACTGGCGACCTTGCTTATTACGGGGCACGCTAATGACAACCAACTGAAAGCCCTGTTTAATTATCTGTTGCAGGCGGGCGACACCGATCGCTTTCGCGATTTTATTCATGGTATGGCCGAACGATTACCCAAACACAAGGAGAGATTGATGACTATCGCCGAGAGGTTACGCCAGGAAGGGCATTCCAGCGGTCTTCAGGAAGGCCATGTCAATGGCTTACAGGAAGGACTGGAAAAGGGCTTGCAGCAGGGTAAACGCGAGGAAGCGCTGCGCATCGCTGCCACCATGCTGGCTGACGGCATTGACCGCCAGACCATTCTCAGAATCACCGGGCTTACTGCCGATGATTTAATCACGCGGAACCATTAATCTCTCGCCCGGTAAGGAAGACACTTTCCGGGCGTTTTCTTCACGTTACAACCTTTGCTTCAGCGCCACCAACGCCTGACAAAACGCATCAGGATGCGAAATAAATGGGGCATGCGCCGCCTTCGCAAAGATCAGCGATTCGCTCTCTGGCCATAGCGCATCAAGCAGTGGCACCACCTTGCGGGGAACCAGTCCGTCCATATAGCCGTACAAACGCAGGAACGGCACCGTTAGCGATGTCAGTGACTCGCGCAGATCAACCGTTTTGAGGATCTCCAGCCCCCCATTAAGCACATCCACCGGCGGCATCGGTAGCGCCAGTACGGTTTTCTTCAGCGCACGGGCATCCTGACGCGCCGTTTCCGTCCCCATCGTTTGCAATGCCAGAAAGCGCTCCACCGTCCGCTGAAAGTCTTCGCTGAGCTGTTGCTGAAATCCCGCCAGGACGTCGGGTTTGATCCCCGGCCACCCGTCACGTGCGCTAAAACAGGGTGATGACGCCACGGTTATTAGCGCCTGAACGCGCCCAGGATGGGCTAATGCCACCTGACTTGCCACCAGTCCGCCAAGACTCCAGCCGAGCCAAATAGCCTTCTCTGGTGCCTGATCCAACACACGATCCGCCATCTCTTCAAGCGTCATGGCCCCAAAACCCTGGCTGCGACCAAAGCCTGGTAAGTCGACCAGATGCAGCGTGAAATGCGAGCTCAGTTCCTCGCTAATGCAATGCCACACTTCGGCGTTAAGTCCCCATCCGTGCAGCAGCACAAGATGACAATTTCCCTCACCACGGGTCTGCCACCAGATGTCATTCATCAGTTACTGTTCTCTTTTCGCCAACAAGGATGAACCTATGCTAACAGTACCGGGATTATGCTGGCTATGCCGAATGCCACTGGCGCTGAGTCATTGGGGGATCTGTTCCGTCTGTGAACGCGCGGCGCGTCGGCACGAACCGCTCTGTCCACAATGCGGACTGCCCTGTGCACATCCCACCATGCCCTGCGGTCGCTGTCTGCAAAAACCACCGCCCTGGCAGCGACTGATTACCGTCAGCGACTATGCCCCGCCGCTCAGCACACTTATCCATCAGCTTAAGTTCTCCCGACGCAATGACATCGCCCCCGCGCTGTCGCGTGTTCTGTTGTTGGAGGTGTTACAGGCTCGTCGTCAGACCGGGCTGCCCCTGCCGGACAGGCTGATCAGCGTCCCCCTCTGGCAGCGCCGCCACTGGCGTAGAGGGTTTAATCAAAGCGATCTGTTATGCCAGTCACTGTCTCGTTGGCTGAACTGTCCCTGGGACAGTCGGAGCGTTACGCGTATTCGCCCTACCGCCACTCAGCACCATCTCAGCGCCCGATTGCGCAAGCGTAACCTGAAAAATGCCTTTCGCCTTGAATTGCCGGTGAAGGGACTCCATATGGTTGTTGTGGATGATGTCATCACGACCGGGAGTACCGTCGCGGAGATCGCGCAGTTGCTTTTACGCAACGGCGCGGCGACTGTCCAGGTATGGTGCCTGTGTCGAACCTTGTAGAGCCTCGATGATGGGCGTATTATAACCAACTAAAATAGTCAACTATTAGGCCATTACTATGATCCGTATTTCCGATGCTGCACAAGCGCACTTTGCCAAACTGCTGGCAAATCAGGAAGAAGGGAC
>DXKH01000145.1 GCA_019415335.1 Citrobacter sp. | reverse complement strand
GCGCGACCTCGCACAGTTTGGCGCGCTGGCGTTCGATGTGACTCACTCGCACGTCAACCTGGATCATGACAGCGCATACGGCAAAGGAAAACTGGACGGCAACTCCTTTCGCGTGAGCTATGCCAAAGACTTTGACGAACTCAACAGCCGCGTCACCTTTGCAGGCTACCGTTTTTCTGAAAAGAACTTCATGACCATGAGCGAGTATCTGGACGCGAACCAGTCGGACATGGCGCGGACCGGTAACGACAAAGAGATGTATACGATCACCTATAACCAGAACTTTGCCGCTGCGGGTGTCTCGATCTATCTCAACTACTCCCATCGTACTTACTGGGATCGCCCGGAACAGACAAACTATAACCTGATGTTTTCCCACTATTTTAATATGGGGAGTATTCGCAACATGAGCATCTCGGTGACCGGCTATCGCTACGAATATGACGATAACGCGGATAAGGGGATGTACCTCAGCATGAGCATTCCGTGGAGCGACAGCAGCACCGTGACCTACAACGGCTCCTACGGCAGTGGGTCGGACAGCAGCCAGGTCGGTTACTTTAAGCGCGTTGATGACGCAACGCACTACCAGGTTAACGTCGGTACCAGCGAACAGCACGGCAGCGTGGATGGTTATCTGAGTCACGACGGCTCGCTGGCGAAGGTTGATCTCAGCGCCAACTACCATGAGGGGGAATACCGCTCGGCGGGGATCGCCTTACAGGGCGGGGCAACGCTGACCGCGCATGGTGGGGCGCTGCATCGCACTCAAAGCATGGGCGGTACGCGCTTGCTGATTGACGCCGACGGGATTGCCAATGTGCCGGTCGAAAGCAACGGCGCGCCGGTGTACACCAATATGTTTGGCAAGGCGGTGGTCGCCGATATTAACAACTACTATCGCAATCAGGCGTATATCGATTTAAACAACCTGCCAGAAGATGCGGAAGCCACCCAGTCGGTGGTACAGGCAACCCTGACGGAAGGTGCAATTGGCTATCGCAAATTCAAAGTGATCAGCGGGCAAAAAGCGATGGCGGTACTGCGGTTGCGTGACGGCAGCTACCCGCCGTTTGGCGCGGAAGTGAAAAACGACGAGCAGCAGCAGGTTGGCATTGTGGATGATGAAGGCAATGTCTATCTGGCGGGAGTCAATGCGGGTGAGCATATGACGGTGTTCTGGGAAGGCAGCGCACAATGCGAGATCGTATTGCCGAAGCCGCTACCTGCCGATCTGTTCAGCGGCCTGTTGTTGCCGTGTGAACAAAAGGGAACGGCAGCCCCTGATTCTTCAGCGCCAGACATTAAGCCTGTTATTCAGGACCAGACGCGGCAAGTCACACCAACGGAAGCGCCGACGTCAATTTCAGCTACTCAATAATCTGATTAAGGAACGATCAATGTCTTATAAATTATCCAGTTCAATGGTCGTCAGCACGGCGCTGGCGGCACTGCTTTCCACCGTCAGCCTGGCGGCGCACGCCTCGGTCACCCCGGACCGCACCCGTCTGGTGTTTAACGAAAGCGATAAATCGATCAGCGTGACGTTGCGTAACAACAACGAAAAGCTGCCTTACCTGGCGCAAAGCTGGCTGGAAGACGAGAAGGGCAACAAAATCACCTCGCCGCTGGCGGTACTGCCGCCGGTGCAGCGTATTGACGCTATGATGAACGGCCAGGTGAAGATTCAGGCGCTGCCGGACATTCACACGCTGCCGTCCGATCGCGAAAGCCTGTTCTATTACAACGTGCGTGAGATCCCGCCAAAGACCGGGAAAGCCAACACTCTGCAAATTGCCCTGCAAACGCGCATCAAGCTGTTCTGGCGACCAAAGGCGCTGGAGAAGATCGACATGAGAAAACCGTGGCAGTTTAAGGTGACGCTCACGCGCAGCGGCCAGGACTATACCGTCAATAACCCGACGCCATACCACGTCATCATCAGCGATGCCAGCACACAGAAGAAAGGGCCGACCGCTGCCGGGTTTAAACCGCTGGTGATGTCGCCGAAAACGTCACAGCCGTTAAAGGCAAAAATGGACAGCGCCCCGGTGCTGACCTACATCAACGACTACGGCGCGCGCCTGCCGCTGATCTTCCGCTGTGAAGGGGACACCTGCAAGGTGGATGAAGATCAAAGCAGCAAAGGCTGATAACGGGAGAGCCAGGATGAAAGGATCGTGGGCGTGGTTGCTGGTGGGCTGCATCGGTAGTTGCTCCGTGACGGCAGGGAGCAAATCGGTGGATATGATTTTACGGGTGCTTGTTGATGCTCCGCCTCCTTGTACGGTAACGGGCGCGGAGGTGGAGTTCGGTAATGTTGTCATTACCAGAATTGGTGGCGTGAATTATAAGCGCCCCATTGATTACAAGCTTGTCTGTAACAACCTGGCCATGGATGACCTGCGTCTACAGATGCAGGCGGCAACGGTCGTGATTAACGGTGAAACGGTGATCAGCACGGGGATTCCTGGGTTTGGTATTCGGATTCAGAAGGCCAGCGATAGTTCGATACTCGACTTAACGTCTGGCGCATGGCTGCCGTTTAATTTCTCCTCGGGCGCACCAGCGCTGGAAGCGGTTCCGGTGAAACAGAGCGGCACGTCGTTAACGGCGGCGGAATTTAGCGCCAGCGCCACCATTGTGGTGGATTACCAATGAAACGGATCTCACTTCTTATGCTGTGGGGCTTTTGCTCCATGGCGCTCTCAAATGTCACTTTTCACGGTTATTTAGTGCAGCCGCCTAACTGCACCATTAGCGACGGTGAAACCATTGAATTAACCTTTCAGGACGTGAATATCGACGACATTAACGGCAGTAATTATGAGCAAATCGTGCCGTATCGCATTACTTGCGATACACCGGTTCGTGACCCTTTACTGGAAATGACCTTGAGCTGGAGCGGCACGCAGAGCGACTTTGACGATGCGGCGGTAAGCACGGACATCGCAGGCCTGGGGATTCGGCTTAAACAGGCAGGGCAGAGCTTTAAGCTGAATACGCCACTGGTGGTGGATGAAACGGCTTTGCCGGCGTTAACGGCGGTACCGGTCAAAAAGAGCGGCGTCGATTTGCCTGAGGCCAACTTTGAAGCCTGGGCTACGTTACAGGTGGATTACCAATGACGAAAAAACATGCGTTGGTTTTTATCAGCAGTCTGCTGTTACTGTGCAGCAGTACTGCTCCGGCGGTCGACAACCTGCACTTCACCGGCAATCTGCTCGGTAAATCCTGTACACCGGTGATCAACGGTAGTCTGCTGGCGGAGGTGCAATTTCCTACCATTGCCGCCAGCGATTTAATGCATCTTGGGCAGTCAGATCGAGTGCCGCTGGTCTTTCAGTTGAAGGATTGCAAAAGCTCTACGCTGTTTAGCGTCAGAGTGACGCTGGCGGGAACGGAAGACAGCGAACTGCCCGGATTGCTGGCTATCGACGCCTCATCGTCAGCGTCCGGGGTCGGGATTGGTATTGAAACGGCGGCGGGCGCAGCGGTGCCTATCAACGACACGACGGGCGTGACGTTCCCGCTGAATCAGGGCAGTAACACTCTCAACTTCAATGCCTGGTTACAGACAAAAAGTGGGCGGGATGTGACGCCCGGTGATTTCAGCGCCACGGCGACGGCAACCTTTGAGTATTTTTAAGATGAAAAAATGGATGATGTTTTTCGCGAGCCTGATATTGCTCGTAATGAGTGTAGGTACGCCAAAGAGTTATGCCAGGGATAAACTCACCAGCGCAACTTTTGATAGTGTGAAAATTTACTATGGGATGGGGAGAGCAGGTTTCACCACAGGAGCCTTACATGTCACTGTGTTAACCCCAGGCGAGGTTGCCTATGGGGTATACAATACTACCGGGTATATAGGCACTGACGCGAGGGTCGTTTCATGGACGGGGTCTGGCCCTGCGCCAACGTTGACTCTTGTTGACTATAGTAGCACTGATAACTCGTTTTGCCCTGGGATAAATACGACGCTGTTTCGATGCGCATATGAGACATTTAAAGTTACCGTTCAATCTGACAATTATGGCTGTCCGTGGATCGCCTCTTTTTATGAGGTATCAGATCAACATGCATATGGAATATATACTGGCCCAACGGATCATGCTACGGCATGCCCAACGATTCCGGTGACTTCATTTGATATTTCGTGGAATGAGAATTATGTCAGCCATAGTAAAGCGTTGCAGTTACAGTCCAATGGCTCGACCATCACCACCACGCTTTCGACCTACCTGATGCAAGACGGCAAACTCTGTGATGGCAGCGTTTTTGATAACAGAGGAGCATACTGCCGCGTGGTCTCGGAACTGTTAACCTTTACCTCTTACGGTTGCGATAAATCGACAGTAACGGTTTCCCCTACACGTCATCCAGTAACGGATAAACAACTGCACGATATTGTGGTGAAGGTGAATACCAGTAGCCGACAACCGATTGATTCTACGTGTCGTTTTCAGTATGTATTGAATGAATTGTAGTGACTCTGGTACGGATGGTCGGGTATCGGCCATCCGTTATGTCATGCGGTCATCCAGTTTTTTAGAATATTCGCCACCACGGGAGCGAAAGGTGCCAGATAACCGTCGACGGGGGTGAGTAATTCGTCGATAACCGCTTGCAGCAGGTCGTCATCCTCAAGCCCCTCTGAAGGGGCAATGCCATTAGCCCACAGAAGGCTGTCGGAAAGCTGCTTACGTTTTTCAATCAATGCCCGATTATTACGTTCACTATCGCCAAGGTTGAGTACCTTAATTGCATCGATAGCTCTCGGCGTCGTCCCTTCAATTCGACCACTGATCTTGAAGATAAACTCGGTTTCACATTCCGGCATAAGCGGCGTTAACAGCAATGGCTGGTTCTTATGCGAGTCGTCACACTGGCCTTTTGTTTTGCAGCTTGCAACGATATTCGTGAATTCCAGACTGCGAGCAGGAGCTAAATCCCTGGCTTCGACATGTTCATTAACGGTATCGCGGTTTGTACCTGTCACGCGATCGCAGCAATAAGCACAGAGATAAAATTGCTCCTGAGCGCACTGCTGGCTGAGATCGCCAACGATATCCCATTTTTTTTGCGCATAAAGTTCCTGAAACCACTGATTGGCATTTTTATCCCGTGGTTTTGCTCTCACCCACTGTTGCAAACTGGCCGGCGGTTGCCCTTTAGTTATTTCGCGCATGTTTAATTTCCTGTTTGCGCAGAAGCATTCTGGCTTTCACCAGTTCAAGATGGTTTTCAGGAAGTTCCAGGCTTAGCGTATTCAGAAGAGCGTTAGCGTTGATAAAGTCGTTTTTCTGAATCAGATCCAGAAGATCGTTAAGTTTTTCTGCCACTGTCGCATTGCGAATATCCGTATCCATCACATTCAAAAGCACAGTATTCGCATCTTGCCCATACAGAGACGGGAGCTGCGTTAATTCGCCATCATCCAGAGAATAAACCAGCACATCTTTGCAATCACTGATCACTAAAGGAGAGTGGGTTGTTAAGACAAACTGGCAATGTGGGAATGTTGTCGTCAGACGCTGGATGATTGTACGCTGCCATGTTGGATGCAGGTGCATGTCCACTTCATCAATTAATACAATTCCCTCGCCGTTTAGCGGGTTTTCTAACATCGGGTTCATCATTGCCAGGCGGCGAGCAATATCGCCGACTAACGCCATCAGTGATTTTTCACCCTGCGATAATTGCAGCACATTCAGTGTCTGGCCATTTTTATCTATCGACATATGCAGGCGAGGTTTACGCCTGACGCGTAAGTTGCTGAACCCTGGCATAAAGCGACTAATGGCCGTTCTGACGGCGGTCAACTGGCGATCCCGGGACGAGGCCATGATTGCCGTTAATGCATTTAAGACGGCGTTATCGAGATCTATCCTGGTACTGAGCTTATCCAGAACGTCTTGGGGTAAGCCCGATTCATTTTCTGCATCTTCGCGATTGCGAAACCACTCAAAGAAACGGCGGAAATCAATACCCTGATTCAGGGCGTTATCGTAGCCATCCAGTTGCAAAAAATTATGACGTTCTTTTATTTTCAACGGCACATCCAGCACGACACGTTCTACGGGATAGAAGGCGATAAGCGGGAAGGATGCCCCGCTATTCTGGGTGTATTGATCTCGATAAAACGCAGCCAATTGGCTGGCCTCTTGCAGGCTGGAGGCGGTGGTCGATTTTTTCCCACTGGCCGTTCTGGCAAGCAACCAACGGTAGGGCGTAGCGGCCTCCGTCGCTGGATGCGTATTCAGTACCTGAAGTTCAATTGTCGCCGAACTCCTACCGTTCAGAATAGCGTCTTCAGGAATAGGGCTACCGTTACCCTTTTCAGTACGAACTCGGGCAACGAACCAACTCAGGCTGGTTGCCAACGATTTTAATATTGATGTTTTACCTGCACCATTATTACCAATAAAAACGGTCACATTGCTCTTGAACTCCTCCACTGGAGCCAGATGAACGTCAAGTTCTTCAAACCGCCCCAGATTAGTGAGCTTAAGCGTGCGGATATTCATCATTGAGTGCCCTGCGTTGAGTTCTGTTTGGATAATCTTACACTTAACCGTCGGCGTCTGTCAGTGAAAGCGTATGCCCGTCATGATGTCAGGGCAATTCCGGCGGCAGCCACTCATCCACTTCTATCAACACCAGCAATGCCGCATCACCACCGTACTCTTTCGGTGCCTGATGAAATGCCATCACATGCGGATGTTGCGCCAGCCACAGCGGCGTTTGCTGCTTCAAAATATGCTTACCATGACCATGCATCACACAGGCGCAAAACACATGTTCGCGGCGGCAGGCGGCAATCAATGCGCCTAACTCCTGCTTGGCTTGCAGCTGCGTCAAACCGTGCAAATCCAAAAACAGCTCCGGTGAATAATCACCGCGCCGCAGTTTCTTCGCTTCAAAATGGCTGACATCCGGGCGAACATATTTCACCGGACCTTCGGTATTTAATAATGGTTGAAACTCGTCAGAGAAATAATGGCTGGCATCGGCCTGCTCCTGAATCAACCGCTTGACCGGCACTTCGCTGATTTTCTTGCGTTGTGGTCGATGGACAATGGTGTCCTGCTTAAGTTGGCGAGTACCGGCCATCAACTGGCGAAACAGCGCCTGGTCCTCCTCGCTAAGTGTTGTTTTCTTTTTCATTTATCTGTCTCTATTTTTAATTTTCCTACAGTTTACCCGACTCACCGTACAATCGATCGCTTAAAACGTATTTTTCCTCACTCACCGCGTGTGAATGCTGATTTATCGTCATCTTCATGGCAAACTAGCCGCCGAAATTATTGCGATCATGCCCTGGAGGAATACGTGGATAAAATTTTCGTTGATGAAGCAGTAAATGAGCTGCAAACCATTCAGGACATGTTGCGCTGG
>DXKH01000144.1 GCA_019415335.1 Citrobacter sp. | reverse complement strand
AGCCGCTGCAAATGTTCTGGCCGGGGCTGGCGCTGTTTATCAGCGTGATGGCCTTTAACCTGGTGGGTGACGCACTGCGCGATCATCTGGACCCTCATCTGGTGACGGAGCACGCACACTAATGCCGCAACAGATTGAACTCCGTAATATCGCGCTACAGGCCGCGCAGCCGCTGGTGCACGGCGTATCGTTAACCCTGCAACGTGGGCGTGTGCTGGCGTTAGTCGGCGGTAGTGGCAGCGGGAAGTCGCTGACCTGCGCCGCGACGCTGGGCATTCTGCCCGCAGGCGTTCGCCAGACGGCGGGGGAAATTTTGGCCGATGGAAAACCGGTTTCTCCCTGCGCCCTGCGCGGAATCAAAATTGCCACCATCATGCAGAACCCGCGCAGTGCCTTTAATCCGCTGCACACCATGCACACCCACGCGCGTGAAACCTGCCTGGCGCTGGGGAAACCCGCCGATGACGCTACGCTTACCGCTGCCATAGAAGCGGTGGGGCTGGAAAACGCCGCGCGCGTGCTGAAGCTCTACCCGTTCGAGATGAGCGGCGGCATGTTGCAGCGCATGATGATTGCGATGGCGGTGCTGTGCGAATCACCGTTTATCATCGCCGATGAACCAACCACCGATCTCGACGTGGTAGCACAAGCACGTATCCTCGATCTACTGGAAAGCATTATGCAAAAACAAGCACCGGGAATGCTGCTGGTTACCCATGATATGGGCGTGGTAGCGCGTCTGGCAGACGATGTGGCGGTAATGTCTCACGGTAAGATTGTTGAACAGGGCGATGTAGAAACGCTGTTTAACGCCCCCAAACATGCGGTGACGCGCAGCCTGGTTTCCGCGCATCTCGCCCTCTACGGTATGGAGCTGGCATCATGACTTTACTTAACGTCTCCGACCTTTCCCATCACTATGCGCACGGTGGATTTAGCGGAAAACATCAGCACCAGGCGGTGCTGAATAACGTTTCCCTGGCCCTGAAAAGCGGTGAAACCGTCGCCCTGCTGGGACGCAGCGGCTGCGGAAAAAGTACCCTCGCGCGGCTGCTGGTAGGGTTAGAGTCGCCCTCACAGGGAAATATTAGCTGGCGCGGCGAACCGTTGGCGAAGCTCAATCGCGCGCAACGTAAAGCGTTCCGCCGTGATATTCAAATGGTGTTTCAGGACTCCATCAGCGCCGTGAATCCGCGCAAAACCGTGCGCGAGATCCTGCGTGAACCGATGCGCCACCTGCTATCGCTGAAAAAAGCCGAACAACAGGCGCGCGCCAGCGAAATGCTGAAGGCGGTCGATCTCGACGACAGCGTGCTCGACAAACGCCCACCGCAGTTAAGCGGCGGCCAGCTCCAGCGTGTCTGCCTGGCACGCGCGCTGGCGGTCGAACCGAAACTGCTGATTCTGGATGAAGCCGTTTCGAACCTTGATCTCGTGTTACAGGCGGGCGTCATTCGCCTGCTGAAAAAGCTGCAACAACAGTTTGGCACCGCCTGCTTGTTCATCACCCACGACTTACGCCTTGTGGAACGCTTCTGTCAGCGGGTGATGGTGATGGACAACGGACAAATCGTCGAAACCCAGGTGGTGGGAGATAAATTAACCTTTTCCTCTGACGCCGGACGTGTGCTACAAAACGCGGTATTACCCGCATTCCCCGTGCGCCGTCGCACCACAGAAAAGGTTTAACGCAAATGCAACGAGTCACCATCACGCTTGATGACGATTTACTGGAGACGCTGGACAGCCTGAGCCAGCGTCGTGGTTATAACAACCGTTCCGAGGCGATCCGCGATATTCTGCGTAGCGCTCTGGCGCAGGAAGCCACTCAACAACACGGCACACAAGGTTTCGCGGTGCTGTCGTATGTGTATGAACACGAAAAACGTGACTTAGCCAGCCGTATTGTCTCCACCCAGCATCATCACCACGATCTCTCGGTTGCTACTCTGCATGTGCACATTAATCACGACGACTGTCTGGAAATCGCCGTGTTGAAAGGTGACATGGGTGACGTACAACATTTTGCCGACGACGTCATCGCCCAGCGCGGCGTGCGGCACGGGCATTTGCAGTGCCTGCCGAAGGAAGATTAACACCTCCCAACGCGCCGTTATTTCCTGACGGCGCAGTAGACTTCTGCCAAATATCGACTCACGTCACATTTTTTTGATCACGATTTGGTCCCCTAAAATGTGAGACGCTTCGATCCTCTTTTTCGCCTGTTCACCTACTATACGCTTGAAGTTGTCCATGATTGTCCATAGACAACTGTAAATGTTCAGGTGCGCGCCATGAAATCATTGAGTAAGTCGTCACAAATACCGCTCTATCAACAAGTGGTGGAGTGGATAAGAGAAAGTATTTATACCGGGGATCTGGTGGAAGACGATCGCATTCCTTCGGAATACCAGATTATGGATATGCTGGAAGTGAGTCGGGGAACCGTTAAAAAAGCGGTCGCCCAACTGGTAAAAGAAGGCGTGTTGATTCAGGTTCAGGGGAAGGGAACATTTGTCAAAAAAGAGAACGTGGCATATCCGTTAGGTGAAGGATTATTGTCATTCGCGGAATCGCTGGAAAGCCAGAAAATACATTTTACCACTGAAGTTATTACGTCACGGATTGAACCGGCTAATCGTTATGTGGCAGAGAAATTAAGAATAACGCCCGGTCAGGATATTCTTTACCTTGAGCGTTTACGTTCAATTGGTGATGAAAAAGCGATGCTGATAGAGAACCGTATCAATATTGAGCTATGCCCCGGCATCGTGGAAATCGATTTTAATCAACACAATTTATTTCCAACAATAGAAAGTTTGTCGCAAAGAAAAATTCGTTACTCGGAAAGTCGCTATGCCGCGCGATTAATTGGTAATGAACGCGGTCATTTTTTAGATATCAGTGAAGATGCACCCGTTTTGCATCTGGAGCAGTTAGTCTTTTTCTCCCGCGGATTACCCGTTGAGTTTGGCAACGTCTGGTTAAAAGGAAATAAATACTATCTTGGCACCGTGCTGCAACGGCGGGAAGTGAGTTAAGTACACTTTTTTAAGAGGAATAAAATGCAAGGCATACAGTTTCAGGAAAATTTTATTCAACGACTTCCGGCAGGGTTAAGCGTTGAACAGATCATCCGTCAGTTAGCGCAACCGTTGGTTACCGCCGAACTGGTGGTCCCTGATTTTGCCGATCATGTACTGGAACGTGAGGCGACGTACCCAACGGGACTGCCTACCGAACCACCGTGTGTCGCCATTCCGCACACGGACCATAAACATGTCAGGCACAATGCAATTGCCGTCGGCATCCTGCCGGAACCGGTAGTGTTTGCCGATATGGGCGGCGACCCTGATCCCGTACCTGTCAGGGTGATTTTTTTGCTCGCCTTAGGCGAAAGTAACAAACAATTAAATGCCCTGGGGTGGATTATGGAGATGATTCAGGATACGCCCTTTATGTGCGCCCTGCTTACGATGGAAACAACAGAAATACACACAGCAATCTTAAACAAAATGAAAGAACGAGGTGAAATATGAGTCAAACCATTTTATTTGTCTGCGCCACGGGTATTGCCACATCCACGGCAGTAACAGAAAAAGTCATGGAATATTGTAAAGAGCACGGTCTTAACGTTAATTATTCTCAAACCAACGTTGCCTCTTTACCTGGAAATACCGACGGCGTAGCACTGGTTGTTTCAACGACTAAAGTGCCTTATGAACTCGACGTGCCGGTGGTTAACGGCTTGCCAATTATTACTGGTATTGGCGAAGAGAAAGTATTGGCGCAAATTGTTTCTATCCTAAAAAAGTAATTAATAATAATTAATTTCAACACACTACATCAGGCGCTAACGCGAGGTGCGCTCTCGCCTGAAAAAGAGGTTTATTATGAACGATATCGCGCATACCCTCTATAATATTGTGCAATATATATTGGGATTTGGTCCCACGGTAATGTTGCCGTTGGTGTTATTTATTCTTGCTCTCTTTTTCAAAGTAAAACCCGCTAAAGCCTTACGTTCGTCATTAACGGTCGGCATTGGTTTTGTCGGTATTTATGCCATTTTCGATATTCTTACCAGCAATGTCGGGCCAGCGGCCCAGGCGATGGTTGAACGCACCGGAATTAATTTACCGGTGGTGGATTTAGGCTGGCCGCCGCTTTCCGCTATTACATGGGGTTCGCCAATTGCCCCGTTTGTTATTCCCCTGACTATTCTGATTAACGTGGCGATGCTGGCGTTAAATAAAACCCGCACCGTTGACGTAGATATGTGGAACTACTGGCATTTTGCCCTTGCCGGTACGCTGGTTTATTACAGCTCCGGCAGCCTGTTCTTTGGTTTGCTGGCGGCGGCGATTGCTGCGGTGGTAGTACTTAAACTCGCCGACTGGTCTGCGCCACTGGTACAAAAATACTTTGGCCTGGAAGGGATCTCTTTGCCGACGCTCTCTTCGGTGGTGTTCTTTCCGGTCGGTCTGTTGGTCGACAAAATCATCGACCATATCCCCGGCCTCAATCGTATTCATATCGATCCGGAAACCGTACAGAAAAAGTTTGGCATTTTCGGCGAACCGATGATGGTTGGCACTATTCTGGGCATTTTTCTCGGCGTAATTGCCGGATACGATTTCAAAAAAGTATTGCTGCTTGGCATCAGCATTGGCGGTGTGATGTTCATCCTGCCACGCATGGTTCGCATTCTGATGGAAGGTTTATTACCGCTGTCTGAAGCCATTAAAAAGTATCTCAATGCCAAATACCCTGACCGTGACGATCTCTATATCGGCCTGGATATCGCCGTTGCCGTAGGTAATCCGGCGATTATCTCCACCGCCCTGCTGCTAACGCCAATCTCGGTCTTTATCGCGTTTGTCCTCCCAGGTAATGAAGTCCTGCCGCTTGGCGACCTTGCCAACCTGGCGGTAATGGCGTCGATGATTGCTTTAGCCAGCCGTGGCAACATTTTCCGCACCGTTCTGGCGGCGATCCCGGTGATTATTGCCGACCTGTGGATTGCTACCAAAATCGCGCCGTTTATTACCGGAATGGCGAAAGACGTTAACTTCAAATTTGCCGAAGGCTCCAGCGGCCAGGTTTCCAGTTTCCTTGATGGCGGTAACCCGTTCCGCTTCTGGCTGCTGGAAATCTTCAACGGCAATCTCATCGCCATTGCTCTGGTGCCGGTTATTGCCCTGGTGCTGTATGGCATTTTCCGAATGACGCGGAGCACGGTTTATGCCTGATAACAGCGCCGCTATCGTTATCGATATTGGCACCACCAATTGCAAAGTCACCTGCTTTTCCTGCCTGGACGCAACGACGTTGGGCGCGCATAAATTCGTGACGGCAAAACAGATCTCCCCACAGGGCGATGTCGATTTCGATATCGACGCCCTCTGGCAGGAGGTCCGCCAGGCGATAGCGCAACTGAACGCCGCTTCACCGCTGCCAGTCAGGCGGATCAGCATTGCCAGTTTTGGCGAGTCAGGGGTGTTTCTTGACGAACATGGCGAGATCCTGACGCCAATGCTGGCATGGTATGACCGTCGCGGTGAAGAGTATCTGGCAACGCTTAGCGAGGCAGACAGTGCGGCACTTTATGACATTTGCGGGTTACCACTGCACAGCAATTACTCTGCCTTCAAAATGCGTTGGTTGCTGGAGCATTATCCGCTGCGCAATCGTCGCGGCCTGCGCTGGCTACATGCACCGGAAGTGCTGCTCTGGCGGCTGACTGGCGAACAGCGAACGGATATCACCTTAGCCAGCCGTACACTGTGTCTGGACGTGCGCAAAGGCGAATGGTCAGCGAAAGCGGCGGCGTTGTTACACGTTCCCTGTTCAGCATTTGCGCCATTGGTGCAGCCAGGCGAACACGCCGGATGGGTCAGCGAGTCGCTCTGCAAAACGCTTGGGTTCTCGCAACCGGTCAGCGTGACGCTGGCCGGACATGACCATATGGTGGGTGCGCGGGCGTTGCAGATGATGCCGGGCGATATCCTTAACTCGACGGGCACCACGGAAGGCATTCTGCAACTGGATACACAACCGACGCTGGATGAACAGGCCAAACGTGACAAGCTGGCAAACGGCTGTTACTCGCTTGCCAACCAGTTCACCCTGTTTGCTTCTCTGCCCGTGGGCGGTTTCGCGCTGGAGTGGCTGCGCAACACGTTCCGGCTAACTGATGAGGAGATCGCCGCGTCGCTCAATCGTGGGTATGCGGATTACCTGGCGGGGAACTGGTCGCTTGATGACATTCCCGTCTTTATTCCGCATCTTCGCGGTTCGGGTTCACCCTATAAAAATCGCCACACCCGCGGATTATTTTATGGGCTTGGCGATACGTTAAATATCGACATGTTAATTTCCAGCGTCTCACTGGGATTAACCATGGAATTTGCCAACTGCTTTGCCTGTTTTAATGTGCCTGGCACCAGCGTGTTAAAAGTGATCGGTCCGGCGACCCATAACCCCCTTTGGCTGCAATTAAAGGCAGATATTTTACAGCGTCCGGTTGAAGCAATTGCATTTAGCGAGGCGGTTTCTGTCGGAGCCTTATTAACCGCGGCACCGGATATTCCGCCGCCGCAAGTTACCATAGCCCAACGTTTGTTACCGAATCGGGCAAGATATCATCAATTACAGCGTTATCAGCACAAATGGAAAAGCTGGTATCAGTTGAAATTACAGCAAGAAGGCGTGATGCCATTACATCATCGGGAGGAGCACTATGTTGACTAAAACCGTGGAGGTCAGAAACAGTACTGGCCTGCATGCACGTCCGGCGGCCTGTCTGGCGAAAGCCGCCAAAAAATATAGCTGTAAAGTGACGCTGCACTATGAGGGTAATGATATTAATGCCACCAGTATGATGAATATTATGCGCGCCGGAATAAAAGGCGGAAAAACGGTGGAAATACGCTGCGACGGTGATGATGAAAACGAGGCCATACAGACTCTCACCGCCTTATTTCGCGACCGCTTCGGTGAAGCTGAATAATTAACTGATATTAAAAAATGAGGTTTTCAATATGCCATTAGTGAATGGACGGATACTGCTCGACCGCATTCAGGAAAAACGGGTATTAGCGGGCGCGTTTAATACCACCAATCTGGAGACGACAATCTCAATTTTAAACGCTATTGAGCGTTCGGGATTACCCAACTTCATTCAGATTGCGCCCACCAATGCACAACTGTCGGGATACGATTACATATATGAAATCGTGAAACGTCACGCCGATAAAATGGATGTTCCGGTCAGTCTTCATCTTGATCACGGGAAAACTCAGGAGGATGTTAAACAGGCGGTGCGCGCGGGCTTTACCTCGGTCATGATTGACGGTGCCGCATTCTCTTTTGAAGAGAATATCGCTTTCACCCAGGAAGCTGTCGATTTCTGTAAATCTTATGGCGTGCCGGTTGAAGCGGAGCTGGGGGCGATTCTCGGCAAAGAAGATGATCACGCCAGCGAGGCCGATTGCAAAACGGAACCGGAAAAGGTGAAGACCTTTGTCGAACGCACCGGTTGCGACATGCTGGCAGTTTCTATTGGTAACGTTCATGGCCTGGACGATATACCGCGGATCGATATCCCCCTGCTGAAGCGCATTGCCGAAGTCAGCCCGGTGCCGCTGGTTATCCACGGCGGCTCCGGTATCGCCCCGGAGATATTACGCAGTTTCGTTAATTATCGCGTCGCTAAAGTGAATATCGCCAGCGATCTGCGCAAAGCGTTTATCACCGCAGTCGGCAAAGCGTATGTGAATAATCACAACGAGGCGAATCTGGCACGAGTGATGGCATCAGCAAAAAACGCCGTCGAGGAAGATGTGTATAGCAAAATCCTGATGATGAATGAGGGGCATCGGTCGGTAAAATAAATCCTCGCCGGATGCGGCGTGACGCCTTATCCGGCCTACAAAACCACTAGAATTCAATAAATTGCACCACCGCGTAGGCCCGATAAGCTTGCTTATCGGGCACTGTATTTACGCCATTGTCCCAATCGTCTTCCTGAATCGCAGCAGCGCAATGGTAAAAAACGCGCCGCCAATCGCTATCAGCGTCAGGAACTGCGGCCAGACGATTTCGAATCCGGCACCACGATAGAGGATGGCCTGCGCGAGGCTGACAAAGTGTGTCGTCGGCATGGTCAGCATAATGTCCTGCACCATCTGCGGCATACTTTCGCGCGGCGTGGAACCACCGGAAAGCATTTGCAGCGGCAGCAGCACCAGAATCACCAGCAGCCCCAGTTGCGGCATTGAACGCGCTATCGTCCCCATAAAAATGCCGATTGACGTGGTGGCAAACAGACTGAGCGCCACGCCCAGCATAAACAGCGGGATCGAGCCTTCTATCGGTACGCCCAGCACGCCTTTCACCATCAGCACCAGCGATAATCCCGACACCACCAGCACCACCAGCCCCATCGACCAGACCTTTGCCATCATGATCTCAAACGGCGTTATCGGCATCACCAGTAAGTGTTCCACCGTGCCGTGTTCACGCTCGCGGATCAGCGCCGATCCGGTCAATACAATCGCCAGCATGGTAATGTTGTTGATGATCGCCATCACCCCGCCAAACCACGCGGGATCAAGGTTCGGGTTAAAGCGCATCCGTGTTTCCAGCGATACCAACGGTTCGCTGTTATCACGGTAGCGCGCGACAAAGCTGTTCACTTCACCGTTGATAATATTCTGGATATACCCGTTGCCGGTAAATGCCTGGCTCATGCGCGTGGCATCGACGTTCACCTGAATA
>DXKH01000143.1 GCA_019415335.1 Citrobacter sp. | reverse complement strand
GTCCCACCTGACCCCATGCCGAACTCAGAAGTGAAACGCCGTAGCGCCGATGGTAGTGTGGGGTCTCCCCATGTGAGAGTAGGGAACTGCCAGGCATCAAACAGTGAAGAAGCCCATCCTGACGGATGGGCTTTTTTGCGTTTTTAGCGACGTCTAATCCTTTCAACTCCCTGCGCTTACTCCTAAATTCTTTCCCTGCTAATTAAAACCGCGATCGCTGTCACATAATAACATATAACAATTATATAACATTTCATTTACTAAAAAGACAGCAAACACAACCGACACGCACAATCGGATCTTTGGCAGGAGTACAACTTTAATGACTGATAGCAGTGTAACTGCGAGCGGGTCACTGACTGATAGTGATACCCGTCGTCGCATATGGGCAATTGTAGGCGCGTCATCCGGAAATCTGGTTGAATGGTTTGATTTCTATGTCTACTCGTTTTGCTCACTCTATTTTGCCCACATCTTCTTTCCTTCCGGAAACACGACAACGCAACTACTACAAACCGCAGGCGTTTTTGCTGCCGGGTTTTTAATGCGTCCTATTGGCGGCTGGCTATTCGGCCGTATCGCCGATAAACATGGTCGTAAAAAATCCATGCTTTTGTCCGTTTGCATGATGTGTCTGGGATCGCTGGTGATCGCCTGCCTGCCAGGTTATGAAACCATTGGTACCTGGGCTCCTGCACTGTTACTGTTGGCGCGTTTGTTCCAGGGGTTATCCGTTGGCGGGGAGTATGGCACCAGCGCGACCTACATGAGTGAAGTTGCCGTCGAAGGTCGTAAGGGGTTCTACGCCTCTTTCCAGTACGTCACGCTTATCGGTGGTCAATTGTTGGCTCTGCTGGTTGTCGTTGTCTTACAGCAGACCATGGATGATTCTGCACTCAGAGAGTGGGGTTGGCGTATTCCTTTCGCGTTAGGTGCGGTACTGGCGGTTGTGGCGCTCTGGTTGCGTCGCCAACTGGATGAAACGTCAAAGCAGGAAACGCGTGCGCTGAAGGAGGCCGGATCGCTGAAAGGGTTATGGCGTAACCGTAGAGCGTTCATCATGGTGCTCGGGTTCACGGCTGCTGGATCGCTGTGCTTCTATACCTTCACCACCTATATGCAAAAGTATCTGGTGAACACCGCAGGTATGCATGCCAATGTGGCAAGCGGCATTATGACGGCGGCGTTATTTGTTTATATGCTCGTACAGCCGCTGTTTGGCGCGTTGTCAGATAAAATTGGCCGACGTACCTCCATGCTGTGCTTCGGTGCACTGGCAACCCTGTTTACTGTACCCATTTTGACCGCGCTTCAGAATGTGACTTCGCCGTATGCAGCATTTGGTCTGGTGATGTGCGCGCTGCTGATCGTCAGTTTTTACACGTCGATCAGCGGTATTTTGAAAGCTGAAATGTTCCCGGCGCAGGTTCGCGCACTGGGAGTCGGGCTTTCTTATGCTGTGGCGAATGCTCTGTTTGGCGGCTCGGCGGAATATGTGGCGCTGTCGCTGAAGTCCGTTGGCATGGAGACCTCGTTCTTCTGGTATGTCACTGTGATGTCGATCGTCGCATTTCTGGTTTCGCTGACGCTGCATCGCAAAGGGAAGGGTCTGCGCCTCTAGTGATGCGCCATTTGCCAGAGGGTATAGCCGATCGTTGCACCGGCGACATCCCAGGCAAAGTCCTTCCAGCTCCATCCGCTCCCTGCGGGGCGGCTATCCCACAGCTCCTTTGACGCTCCCAGGCTGACCGAGAACATAAACCCTATCATCGCACTGCGATCGCGGCCCATTCCCTGATGTTGCGCGTACTCATTACCTGCGGCTGAGAGCATCGCGGAAGCAATAAAGTGCTGTGCTTTGTCCTGCCCACTCCAGCTGTCCTGCGCCATATGGCTACAGCCTGACAGAATAAAGGCGCTCAGAAGAAAAATAACGCGCACCATGCCCCCCATAGAAAAAACCCCGTTCAGGACGGGGTTTCACTTTTACAGAATACGGCTTATCAGCCGGTCGATTCGAATACGACGTAATCGACGGATCAGCTTGCGAACTTTTACCGGGTAATCGGCAATGCTCTGCAAGTCACGATAGTGCTTAACAACGGTGGTATGCGTACGAATCAGCGCCAGCTCTTTCTCGCGCTGCGCAGCCAGCTCTTGCTTAGGATCGTGGATCAGAATCGCATTTTCCAGATCCAGACGCCAGGCACGTGGGTTGAGGTTGTTCCCGGTCAGCAGCATCCACTTGTCATCGATCCACATCCCTTTGAGATGGTAGGTATTGTCGTCATCTTTCCACAAGCGGACGACCAGTTGGTCGGTATTCACGTAATACTGCAAACGACTCAGGAAGCGACGCAGGTTAATCTCATAGAGGTAGGGCAGCGCGCCGATTATCTTAAATGGCTCATTTTCCGGGATATAAAAGTCGTTGGCGGTTTTATCCCCCACAATGATCTCAACCTTCTTCCCTTCGCGCAGCAGTTGAATGATGTTGCGGACAAGAATCGCTGGCAGGTTGAAATAGGGGGTGCAAATCGTGAGCTTATGCTCCGCACAGGGCATAAGATGGAAAATGGTTTTGTTCAGCAGGCTGGATTTCCCCAGGCCAACCAATGGCGTCACGGACAACTGTTCATTATCGGCATCGCCCTGAAAGTGATAAGCGGCGTCACGAAGCTCCTGGCGGTACAAACGAATGTCGTTTTTAATCTCCGGGCTTTTCGGACGCTGGGTATTATCCAGGCGATTCACGCCACGACCGTTCATCAGGTTCTGGGTTACCCACTCGAACATGATGTCAGCCATTCTGGCGTTGCGGATTAACTGATAGCGGTCATAGCGATATTTATCGTGCTGATGCAGATAGACATCGTTCAGACTGGCGCCACTGTACAGGACGCTATCATCGATGATAAAGCCTTTAAAGTGCAGAACGCCGAGGGCTTCACGGGTATTGATCGGCACGCCGTATACCGGAACATCGACTCCCGGATTTTCATGCGCCATTCGGCAATACCAGTCGGCGTTGGTATTGGATGCTGCCGCGCCAATACGTCCACGCTGCGCGCGATGCCAGTCGACGAGTACCCGAACATCCAATTCAGGACGCAGTCGTTTCGCTTCGTAAAGCGCGCTGAGAATGCCTTTGCCACCGTCGTCCTGTTCCAGATACAGGGCAATAATGCAAATGCGCTGCTTTGCGCTGGCTATCTTTTCCAGCAGGGTCTCCCTGAAATTCGCGGGAGCATAAAAGAAATCGACATCATCAACTGATTGAGAAATCTTAGGTAGTTGGGCAAGGTGTTGTTGATGTTTATTACGCTTAAATTTTGACAACATCACAGTGCATTTCTTCTCTGTTCATTGAAGGGTCCTCTGTGCTATGCAGACGACATAAGCGGGCAATGATAACACCGTCCCCGTTAAAGTGGTCAACATTTCCAGTACCTTACTTACGATTCCTCGGGCGAAGCCAGATCCAGCGACAGCCCGACGATTCCCTCTTCGAGCTGGATATCCACGCTAAAACCAAGCTTACGCGCCAGCGCGACCATGCCACGATTATTTGGCATCGTAATACCATTCAGCCTTCTCAGTCCGTGATCTCGTGTATAGGTAATCAATTTTTCCAGCAATCGACGACCCAATCCTAACCCTTTGAGATCGGAACGAACCAGCACGGCAAACTCAGCATCAATATTATCCGGATCGGAGATCGCACGCGTCACGCCAAGGATCTCTTCCGTTCGTTCTACGCGTCTCACCGCAACAAATGCCATTTCCCGATCGTAGTCGATCTGCGTCATGTTAGCTAAATCTTCATGAGTAAATTCATTGATCTCGCTGAAATAACGGTAATAAAGATCTTCTTTGGTGACCTGGGAAATAAACTGCTGAAGCTGAGGTTCATCTTCTGGCAGGATAGGGCGGAACAGACATTGCTCGCCATTTTTCATCTCTACCCACTCTTCCAGTTGATGTGGGTAGGGGCGAACGGCAAGACGGCTTTCGTTATCACCCTCGAACGGGGCGATATCCAGTGTGACATCCAGGGCGGTGAACTCACCGGCGGAGGCCAGCAGCGGGTGAATATCCAGACGCTGGATCTCCGGGCAGTCAACAATCAGGTTTGAGACCTGCACCAGCAGCTGACTTAACCCTGCAACATCCAACGGACGCAGCGCACTGCGGCCACGAATTTTTTTATTCTTGATCGCCTGAATCACTAAATAGCGTGCCAGGTTCATGTTCAGCGGCGGTAACGCCACCACGGCCTGTTCTTCAGGCCGCCACTCAACGCCACCTTCGCCTAACATGATCAATGGGCCAAATACGGGATCGTGCTCAACCACCACGCGCAGTTCCTGCGCTCCCGCACGGTTCGCCATGCTTTGGACCAGCAAACCGTGGATCCGCGCCTGCGGCCAGGCCATTTTCACGCGATCAATAATCGCATTGGCCGCTTGCTGAACTTCATTTGCCGTGCGCAGGTAAAGCATTACACCCTGAACTTCAGATTTGTGCGGGATGTCCGGAGAACGTAGCTTTAGCGCGACCGGATAGCCAATTTGTTCCGCAATATGAACGGCTTCAATGCTGTCGCCGGCAATCCAGGTCGGCAGCGTATGTAAGCCATATGCCTGCAGGATTGGCTGAACCTCATGGGTATCGAGTGAGGTCGCCCCATCGGCAATCGCCTGCTGCAGCAGGTCATGTGCCTGGGTTGTGTTGGAGGTCAGATTGCTGGGCAGGGCTGGCGTTTCACGGAGCTGTTTCTGGTTGCGCCGGTACTCGACCATATGCATAAACGCGGTGATTGTCCCTTCCGGAGTGCGATAGGTAGGGAGCCCGGCTTCACTGAACAGTCTGCGGGCTTCCTGGGAGGAAAACTCTCCACACCAGTTGGTCAACAGCGAGACAAATTTGCCACGTGGATGGTGCTTAACGGTTCCAATCAGCGTCTGAGCACACTCAGTTGCAGGGGCTGCGGCACTGGGGGAATGAATCACCATCAGCGCGTCAAAATCCTGGCTGGTGAGCAGAATATCCAGCGTTCGGGTGTAATGCTCAATGCTGGCATCGTCGCGCAGGTCCAGTGGGTTAGCGATCTCGACATGAGCAGGCAAAGCATCGCGCAGTTTCTGGCTGGTCTCTTCACTTAACATAGCCAGCTTGCCGTTGCGTGACCAGAGCTGATCAAGCGCCAGCGCCGCAGGCGCGGCACCGTTGCTGATGATCATCAGCCTGTCACCGCGCAGAGGGCGCATGTGACTGAGCGTTTCCACTGCGGAAAAGAGTTCGTGGGTATCCTTCACGCGCAGTAAACCGGCACGCTGGATGGCGGCATCCCAGGCGGGATCCATTCCGGCGCTGGTATGCAATAACCGCTGTGCTGCCGGGCTGCGACCGCTCTTAATCACCAGGATCGGTTTGTTACGCGCGGCGCTACGGGCAGCGGATACAAAGTGTCGGGCATCACTGAGATGTTCGAGGTAAAGCAGAATGGCGCTGGTTTTACTGTCACGCGCCAGATAATCCAGCAGTTCATCGACATCAATATCCAGGCTGTCGCCGAGCGCAATAAAGTAGGAGAACCCCATTTCCCGCTGCTGTGCCCAGTCGAGAATGGTGTTGGAAACCGCTGCGGACTGAGAAATAAACGCCAGTTTGCCGCGTTTAATCGGGACCGGAGAGAAACTGGCATTCAACCCCTGCCAGGGCGCCAGCAGGCCAAGACTGTTAGGACCCAGCAGACGCATGTTGTAGCGTTGCGCACAGGCCAGTAGTTCTGCATGCTGCGTGCCAGGGGCCGAGAGAATAATGCAGGTTTTACAGCCTTTTTCCCCTAGGGCTTCCAGCAAGGCCAGATTGCGGCTGGCATTAGTGCACAACACGGCGAGATCGGGAGTGAAGGGCAGACTGGCAACATCGGGCCAGGCCAGGACGCCCAGGACGGCTTTCCAGGCGGGGGTTACCGGCAAAACGGGACCGTTAAATCCTCCCGCCAGCAGGTTGCGCATCATCAGATATCCTGCCCGATTGGGCTTCATCGATGCCCCGATCACCGCGATCGATTTTGGTCGCAGAAGCGCTTCCAGTCCTCGCTGACTCATACCGGTTTCCCTTACACAGAAGTGACCGAATGATTCTAAACGCTTTCTGCTGATTCTGCTGTGATGCTTCCCTGATGTTGGGTTTTTCCTGCGAGATAGCGCGTTTTAAAACGGGTAAAGTGTTCGCCGAGGCTGCTTGCCGCATCAGTATCATCGGCCAGATCCAGCAGCGCAATGGCGACTTCGGCCGTGCAATATTGCCCTTCGGCATGGACCTCGCGCAGGTGATAGGCCGACAGACGCGACAGATCCACCGAGATCACGGGGAGAGAGTCAAGATACGGGCTTTTGCGGAACATCTTACGCGCTTCCGGCCAGGTGCCGTCGAGCATAATAAACAGCGGGGGTTTACTGGTCGGTGGAGTGAAAATCACTTCACGTTCGGCGCTGGCATAGGAGGCGGGGAACACCACCATCGGCTGATAATCCGGGTTTTTCACCAGATCCAGCAAAGCCTGCGGCGGTTGTGTTCGCGACCACTGAAACGCAGCGGTGTCCGGTAAAATATCGGCGATCAGTCGTCCGGTATTGCTCGGTTTCATCGGTTCGGTATCAAACATCACCAGACAAAAACGGCTCGTTGCCTGAGAGGGCGACAGCGTCGCGCACAGGCAAAGTTTCAGCGGCAGTAAGCAGCGCTGACAGCGACGAATGCGATTGCCCCGGGCGAGAAAAGGGCGAGTGGCGCGCGCCAGACGTTCAGCGCGAAGCTTGAGAACAGCGTTTTCAGTCATAGAGAATGCGTTGAAAAACACTATTGTCGCAGAGGTGAAAACGGGGCACAAGATGCACCCCGCAGAGTTTACAGTGACTCGTTCAGCCAGTTGTCAAACGGCGCTTTGGGGACCGCGCCATTCAGCATGTCGACAACCTGACCATTTTTGAAGATCATAATGGTGGGAATACTGCGGATACCAAAGCGTGCGCTAAGCTCACGTTCCGCTTCCGTGTTGACCTTCACGAAGCGGACTTTGCCGCTGCGTTCTTCGGCGACATCTTCAAAGATGGGCGCGAAGTTACGGCATGGGCCGCACCACGGTGCCCAGAAGTCGATCACCACAGGCAGATCGTCTTTGAGCAGTTTATCCAGTGTTTCACCGGTCGCATTGATCACCTCCCCGTCGAACAGGTCGTGACCACAGCGTCCGCATTTTGCCGCATCCTCAACCCGATCGTCGGGAATGCGGTTGATGGCCTGGCAGCTGGTACAAACGGTATTCATAACTAACCTCTGGATGCGTCGGGGTATTGAACGGCAGAGACGCCGATATGTTTCTAATATGTTACATATTATCGATGAGACTGTTTTAAACGACAATCTGTTTTATTCAATGAGTACAATAGTCATAAGCTTTTAAATGAAATAATGGCTAACCTGGTGCACATCGGGTAATCTGCGCGCTTCGCGCAGCGCTGGTGGAGAAAAGCATGAACGATGAATTGAAAAATAAAAGCGGCAAGGTCAAAGTGATGTATGTCCGCAGTGATGATGATTCTGATAAACGTACCCATAACCCGCGTACCGGGAAAGGTGGTGGGCGTCCAGGAAAATCTCGTGCCGACGGTGGCCGTCGCCCCGCCCGCGATGAAAGAACCCCTCAGAACCGCGATCGCAAGCGTGAAGACTCACCGTGGCGGACCGTGTCCCGTGCGCCGGGTGACGAAACGCCTGAAAAAGCCGATCACGGTGGTATCAGCGGTAAAAGCTTTATCGATCCTGAAGTGTTACGTCGTCAACGTGCGGAAGAGACCCGCGTTTACGGTGAAAATGCCTGTCAGGCCCTGTTCCAGAGTCGCCCGGACGCGATTGTCCGCGCCTGGTTCATTCAGAGCGTCACGCCACGCTTCAAAGAAGCATTACGCTGGATGGCGGCAAACCGCAAAGCGTACCATGTGGTTGATGAAGCGGAACTGGCGAAAGCGTCAGGGACTGAGCATCACGGCGGTGTCTGCTTCCTGATTAAAAAACGTAACGGCACCACGGTGAAACAGTGGGTGAACCAGGCGGGCGCGCAGGACTGCGTGTTAGCGCTGGAAGATATTTCCAACCCGCACAACCTCGGCGGCATGATGCGTAGCTGCGCGCACTTCGGTGTGAAAGGCGTAGTGGTGCAGGATGCGGCGCTGCTGGAGTCCGGTGCGGCGATTCGTACCGCAGAAGGTGGGGCCGAACACGTTCAGCCGATTACCGGTGACAGCATCGTTGATGTGCTGGATGATTTCCGTCAGGCGGGCTACACCGTGGTGACAACGTCCAGCGAACGCGGTAAGCCGCTGTTTAAAACTGAACTGCCGGAGAAAATAGTCCTGGTGTTGGGTCAGGACGTTGACGGTTTGCCGGATGCGGCGCGCGATGCCAGCGATCTGTGCGTGAAAATCGACGGTACGGGTAATGTTGAAAGCCTGAACGTCTCGGTGGCTGCCGGTGTGCTGCTTGCCGAGTGGTGGCGTCAGAACAAAGCCTGACAGAAAAATGCCAGCGAATCGCTGGCATTTTTTTATTCGCTCTCAGCCGGTAAAACCGGCATCCAGTCAATCGGCTTCTTGCCGCGCTGTTCCAGCCACTGATTCGCCAACACAAAATGGTTACAGCCAAAGAATCCGCGATGCGCCGAGAGCGGTGAGGGATGAGGCGCTTTCAGGACATGATGACGTTTCTGATCAATGATCGCGCCTTTCTTCTGCGCATGAGAACCCCACAGCAGGAAAACCACCCCTTCACGATGTTGATTAATCAGGGCGATCACTTTGTCGGTGAACGTTTCCCATCCCAGACTGGCATGAGAATGCGCCTGACCCGCCCGCACGGTTAATACCGTATTAAGCAGCAGAACGCCCTGATGCGCCCAGCTTTCAAGATAACCGTGGGCGGGACGAGTGAAACCGGGGATCGACCCCTCCAGTTCCTTATACATGTTCAGCAGCGAAGGGGGGGTAGCAATACCGGGGCGGACAGAAAACGCCAGACCATGCGCCTGACCGGGACCGTGGTACGGATCCTGTCCAAGGATCACGACCTTGACATCTCCCAGCTCGGTGAAGCGAAACGCATTGAACACATCTTTTTGCGGCGGATAAACCGTGATCCCGGACTGACGCTCTCCGGCGACGGTATGCAGCGTATTGATAAAGTAAGGCTGCTGTTTCTCTTCAGCCAGCACATCGTGCCAGGTTAATTCAGTGGCCATCTCGCTCTCCTGCGAATATTCAATCGTCATAGCTTAACTGCTTCTTTCAATGGCGCAAAATTCTCTCCGCGATGATGTGCGCTATGCACTTAATAAAGTTGAAAATTTGTGTAAAAAGTTTATGTCCGCATATGGCGTAAGTTGATGTAAAACAATAAAATCATCTCATTCCCTTGTTTGATGTGTGGATTTTATTGATTTAAATCAATGAATCGAGGGTGTCAGGGGGGTATATATACACTCAAGCAACAATGGTTTTACCAATTGGCCGCGAGCCGGCCAACCCTAATCAAATACTTTGCCGGGGAGGCATCACAATGATTACAGGTATCCAGATTACTAAAGCCGCTAATGACGATCTGCTGAATTCTTTCTGGCTGCTGGACAGCGAAAAAGGCGAAGCGCGTTGCATCGCGGCTAAAGCTGGTTTTGCCGAAGATGAAGTGGTCGCGGTCAGCAAACTGGGTGACATTGAGTACCGCGAAATTCCGATGGAAGTGAAACCGGAAGTTCGTGTGGAAGGCGGCCAGCACCTGAACGTTAACGTTCTGCGTCGTGAAACGCTGGAAGATGCGGTTAAGCATCCGGAAAAATACCCGCAGTTGACTATCCGTGTTTCTGGCTATGCCGTGCGCTTTAACTCACTGACGCCAGAACAGCAGCGCGACGTTATCGCTCGTACCTTTACTGAAAGCCTGTAAGGCTTAACGTTTAAATAAAAACGCCGGGATTTCCCGGCGTTTTTTTATTCTTCGTTTGACTCCTGCGACGTCGTTGCCGCACTCGGCTTACGACGTTTACCAATGTTCTTGGTATCGCGATGGCGTTTCTTCACGCGCGGTTTATCTTTGTCTTTCTCTTTTTTCTTCTCTTCACGTTTTGCGAGCGCTTTTTTCGACGGTTTGCCCGTCATCTTTTCGCTCGGAGCGCGTGAGGTTGGGCGCAACTCATCAATCACCCGCGATTTCAGCGGTTCTTCGATGTAGCGACCAATTTTCAGCAGCAGCAGGTGATCGTGCGCTTCGACCAGCGAGATTGCGGTGCCCTTGCGACCGGCGCGGCCCGTACGGCCAATGCGGTGCAGATAGGTGTCTCCGCTCCGCGGCATGTCGAAGTTAATCACGTGGCTGACGTCAGGAATATCGATCCCGCGCGCGGCAACGTCGGTGGCGACCAGCACGTTAACGCGACCGTCAGTAAGACGCTTAATGCCTTCGTTACGCTTGATCTGCGCCATCTCACCTTCGAGATAGCAGTTGTTGATCCCCGCCAGACGCAGCATTTCAGCCAGTTCGTGCACGCGCTCACGCTTGCGGACAAACACGATAGTACGAGTGGCGTCGTCTTGTTTCAGCAGGTGCTTCAGCAGTTCGAATTTGTGTTCAAAGTTATCCGCACGGTAATACCACTGGTGTATCTTCTTACGCTCGCGAGTGGATGGCGTTGCGGAGACTTCGACCGGCTCTTCCAGCAGACGCTCGGCAAAATCTTTAATCGCATCGCCTTCCAGCGTGGCGGAGAACAGCATCGTCTGTTTGCGCCAGCGCGTTTCCCCGGCGATGTGCTCGATGTCCTGGGCAAAGCCCATATCCAGCATTCGGTCGGCTTCGTCGAGGATCAGCGTTTCCACGGCGCGGCAGTCAAAATTCTCTTCTTTAATATACTGCAGCAGACGTCCGGTGGTGGCGACCACAATATCCTGGTTTTCGCTGAACACTTCGGCGTGGTTCATGTAGGCTACGCCGCCGGTAATTGTCGCGATATCCAGGTGGGTATTTTTGGCCAGCTCACGGGCATGATCGGCGACCTGCATCGCCAGTTCGCGTGTTGGGGTCAGGATCAAAATACGCGGTGGGCCGGATTTTTTACGCGGAAAGTCGAGCAGGTGCTGCAACGCTGGCAGCAAATACGCCGCCGTTTTACCGGTGCCTGTCGGCGCAGAACCGAGTACGTCACGGCCTTCGAGCGCAGGCGGAATGGCGGCAGCCTGAATGGCGGTCGGGCGAGTGAAACCTTTTTCCTGGAGGGCATCCAGCAGGCTTTCATCGAGTTCAAGTTCGGAAAAAGTCGTTACAGTCATGTTCTACCTCTGTGTGGGGCGCTGATTATAGACGTTACGGCTGCAATCTTCATCTGTTTGTATGGATATCGCTTCTCAGGTATTGTTTTCACCAGGTGCTGTTGCCGTTTTTCCTGCAAGGTTTTTAATTCATGCCTCAGTCTACATCCGTCCTTCGTCGTAATGGATTTACTTTTAAACAGTTTTTTGTCGCGCACGATCGTTGTGCGATGAAAGTCGGAACAGATGGGATTCTGTTAGGGGCATGGGCACCGGTGGCGGGCGTAAAGCGGGTCCTTGATATCGGTACCGGCAGCGGGCTGTTGGCGCTGATGCTGGCGCAGCGTACCGATGAAAGCGTCACCGTCGATGCCGTTGAACTGGATAGCGACGCCGCCGCACAGGCGCAAGAAAATGTTGCCCAGTCGCCGTGGGCGGATCGGGTGACTGTACAGGCGGACGACGTCCAGCACTGGGCAGAACGTCAGACCGTCAAATATGACCTTATCATCAGTAATCCGCCGTATTACGAGCAGGGTGTCGAGTGCGCCACACCACAGCGGGAACAGGCGCGCTATACCACGATGCTGGATCATTCCGCGTTGTTAGCGACGGCGACGGGGCTGATCACGGAAGAGGGGTTTTTGTGCGTCGTGCTGCCGGAAAATATCGGCAATTCCTTCACGCAGCAGGCGTTACATATGGGCTGGCATTTACGCTTACGGACCGACGTTGCTGAAACGGAGGCGCGGTTACCGCATCGGGTGCTGCTGGCATTCTCCCCAAAGAAGGGGGAATGCTTTAGTGACAGGCTGGTGATTCGCGGGCCGGATCAGCGTTACTCCGAAGGTTATACGGCGCTGACCCAGGCATTTTATCTGTTCATGTGAGCATTTAACGGCGAGAGCACCGACGGGCCTGATTCGTCCAGCAGCGCCGGATAATCGAGCGTGTAGTGCAGGCCTCGACTCTCTTTGCGTATCATCGCACAGCGAACAATCAGCTCGGCGACCTGAACCAGGTTGCGTAACTCCAGCAAATTATTCGAGACGCGGAAATGGGCGTAATACTCGTCGATCTCCTGCTGTAACATAGTGATACGACGCAGGGCGCGCTCCAGACGTTTGGTGGTGCGCACAATCCCCACGTAGTCCCACATAAACAGCCGCAGTTCATGCCAGTTATGCTGGATCACCACCAGCTCATCAGGGTTGTCCACGCGACTTTCATCCCAGGCGGGCAGGGCGTTGACGCCACGGGCGTAAGGCATTCGTCTGTCGATATCTTCCGCTGCGGACCAGCCGTACACCAGACATTCCAGCAGCGAGTTTGAGGCCATCCGGTTCGCGCCGTGCAGGCCGGTGTAGCTCACTTCCCCGATCGCATACAGGCCGTCCACATCGGTACGACCAAAGTCGTCAACCATCACGCCGCCGCAGGTGTAGTGTGCTGCCGGCACGATGGGCACCGGTTCTTTGGTCAGGTCGATGCCCAGTCCCAGCAGTTTTTCGTAAATCATTGGGAAATGCTGACGCACAAAGGCTTCTGGCTTATGGCTGATATCAAGGAACATGCAGTCCGCACCGAGACGCTTCATTTCATGATCGATAGCGCGGGCGACGATATCGCGCGGTGCCAGTTCCCCTCGCACGTCAAAGTCCGGCATAAACCGCGTGCCGTCCGGGCGTTTGAGATGTGCGCCTTCTCCGCGCAGCGCTTCGGTGAGCAGGAAATTACGTGCCTGGGGATGGTACAGCGCGGTTGGATGGAACTGATTAAATTCGAGATTCGCGACCCGGCATCCTGCACGCCAGGCCATCGCAATACCATCGCCGGAAGAAATGTCCGGATTCGTTGTATATTGATATACCTTTGATGCGCCGCCGGTCGCCAGCACGACAGACTTCGCGTGACAGGTTTCCACCGCTTCTTTATTCCGATTCCAGACCCATGCGCCAACGACGCGTCGTGTACCGGGCAGGCCAATTTTGTCGGAGATGATGAGATCGACGGCGTTACTGCGTTCCAGTACCCGGATATTCGGATGGCTTTGCGCCTTGCTGACCAGCGTGGTTTCCACCTCTTTGCCGGTGGCGTCGGCGGCATGCAAAATGCGACGATGGCTATGGCCACCTTCACGCGTCAGATGGTAACTCTCTTCACCATTAGGCTGGACCTGAGTATCAAACAGTACGCCCTGGTCAATCAACCACTGCACGCAGGGGCGGGCGTTGCTGGCGACAAACTCCACTGCATGGCGATCGCAGATACCGGCGCCGGCAATGAGCGTATCTTCCACATGCGAATCAATGCTGTCGGTTTCATCGAAAACGGCGGCAATCCCGCCCTGTGCATAGAAGGTGGAGCCTTCACTGACGGGGCCTTTACTCAGCACGATAACCTGGTGCTTTTCAGCCAGGCGCAGCGCCAACGAGAGTCCAGCAGCGCCGCTACCAATAATTAACACATCACAAGAAAGTTCAGGCGTGGTTTTCATGATTTTTGTTTAATTTACTAAACATTGTTTGGCCAGCATAGCACCAGAATCTGCGATTCAGCACGTTTTATTTTCAGTTTTGTTGTAATGGCTAAACAAAACGGTGCGATGTAAACGGATGTCAGCCGGGTAAACCATTTTGCGTGGCGGGCCGTAAGCATCAGATTAGAGGATGAAATAAAGTGGCCGTTGGGTTACTCTGCAACCGGTTTATGGGCATTTTTAAAGATAGTGCGTTGTTCAGACTCGGTAGACTTATAATGAGAGATAATGACCGTCTACAACATGACAAACAAAAAACAGATGCGTAACGGAACTTTACAAAAACGAGACACTCTAATCTGTTGCTTGCTCACAGTGCAGCTAATGGAGTGGCGTTTCGCGAACGCGTGGAAATTTGGTTTGGGGAGACTTTACCTCGGATGAGCGAGCAGTTAACGGACCAGGTCCTGGTTGAACGGGTCCAGAAGGGAGATCAGAAAGCCTTCAATTTACTGGTAGTACGCTACCAGCATAAAGTGGCGAGTCTGGTTTCCCGCTATGTCCCGTCGGGCGATGTTCCCGATGTGGTGCAAGAATCATTTATTAAAGCCTATCGTGCGCTGGACTCGTTCCGGGGAGATAGTGCTTTTTATACCTGGCTGTATCGCATTGCGGTGAATACAGCGAAGAATTACCTGGTGGCTCAGGGGCGTCGTCCGCCATCAAGCGATGTGGATGCGATTGAAGCAGAAAACTTCGAAAGTGGCGGTGCGCTGAAAGAAATTTCGAACCCTGAGAACTTAATGTTGTCAGAAGAACTGAGACAGATAGTTTTCCGAACTATTGAGTCCCTCCCGGAAGATTTACGCATGGCAATAACCTTGCGGGAGCTGGATGGCCTGAGCTATGAAGAGA
>DXKH01000142.1 GCA_019415335.1 Citrobacter sp. | reverse complement strand
TTTTCGCACGTTCAATGTCGTTGATGACTTTAACCGTGAGGCGTTGTCGATTGAAATCGATCTGAATCTGCCAGCTCTGCGCGTGGTCCGTGTGCTCGACAGGATCGCGGCAAATCGCGGCTATCCGGTCATGCTACGCATAAATAATGGTCCAGAATTTATCTCACTGGCACTGGCTGAATGGGCAGAGAAACATGCCGTAAAACTGGAGTTTATCCAGCCGGGTAAGCCGACACAGAACGCTTTTATTGAGCGCTTTAACCGAACATACCGTACAGAAATACTCGATTTTTATCTGTTCAGAACGCTGAATGAAGTGCGGGAAATCACGGAGAAATGGTTATCAGAATATAACTGTGAACGCCCGCATGAATCACTGAACAATATGAAACCGGAGGAATATCGACTGCACCATTATTTGGCCGGGATCTCAAAAAATGCATGGAACTAAAACGGGTCTATTACACTTTGAGGCCCAGAGAATAAACCTCTTTTTTATTCATAAATGACGCCTATGCAAAAAAATTCCCGTGAAGCCAAAACCAACACGTTATTGTTAGTTGCCGGGCGTTATTTGAATGTGAAGAAAGACGACATGACTGAGAACCATGCTGAGAATATCTGGCGCTCGCTTGAGAGGCGATTTTTCCAGCAGCCGCTGATATTGGGGTTGCTGAGATTAAGGCTCATAACGTGGTTAAGATAATTCAACCGGTTCAGAGCAGGGACGTACGAGTGTGAAGTTATTTCGGATTTTTATCATTACCGTCGTGCGATGCAACATTCACCAAACCTTTCTCTGGATCGAGAAAATAACATTGGGTCCTTGATGACTGCGACTGAGACGCCGCTTCACATTCAAGGCGGCTACTGAAAACACCAATAACCTCACTTTTTTCACCGTTCCCCGCAAGCGAGAAGATTAATGCCAGGGCGTACATAATTCATCCTTGATTGAATAATCGTGAAAATTCCATATGTAAATAGATTATTCTTGAAAATTAAGAAAAGGCAACGTTTTACGCGTTCACTTATTCTGAAAATGTATGAATTAACGCATTGTACCTTTATCACCCTACACGCCAGCGTTTCTGGATGTGATGAAGCCGACCCATGCTCAGCGTAAACATGTCTTTCCCTGCAGGAATAACTACATACGGGCAATGAATAGACGGACTACCAATGTCGCATGAAAACGTATGGACTACGGTGAAAAACGGATTGCGCAGGGTTTACGTCCAATCGCCACTACCGCCATGGATGAGGCAGGATAGGGGAGAAAAAGTCGTTGAGGAGTTTGCTACTGGCGCACCTTATCATCAAAGAGGTTAAGCCCCCCTACTCCACCACCACTTTCACTTTAGGCTTCGACAGAATGATTTTTATCAGTTCGGTGAAATTAACGGGTTTAAAGAAATAATAACCCTGCTGGAAGGTAATATCGTTACGGTTCAGATAGTCAACCTGCTCCTTCGTTTCCACGCCTTCCGCCACGATGCTTAACGACAGTTTTCTCGCCAGATCCAGTACGCAGTCCAGAATCCGGGTGGAATCTTCTTCCATGCTGACTCGCGCAACAAAACTCTGATCGATCTTAATGTAATCAATGTGCAGATCATGAAGATAAGAAAGTCCGGAATAACCGGTGCCAAAATCATCGAGGGCAATAACAAAACCATTTTCGTGCAGAACATTCAGCGTCTGAACCAGGTGCTCATCGACATGCAAAGGTTCACGTTCGGTGACTTCAAGCACCAGATTCAAATCTTTTCGGCTGAACCGCGCCTTATACTTCAGGCAATCTTCCACAAAGGTTGGAGAGGTAATATGCGAGGCACTAAAGTTAATGCCGACATGAAATCCTTCCGGCAGCTTCGTGGCGATAGCATTCATATGGGTGACAACCTGCTCCATCAGGCTTTTCGTCAGTGGAATAATCAGCCCTGACTTTTCCGCCACCGGGATGAATGACGCCGGGGAAATATATCCAGCTTTCGGGTGTTTCCATCTCGCCAGAACTTCAACGCCCCGTAACGTCCCCTCCAGGCCATTCACCACAGGCTGGTAAAAAGGGACAATTTCTCCCTTAATGATAGCCCTGCGTAACGCTTCTTCCGGCGTGGTGTTTTTATTTAAATATTTAACCAATGCATAAGCGGCGATACCCGACATCAACAAAATGAAGATCAGAATCCCCATCCCCTGACTGATGAGTCTGTGCAAACTGAACACGGGCGGTAAATCATAGCGTATGGCAAAGGGATAGCGCTTAGAACTCATACGTCCGACGTTCTGGTCCTGTTTATTGACCGTCACCACGTCCCCCGATAACCCCAGAATGTCGTTTCCCACCAGCAATGAGTATTCCGCCTCTTTCAGCGGTGTCCGCAGGGTGTCGCGAACAGGCTGATCGCCAATAGTGACGACAATTCGGCTGCCGGCAACCTGAGCCTGGTATAAGAGCACCGGATGTCCATTAACCGCGTTTCTCGCTGGCGCGAGTTGCAGTTTGGACTCCGGTATCTCAGAAAGGTGCGTCAGCAATACACGATTGCCCGGCAGTGATGAACACCATATTTCGCCTTGTCGGAAGATTAAGATCGTCCTGAGATGAGGCTGTAATGCCGCCTCCGTACCCAACTGGTACTGCCCTTCCTGATCACAGCTTTTCAACGCAACCTGGCTGGCAATATCAGCCGCATGCTTTGCTTCATCGAGAATGACATTCACATCGCTCGCAACATAGCGGGCACCCGAGAGCGTATCCGCTCTTGCTGAATACCAGAGTTGAACATTCAAAATAGAGACGCCGAAAATAAAGAGCAACACAGCAACAATAATAGGGAGAAGAGTGTTACGCATTGTCAGCCCCGGACGAGAGAAAAGTTATTATTTTGTCGTTGGCACGCTTCACGCCACGAATCTAAAAAGCATGGTAGAACGCGTTTAAAATAACCATAGCGCTTGAGCGATTTATTTCTCTTTCCGGAGATGAAAGACAATGATTGCGTTGAAAACTGCACCTTACTCAGTGGGATTGCCCACTTTTGGAGTGCAGTTTTTGTTGAAGTGATAACCCCTACCTGCTGATGCTCAGAGTTGAGAATCCCCTTAGAAATTCACTTTCACCCCCAGCATCGCGCTGGTATCGCTGTAGCCAGCATCGCCAATTTGCTGGGCAACATTACCCCAGAGATTAACGTTACGGTTAAGCTGACTTTCCACACCGGCTTTCAGTTCGGCAATGTTGCGCGTCCCAGCCTGTTCAACATCGACACCGCTCATCGACGCGCCAAAGCGTTTGGTATTGTGAATCCAGTTCGCTTCGACGAAAGGTTCAAAAATACGTTCTTTCCCTTCATCAATTTTGCTGTGTCCTTTGATGAATACACGTGCGCCAAGACGAGTCTGAAGATTACCGTCTCCTTCGCTGGTCACCCGCGTACCGTTAGCTTCACGGTGCGCATTGGCTTTCACGCCCATCCAGGTTAACTGGCCCACTGTCTGGAAATAGTAGCGTTCGCGCTCATTTTTCTCGCCGATTTTCCAGGTATATCCGGATTCCACAGACGCGGTAAATCCTTTCGATTTATACTCTTCCTGCGCCAGACCGTAGCCGCTGACGGTGTTATCAAACCAGTTGTACATCAACCAGCTGTCCACGTAAGCGCCCGTTTTCTCTTCATTATTTTGCAACCACGTGCCGTAAACCCCGAGGCTATAACCCTCCACGCTGCCCCTGCTGTAATAGCGGTTCAACTTATTATGAGAGTTACTTTTTTGATTAGCATATCCACCCATGACGCCAAGGTGATAGCGGTCTTTGTCCTCACCGCTCCACTGTGCAGTATCTCCCCCCAACTGGACGACATAACGGTTAGCCTGGGTGTTGATTTGCCCGCTGTTGTCTTTAAAACGCGTATGCCCGCCAACGTGGCGCATCCAGAGGCTGGAAACGTTCTCCGTTTCTCCTTTCAGGGCGTCTACATAGTGAGGCTCGCCTAAACGGTCATGTAAACGATGCTGGAACAGCGTGTTTGCGGCCGCGATGTTTGCCACGTATTCTCCCCCTTCAGGGCGAATCACGGGTGTAGGTTTCGGGCCAGGCTCAGGAGAAGGTTCCGGCGTCGGGCTCGTCGCAATACCGCTCACGAGATACCAGTTTTCCCCTTTGCGCACTACATCATAGTCATAGGCGCCCGCGACAATACGCCCATGTTTGGTAAACGTACCGATCGACTCGCCGCCAACGTTAACAATTTCGATCCCCTGCTGAGTCAGCGCGCCCTGGCCGCCAATATTGTTGATGCTGACCTGAGTATTCCCCGCTGCCACATCGCCCAGCACATACAGTTTATCGGTTAATGAATCGTCGCCGCCCAGCACCGTATTCAGCGTCAGGATGCCATTCGTACCGGAATAATCCTCGACGACATGCAGGAATTTAGGTCTATAGGAGGCGAAACTGGTGGGCGCGGTGTACGTCAAATTCGCATCATGCAGATCGAGACGCGTAACCACAGAATCTTCCGTCATATTCCAGACGCTATTGGTTCTGGACATATCAAGGTAAATATAACCGTTATCTACGGTATTCAGGGATTTATCAGCATTGAGCTGGGTGGAGTTGGCGCTACCGGTAAACGCAGAGCCCTGGGTCATACGGAGATCGATAACCCCCTGCCTGTCCGCCAACAAATCACCGTTGACGATATAGGTTCCACGTGACTGCTGTCCTCCCAGGTATGAGGAGCCGATGTACGAACCGAAGCCAGTGGAATACATGGCGTGACTTCCGGTCCCTTCCAGATCAATATTCACGTTCCGGGTCAGGAAGATTTTCCCGCCTTCGTAGTTTTGCGTCTGGGCTCTGAGCATGCGCGTTCCCGGCGGTACATACTTATTGCCATCCTCCGCTTTCAGTCCCGTCGCCCTGTCGCCACGGGTAACGACCGCAATATCGCCAACCTGAATCATGCCCGTTTTATTGGCGTAAACCGCATGGGCTTCATCGCCATTGGTTTGTACGGAAACATTATTTCCCAGCGTAATGCGGGCGGTACTGTGATCGGGAATAAACCCCATTGCGTTCAGATAGTAGGCGGAACCGGCATATACGCCATAACCCGTCCCCCTGTTAACATTGCTTCCGGTGCCATCAGTAACAATGGAGACATTATCCCCCGCGGTTAACATATTATTCTTGTTACTTCCCAGGGTCAGTTCCAGCGCAATGCCCATGCCATAACGTGCATAGATATTCGTGGCACCCGCAAGGGTGATATTAGCATCCTCCACTTCCTGCAATAAAATACCGGAAGAGTATTCACCATACGTTTTAATCGTCAAATTACCGTCAATGGTCGTCGTTGCAATTCGGCCGAGAATCCCATCCGAATACTTTCCAAGTGTCGTAATCGTAATATCCTTCGGCGTCAAATGATGCGTTGTCTGGCGGAAATCAAACCCATAGCCTCGTTCATTCGCCGTCGTATTAATGGTGACGCTGTCATAACCGTTAATTTTACTGTCGATATCATTAACCAGTCCTGTATCACCATTGCAGACAGCACTCACTCCATCAGCAGAACTACACACGGCTTCGGCGGCAACGCCCTCGAAGGAAAATAACCCCATCAGTAAGGCATACTTCTTTATTGTCATAAACGACTCCATGTCATTATCAATTTTTCGTCACATCTTTACTGGCATTTAAATATATTTACACTCATAAGAATTTTCAGATTTAACATCCGGGGTCTTATAACAGACACCCCAAAATCAGACAATTCTCGTTTCATAAAAACGTTTAAAAACAAAAGGATATTTTTTTGACAATATTCTTAATAGCGAAAGAGGTTTGTTCAAATGCCTGAATGACGGCGGTTGCCATCATTGTTTTCACTTACAGTTTTTTCCTAAAGCCAGCGCTTCGTTAAGATGCCATGCTTAAACACGCTAATAACTTATAACGTAAAGCGAGGACATGATGAAAAAGACCCTAATCGCATTATCTGCACTTCTGCTGGCTTCTCCTGTTTTTGCCGCTACGACACACGCAACCGATAATGATGTCGCCGCCGCACATGAAAACGCAAATACAGCAAAAGAGAAATTACACCAGGCGCAGAATCAGGGTGAAGAGCAAAAACTGAAAATGGAACACCGCGCCGAAGGTAAACAGGATAATATCAGCAGCAAAGTCAGTGAAGGCTCGCAGAAAACCTGGAATAAAACCAAAGAAGGCACTGAGAAAGGCTGGAATGCCACGAAAGAAGGTGCTGAACAGGGCTGGAATAAGACCAAAGAAGGCGCAGCCAGCGTAGAGAAGAAAATCAGCGAATAAACCTTTCGCCCTGATCCTTAAAGAAATAAAAAGCCGCTTGCGCGGCTTTTTATTTCTGCTTTTACCCGTCTGAACTTACCAGCTGTATTTCACCCCCAGCATGCCCTGCGTGTCGCTGTAACCCTTGTCACCGAGTTGCACACCGACATTCCCCCAGACGCTTAAACGGTTATTCAGTTTACCTTCCACCCCGGTACGCACTTCACCCAGATTGCGCGCGCCATCACGGCTGATTTTCACGCCATCCATCTTCACGCCGAAGGCGTCGGTATTGTGGACCCAGTTCACTTCGACATAGGGCTGGAACTCGCGCTGTTGGCCATCATCCCGTTTGTGATGACTGTTGAGATACGTTTTCACCCCCAGACGCGTCTGAATGTTGCCGTCACCTTCTGTTTCAATGCGCGTACCGTCACGCATCGTATGCGTATCAGACTTCACGCCCATCCAGGTGACCTGTGCCTGCGGCTGGATGTACCAGGTGTTCAGTGACCCCTGGCTGCCGCTGAACTCGCCGGCCTTCAGGGTGTAACCCGCTTCCAGCGAGGCTGTCAGCCCTTTTGAGTCATAGCTATCGCTTTCACGCTCGTCCGCGTCCACCGTGTTGTCGAACCAGTTGTAGAGCAACCAACTATCAACATACGCCCCCGTGCTGTCCACGGCATTCTGATACCAGGTTCCGTACAGACCGGCGCTATAGCCGCTGGTACGTCCGTCTGAACCGTATCCGGCACGGTTATTCTGGGTGTTGCTGTGCTCACTGGCATAACCGCCCATCACGCCGAGATGCCAGCGATCCAGCCCGTCTGTGCTCCACTGTGCAATGTCGCCGCCCAGTTGCAGCACGTAGCGATTGCTCTGTGTTTTCAGTTGGCCGTCACCCGCCGAAGAACGTTCATGGCCACCGACGTGACGCATCCACATGCTGCTGACCAGCCCCGCATCCTTGAGCGCATTGCTGTACTGCGGCTCGCCCAGACGATCGTGCAAGCGATGGGCAAACAGCGTGTTCGCAGCGGAAATATTGCTGGTATAACTGCCCGCTTCCGGTCGCAGAACATCCACCGCCCGCGGATCGACAACCGGCGGGTTGTCCGAATCAATCACGCCATCCCATTTGCTGGTCAGATACCAGTTTTTCGCCGCCTCGCCGGTTCCCTTCGCCAGCGTGTAGACATACGCACCGGCCTCCACGGAGCCACGGGTCAGGGCGAATTGACCGGCGGAATTGCCGTCCACCTGCACCAGTTCAATGCCGTTGCGGGTCTGCGCGCCAATGCCGCCAACGTTATTGACGTCCACCCGCGTGTTGCCGGAAGTATCACCATGAACGGTCAGTTTGTCCGTGGCTGAATCATCGCCGTCGAGGGTGGTGTTGAACACCATCAGTCCGTCATTGCCGTGGTAATTACCGTCCACATTCAGGCGATTACCCGGCTGCATCCCTGGGCGTCCCAGAATCACAGTACCGCTGTGAGTCAGATTGCCGCCGACCGTAAAGTCGGACACCTGCATCGTCCCGCCGCTCATCACATCCACATCGCCGGCGGTACTTCCATAGCCAGAAAGCTGTGCACCATCGTGAATGTTCACCAGTTGGCTGGTCATGAGGACGGCAGAATCGGCGTCGCTGCCCAGCGCAATCTCACCGGCGATAATGTCAGTGGTGCCCGTCCAGGCCGCATAATCCTGTTTCAGCGTCAACACGCCGCTACCGGTCTTGGTCAGATCGCCTGTGCCGCTAATGACATTGTCCAGCGTCCAGTCCGTGTCCGTCGCCACCGTTAGCAAGCCGTTATCCGTGACCGAAGCAGTGCCGAGGTTCTGCTGCTCACTGACGGTCAGTTTGTTGTCTGTGTCGATATTGAACAGGCCGCTGAAACCGCTGTTATCCCCGCTGACGGCCACATCAGTCATATTGGCCACATCAATGCCGCCCGCCCCGCTGATGTTGTTCGTCAGCGTGCCGACAACGCCATTCAGGGTCAATGTCCCGTCGTCGACGATATCGCCGCTACCTGCGCCCTGCACATCATTTACGCTCACTTCCGCCCCGCTGCTGATGGTGGTTTTGGCCGTCAGCGCAGCGTTGGCTCCGTCAATCGTTAACAGGCCACCGTTAACATTCAGCGCGCCGCTGCCGGTCAGACTTCCCTCGCTAAGCCCACCGTTCGACAGGGTCAACGAACCGTCATTTAGTGCTAAGGTGGAGTTGGACCGCCCTGTCAGCGTACCCGCCGTCTGGGTTGTACCATTGAGATCGGCGGTCGCTCCGCTACTGATGTGCAATTCGCTGGTCTCGCCCAGCGCACCATCGGCGTCGGTGCGTAACGTCCCGGCCTGCACCAGCGTGGCACCGCTGTAGTCGTTCAGTCCGTTGGAAAGCGATACCAAATCGCCCGTATTCACCGCCAGATTGCCGCTGCCGGAGATCGTCGCCGACATATCAGCGCCAGCCCCCGTCACGCCCGCATACGGTGACAGCACCAGCGTTTGCCCGGCGAGAATATCCAGCGCCTTCAGACCGTAGTTCACATACAGGCCGTCACCCGGCGCAGTGGTCAGACGAAAACCATACTGCCCGTTCGCCACGGTCGTCCCACTCTGCGCTATCTGAAGGGTTTTATCTGCCGCAATTGGCGTGCCGTTTTGATCGGCAAGCGTCAACGAACCACCCGACCCAAGGACAATCGACGCTTTCACCAGTTGTACGCCAATCCCGGTGTCATCCTGCTGGAGCAGGTTTGCGGTAGTATCTGGATTCGCCGCCGCGCCTGTATCGTTCCATGGATCGGCAAGGTTTACTTTCACCGTGCCGGTACCGTCTGCCTGATGTGCGCGTCCGTTGTATATTATCCCTTCTGCGCCGGCGACCAGGGTATTGACCGACACCAGACTGTTGGAGATCGTTGACCCCGGAAGCGTCACGTCAAAAGCCAGCGTGCCCCCATTAAAAAGTAGCCCCGTAAGATACTGCATACCGCTGACGGTTGTGGTGTTCCCCGCACTGCTGATTAACAGCGATTGTGCCAACGACGAAGCGTTATTCCCGGAAAGCGCAAATGTGCTATTGCGTAACTCAACCGCTCCGCGAAAACTGTTGCCGACGCCAGGCGTAAAGGAAAAGACATCATCCCCGGCGTGCAGATTGACAGACATCAACCCCGTGCCGTTCAACACATTACTGAAGGCAAAGTCATTGGTGCTGGTGTTGGTGGCACCGACAATTTCAAGCGTGCCGTCGCTGCCGATCGTCACTTCACTGCTGCCAAGGCCGGTTCTGTTTGCACTAGATTGCAGAGCAGAGGTGAGCGTGCCACCATTGACAATGGTCTTCCCGCTGTAGGTATTGTCCCCCGTCAGTACGGTATGCCCGGCCTGATGAACAATCGTTCCCTGGCCCGTAATCGGCATAGCGAGCTGATATCCCCCCGCCGTGGACGGATCGTTGGTGGTGTGATTGAGCACAAGAGAACCGGTACCCGAGCCAAACGTCACGCCGGTCGAGCCGGAAATCACGCCCGCCCCGGCGGCGGCCTGCCCCTCAGCCGCGCCGATATTCACCACGCCGGTGCTTGAGGCATTCTGCGCAATGAACAGTTTGCCATTCAGGTTAAGCGCGCCGCTGTTACTCAGGTTGAGAGTACCGTCGCCCACGGCGCCGACGGTGGCTGACGTCGCATCCAGACGCGATCCAGCGCCGTTGATATTCACCGTCCCCTCGCCGCCGTTTGCCGCCAGGCTCACCGCGCTGGCGACCACTTTCCCGCCCGACTGGATATCCAGTATCCCCGTCGTGGCATGACCCACGTTAAGTTTTTTGGTGACGTCACTGGCGTCGGCGATCCGCCATTCCCCGCCAGTATTAACATTCACTCGCCCGTTACCATCGGGCGAACGCCCCAGCATACTGTCGGCGCTACTGCGTACTATCGCGGAGTCAGAGATATTCAGCGTTCCCGAGCCATAATCCCCAACCCGCAACGCGCCGGTGTTCATTGTTGAATTCTGACCGCTAACGCTAACGGTTCCGACCCCGGAGGCAAAACTGCCTATCGTCGTCATGCCGGCGTTCAGCGCACCGCCCTCTTCAATGTTAATCACCCCTGTGCCGCCATAACCGATATTCAGGTCCTGGAGCGCGCCCGAGGGATTAACTAAATTCCACTGTCCACCCGTGCGGATCGTGGCGGACCCGTGACTGCCGGTTGAACCGCCCAGTACGCCCAATCCTGATGTGTTAACCACTGCGGAGTTGGTGATGGTCATGGCTCCGGTACCTGACTCAGCAAGGGTCATCGCCCCTGAGCGTAACGAAGAGCCGAAACCGTCAACGTTCACCGTACCGTTCGCCTGGGTGTTATCGCCAATGGTGAGTTTGTAGACATCCGATCCTGCCACCACACCGCCCGCGAGAACATTCAGCGTCCCCACGCCGTTCATGCCGACAAAAGTGTAGTAATCCAGTGAATATCCCGTCGACACGTTGACGACCTCGCCATTATCGATAATGGCCGAATAGGCAGGCGCAGAGGCGAGCAGAATCAGTGACAGGGCACTACGTTTAAAAAGAGGTTGCAAAGCGGGCTGTTGTTGTGTGGAAGAGGTCATTTTTTTTATGGATGATTTTGCTGATGATTGACTTTTCCCTCTCACCAGCTCGGAACATACCTGGAATACGTGTAATACTTCATTCCAAATAACACGATAATTTGTATTCATGATAAATGCTCATAATCTGATAAAATGTTTATACGCGGTGTAATAGTTTTTAATACGCAACATAGAATCGATAAGCGTCCCTCACCTGGAAATGGGAAATAGAGGGCTATTCAGAAATTAATTCTGAACAGTCTTAAATTAAATAATCTATTGATAGTGTTATAATGATTTCACATATTGTCTCCGACAATAGTATCCATGCATGATTAAATAACCACTATCCAGGATCCACGATTTGCTCTCCGGAGAGGGCGTTAATGGAATCACAGACAGTCGTCAGAAATTAAAATCCATATTATGGAAAAAATATAAAGTGTGACGCTACAAAATATTCGCTCATGCCAGTTCGTTACTGACAACACGTTTCAGAGTCAGACTTTCTGATTACGAACCGGTAGCGGTTCAACAACAGCCCTTGCAGCTTGTTGTTTGGTTAATAATCCTTATGTAATTCTTGCGCTCAGTTTTACACCCGCCTAAAAAGCTGTCAATACGCCCCCGGACTATTAGCCTGAACATTAATATCAGAAAATAATAATTAGTGAGCATAAATTCCTGGTAGGACCAGATTACACAATTCGATTTTTCCGTATTATGGAAGGGAAAATAGAGATGAACTCAGGAGTTTTATATCATGCAATAAGATTTTTAGCGTTTTTCAAACACGTAAAAATTGCCTTTGAAAAGCACTTTTTGCTAAAAGTTATTAAGATGCAAGATACTAATCGCTTCTATCTGATTGTCTATAAAGGATATTTATGTTTTCGTCGGAAAGTGAACGACCACGAAAAAGCGTACCCTAACATGTAAACCACCTAATATATTGCTACGCGAAAGATGGGGATGAGTGCGATGCAAACGGGCAATGTCGTTGACCAGCGCCAGGCCAATGCCCGCTCCGGCTTCTGTTCCTGCATTTTCAAGACGATGAAACGGCAGCAACGCCTGGTGAATCTGTTCATCCTCAATGCCGGGACCGCTGTCTTCGACCTCCAGCACCACGGCCTCACCTTCCCGGCTCAACCGGGCAGTGACCGTCCCTTGCGCCGGGGTATATTTCAGGGCGTTATCCAGTAAATTGCCGCACAGTTCTCCGAGCAGGACGTCATCTCCCTCTATCCATACCGTCTCCTGCAGGCCTTCATAACCCAGGTCGATGCCTTTGCTGCGCGCCTGGGCCAATCGCGTAAAGCAACTTGTCTGCACCACCTCGAACAGATTGACCGGTAAAAATTGCCGCTCCCCCTGCTCTTTTCGCTTCACCGCCGAAAGCTGTAACAACCTTTCCGTCAGCAGGATGGTGTTGTCCAGCGTCATACTCATCGCCCGTAAACTCTCGTGCCACTGCTGAGGCTGTTCGCTGGCAAGCGCCACGGCGGCCTGCGTTTTCAGCACGGCCAGCGGCGTTTTCAGTTGATGAGAGGCGTCGGCGCTAAACCGTTCCTGACGTGAAATCAGCGCGCGCAGGCGATCCAGATAACGGTTAAATGCGACAATCAGCAGCCGCGTCTCCGACCAGGGCAGCAGTTCAGGTAACGGCGTCAGGAGTTCCGGTTCACGGCGCACCATCAACGAAGAGAGCTGGCGCATCGGCCGCAGCACGCGGCGCAGCAGCCAACCAACCAGTACCAGCGTCAGCAGCACCAACAGACCCTGCGTTACCCATGACGAAAACAGCAGTTGTCCTGCCAGGTAACGCCGCGACTGGAGCGTCTCTGCAACGTAGATCTCCGCCATCCCGACAATGCCGCCCTCGTTCACCGGTTGTAACAGACGCGCTACGCGAATGGCCTGTCCCTGATATTGCGTATGATAAAACCAGGCCAACGCAGGGTAGAGCTGCGTCCGGGAAGTGGAAGGCGGCATCGCTGGCAGGTCGTCGTAACCCGAAATCACCTTTCCCGCCGGATCCACCACTTTATAGTACAGTCGGTCGTTCATGTTCAGTTCGAAGCTGTCCAGCACCACCCATGGAACATTCACTTCCAGCTTCGCGTGACGCACCACCAGCCGTTCCGCCACCGTGCGGGCAGATGACAGCAGCGTGCGATCATAGGCCTGCGTCGCCGCCTGCAGGGCGCTGACGTAGCTGTTAAACGCCGACAATCCCCACAGCAGGATCAGCGGTAGCCCTAGGAACAGCAGCAGTTGCAGATATAACGACTGGGGTTTAGCCCACCTCATTGCCGCACTCCAGCACGTATCCCAGCCCGCGCAGAGTGGTGATTCGCACATTGCTGCCCTGTAATTTTTTCCGCAGACGATGGATGTACAGTTCAATACTTTCGGGACTGACCTCATCGTTCAGGCTGAAGACCTGTTCGAACAACTGCTGGCGCGATACCGGCCGCGTTCTGCGATACATCAGCACCGTCAACAGCGCCAGTTCACGCGGGGTGAGCGCCAGCGGTTGCTGCTGAAGCAAGAAATAGCCTTCATCATGGAATGCCAGATCGCCCAGTTGCTGAAGCTCCTGTACCTGTCCCGCACTGCGCCGGAGCAAAGCCCGCAGCCGGGCGTCCAGTTCCTCAAGTTCGAAGGGCTTGGGCAGATAATCATCCGCGCCGGCATTCAGCCCTTTTACCCGATCCGCCACGGCGCTACGCGCTGTCAGCAGCAACACCGGCAGCGTCTGCGCACGCTTACGCAGACGCTGCACCACTTCCAGTCCGTCGATCCCGGGCATGTTGATATCCAGAACCGCCAGCGCATAGGTTTCGCTATGCAGAAGATGGTCGGCAGCCAGTCCGTCGAACACGCAGTCTACAGCGAAGCCGTTTTGCACCAGCGCCTTTTCCAGCCAGTGAGCCAGCTCACGGTTATCTTCCGCCAATAAGAGACGCATATCACATCCTGTAAAGTTTCTGCCGCATTGAAAGGGAAATGAAAGGTTAATGTTTTAACAATCACGCAACTGAATCGCTACATGTTGGTTCACATAATCAAAAAATAGTCTTTCGAACCCTACCATCCGGTTCTCCGGCGTGAGGATAAATAATGAAAAAACAGTTCGTTCGTACCCTTGCTGCAAGCGTTTTACTGATGAGCACCTCTGTACTTGCGCAGGAAGCGCCGTCGCGTACCGAATGTATCGCCCCGGCGAAACCGGGCGGCGGTTTTGACCTCACCTGCAAACTGATTCAGGTGAGCATGATGGAAACAGGCGCTATCGAGAAACCGATGCGCGTCACCTACATGCCGGGCGGCGTAGGTGCGGTCGCCTACAACGCCATCGTTGCTCAGCGCCCCGCCGAAGCGGGGACGGTCGTGGCGTTCTCCGGCGGCTCGCTGCTGAACCTGTCGCAGGGAAAATTTGGTCGTTACGGCGTGGATGATGTGCGTTGGCTGGCGAGCGTCGGTACGGACTACGGCATGATCGCCGTGCGCGCCGACTCACCGTGGAAGTCGCTGAAAGATCTGTTAACCGCGATGGAAAAAGATCCCAACAGCGTGGTGATTGGCGCCGGGGCCTCAATTGGCAGCCAGGACTGGATGAAATCGGCGCTGCTGGCACAACAGGCTCACGTCGATCCACACAAGATGCGCTATGTCGCCTTTGAAGGCGGCGGCGAACCGGTCACCGCGCTGATGGGCAATCACGTACAAGTGGTTTCCGGCGATCTCAGTGAGATGGTGCCCTATCTGAACGGCGATAAAATCCGCGTCCTCGCCGTCTTCTCTGAAGAGCGCTTGCCTGGCCAGCTCGCCAACGTCCCGACGGCCAAAGAGCAGGGTTATGACCTGGTCTGGCCGATCATTCGCGGTTTCTACGTCGGCCCCGACGTCAGCGACGCCGACTATCAGTGGTGGGTGCAGACCTTTGAAAAACTCCAGCAGTCCGACGCCTTCAAAAAGCAGCGCGACCTGCGTGGCCTGTTTGAGTTCAACATGACGGGCAAACCGCTCGACGAGTACGTCAAAAAGCAGGTAACCGGTTATCGCGATCAGGCGAAAGCCTTTGGCCTGGCGAAATAAGCATGGAGAGAACCATGAGCGATCGAATTTTCGCCGGTATCTGGCTGTTGCTCTGCATCGCCGGACTGTTTATCGCCTGGCAAATTCAGAGTGAATACAGCTACGAGCCGGTCGGTCCCCGTCCGTTTCCGCTGGGGATTATCGGCCTGATGGCGCTGTGCGCACTGGCCATGCTGCTACGCCATCCGGACGTTGTGGACTGGCCGCGCCGACACGTATTGCAAAAACTGTTAACGATGGTGATCGTCCTGTTGATGTACGCCTGGGGCTTTGAGTGGCTGGGCTTTCCCGTCGCTACCGCCATTCTGACGCTGGTGATTGGCATTCTGTTTGGTGCCACCCTGCCTGCCGCAGGGCTTTCCGGTGCGCTCCTCGGCGTCGCTCTGTGGTATGCCTTCGACCGCCTGCTTGATGTCACCTTACCGCTCGGCGCCTGGCTGAGTTAACGGAGAAACGATGGATACCTGGATATATCTTTCTCAGGGTTTTGCGGTGGCGATGACCCCGGAAAACCTGGTGATCGCGCTGATCGGCTGCTTCGTCGGCACCATTGTCGGCCTGCTGCCGGGTCTGGGGCCGATCAATGGCGTGGCGATTCTGTTGCCGCTGGCCTTTGCGTTGCATCTGCCTGCGGAATCGGCGCTGATCCTGCTGGCGACGGTCTACATTGGCTGTGAATACGGCGGACGTATTTCGTCGATTCTGCTCAACGTTCCCGGTGATGCGGCGGCGATCATGACCGCGCTTGACGGCTACCCGATGGCGCAACAGGGCCGTGGCGGCGTCGCGCTCTCCATTTCAGCGGTCAGCTCCTTCTTTGGCTCACTGATCGCAATCGGCGGGATCATTCTGTTCGCGCCCTTACTGGCGCAGTGGTCGCTGGCGTTTGGTCCAGCAGAGTACTTCGCGCTGATGGTCTTTGCCATCGCCTGTCTTGGCAGCATGATGGCGCAAAACCCGCTGAAATCGTTTCTGGCAGCGCTGATTGGTCTGGGACTGGCGACCGTCGGCGTTGACGCCAACACCGGGGTTTATCGCTTTACCTTTGACAGCGTGCACCTCTCTGACGGCGTGCAGTTTATCGTCGTGGTGATCGGTCTGTTTTCAGTTTCTGAAATCCTGCTCATGCTGGAACATACCAGCAGCGGGCAGAAACTGGTGCGCAAAACCGGACGCATGCTGTTCAACGCCAAAGAAGGCGCGCAGTGCGTTGGCGCGACGCTGCGCTCGTCGGTAATTGGTTTCTTCGTCGGCGTGCTGCCGGGTGCGGGCGCCACCATCGCCAGCGCCATCACCTACATGACCGAGAAAAAAATCAGCGGCAACAGCGACAGCTTCGGCAAAGGCGACATCCGTGGGGTTGCTGCACCGGAAGCGGCGAACAACGCGTCGGCCTGCGGGTCGTTTATTCCGATGCTGACGCTGGGTGTGCCGGGTTCCGGCACCACGGCGGTGATGATGGGCGCGTTAACCCTGTACAACATCACGCCGGGACCGGCGATGTTTACTGAACAACCGGATATCGTCTGGGGATTGATTGCGGCTCTGTTGATTGCCAACGTGATGCTGCTGGTGATGAACATCCCGCTGATCGGCCTGTTCACCCGAATGCTGACCATCCCATTGTGGTTCCTGGTACCGGCTATCGCGGCCGTATCGGCGGTCGGGGTGTACGCTGTACACAGTACGACCTTCGATCTGGTGTTGATGGTCGCGCTCGGTGTGCTGGGCTACGTTCTACGCAAAATGCACTTCCCAATGTCGCCGCTGATCTTAGGCTTTGTGCTGGGCGAAATGCTCGAACAAAACCTGCGCCGGGCGTTGTCGATCAGCAACGGCAATATGGCGATTCTGTGGGAAAGTAGCGTCACCAAAGTGCTGCTGGTGATGGCGGTGGCGGTCATTGTGATCCCGCCACTGTTACGGATCCTCCGTAAGCGCAACACCAAACCGCAGGTGGATGTAGGGTAACGCCTCGCCGGATGGCGCTTCGCTTATCCGGCCTACCCACAACCCTGGCCGCATAAAACGCGTGGCGTTGCCATCCGGCAACAGTCTCAATTCTTAACATTACCTCCAATAACCGCCTCAATCCGTTCCTTCATATAGGGAAAGAACGGATTCGAGGTAACACGCATTAACGTATCGAGCCCCACCAACAGCGTGGAGGTCTCTCCGCGAAGCGCAATCGTGCCAATGCTCAGCCCATAGCGATTCAACGCATCCGGCTTCAACCCATATAACGAATCGGTCAGTGGAAAGGGCACCGCCACATGCGACAGCGAATACATCTCCTGCGGCCAGGCTTCCTGTAACGGCTGAACCTGCACGTCACGCGTTCCGGCGAGGGTGTCACGTGCCACCACGGCCAGTGTCTCCGCCGTGGCATTGGTCACCACCGTTGTGCGGTAAGCTCGCGGTACGGAGGGCAGCAGCGTCGCGGCGGCGGTATAAGAAGACGTCCGCAACAGAGGGCGCAGGTTAGCCGCCTGATTGATATCAAACAGCACCAGTTCGCTGCCGTTAGGTCCCAGATAGCGATACAACGAGTCCACCACTGCCTGGGTGCTGACGGTGGAGTCCATTACCGACTGAAAGGTCAGCACCGGTGGCAGCTCGTGAAGTCGCGCATTCTGCGCATCCAGCACGATTTGTTGCTGTAGCGCTTTGGTCAGCAGATAAGACTGCCGCGCCGCATTGACCGGAAACGAATTGTATTTGAAGGGGTTATATTCTGGCGTGACGTTGAGCCACGCGGCTTTGGCAAACGCGGGAAACAGCGCCGGCAGTCCCGCCAGTCCGGCAAAACGGGCGAATGACGTGACGCCAATCATCGGCGACAGCAGCACCACCTGACGCGGGCGTCGCAGCGTGGCGTCATCCAGACTGTCCAGCGTGTATTTCAGCGCCAGCGCACCGCCGTTAGAGTAACCCACCAGATGCAGCGGCACCTCGTTACCCGCCAGTCGCGTCGCCTCGCGCACCGCCAGACGCGTCGTGGCCAGCCACGCTTCCCAGTCGACCGCCGTTAACGCGCCTGGCGCGGTACCGTGTCCGGGCAGGCGTGGCACCACGGCGATAAATCCCTGCTGCTGATAGATCCGGGCGACATCTTTCAGGCTGTAGGGCGAGTCGGTCAGGCCATGCAGCATCACGGCAACGCCACGCGGTTTGCCTTGCGGCATCAACACGAATGATCGGTTCCAGTTGGGAGTGAATTGCGCCGGAGCAACCCGACTGCCCGACCAGAAACGGTTGATCGGCGTCTGCTCATCCGGGCTCAGCGTGTCGCCCACCTGTTTTTGCAGATCGGCAAACAGCGCCGCTTCCCGTGCCTGATACTGCGCAAAGGTGGCGTTATCCAGCGCCTCCGCGCTCATTTCATTCCCGTGCCATGTATGCCAGGAATGAAGATCAGGCCCACTCTCTGTCTGATACACCCGCACGCCGAGAAAAATAATCAGCACCACCAGCAACGTCAGCACCACGTGTTTGACCAGCGCCAACAGGCCGGAACTGACCCACTTCACCCGACGAAAGAGGTTTTTAATCAACATGTTTATCCCGAGCCTCGCTCATCAGACGCACCACAACCGGCGTTAGTGTAGGCTAACCTGCGGTTTCCTCAACCTTTTCCACCCTTTTCTCTCGGTACGCATCCGCTTATCCCTGCATTTAATAATGTTAAATTTTTGTTGCTTTTGATCACAAAAAAGAAACAAAAAGTTCATTTTGTGCGCGTTTATTAAAAATGTAGATATTTTTAATTTATGGCTACGAAATGAGCTTCGCCATGTCTCCCTGACCATCTACTGAGAGGATCGATTCTGATGAATGCACTGACTGCCGTTAAACCGCACGCTGAAGATCCAGGCCAACACTACAGCGGATTTACGCTGAAACCGTCAGCCCAGTCCCCGCGTCTGCTGGAGCTGACCTTTTCCGCCCGGACGACAGAACACTTTCTCCAGCAGGTCGCGCAATGGCCGGTGCAGGCACTGGAATACAAATCGTTCCTGCGCTTCAAAGTGGGCAAGATCCTCGACGATCTGTGCGACAACCAGTTGCAGCCGCTGCTGCTGAAAACGCTGCTCGATCGCGCAGAGGGCGCGCTGCTGATCAATGCCGAAGGCGTCGATGACGTGGCGCAGGCTGACGACATGGTCAAGCTGGCAACCGCGGTGGCGCATCTGGTTGGACGCTCCAACTTTGATGCCATGAGCGGTCAGTACTATGCGCGCTTCGTGGTAAAAAATGTCGATAACTCAGACAGCTATCTGCGCCAGCCGCACCGCGTGATGGAGTTACATAACGACGGCACCTACGTCGAAGAGATCACCGACTACGTGCTGATGATGAAAATCGACGAGCAGAACATGACCGGCGGCAACTCGCTGCTGCTGCATCTTGACGACTGGGAGCATCTTGACGAGTACTTCAGTCACCCACTGGCGCGCCGTCCGATGCGCTTCGCTGCGCCGCCGAGCAAGAACGTCAGTCATGATGTGTTCCACCCCGTATTTGACGTCGACCAACAGGGTCGCCCGGTCATGCGCTACATCGACCAGTTTGTGCAGCCGAAAGATTTTGAAGAAGGCGTCTGGCTGAGCGAACTGTCTGATGCGCTGGAAACCAGCAAAAGCATCCTGTCCGTTCCGGTTTCGGTGGGTAAATTCCTGTTGATCAACAACCTGTTCTGGCTGCACGGTCGCGATCGTTTTACCTCGCACCCGGACCTGCGCCGCGAACTCATGCGCCAGCGCGGCTACTTCGCTTATTCCACCCACCACTACCAGACTCACCAGTAAGCGTGAAGGAACAAGCGGATGTATGATTTTGTGATTATTGGCGGCGGCATTATTGGTATGTCGACCGCCATGCAGTTAATTGAGGTCTATCCGGACGCTCGTATCGCGCTGCTGGAAAAAGAGTCCGGCCCGGCCTGTCATCAGACGGGCCACAACAGCGGCGTGATCCATGCCGGGGTCTATTACACCCCAGGCAGTCTGAAGGCGCAGTTTTGTCTCGCCGGTAATCGTGCGACCAAAGCCTTTTGCGATCAAAACGGCATCCGCTACGACACCTGCGGCAAGATGCTGGTCGCGACCACTGAACAGGAAATGGAACGGATGCGCGCCCTGTGGGATCGCACCGCGGCCAACGGCTTAGAGCGCGAGTGGCTGAATGCGCAGGAACTGCGCGAGCGCGAACCAAACATCACCGGACTCGGCGGTATTTTTGTGCCGTCCAGCGGGATCGTCAGCTACCGGGAGGTCACGGCGGCGATGGCGAAAATCTTCCAGGACAGAGGCGGCGAGATTATCTACAACGCCGACGTCAGCGCCCTGAAAGAGCACACCTCGGGCGTGGTGGTGCGTACCCGCCAGGGACAGGAATTTGAAGGGTCAACGCTGATTACCTGCTCCGGGCTGATGGCCGATCGGCTGGTAAAAATGCTCGGCGTCGAGCCGGGTTTTATCATCTGCCCGTTTCGTGGCGAGTACTTCCGTCTGGCGGCGAAACACAATCAGGTAGTCAACCATCTGATCTACCCGATCCCCGATCCGGCGATGCCGTTTCTCGGCGTCCATCTCACCCGCATGATCGACGGCAGCGTCACGGTTGGGCCGAATGCGGTGCTGGCGTTTAAGCGCGAGGGCTATCGCAAACGCGACTTTTCGCTCAGCGATACGCTGGAGATCCTCGGTTCTTCCGGCATTCGTCGGGTCCTGCAAAACAACCTGCGCGCCGGTTTAAGCGAAATGAAAAACTCACTGTGTAAGAGTGGCTATCTGCGACTGGTGCAAAAGTACTGCCCGAGCCTGACACTAAACGATCTGCAACCGTGGCCCGCAGGCGTCCGCGCCCAGGCCGTTTCGTCGGACGGCAAGCTGATTGACGATTTTCTGTTTGTCACCACGCCGCGCTCGATCCACACCTGCAATGCCCCCTCCCCGGCGGCCACGTCGGCGATCCCCATCGGGGCGCACATCGTCAGTCAGGTACAGACGTTACTGGCAAACCAGAGCAATCCCGGACGCACGCTACGTGCGGCACATAGCGTGGACACATTACACGCCGCTTTCACCCGTTAACCTTTTTTCAGACAGGAAGCCATCATGCAACTAAACGATCCGACGTTGTTCCGTCAGCAGGCCTTGATCGACGGCCAGTGGCGCGATGCCAATAGCGGCGAAGTCATTGCGGTGACCAACCCGGCCAACGGCCAGACGCTGGGCAGCGTACCGAAAATGGGCAGTGCGGAAACCCGCGACGCCATTGAGGCCGCTAACCGCGCGCTGCCCGCCTGGCGCGACCTTACCGCCAAAGAGCGGGCGAATATTCTGCGTCGCTGGTTCAATCTGATGCTGGAGCATCAGGACGATCTCGCCCGTCTGATGACCCTGGAACAGGGCAAGCCGCTGGCGGAAGCCAAAGGGGAAATCAGCTATGCCGCCTCCTTTATTGAGTGGTTTGCCGAAGAGGGCAAACGTATTTATGGCGACACCATTCCCGGACACCAGGCCGACAAACGCCTGATCGTCATTAAGCAACCCATTGGCGTCACTGCCGCCATTACGCCGTGGAACTTCCCGTCAGCGATGATCACCCGTAAAGCCGGTCCGGCACTGGCGGCAGGCTGCACGATGGTGCTTAAACCCGCCAGCCAGACGCCGTTCTCCGCGCTGGCGCTGGCGGAACTGGCAAACCGCGCCGGGATCCCGGCGGGCGTATTCAGCGTTGTCACCGGTTCGGCGGGCGCCGTCGGTAACGAACTGACCAGCCATCCGCTGGTACGCAAACTGTCGTTCACCGGATCAACAGAAATTGGTCGCCAGTTGATGGAACAGTGCGCCAAAGACATCAAAAAAGTCTCCCTGGAGTTGGGCGGTAACGCACCGTTTATCGTCTTTGACGATGCCTGCCTCGATAAAGCGATAGAAGGCGCACTGGCTTCCAAGTTCCGCAACGCCGGACAGACCTGCGTCTGCGCCAACCGTCTGTATGTGCAGGACGGCATTTATGAGCGCTTTGCGGAGAAACTGCAGCAGGCGGTGGAAAAACTGCATCTCGGTGACGGTCTGGCTCCCGACGTCACCACCGGCCCGCTGATTGATGAGAAAGCGGTCGCCAAAGTGCAGGAACACATTGCCGATGCGCTGGAAAAAGGCGCCCGGGTGATTAGCGGTGGGAAACCGCACGCGCTGGGCGGCAATTTCTTCCAGCCGACCATTCTGGTGGACGTGCCTGACAACGCGAAGGTCGCCAAAGAAGAGACCTTCGGCCCACTGGCCCCGCTGTTCCGCTTTACCGATGAAGCCGACGTCATCAGACAGGCTAACGACACCGAGTTTGGTCTGGCGGCCTATTTCTACGCCCGCGATTTGAGCCGCGTCTTTCGCGTTGGCGAGGCGCTGGAGTACGGCATCGTCGGCATTAATACCGGCATTATCTCGAACGAAGTCGCCCCGTTTGGCGGGATCAAAGCCTCCGGCCTTGGCCGTGAAGGCTCTAAATATGGCATCGAAGATTACTTAGAAATCAAATATCTGTGCATTGGCCTTTAATAATAAATCGACTGGAGAACACCTGATGAGCACCAATAACGAATTAATGCAGCGTCGCACTCATGCCGTCCCGCGTGGCGTAGGACAGATTCACCCGATCTTTGCCGAGCGCGCGGAAAACTGTCGGGTCTGGGACGTGGAAGGCCGTGAGTTCCTGGATTTTGCCGGTGGTATTGCGGTGCTGAACACCGGACACCTGCACCCGCAGATCGTCTCGGCAGTCGAAGCGCAACTGAAAAAGCTGTCCCATACCTGCTTCCAGGTGCTGGCCTATGAGCCGTATCTGCAACTGTGCGAAATCATGAACCAGAAAGTGCCAGGCGACTTCGCCAAGAAGACCCTGCTGGTCACCACCGGTTCCGAAGCGGTGGAAAACGCGGTGAAGATCGCCCGTGCGGCAACGAAACGTACGGGAACGATCGCCTTTAGCGGCGCGTACCACGGCCGCACTCACTACACCCTGTCGCTGACCGGGAAAGTGAACCCGTACTCCGCCGGAATGGGGCTGATGCCGGGTCACGTCTATCGCGCGATCTACCCCTGCGCCCTGCACGGCATTAGCGAAGATGATGCTATCGCCAGCATTCACCGCATCTTTAAAAACGATGCCGCGCCGGAAGATATCGCCGCCATCGTGATTGAACCGGTACAGGGTGAAGGCGGTTTTTACGCCGCCTCTCCGGCCTTTATGCAGCGCCTGCGTGCGATTTGCGACGAGCACGGGATCATGCTGATTGCCGATGAAGTGCAGAGCGGCGCGGGGCGTACCGGTACGCTGTTCGCAATGGAGCAAATGGGCGTGGCACCGGACATCACCACCTTCGCCAAGTCTATCGCCGGGGGCTTCCCGCTGGCGGGCGTGACCGGACGCGCCGACGTCATGGACGCCATTCCGCCGGGTGGGCTGGGCGGCACCTATGCCGGTAACCCGATTGCCTGCGCCGCTGCATTAGCGGTACTAAACATTTTCGAGCAGGAAAATCTGCTGCAAAAAGCCAACGAACTCGGTGAAACCCTGCGCAATGGTCTGCTGGCGATTGCCGAAACGCATCGTGAAATCGGTGACGTCCGTGGACTGGGGGCGATGATCGCTATCGAACTGTTTGAAGACGGCGACCACAACAAGCCAGATGCAAAACTGACGGCGGAGATCGTCGCGCGCGCCCGCGACAAAGGGCTGATCCTGCTCTCCTGCGGGCCGTACTACAACGTGCTGCGCATCCTCGTTCCGCTCACCATTGAAGAGGCGCAAATCCGCCAGGGGCTGGACATTATCGCCCAGTGTTTTGCCGAGGCGAAACAAGGTTAACCCTTGCAGCCCATTGCCGGATGGCGCTTCGCTTATCCGGCCTACAGAGTCGGCGTGGTTTGTAGGCCGGATAAGGCGGAGCCGCCATCCGGCAAACGGCTCAATAACAATAAAGAGGCCATAAGATGGGGCAACTGTCGCAATCACATGATTTAGGGGGCGGGCTGAAATCACGCCACGTCACCATGCTGTCTATTGCCGGGGTTATCGGCGCAAGTCTGTTTGTGGGTTCCAGCGTGGCGATAGCCCAGGCCGGACCCGCGGTCCTGCTGGCCTATCTGTTCGCCGGATTACTGGTGGTGATGATCATGCGGATGTTAGCCGAAATGGCCGTCGCCACACCGGACACCGGCTCCTTTTCCACCTACGCCGATAAAGCCATCGGGCGCTGGGCAGGCTATACCATCGGCTGGTTGTACTGGTGGTTCTGGGTGCTGGTGATCCCGCTTGAAGCGAATATTGCCGCGATTATCCTTAATTCCTGGGTCCCCGGCGTCCCGATCTGGCTGTTCTCGTTGGTCATCACGCTGGCGTTAACCGGCAGTAATTTGCTGAGCGTCAAAAACTACGGTGAGTTTGAGTTCTGGCTGGCGCTGTGCAAAGTGATTGCCATCCTCGCCTTTATCGCCCTCGGTGCGGCGGCGATCAGTGGCTTTTACCCTTACGCCGAAGTCAGCGGTATTTCGCGCTTGTGGGATCACGGCGGCTTTATGCCGAACGGCTTTGGCGCGGTGCTGAGCGCCATGCTGATCACCATGTTCTCATTTATGGGCGCTGAGATTGTCACCATCGCCGCCGCCGAATCCGACACGCCGGATAAGCATATCGTTCGCGCGACTAACTCGGTCATCTGGCGTATTTCGATCTTCTATCTGTGTTCGATCTTCGTCGTCGTCGCCCTGATCCCATGGAACATGCCGGGTCTGAAAGAGGTTGGCTCCTATCAGTCGGTGCTGGAACTGCTGCATATTCCACATGCCAAACTGATCATGGACTGTGTGATCCTGCTGTCGGTAACCAGTTGCCTGAACTCTGCGCTGTATACCGCGTCGCGAATGCTCTACTCCCTGAGCCGCCGTGGCGACGCGCCGGCCATGATGGGCAAAATCAATCGCAGCAAAACCCCCTGGGTGGCGGTGCTGCTCTCGACCGGCGCGGCATTTTTAACCGTCGTCGTGAACTACTATGCCCCGGCAAAAGTGTTTAAGTTCTTGATCGACAGTTCCGGTGCCATTGCCCTGCTGGTGTATCTGGTTATCGCCGTTTCTCAACTGCGGATGCGCAAAATCCTGCTGGCGGAAGGCGGTGAGATCAAACTGAAAATGTGGCTCTATCCGTGGCTGACCTGGTTGGTGATTGGCTTTATCAGTTTTGTGCTGATTGTGATGCTCTTTCGCCCGGCACAACAACTGGAAGTGATTTCCACAGGATTGCTGGGGCTGGGGATTATTTGCACCGTGCCGATTATGTCGCGCTGGAAAAAACTGGTATTGTGGCAAAAGACACCACTGCAAAATACCCGTTAAATGATTTCCCGGTACAGGCCGGGAACACGATTCAGGAGTAAGACCATGACCGCCATTTCCCATCCGACGGCCATAGATGGATACCGCTGGCTGAAGAACGATATTATCCGCGGTATTTATCAGCCTGATGAAAAACTGCGCATGAGCTTATTAACCTCACGCTATTCTCTTGGCGTTGGGCCGCTCAGGGAGGCGCTTTCTCATCTGGTGGCGGAACGGCTGGTCACGGTGGTGAATCAGAAAGGGTATCGGGTGGCCTCCATGTCGGAGCAGGAGCTGCTCGATATTTTCGATGCCCGCGCCAATATGGAAGCGATGCTGGTGAGTCTGGCGATTGAACGCGGCGGTGACGAATGGGAAGCCGAGATCCTCGCCCGCGCCCACATGCTCAGTAAGCTTGAGGCCAGCGACGCCAGCGAACAGCTGCTGGATGAGTGGGATTTGCGCCATCAGGCCTTCCACACCGCTATTGTTGCCGGATGCGGTTCGCAGTATCTGCTGCAAATGCGTGAACGGCTGTTTGATCTCGCCGCGCGCTATCGGTTTATCTGGCTGCGAAAAACGGTCTTGTCGGTTGAAATGCTGGAGGATAAACACGTTCAGCATCAGACGCTAACGGAGGCAATTCTGGCGCGCGATGCGGCACGCGCCAGTGAACTCATGCTTCAGCATTTGCTGACGCCGATTCCTATTATCCAGCAGGCCATGGTCGGTAAACTGCTGGCGGAAAAATCCTGACGGCGCTTATTCTTCTGGAATACGTAGCACCTGACCGGGATATATTTTATCCGGGCTTTTAAGCATCGGCTTATTCGCCTCAAAGATTTTGTTATACAGGTTGGCATTGCCATAAACCTGTTTCGAAATGGCGCTCAGGGTATCGCCAGATTTTACCGTATAGAACTGACTCTCGGCGGCAGGCGCGTCGGTTTTAACCTGATCCTCCACGCTGGCAATCCCGGAAATATTCCCGACCGCAATCAGGATCTTTTCTTTTGCTTCCTGGCTTAATCCGTCGCCAGTGACCGTCGCCTTGCCATCGGCAATTTGTACATTCACCTTGTCGGCATCCGGAATACCGGTTTTATTCAGGTGGTCCTGCACCTTTTTGGCTAAATCGTCTTTATCGTGATTCCCGGTTACTGCATCCCACAGTTTTTCCCCGGCGTCTTTTACAAAGTTGAAAAGTCCCATATCCACCTCGATCATTGACAATAAACACTCACGAAGTGTAGCAGAAAGTTTCGCTTAAAATTCTGACGGTGCGGCGACCGGTGCAGCCCGATAACGTCACGCTATCGGGCGGTGTCATGACGGTTAAGAAAGCGTTGAAGGACGGGTTTGCACCCAGAACGCGTGAATCAGACCCGGGATATAACCCAACAGCGTCAGAATGATATTAAGGATGAAGGCCCAGCCGAACCCTTTCCCCAACAGGACACCCAGCGGCGGCAGAACGATCGTAAATACAATTCTCCAGAAACCCATACACACTCCAAAAAGAAAAATTACTTATTGTTTAAAAAGGGATTTTATCCCTAAGCGTAGTGAGCTTAGCGGAGATCGCCAGTCATCACTCTCGCTTTTACTCTCTTTTACGCTTTTTACGCTGGCAGGCATTTCACTTTTACTTTAGAATTTACTTAATTTAGCAAAAACTAAAATACATATGAGCGAACTTGAACAACTCCAGGCCAGCGCGGAACAGGCGGCGGCTCTGCTGAAAGCGATGAGCAACCCTAAACGATTGCTGATCCTGTGTATGCTGTGCGGCTCACCGGGTACCAGCGCGGGCGATCTGGCTCGCGCCACCGGACTGAGCCCGTCGGCCACCTCACAGCATCTGGCAAAAATGCGCGATGAAGGGCTGATTGACAGCCAGCGCGATGCTCAGCGCATCCTCTATTCCATTAAAAATGCAGCGGTGAACTCACTCATTGCCACATTGAAAAACGTCTATTGTCCATAAGGAGTGAACATGACTATCGGGACGATTTCCCCGCGCGATGCAAAGGCCCGTATTGAGCAAGGCGCCAGACTGATTGATATTCGCGATGCCGACGAATACCTGCGTGAACACATTCCGCAGGCTCATCTCGCACCGCTTGGCGCACTCGAACAGGGAGGCTTTCCTGCCAGGCTGCGGGGTGAGCAAGTTATCTTCCATTGTCAGTCCGGGAAACGGACACAAAACAATGCAGCGACATTGCAGGCTCTTGCCGCACCGGCAGAAACCTTTTTGCTGGAAGGGGGCATTGACGGCTGGAAAGCGGCGGGATTCCCCACTGCAGAAGATAAATCACAGCCGCTTCCGCTGATGCGTCAGGTACAAATTGCGGCTGGCGGATTGGCATTACTGGGCGTTGTGCTGGGGTACAGTGTCAGCAGTGGCTTCTTCCTGCTCAGCGGATTCGTCGGTGCGGGATTATTGTTTGCCGGCTTGACCGGGTTCTGTGGAATGGCACGACTGCTCGACAAAATGCCGTGGAACCATCGTCCTCAATAATAGCGGGAAATAAGCGGTGAGGATCACCTCACCGCTCAGATAATTAGATCAGAAAATCGTCCAGCGATTTACCTTCCGCCAGTGCCTGGGCAATTGCTTTTGGCGTACGTCCCTGGCCGGTCCAGGTTTTACTTTCCCCGTTAAGATCGGTATAGCGATATTTCGCCGGACGCGGTTGGCGTTTTTTACCCACTCGCATGGTCGCGACGTCATTACCGAATAACTCTTCCGGGCTAATTCCGTCGGCCTTCATCAGTTCCAGCAAGGTATTAATTTTCTCCTGCTGTTCAGCGCGTTGACGCTGTAACCGTTCTTCTTCTTCACGTCTTTCTTTAGTGACGACCCTGAATTTCTCCAGCATTTCTTCAAGAACGTCAATGGAGAACTCGCGAGCCATGGCGCGTAATGAACGAATATTATTTAAGTTCTGTAACATCAGATTCATAATAATGAAAACCCTTTAACGCTAAAACAAAAGTATTACACTGGATAGTGTATTATATTATTAGGGATGTTTCCAGACCCTGACATATAACACAGAGAATATCAGCATATCGCCGCAATAATATAGTTTGCTTACTACTGAATAATACCCCAGCTCATTTTCTCATTCTCTGGCGAATAACCTCCATACCGACTCATCGGGCATAGAATGCGTTTTTTGCCTTACAGGGAATCCCTCAACCAGAACACCAACATAACCAATTGATTTTTAATCATTTAATACATATCGACAACAAAAACTCTATCCGGTACAAAAATCAGGCGTTTACAGAGTATTTTATCGACAAAAAGCGCCAAAATAAAAACATTTCGCTAGTTGATAGTTACAAGACAGCGATATACCCTATCATCAAGCAAAAACACCACGACAAATCACTAATACAGACTCATTTAACGGCAATTTTACCCCTTTTTACAAGGAGCATTAGCATGTTCTCACCACAGTCACGCTTGCGTCATGCTGTAGCAGACACGTTCGCGATGGTTGTTTATTGTTCTGTCGTGAACATGTTGATCGAGATATTCCTCTCAGGAATGACCTTTGAACAATCACTTTCGTCCAGACTGGTCGCCATTCCGGTCAACATTCTGATCGCCTGGCCCTACGGAATGTATCGTGATCTCTTTATGAAAGCGTCGCGTAAAGTGGGTTCTGCGGGATGGCTGAAAAACCTGGCGGATGTGCTGGCTTATGTCACTTTCCAGTCCCCGGTTTATGTCGCTATTCTGCTGACGGTGGGCGCTGACTGGCACCAAATAACTGCCGCGGTCAGTTCTAATATCGTGATATCGATGTTGATGGGGGCGGTATATGGCTATTTCCTGGATTACTGCCGCCGCCTGTTTAAAGTGAGTCGCTACCAGCACGTTAAAGCCTGAAACCACTCGGCGACTGGCAAGGCCAGTCGCTTAATTAACTTGCCTCGCCAAACAGTCCATTCAAATAACGCTCAAGCGCAATACGCGAACTAAAGCCGTGAGGAATTCCATAGTGTTCGTGGGTGTCCCCGGCTAAATAAAGCGGAAAATGCTGATAATGATCGCAGGTTTTAATATCAGACGCCGGATCAGCCAGCGATGAACTGCGCTCTTTTAATGTCGGATGGATCACCAGCGCGGTGCGCCCCATGCGCGCTTCGCGATTAACATAAACATAATTCTCGCCACGTCGATAACCGTACGTTTTCTGTGTCACCACATCGACGGTAAACCCCACTTTTTCAAGTACGCGCGCCACCTCGTCAGGTCGTAAATACATATTTTATCCTCGTTATCTTTTACTGCGGGCTTACCTTACCTGATTCAGCATTAGCAACGCTTTCAGAAAAATCCATAAACGTGTCATAACGCCGTGAACTGCCTCAGAAGTTAAAAATATCGACTAAACTGAAAGTCACATCGAAATCACTGGAGGATCATATGTTTAACCGACCGAACCGAAACGACGTAGATGATGGCGTTCAGGATATTCATAATGACGTCAATCAATTGGCCGATAGTCTGGAAGCTGTATTGAAGTCATGGGGCAGCGATGCGAAGGATGAAGCGGATACCGCACGGCGTAAAGCGCAGGCGCTGCTGAAAGAGACACGGGCGAAAATGCATGGCCGGACGCGCGTGCAGCAAGCCGCCCGGGACGCCGTAGGCTGCGCCGACACGTTTGTGCGTGATAAACCCTGGTGTAGCATCGGTACGGCAGCGGCGGTGGGGATCTTCGTCGGCGCGCTGCTGAGCCTTCGTCGCTAATTGTGAACCTGTGCCGGATAGCGTTCAGGCTTATCCGGCACACCGAAGATTCGGCTAAAGAGCAGCCTGAATTGCCCGTCGTAGACGCGTTGCCACCAGGCTTGCCATCTCAGGTGAAGCGATGTTTGTAAACGACAACAGCATCCCTCCGCTTCCGACTGAATTGACCCGCCAACGGCTCAGGGCCTGAACCGCCAGGCCCGCCTCATTGGCTTTGCGTACCGGCGCGATATCGTCACCGTCAACGGTAATCACCAGCTGTATCCCGCCCTGTTGCGGCACAACGTGAAATCCCTGTTCGTCGAGCGCCCTTTCCGTCCATTCTCTTCGCTGCGCATAGTGCTGACGCATTTTTTTCAGATGCCGCCAGAAATGCCCATCACGGATGAAATCCGCCAGCGTTTGCTGCCAGAGCAGCGGCACGCTACAGGCCATCCGTACCGCCTGCTGGCGAAAACATTCCACCTGGTTTATCGGCACCACCAGCCACGCACAGCGCAATGCAGGGAACAGCGATTTGCTGAACGTACCGGCATAAATCACCCGCTGCGGCGCATCAAGACTTTTCAACGGCGGCAGCGGTTTGCCGTGATAACGAAACTCACTGTCGTAATCATCCTCAACGATCCACGCCTGACTAAGCGATGCCCATTCCAGCAGTTGATGACGTCGCGACAACGACAGCGCGACGCCAAGCGGACTTTGATGGGCAGGCGTGAGCAGCGCAAACCGCGCATCCGGATAGTCGCGGATCCCAACCGCCACATTCAACCCGTCGTCATCGACCGGAACCGGCAGCAGCGCGATATGTTCCTGTTCAATCACCGGACGGATCAGTGGAAACCCGGGGTCTTCAATCCACATGCCGTCGCCCGGCGTGGCCAGCGCGCGCAGGATAAGGGTCATCGACGCTGCATAGCCTGAGGTGATAAAAATCTGCTCGGGCAGACAGTCAATACTGCGCGATATGCGCAGATAGTCCACGATCGCCTGGCGCAACGCAGCCTCACCGCACACGTCGCCGAGAGCCAGATCAAAACGCGTCTGCGTGCGCAATCGTCGCCCCATCACCCGCGCCCAGATGTCTCGCGGAAAGAGATCCAACGCGGGAAGCCCCATCTGAAAGGGCTGAGGGACTGTACTTTCTCCGGCAAAGACCACCGGTTCACTGGGCACCTGTTCCGGCTGCAACTGTGCGCTGACAAACGTTCCCGACTGTCCTCTACGCTCCAGCCACCCCTGCGCCACCAGCTCCGTGTAGGCGCTTTCCACCGTCGAACGCGAAATGCCCAGTTCCTGCGACCAGGTACGGCTGGACGGCAGTCTGGCACCGGGCTTGAGCTCCCCGTGTTCAATGGCGGTTTTTAACTGGCGGGCAATTTGCTGGTAGCGCGGCATATGGTCTGCTTTTTTCGTAACAATATGGCTCTCTTATGCAGTCCATTATAGTGCTACATTGCCAACCATCAACACGAGGAGAAGCACCATGACGACGTTACGCCAGCCCTACTATGAACTCAGCCCTGAAGTCTATAACGCCCTGGTACAGGCGAAAACAGCACTGGAAAACAGCGCGCTGGATACCACGCTGATGGAGTTAATTTACCTGCGAATTTCGCAAATCAACGGCTGCGCGTTTTGTCTGGAAATGCACAGCAAGGCGCTGCGTAAATCGGGTGTCGCGCAAAGTAAACTGGACGCGCTGGCCGGTTGGCGGGTAAGCCATCATTTCAGCCAGCAGGAGCAAGCGGCGCTGGCGTGGGCGGAATCGGTGACCGATATCGCCAGAACCCATGCCGAAGATGACGTTTATCTGCCGCTGCTCACGCATTTCAGCGCTCGCGAAATCAGCGACCTGACCTTTGCGATCGGTCTGATGAACTGCTTTAACCGCCTGGCCGTTAGCATGCGGATGTAAACCGGCGGTTTTTCGCCATAACCTCCCGCTCCCCGCCGGGCTCATCGGTGGGGAGTAATCAATCGATAATTCCCATATCTTGTATGGTTGAAACTTATTTCAACTACATCTAGTATTCTCTCTATCAGTACACACCCAACCCGACGCGTCTTATCGCGCCGTTTTCTCATTTTAGATGGAAATACGAATCATGCGCATTACTATTTACACTCGAAATGACTGTGTTCAGTGCCACGCCACAAAACGGGCGATGGAAAGCCGTGGATTTGAATTTGAGATGGTGAACGTCGATCTGGTGCCTGACGCCGCAGAAACTCTGCGTGCGCAAGGCTTTCGTCAGTTGCCGGTCGTCATTGCCGGTGAGACCAGTTGGTCCGGGTTTCGACCGGATATGATCAACCGTCTGCATCCTGAGCCTCAGGTAGCCAGCGCATGAACCCGCTCGTCTACTTCTCCAGCAGCTCCGAAAATACGCACCGCTTTATGCAGCGTCTGGGGCTGCCCGCCATTCGCATTCCGCTGAATGAACGCGAACGGATCCGGGTAGACAATCCCTACATACTGGTGGTGCCTTCCTACGGTGGCGGCGGCACGGCTGGCGCAGTACCGCGACAGGTGATCCGCTTTTTAAATGATGCTCACAACCGGGCGTTAATTCGCGGCGTCATTGCCTCTGGCAATCGTAACTTCGGCGAGGCGTATGGTCGCGCAGGGGAAGTGATTGCCCAAAAATGCGCCGTGCCCTGGCTCTATCGTTTTGAACTGATGGGAACCCCCGCCGACATCGACAACGTTCGAAAAGGAGTAAGCGAATTTTGGCAACGACAACCGCAGAACGCGTAACGCAGGAATCGCTGGATTACCATGCGCTGAACGCCATGCTAAATCTGTACGATAAAGCAGGCCGAATTCAGTTTGATAAAGACCGGCAGGCGGTAGATGCCTTTTTTGCCGCCCATGTTCGCCCCCACTCCGTCACGTTTGCCAGTCAGGAGGAACGCCTGCAAACGTTGGTGCGCGAAGGGTATTACGACGAAAGCGTTCTGGCGCGCTACGACCGCGCTTTCGTGGTGACGCTATTTGCCCGCGCCCACGCCAGCGGTTTTCGTTTCCAGACCTTCCTCGGCGCCTGGAAGTTTTACACCAGCTACACGCTGAAAACCTTTGATGGCAAGCGCTACCTGGAACACTTTGAAGACCGGGTGGTGATGGTGGCGCTGACGCTCGCGCAGGGTGATGAAACGCTGGCGTCGCAGCTTACCGAGGAGATGCTCTCGGGGCGTTTCCAGCCCGCTACCCCCACCTTCTTAAATTGCGGAAAACAGCAGCGCGGCGAACTGGTCTCCTGCTTCCTGTTGCGGATTGAAGACAACATGGAGTCGATCGGTCGGGCGGTGAACTCTGCGCTACAGCTCTCCAAGCGCGGCGGCGGTGTGGCGTTTTTACTCTCTAACCTGCGCGAAGCCGGCGCGCCAATTAAGCGCATCGAAAACCAGTCCTCCGGGGTGATCCCGGTGATGAAGATGCTGGAAGACGCCTTTTCCTATGCCAACCAGCTAGGTGCGCGTCAGGGGGCAGGGGCGGTCTATTTACATGCTCATCACCCGGATATTCTGCGTTTTCTCGACACCAAACGCGAAAACGCCGACGAAAAGATCCGCATTAAAACGCTCTCGCTTGGCGTGGTTATCCCGGACGTCACTTTCCGCCTGGCCAAAGAGAATGCGCAGATGGCGCTGTTTTCACCGTATGACGTCGAGCGTCTTTACGGTAAGCCCTTCGGCGATATCGCTATAAGCGAACAGTACGACGAACTGGTCGCCGACGAGCGCGTGCGCAAAACATACATTAACGCCCGCGACTTTTTCCAGACACTGGCAGAAATTCAGTTTGAATCCGGCTATCCCTACATTATGTATGAGGATACGGTGAATCGCGCCAACCCGATCGCGGGTCGCATTAATATGAGCAACCTGTGCTCGGAAATTTTGCAGGTCAACAGCGCCTCTACCTGGGAGGAGAATCTTGACTACGCCCAGATCGGGCATGACATCTCCTGCAACCTCGGCTCGCTGAATATTGCCCACACCATGGATTCTCCGGACATTGGCCGGACGGTGGAAACGGCGATTCGCGGGCTGACGGCGGTGTCGGATATGAGCCATATTCGCAGCGTTCCGTCGATTGCCGCCGGTAATGCCGCTTCCCACGCCATCGGGCTGGGACAGATGAACCTGCACGGCTATCTGGCACGCGAAGGCATCGCGTATGGTTCGCCAGAAGGGCTGGATTTCACCAATCTCTACTTTTACACCATCACCTGGCACGCGCTGCACACGTCGATGCTACTGGCGCGTGAGCGTGGGCAGACCTTTGCCGGATTTGCGCAATCGCGTTATGCCAGCGGCGAGTTCTTCACGCAGTATCTGGAGCAGAACTGGGCGCCGAAAACCGAAAAAGTCCGTGCTCTGTTTGCCCGTAGCGGCATCACGCTGCCGACGCGCGAAATGTGGCTGTACCTGCGCGACGAGGTGATGCTCTATGGCATCTATAACCAGAATCTCCAGGCGGTGCCACCGACCGGTTCGATCTCCTACATCAACCATGCGACATCGAGCATTCACCCGATTGTCTCGAAAGTGGAGATCCGCAAAGAGGGCAAAACCGGGCGCGTTTACTATCCGGCCCCGTTCATGACCAATGAGAATCTGGAGATGTATCAGGACGCCTATGAAATCGGCGCGGAGAAAATCATTGATACCTACGCCGAAGCCACTAAACACGTTGATCAGGGCCTGTCGCTGACGCTGTTTTTCCCCGATACCGCCACCACCCGCGATATCAACAAAGCGCAGATCTACGCCTGGCGAAAAGGCATTAAATCGTTGTATTACATCCGGTTGCGCCAGCTGGCGCTGGAAGGTACTGAAATAGAAGGCTGCGTTTCGTGCGCACTGTAAGGAGAGCGGTATGACATTATCACGCGTGAGCGCCATCAACTGGAATAAGATTCAGGACGACAAAGATCTGGAAGTGTGGAACCGCCTGACCAGCAACTTCTGGCTACCGGAAAAAGTGCCGTTGTCTAACGATATTCCGGCGTGGCAAAACCTGAGCGCCGCCGAGCAGCAACTAACCATCCGCGTCTTTACCGGCCTGACGCTGCTCGACACCATCCAGAATATCGCCGGGGCCCCGTCGCTAATGGCGGATTCCCTGACGCCGCACGAGGAGGCGGTGCTGTCGAACATTAGTTTTATGGAAGCAGTGCACGCCCGCTCCTACAGTTCCATCTTCTCTACGCTGTGCCAGACTAAAGATGTCGATGCCGCTTACGCCTGGAGCGAAGAAAATGTGCCGTTGCAGCAAAAGGCGCAGATTATCCTCTCGCATTACGCCAGCGATGACCCTTTAAAGAAGAAGATTGCCAGCGTGTTTCTGGAATCCTTCCTGTTTTATTCCGGCTTCTGGTTGCCGATGTATTTCTCCAGCCGCGGCAAGCTCACCAACACCGCCGATCTGATCCGCCTGATCATTCGTGACGAAGCAGTACATGGCTATTACATCGGCTATAAGTACCAGAAAGGACTGGAAAAACGATCTCAACCCGCGCGTGAAGAGCTGAAGGGGTTTGCCCTCGATCTGCTGATGGAACTGTACGATAACGAAGTTCGTTATACCGAAGAACTGTATGCCGACACCGCCTGGGCAGAGGATGTCAACGCATTCCTTTGTTACAACGCCAACAAAGCCTTGATGAACCTGGGTTATGAGGCGCTATTCCCGGCGGAAATGGCGGAGGTGAACCCGGCGATCCTGGCTGCCCTTTCGCCCAACGCCGACGAAAACCACGACTTTTTCTCTGGCTCGGGATCGTCATACGTGATGGGTAAAGCCGTCGAAACAGAAGACGAAGACTGGAATTTTTAACGCAAATTAATATGGGGAATATCATTACAATATTTACGTTAATATTTTAAGCAGATCACGTTTTTATCACCCAGCTATTTCAGGGTGTTCTACACTCAATAGCTGTTGTCATATTCGCCTGAATTTTCGAAATTCAGGCGCCTTTCCAGTGGTCCTTACAAAAAATATTCGCCGGCCGTGGTTTGCTCTCAGCCCTTATATCATGGGAAGTCCCGGCAATTTGCCTTGTACCCTATTTCGTCTCATTTCACATTCAGGGTTGTCTCAGATTCTCAGTATGTTAGGGTAGAAAAAGGTGACTATTTCTATCAGGTAATATATCGATATATACAAATAACAGGAATCTTTCTATTGCATGGCAATTAAATTAGAAGTTAAAAATCTATATAAAGTATTTGGAGAGCATCCACAGCGCGCCTTCAAATATATTGAAAAAGGACTTTCAAAAGAACAAATTCTGGAAAAAACAGGGCTATCGCTTGGCGTTAAAGACGCCAGTCTGGCCATTGAAGAAGGCGAGATATTTGTCATCATGGGATTATCCGGTTCGGGTAAATCCACAATGGTACGCCTTCTCAATCGCCTGATTGAACCCACCCGCGGACAGGTACTGATTGACGGCGTCGATATCGCCAAAATATCGGATGCCGAACTCCGCGAGGTGCGCAGAAAAAAGATTGCGATGGTCTTCCAGTCATTTGCGCTCATGCCGCACATGACCGTTCTGGACAATACCGCATTCGGCATGGAATTAGCCGGTGTGAGTGCTGAGGATCGTCGCGAAAAAGCGCTGGACGCCCTGCGCCAGGTGGGACTTGAAAATTACGCGCACGGCTATCCGGATGAACTTTCCGGCGGTATGCGTCAGCGTGTCGGTCTCGCCCGGGCATTAGCCATTAACCCTGACATCTTATTAATGGATGAAGCCTTCTCCGCGCTCGATCCCTTAATTCGTACCGAGATGCAGGATGAACTGGTGAAACTGCAGGCGAAACATCAGCGCACCGTCGTCTTTATTTCCCACGATCTCGATGAAGCGATGCGTATTGGCGATCGAATTGCCATTATGCAAAATGGCGAAGTGGTTCAGGTCGGTACTCCGGATGAAATTCTGAATAATCCGGCGAACGATTATGTGCGTACCTTCTTCCGTGGCGTCGATATTAGCCAGGTCTTTAGCGCGAAAGATATTGCCCGCCGTAGCCCGGTCGGACTGATTCGTAAAACGCCGGGATTTGGTCCCCGTTCAGCCCTGAAATTATTACAGGACGAAGACCGGGAATACGGTTACGTCATCGAACGCGGCAATAAGTTTGTTGGCGTGGTCTCCATCGACTCATTAAAAGCGGCATTAGGCCAGGCTCAGGGCATTGAAGGGGCGTTAATCGACGAGCCGCTGGCCGTGGATGCACAAACCCCACTTAGCGAGTTGCTCTCTCATGTCGGACAAGCGCCGTGCGCGGTGCCAGTTGTCGATGAGGAACAACAGTATGTTGGCATTATTTCAAAACGCATGCTGCTACAGGCTTTAGATCGCGAGGGGGCAAACAATGGCTGATCAATCCAATCCGTGGGATACCGCACCAGCGGCTGATAGCGCCGCACAATCCGCTGACGCCTGGGGTACGCCGTCAGGGACGCCTGCCGATAGCGGCAGCGCCGACTGGCTGACCAGCGCGCCTGCGCCAGCACCGGAACATTTCAACATTATGGATCCGTTCCATAAGACACTGATCCCGCTCGACAGTTGGGTCACCGAAGGGATCGACTGGGTGGTCACCCATTTTCGTCCCCTCTTCCAGGGCATTCGTGTGCCGGTGGATTACATCCTTAACGGTTTTCAACAACTGCTGCTGGGAATGCCGGCTCCGGTGGCGATTATCGTTTTTGCCCTGATCGCCTGGCAGATTTCCGGTGTCGGGATGGGCGTGGCGACGCTGATCTCCCTGATTGCGATCGGCGCAATCGGCGCCTGGTCACAGGCGATGATTACGCTGGCGCTGGTGCTGACCGCCCTGCTGTTCTGCGTGGTGATCGGCCTGCCGATGGGGATCTGGCTGGCGCGCAGTCCACGGGCGGCGAAGATCGTTCGTCCACTGCTCGACGCCATGCAGACAACGCCGGCGTTCGTCTATCTGGTGCCGATTGTGATGCTGTTCGGTATCGGGAACGTACCGGGGGTGGTCGTGACGATCATCTTTGCGTTGCCGCCGATTGTGCGTCTGACGATCCTCGGGATTAACCAGGTTCCGGCTGATTTGATCGAAGCGTCACGCTCCTTTGGGGCCAGCCCGCGTCAGATGCTGTTCAAAGTTCAGTTACCACTGGCGATGCCCACCATTATGGCGGGGGTCAACCAGACGCTCATGCTTGCTCTCTCGATGGTCGTGATCGCCTCCATGATTGCCGTCGGAGGTCTGGGCCAGATGGTACTGCGCGGTATCGGTCGTCTCGATATGGGACTGGCTACCGTCGGCGGGGTCGGCATTGTGATCCTTGCCATCATTCTGGACCGTCTGACCCAGGCCGTGGGTCGCGACTCCCGCAGTCGGGGTAACCGTCGCTGGTACACCACCGGTCCCGTTGGGCTCATCACGCGCCCTTTCATTAAGTAATTCACCTGTTGCCCGGTGGCGCTACGCTTACCGGGCCTACACTCATGAACTTACACAAAATCATTCTGGTTGCATCGAGGCGGCAAACGAAGGTATCCCCAGGAGCGTACACGCAGTACGTGACTGGGGTGCATGAGTGCAGCCAACAAAGAGGCAACCTGAATGATGAAGTGTAATAAGGAACAACGATGCGACAGAAGATAATTATTGCCACAGCGTTTGCCACCCTTGTCTCTACCAGCGCTTTCGCTGCCGACCTGCCAGGCAAAGGCATTACCGTCCAACCGGTACAGAGCACCATCACCGAAGAAACCTTCCAGACGCTGCTGGTGAGCCGCGCGCTGGAGAAACTGGGTTATACCGTAAGCAAACCGAGCGAAGTCGACTATAACGTGGGCTACACCTCTATTGCCTCCGGCGACGCCACCTTTACCGCCGTCAACTGGCAGCCGCTGCACGACGATATGTATTCTGCGGCCGGCGGGAACAAGAAGTTCTGGCGCGAAGGCACGTTCGTCACCGGCGCCGCGCAGGGTTATCTGATCGATAAGAAAACCGCTGAGCAGTACAAAATCACTAATATCGCTCAGTTGAAAGACCCCAACATCGCCAAAATCTTCGACACCAACGGCGACGGTAAAGCGGACATGATGGGCTGCTCGCCAGGCTGGGGTTGTGAAGCGGTGATTAACCACCAGAACAAAGCGTTTGATCTGGAAAAAACGGTCGACGTCAGCCACGGTAACTACGCGGCGATGATGGCCGATACCATCACCCGCTTTAAAGAAGGTAAACCGATTCTGTATTACACCTGGACGCCTTACTGGGTGAGTGACGTCATGAAGCCGGGCAAAGATGTGGTCTGGTTGCAGGTGCCGTTCTCCTCGCTGCCGGGTGAGCAGAAAGATATCGATACCAAACTGCCGAATGGCGCGAACTATGGCTTCCCGGTCAACACCATGCACATCGTTGCCAACAAGGCCTGGGCAGAGAAAAACCCGGCGGCGGCGAAACTGTTTGCCATCATGAAACTGCCGCTGGCGGACATCAACGCGCAGAACGCGATGATGCATGACGGTAAAGCGTCGGAAGCTGACGTTCAGGGTCACGTTGACGGTTGGATCAAAGCCCACCAGCAGCAGTTCGACGGCTGGGTAAACGACGCACTGGCTGCGCAGAAGTAACCCATTCGTAGGCCTGATAAGCGTAGCGCCATCAGGCACAGTAACCACACCAGGGCCGGATGGCGCGCGATGCGCTTATCCGGCCTGCTCCCTACTCCCCCCTGACCGCACAATCCGGCACGCAACAAATCCCCAACATTCATAAATGTCCGCTATGATTGATTTCCTAAGAAATCATCACCTGACTCACGATTGCGAACATAATGACCAAAACATCTCACGGGCTGAGCCCGGCACTGATCGTTCTCATGTCGGTGGCAACCGGTCTGGCCGTCGCCAGCAACTACTATGCTCAGCCGCTACTCGATACCATCGCACGCAACTTCTCGCTTTCCGCCAGCTCGGCCGGGTTTATCGTCACCGCCGCCCAATTGGGCTACGCCGCCGGTTTGCTGTTTCTGGTTCCGCTTGGCGATATGTTTGAACGCCGGACGCTGATTGTCTCCATGACGTTGCTGGCGGCAGGCGGGATGCTCATTACCGCCAGCAGTCAGTCGCTGGCTATGATGATCCTCGGTACAGCGCTGACCGGACTCTTTTCCGTGGTCGCACAGATTCTGGTGCCGCTGGCGGCGACGCTTGCCACGCCGGATAAACGCGGCAAAGTGGTCGGGACCATCATGAGCGGCCTGCTGCTGGGCATTTTGCTGGCGCGAACCGTGGCGGGACTGCTGGCGAATCTTGGCGGCTGGCGTACCGTTTTCTGGGTCGCATCCGTATTGATGGCGCTGATGGCTATCGCCCTGTGGCGCGGCTTGCCAAAGGTGAAGTCAGACACCCACCTGAACTACCCGCAACTGCTGGGTTCGGTGTTCAGCTTGTTTACCCGCGATAAGCTGCTGCGTACACGTGCACTGTTGGGCTGCCTGACCTTCGCTAACTTCAGCATTCTCTGGACCTCAATGGCCTTTTTACTGGCCGCTCCACCGTTTAACTATTCCGAAGGGATGATTGGCCTGTTTGGGCTGGCAGGTGCCGCAGGCCCGCTCGGTGCACGTCCGGCTGGCGGTCTGGCGGATAAAGGGCATTCTCATCTCACCACGACTTACAGCCTGCTGTTGCTGCTGCTCTCCTGGCTCGCTATCTGGCTGGGGCACGCCTCGGTACTGGCGCTGATTGTGGGGATCCTGGTACTCGATCTCACCGTTCAGGGAGTTCACATCACCAACCAGACGGTGATTTATCGACTTTACCCGGAGGCGCGAAACCGTCTGACCGCCGGGTATATGACCAGTTATTTCATCGGCGGGGCAGCAGGGTCATTGATCTCCGCCTCGGCCTGGCAGCATGCCGGATGGCTTGGCGTTTGTCTGGCAGGTTTGACCGTTGCCGTACTGAACCTGCTGGTCTGGTGGCGAGGATTTCACCGACAAGAAGCCGCTATTTAAGCGCCCGGCAAGCGTTTGCGTTCGTTTGGGCTCCGGAGGGTGTTAAGGAGCCCCCCAGTCTGTTAAGGTGATAGGGATTATTAACCCTGATAATTTTAACATTGGTGATAACGCGCGAAATTCTATGGAAAGGCCCGCTTCTCTGTCCAATACCCCCCCGGCTACCTGTGCGGAAGGATTCAAAGACAGCTTACCCATCGTCATCAGCTATATTCCTGTTGCCTTTGCATTTGGTCTCAATGCCACCCGTCTCGGGTTTAGCCCGGTTGAGAGCGTATTTTTCTCCTGCATTATTTATGCCGGTGCCAGCCAGTTCGTTATCACAACCATGCTCGCCGCAGGCAGTACATTATGGGTTGCCGCCCTGACCGTCATGGCGATGGATGTACGCCATATTTTATATGGCCCTTCCCTGCGCAGTCGTATCGCCCAGAAACTCAGTAAACCGAAAACCGCCCTGTGGGCTTTTGGCCTCACCGACGAAGTCTTTGCCGCAGCCACCGCGAAACTGGTGCGCGATAACCGTCGCTGGAGCGAGAACTGGATGATCGGTATTGCATTTTGCTCCTGGGCCTCATGGGTGTTGGGCACCGTCATCGGCGCCTTTTCCGGCAGCGGTTTGTTAAAAGGATTCCCGGCGGTCGAGGCAGCGCTTGGTTTTATGCTCCCCGCGCTGTTCATGAGTTTTCTGCTGGCGTCATTCCAGCGCAAACAGTCCCTGTGTGTGACCGCCGCATTAGCCGGTGCACTGGCGGGCGTGACGCTGTTTTCCATTCCCGCCGCGATACTTGCGGGGATTGTGTGCGGTTGTCTGACCGCACTGATTCAGGCTTTCTGGCAAGGGGTTCCCGATGCGCTATGAGATACTGCTGCTCGGGTTGCTGGTCGGCTGTGTGAATTATGGGTTTCGCTATTTACCGCTGCGTCTGAAGATGGGTAATACCCGTCCGGGCAAGCGTGGCGCAACCGGCGTACTACTCGACACCATCGGCATAGCATCAATTTGCGCCCTGCTGGTTGTGTCAACGGCCCCTGAGGTGATGCATGACGCCAGTCGCTTCGTGCCAACGCTCGTGGGTTTTGCTGTACTGGGTGCAAGTTTTTATAAAACGCGCAGTATTATCATTCCCACACTATTAAGTGCTCTGGCCTATGGATTAGCGTGGAAAATGGTGGCGGTTTTATAGGATAGAAGAATCATTTTAATTTAATAATACATTTACTTTATTTGTCACTGTCGTTACTATATCGGCTGAAATTAATGAGGTCATGCCCAAATGGATAGTTCGTTTACGCCCATTGAACAAATGCTAAAATTTCGCGCCAGCCGCCACGAGGATTTCCCGTATCAGGAAATTCTGCTGACTCGTCTTTGCATGCATATGCAAGGAAAGCTGCTGGATAACCGCAATAAAATGCTGAAAGCTCAAGGGATTAACGAGACGTTGTTTATGGCGTTGATTACGCTGGAGTCTCAGGAAAACCACAGCATTCAGCCTTCTGAACTGAGCTGTGCGCTGGGATCATCCCGTACTAACGCGACACGTATCGCTGATGAGCTGGAAAAGCGCGGTTGGATCGAGCGCCGTGAAAGCGACAACGATCGTCGTTGCCTGCATCTGCAGTTAACCGATAAAGGCCATGCTTTTTTGCGCGAGGTATTACCGCCGCAGCATAACTGCCTGCATCAACTGTGGTCCGCTCTTAACACTGCAGAAAAAGAACAGCTTGAGCACATCACCCGTAAGCTTCTGACGCGTCTCGATCAGATGGACCAGGATGGCACCATTCTTGAGGCGCTGAGCTAACGCGTCGACTCGCTCTATAATCCAGATTAAGAAAGAAAACTGACTGGCCAGCACCTGAACGTGCTGGCCTTTCTGATAAACCGTTCGGCCCGGCCGACGACAAAATAAGATCGTGGAGAACAACATGAGCGCAAATGCGGAGACTCAAACCCCGCAGCAACCGGTTAAGAAGAAAAGCAAACGTAAAAGTACGCTGCTCCTCCTGACCTTGCTCTTTATCATTATTGCCGTGGCATATGGGATTTATTGGTTTTTGGTACTGCGTCATGTCGAAGAGACCGATGATGCGTACGTGGCAGGGAACCAGGTTCAAATCATGGCACAGGTATCCGGCAGCGTGACGAAAGTCTGGGCGGATAACACTGACTTTGTTAAACAAGGTGACGTTCTCGTTACGCTCGACCAGACGGATGCCAGACAGGCATTTGAAAAAGCGAAGACCGCGCTGGCTTCCAGCGTCCGTCAGACGCATCAGTTAATGATCAACAGCAAACAGTTGCAGGCGAGCATTGAGGTGCAGAGAACCGCCCTCGCCCAGGCGCAGAGCGATTTTAACCGTCGCGTACCGCTCGGTAACGCGAACCTGATTGGTCGCGAAGAACTGCAACACGCGCGTGATGCCGTGGCCAGCGCTCAGGCGCAGCTTGATGTTGCCATTCAACAATACAACGCGAATCAGGCGATGATTCTGGACAGTAAGCTGGAAGATCAGCCCGCCGTCCAACAGGCCGCCACTGAAGTGCGTAACGCCTGGCTGGCGCTCGAACGAACGAAGATCGTCAGCCCGATGACCGGCTACGTATCTCGTCGTGCCGTGCAGCCTGGTGCGCAGATCAGCCCCACGACGCCGCTGATGGCAGTGGTTCCGGCCACTAATCTGTGGGTTGACGCCAACTTCAAAGAGACGCAGCTTGCCCATATGCGCATCGGTCAACCGGCAACGGTGATCAGTGATATCTACGGCGATGACGTTAAGTACACCGGTAAAGTGGTCGGTCTTGATATGGGGACCGGCAGCGCCTTCTCGCTGCTGCCAGCACAGAACGCAACCGGTAACTGGATCAAAGTGGTTCAGCGACTGCCCGTACGTATCGAACTGGACGCCCAGCAACTGGCGCAACATCCGCTACGGATTGGTTTATCGACGCTGGTCACCGTTGATACCGCAAATCGCGACGGTCAGGTGCTGGCCAGTCAGGTTCGCACCACGCCGGTGTCTGAGAGTAACGCCCGTGAAATCAGCCTTGCCCCGGTCAATAAACTGATCGAAGAGATTGTGCAGGCCAACGCAGGCTAATCTGAGGTGCGTGTGATGCAACAGCAAAAACCGCTGGAGGGCGCGCAGCTCGTCATTATGACGATTGCGCTGTCGCTGGCGACATTCATGCAGGTGCTGGACTCCACCATTGCTAACGTGGCGATCCCCACTATCGCAGGGAACCTGGGCTCATCGCTGAGCCAGGGGACGTGGGTGATCACCTCCTTCGGGGTGGCGAACGCCATCTCGATTCCCATCACCGGCTGGCTGGCGAAACGCGTCGGGGAAGTGAAGCTGTTCATGTGGTCAACGGTGGCGTTTGCCATCGCCTCATGGGCGTGCGGCGTCTCCAGCAGTCTGAACATGCTGATCTTCTTCCGCGTCGTTCAGGGGGTGGTTGCCGGACCGCTGATCCCGCTTTCGCAAAGTCTGCTGCTCAATAACTACCCTGCCGCGAAGCGTTCTATCGCGCTGGCGCTGTGGTCGATGACAGTGATTGTCGCACCGATTTGCGGCCCGATTCTGGGCGGCTATATCAGCGATAACTATCACTGGGGCTGGATCTTCTTTATCAACGTGCCGATCGGTATTGCGGTCGTTCTGATGACGCTGCAAACCCTGCGCGGACGCGAAACGCGTACCGAGCAACGGCGGATTGACGCCATCGGGCTGGCGCTACTGGTGATTGGGATCGGTAGTTTGCAGATTATGCTCGACCGGGGGAAAGAGCTGGACTGGTTCGCCTCGCAGGAGATCATCATTCTGACCGTGGTGGCGGTGGTCGCCATTAGCTTCCTGATTGTCTGGGAACTCACCGACGATAACCCCATTGTCGATCTCTCGCTCTTTAAGTCGCGAAACTTTACCATCGGCTGCTTGTGTATCAGCCTGGCTTATATGCTGTACTTCGGGGCGATTGTTCTGCTGCCGCAGCTCTTGCAGGAGGTCTACGGCTATACCGCGACATGGGCGGGTCTGGCGTCCGCGCCGGTCGGCATCATTCCGGTGATTCTGTCGCCGATTATCGGCCGCTTCGCCCATAAGCTGGATATGCGTAGGCTGGTGACGTTCAGCTTTATTATGTACGCCGTCTGCTTCTACTGGCGTGCGTGGACGTTTGAACCGGGAATGGACTTCGGCGCCTCGGCCTGGCCGCAGTTTATTCAGGGCTTCGCGGTGGCGTGCTTCTTTATGCCGCTGACGACCATCACGCTGTCTGGCTTACCGCCAGAGCGGCTGGCGGCGGCATCGAGTTTGTCTAACTTTACGCGAACGCTGGCGGGGTCAATCGGAACATCGATCACCACCACCATGTGGACCAACCGGGAATCCATGCATCACGCGCAGTTAACCGAGTCGGTGAATCCGTATAACCCGAACGCACAGGCGATGTACGATCAACTGCAGGGACTGGGCATGACGCAACAACAGGCGTCTGGCTGGATAGCTCAGCAGATCACTAATCAGGGGCTGATTATTTCAGCCAACGAGATCTTCTGGATGTCAGCAGGGATCTTCCTGGTGTTGCTCGGCCTGGTCTGGTTCGCCAAACCCCCGTTTGGTGCGGGCGGTGGCGGCGGTGGCGCGCACTAGGTGACAGCGATAAAAAAGCCCGTTCAGTTGAACGGGCTTTTTTTGTCGGTAATCACACAGACAACTAGATGTGCAGTTCCTGCAACTTCTCTTTTGGCAGCGCCAGCTCTTCATTGCTGTTGACGCGAACATCGTGTTCCAGAATATGACGCGCGATATCCTGTGCTTCGCTCAGGGAGTGCATCTGATACGTGCCGCACTGGTAAACGTTCAGTTCCGGGATCTGATTCTGATCCTGAACCTTCAGGACGTCAGCCATCGCCGCTTTCCAGGCATCTGCCACGCGCTGCTCATCCGGCGTACCAATCAGGCTCATATAGAAACCAGTACGGCAGCCCATCGGGGAGATATCGATAATCTCGACGCCGTTACCGTTGAGGTGATTACGCATAAAGCCTGCGAACAGATGCTCCAGCGTATGGATCCCTTTCTCCGGCATCACCTCTTTGTTTGGAATGCAGAAACGCAGATCAAACACGGTAATGGCGTCGCCATGCGGGGTGTTCATCGTTTTCGCCACGCGGACTGCAGGTGCTTCCATCCGGGTATGATCGACAGTGAAGCTATCTAACAACGGCATTTAGCCACCTCCGATAATTTTTTTAAAATAAACTGAACTCTTTGTTCCGGTGCGAGTCTGAGTATATGAAAGACGCGCATTTGTTATCATCATCCCTGTTTTCAGAGATGAAATTTTGGCCACTCACGAGTGGCCTTTTTCTTTTCTGTCAGGCCTGTTGCTTTGCCAGCCAGCTGTCAAACGGTTCCGTATCTGCCGCTTCAACCTCACGCTGACGACGTTTTGAAGCGTCACGTTCAGCCACAAAGTCTTCTTCCCGCAACATTTCCAACGGTTCTTCACGCAACAGATTGCGATAAGCTTCGCCCAGCGCTTTACCTGTACCGCCAATGCCAGTATCAAGCATAGACCGCAGAATACGTGCAGAGAACGTCAATTCCGGGTTATCAAAGCAGGCAACCAGTTCGTCACAGACTTTCTGATAATCCTCTCCGCCGTGGATGCTGTCCAGCGTTTGCGCCACGCGTTTCAGATCGCGGAACAAATCTTTACCCACCTCAGGCAGCGGGAACTGTGCGGTTTCACAACCAATGCCTAACGTCAGACCCGGCTTACGCCCTTCCAGAATCACCCGATTCCAGTTGGTACGCGTACACAGCAACTCACTGCTGCTCATTTCCGGCGCATCAGCCAGCACACACCAGACCATAAACAGGTCGAGGAAGCGCACCTGCTGCTCGTCCACGCCAATCGGTGAGAACGGGTTAATATCCAGCGAGCGGACTTCGATGTACTCGATACCGCCACGCAGAAGCGCATCTGAAGGCGACTCACCGCTACGCGTAACGCGTTTCGGACGAATCGGCGCGTACAGCTCATTTTCAATCTGCAGCACGTTGCTGTTGATTTGCAGACGCTTACCGTCTTTTTCCAGCCCTACCGCCGCATACTCTTCAGAAGGCGTTTTAATCGCCCGCTTCAATCCTGCCACATATTCGTAGAGATCGTTAAACGTAATACCGAGATTGCTTTGCGACTTATTGGTATAACCCAGGTCGCTCAGACGCAGCGAGGTTGCATACGGCAGGTAGTACATTCCACAGTCGGTTTTCTCAAACGGCAGCGTGGTCGGTTTGCCCTGCAGGAAGGAAGCGCAAATCGCCGGGGATGCACCAAACAGATAAGGGATGACCCAACCAAAGCGGTAATAGTTGCGGATCAGGCGGAAATAGCCAGCAGAGATTTTCTCTTTTGCCTCTTCGCCTTCCGCAATGCCGCACTTCGCCTGCCAGAATGCCATCGGCAGTGAAAAGTTGTAGTGCACACCGGAGATGGTTTGCATCAGCGCACCGTAGCGATTTTTCAACCCTTCACGGTACAGCGTTTTCATGCGACCAATATTTGAAGTGCCATATTGTGCCAGTTCAATGTCCTGACCTTCGGCAATGTAGCAAGGCATGCTCAGTGGCCACATGCGTTCATCACCCATATTTCTGGCGGTATAACGATGCAGGTCACGCATGAAGGTCAGCATATGCTGGATATCGCCGTCTACCGGTGTAATAAACTCCAGCAGCGCTTCCGCAAAATCCGTGGTTATCCATTTATGCGTCAGCGCTGAGCCTAACGCTTCAGGATGCCCCGTTGTCGCCAACGTGCCATCCGCATTTACGCGCAATGTTTCGCGCTCCAGCCCGCGCTGAATCCCCAGTAATGCCTGAGGATGCTTTTCCAGCCAGGCCAGTGCCTGTGATACGTCCGGGATCAATTCGACCTCCCGCCTGTCAAAATCGTATTAATTAGCATAATTGTAGTGGTTACCCTAAAGGCTAATCCCCAGGCACAATTAGTGCCACCAGGTAATGCCCTGGACGGTAGCCGCTGCGACAACAATATAGCGCAGCGCTTTGCCGAGGCATAAAAAAAAGAGTACCGGCCCCCACGAGAGGCGCATCCATCCCGCTAACAGGCACAGTAAATCACCCACAACCGGCATCCAGCTTAATAATAGTGTGACCGCACCATAGCGTTTAAGCCAGCCTGTGGCTTTCTCCTGCCAGCGCGATGTCTTGCGTAGCGGAAAGAAACGCCCAAGGATAACGTTAGTTAACCCTCCAAGGCTATTACCCATTGTTGCTGTTAAGACTAAGACCCAGGGATGACTGAGCCCGGCCAGTAACATGGCAATCAGAACGACTTCCGAGTTGCCGGGCAACAGCGTAGCGCTGAGAAAACTGCTGGCGAACAATGAAAGGAGCGACAGTCCGTCACTCACAAGTGTCGAACGTCCACGGCATCCATTCCGGCGGCGCGTGCTGCCTGAATGCCGAAATCAGCATCTTCGAATACGACGCACTGCGCCGGAGGCACGCCCATACGCTCAGCACAAAGCAGAAAGGTATCTGGCGCGGGTTTATGGTGCTGGACATGATCGGCAGCGACGACGGCATCAAAATAGCGACGCAGCCCCAGATGGGCCAACAGCGCTTCCGCAATCGCGCTTTCACTGCCGGTCCCGACGGACATCGGGCGACGACCATGCCACGCTTTCACCACGTCAATCAGCGGCAGCGGCTCGACGCTGTCGAGGAGCATAATTTTTACCGCCTCGGTTTTTTCACGGGCTAACGCGTGGGGATCGAGATCCGCCTGATTCAGCTCAATGATGGACTGAGCAATGCGCCATGTGGCTGAGCCGTTAAGGGCAATCATCGCCTGAAGATCAAAGTGCATACCGTAACGACCTAATACTTCAACCCACGCCTTGCGGTGCGTCGGTTCAGTATCCAGGAGGGTACCATCCATATCGAAAATCAGACCCGCATAACGTTCGTACATAGCGCTCTCACCCGGCAAATTAACAGACGTTACTTTATCGTAATTGCTGGATTTTGTCGCTGACGACGATGCTGAGGATTGTTCAGGGTGTCAATGCAAAGAGGTAAAGAAAGGCGAAGAGGGTATATCCGAGAGGATGACTCGACGAAGCCTCGCCCTTCGGGCCGTTGCTGAAGCAACGTTATCCTCCCTGGCATTTGCGATACTCTCGCAGGCCATGAAACAACAAATTCGCTGTTATTCAGGAGAAGATGGTGCATCCGGGAGGATTCGAACCTCCGACCGCTCGGTTCGTAGCCGAGTACTCTATCCAGCTGAGCTACGGATGCATCGGGACGTGCTGATTTACTGCTGATATCAAGTATCGCATTAACGCCATACTGAGTAAGAGATGGTGCGTCCGGGAGGATGACTCGACTGCGCCTCCCCCTTCGGGATGTTGCTGAAGCAACGTTATCTTCCCTGGCGTTTGCGGCTATCTCGCAGGCCATGAAACAACAGACTGGCTGTTATCCGGGAGAAGATGGTGCATCCGGGAGGATTCGAACCTCCGACCGCTCGGTTCGTAGCCGAGTACTCTATCCAGCTGAGCTACGGATGCATCGGGA
>DXKH01000141.1 GCA_019415335.1 Citrobacter sp. | reverse complement strand
GATTCGAACCTGCGACCAATTGATTAAAAGTCAACTGCTCTACCAACTGAGCTAACGACCCGAAGTGGTGGGTGATGACGGGATCGAACCGCCGACCCCCTCCTTGTAAGGGAGGTGCTCTCCCAGCTGAGCTAATCACCCCCGCTGTGTGGAGTCGCATTATAGGGAGAGTTGAAAATGAGTCAACGCCTTTTCTAAAGAAATTGTTCGTTCGTCGTAATTTTAAGCAAAACGATCGTGAAACGATCTCTGACGCATGATTTCTAAACAAAAACGTTTCTGCACGGCGTTTACCCGGTAACAACATTGAGGATTTACCTCACAGTGATAGAATATCGGCCATTCCATTTTTCCCGGATTTGCCGGTTGTCGGCATCTTTATAAACGTAAGGCCATTTCATGAAAATCAAAACTCGCTTCGCGCCAAGCCCGACAGGTTATCTGCACGTCGGTGGTGCGCGTACTGCTCTCTATTCCTGGCTTTTTGCACGTAATCACGGCGGTGAGTTTGTGCTGCGTATTGAAGACACCGATCTCGAACGTTCCACGCCGGAAGCTATCGAAGCCATTATGGACGGAATGAACTGGCTGAGCCTGGAATGGGATGAAGGTCCGTACTTCCAGACTAAACGTTTCGATCGTTATAACGCAGTGATTGATGAGATGCTGGAAGCGGGTACGGCCTATAAGTGCTACTGCTCCAAAGAGCGTCTGGACGCACTGCGTGAAGAGCAGATGGCGAAGGGCGAAAAGCCGCGCTACGACGGTCGCTGCCGTCATGGTCATGAACATCACGCTGATGATGAGCCTTGCGTTGTCCGTTTTGCCAACCCGCAGGACGGTTCTGTCATTTTTGACGACCAGATCCGTGGCCCGATCGAATTCAGCAATCAGGAGCTGGACGATCTGATTATCCGCCGCACCGACGGTTCCCCAACTTATAACTTCTGTGTAGTGGTGGACGACTGGGATATGGAGATCACCCACGTTATTCGTGGTGAAGACCATATCAACAATACCCCACGCCAGATCAACATCCTTAAAGCGCTGAACGCGCCGGTGCCGGTGTATGCTCACGTCTCTATGATCAACGGCGACGACGGTAAAAAACTGTCCAAACGTCACGGTGCAGTGAGCGTTATGCAGTATCGTGATGACGGCTATCTGCCGGAAGCGCTGCTGAACTACCTGGTGCGTCTGGGCTGGTCCAGCGGCGATCAGGAGATCTTCACTCGTGAAGAGATGATCAAGCTGTTCTCCCTCGGTGCGGTCAGCAAATCCGCCAGTGCGTTCAACACGGAAAAACTGCAGTGGCTGAACCATCACTACATTAACTCGCTGGCGCCGGAGTACGTGGCAACGCATCTGCAGTGGCACATCGAGCAGGAAAATATCGATACCCGTAACGGACCGCAGCTGGCTGAGCTGGTGAAACTGCTGGGCGAGCGCTGCAAAACACTGAAAGAGATGGCCCAAAGCTGCCGTTACTTCTACGAAGACTTTGCCGAGTTTGATGTCGATGCCGCGAAGAAACATCTGCGTCCGGTTGCGCGTCAGCCACTGGAAGTGGTGCGTGACAAACTGGCAGCCATTACCGAGTGGACGGCTGAAAACGTGCACCATGCCATTCAGGCGACCGCCGATGAGCTGGAAGTGGGGATGGGTAAAGTCGGTATGCCGCTGCGCGTTGCGGTAACCGGTGCGGGCCAGTCTCCCGGCTTAGACGTGACGGTGCATGCGATTGGTAAAACCCGCAGTATTGAACGTATCAATAAAGCACTGGCTTTTATTGCGGATCGTGAAGCGCAGCAGTAAGCGTTCGTCACATTAACGGAACGGCAGGGGAGACTCTGCCGTTTTTATTTACGTCACTCAGAATCGTTCAGACCCAGGCGAGTAAGAAAACCGCGGATGCCTTCGCGTGAAAGAAAGAGTGCTAACTTTTCCTGTTCCACTGCGGACATATTTTCCACCGCATCAATAATCTGCCGATAGGCATGACTGCGTACGGCGGGGTTGTACTCGGCGAGTGACTCTTCAGCCTGATAAAATGCAGAATGGTTACGAAACGCCGGGATGTTCAGAATAAATTCCCGCACGCGCGTATCGATATGAACGAGCCTTGCCCGACCACCTTTAACACCCGGAAATTTTTCCGTTTCCCATTTTTGCTCACGGATCCAGCGATTCACGGTTTGCTTTGCCACACCGAGACAATCCGCCAACTCTTCGGTGGTCATTTTGCTGCGTAATCTTTTCATATTATTTACTGTCGCGGATCCCTAAGCGTTGTAATAAACCGGTAATCCCTTCTCGCAGTAGCAAAGAGGTAAAGTGTTTTTGTTCGGCGGGTGTCATTTCCTTCACCAGCTTGACCAGTAATGTTTCCAGCGACGCATCACCTGGGGACGAGAAGGCGTCAGACAGTCCTTCCGCCGAGCGTTCTGCGCTGCGGATATATTCACGAACCTGTTCGTTAACATGCACCAGTCGTGCTTTACCGCCCTGGACGCCTGGTTTTGGTGATGTCGCCCAACCCTCTTTACGCACCCACTTATTGATGGTCTGTCGGCTGTAACCCGTCAGATTAGCGAGTTCTTCTGGCGTCATCCGCTCCTTGAACATAAAGATTCCCTGAATAGTCTTGTGGTTAATTAGTGGTTCATTTTATAGCACCATTTTAGTGGAAACCGTGACGTGTTTAACTACTGAATGCGAGTTGTTGCGCATTGTTATTCAGTTGTCTGCTTTTTCAGCGATTAGAATCGGCGTTTTCAATTTGCCGTTGACACATGCGAAGGGAATTCATATGATGCCGCCCGTCAACTCGACAAGCTTTACGTAATGGGGCTATAGCTCAGCTGGGAGAGCGCTTGCATGGCATGCAAGAGGTCAGCGGTTCGATCCCGCTTAGCTCCACCAAAAATTGAACCCAACAATTTTGGTACGTAAATGCATCGTGGGGCTATAGCTCAGCTGGGAGAGCGCTTGCATGGCATGCAAGAGGTCAGCGGTTCGATCCCGCTTAGCTCCACCAAATTCAGAACCCTCGCTGCGAAGCGGGGGTTTTTTTATCTCGGCATACCTTCCATTTTTGTAATACAGTTGCTTATAAGCCAGAGTCTATTCCGCGAAAGGTGGGATCGGTTTCTGGTGGGCATAGGTTTGCTTCGCGAAGCGAATAAACTTATTATTCATGTGACAAATAGTTCGTTCCGTGAGAGCAGTCAATTCATGCCAGCCAAGCGCAACCTGATAAATAATATAAGAATTTTCGCTCTTGCGATCGTGCTCTCCATCGCAGCTATCCAGTTTTCGCGTTTGATTTCCCCTCTCGCCATTGTGGATTCCAGCTATATCTATCTCTCGTGGTTGCCGCTGTGCGTGCTGCTTTCGATGATGCTGCTGTTTGGTCGACGCGCTGTGCTGCCAATCGTGTTGGCGTTATACCTGACCAATCACTGGAATCTTCATCTGCCGTTTGCGCAAGGCATTGTGTTGCTCTTTTGTCAGATGTTTGCCGTGCTGGGAACCTGTGCGCTGGTGCGCTGGCAACTGGGGTCGCGTTGGCGCTACGGATTGCCCGATCGCAATATCTGGCGCAGGGTGATTTGGTTTGGCTTTGTCGCCCCGCTCGGAATGAAAATCAGCATGTATCTCGCCGGGCATTATCTCGACTTTCCTGTTGTGGTTTCGACATTTTTTGGCGCAGCGGCGGCCATCTTCACGATAGTTGATATTCTGAGCCTGATCTCGGCGGTACTGATTTTCACCATGCTTTTTTATTATCCGCTGCGGATGATAGTGAACCCGCATTATGCCCGGATATTCTGGCGCCGGGATATTGCACCGTGTTTTGAAAAAGAGACGCGTCTTTTTACCATGAGCTGGCTGGTCTGCATTTCGCTTCTTCTCGTTATTATGTGTTCTCCCCTGGAGAGCGGATACATTGCTGGGTATCTGGTTCCCGTCTTCTTCATTATTTTTACCACCGGTGTGGGTAAGCTCACCTATCCGTTTATAAATCTAAGCTGGGCGATTACCACGCTGTTCTTGTTGACCTATAACCGCAATTTCTTACAAGGGGTGGGGTCGGAGTATTCGCTGGCGTTCATCCTGTCGGTTCTTGTTTCGTTCAGTATCTGTCTGCTGTATATGATGCGCATCTTTCAGCGCAGTGAATGGCTTAATCGCCGCTGGCATATGCAAGCGCTTACCGATCCTTTAACTCGCTTGCCGAATCTGCGCGCGCTGGAACAGTTCCTGCAAAAAGAGTCCGGGCAGAGCGTCTGCTGCCTGAGACTGGAGAATCTGGAGTTTCTGAGCCGTCACTATGGCATGTTGATGCGCGTGCACAGCAAACGCACGGTGCACCGTATGCTGCAACCGTTGATGCTTGAGAATGAAAAAATCTTCCAGTTGCCGGGGAGTGAACTATTGCTGGTACTCCACGGGCCGGAGATGGACGCCTGTTTGCAACATATGCTCGACCTGCTGAACAGTCGTAAAATATACTGGAACAACACCGGGCTGGACATGGGCTACGGCGCATCCTGGGGACAATGGGATGGGAAACAGGAGACGTTGCAACCACTGCTGGGGCAATTGAGCTGGCTGGCGGAACAATCCTGTGCGAATCACCGGGTGCTGGCGCTGACGCACAGCCAGGAAGCGGCGACAGGCCAGACGACCGAACGGGTGTTGCTGCTCAATAAAATTCGTAAAGCGCTCGATAACGGGGATCTCCTGCTTTACGCACAGCCTATCCGCGACGCTCAGGGCAAAGGATACGATGAAATTCTCGCGCGGCTGAAAAGCGATGAAGGCATCATGACCCCGGATCAATTTATTCCACTGATTGCGCAGTTTAACCTCAGCGCCCGCTTTGATCTGCAGGTGGTTGAAGCTCTGCTGAACTGGCTATCTGTGCACCCTCCTGTTGAGACTGGGCCACTTTTCTCGGTCAATTTGATGCCGCTGACGTTGCTGCAAAAAGAGACCGCGCCGCACATTATTCGCCTGTTCACCCGCTACGGTATCGCTCCGGAAACGGTCATCATTGAGATTACCGAAGAGCAGGCATTTTCCAATTCGGAAACCAGCATGCAAAATCTCGAACTGTTGCACCGGTTTGGCTTCCGGATTGCGATTGACGACTTTGGTACCGGGTATGCCAATTATGAGCGGCTGAAGCGTCTGCAGGCTGACATCATCAAAATCGACGGTGTATTCGTAAAAGATATTCTGACCGATTCGCTGGATGCCATGATTGTGAAGTCGATAACCGATCTGGCAAAAGCGAAGTCGTTAAGCGTAGTAGCGGAGTACGTGGAAACACCTGCACAGCGGGAGTTGCTGTTAAGCCTGGGCGTGAACTACCTGCAAGGCTATCTGATTGGACGACCGAGGCCGTTAGGGGAATAACAGGGATAAAAAAAACGGGGATGCGCTCCCCGTTTTTTATGTCAGTGCTGTCTTACAGAACCAGTGCGGCGATAGAGGCAGACAGGACGCTCACCAGCGTAGAGCCGTAGACCAGCTTCAGACCGAAGCGGGAGACGACGTTACCTTGCTCTTCATTCAGGCCTTTAATCGCGCCTGCGATGATACCGATAGAAGAGAAGTTGGCGAAGGAAACCAGGAACACAGAAAGGATACCTTCCGCGCGCGGAGAGAGCGTGGAGGCGATTTTCTGCAGATCCATCATTGCAACGAATTCGTTAGAAACCAGTTTGGTCGCCATGATACTGCCCACCTGCAGCGCTTCACTGGACGGCACACCCATCACCCAGGCAATCGGGTAGAAGATGTAACCCAGGATGCCCTGGAAGGAGATGCTGTAGCCGAACCAACCCGTCACGGTAGCGAACAGGGCGTTCAGCGCGGCGATCAGGGCGATGAAGCCGATCAGCATAGCAGCAACGATAATCGCAACTTTGAAACCCGCCAGGATGTATTCACCTAACATTTCGAAGAAGCTCTGACCTTCGTGCAGGTTGGACATCTGGATGTTTTCTTCGCTGGCGTCAACGCGGTACGGGTTGATCAGCGACAGTACGATAAAGGTGCTGAACATGTTCAGAACCAGCGCCGCAACCACGTATTTAGGCTCCAGCATGGTCATGTACGCGCCGACGATAGACATGGAAACGGTGGACATTGCCGTTGCTGCCATGGTGTACATGCGGTTGCGGGACATTTTGCCGAGAATGTCTTTATACGCGATAAAGTTCTCAGACTGACCAAGGATCAGCGAGCTGACGGCGTTGAAGGATTCCAGTTTGCCCATGCCGTTGACTTTGGATAACAGGAAGCCAATGGCACGGATGATAATCGGCAGCACGCGAATATGCTGCAGAATACCGATCAACGCTGAAATGAAGACGATAGGGCAGAGAACTTTCAGGAAGAAGAAAGCCAACCCTTTATCGTTCATGCTGCCAAAGACGAAGTTCGTCCCTTCATTAGCGAATCCGAGTAGTTTTTCAAACATTTCGGAGAAGCCTCTCACGAAGCCGAGACCGACGTCAGAGTTCAGGAAGAACCACGCCAGTAACACTTCGATAACAAGCAGTTGAACGACATAACGAATGCGAATTTTTTTACGGTCACTGCTTACCAGCAATGCGAGGATCGCAACAACGGCAAGTGCCAGGACAAAATGAAGGACGCGGTCCATATTTGCTCCAAATATGAGGCAGGTTAAATTTCCGTGCACATTCTATGCAACGTGTGCAAAGAAAACGAGATCTAACACACACTATAATCAGGACCTGTGACGAGATTCAAAAATAGTGATCCGGCATACACTTCTGTTATGTCTAATGCGAAAGTAAATAGTTAAGTGGTTGTGCTAATATAATAACAATTATTAAACATGCTGCGCGCATTTCTCCTGTACCGCACTTCTTTATCGTTCCTGCCTATTAGAGAAATCAAGGTGACCTCTTTTACATGAACTTGATAACCATTCTCATTAGGCATAACATTAAACATAGCAAAGGCTATGTTTCCGAGGCAGAAGATGACAAACGATCGCGTTGAGAGTAGCAGTGGAAGAGCAGCGCGCAAGTTAAGGCTCACATTGATGGGTCCTGCCTTCGTCGCGGCTATCGGGTATATCGACCCGGGCAACTTCGCGACGAACATTCAGGCCGGTGCCAGCTTTGGTTATAAACTGCTGTGGGTGGTGGTCTGGGCAAACCTGATGGCGATGCTTATCCAGGTCTTGTCAGCCAAACTGGGCATTGCCACCGGTAAAAATCTGGCTGAACAAATTCGCGATCACTATCCGCGCCCGGTGGTCTGGTTCTATTGGGTACAGGCGGAGATCATCGCGATGGCGACCGATCTCGCCGAATTTATCGGTGCGGCGATAGGATTCAAACTGATCCTCGGCGTTTCGCTGTTGCAGGGGGCGGTGCTGACCGGGATCGCCACCTTCCTGATCCTGATGCTCCAGCGGCGCGGACAAAAACCGCTGGAAAAAGTGATCGGCGGTCTGCTGCTGTTCGTTGCCATGGCCTATATCGTTGAACTGATCTTTTCCCAACCCAACTTGGCTCAGTTGAGTAAAGGCATGATGATCCCTGACTTGCCCAACTCTGAAGCAGTATTTCTGGCCGCCGGGGTGCTGGGCGCGACCATCATGCCGCACGTGATCTATCTGCACTCTTCGTTAACGCAGCACCTGCATGGCGGTACTCGTCAGCAGCGCTATGCGGCGACAAAATGGGATGTGGCTATCGCCATGACCATTGCGGGGTTCGTCAATCTGGCGATGATGGCAACTGCTGCCGCGGCGTTTCACTTCAGTGGTCACACCGGCGTTGCCGATCTTGATCAGGCTTACCTGACGCTGGAGCCGTTATTAAGTCACGCGGCGGCAACGGTATTCGGACTGAGCCTGGTGGCGGCGGGGCTGTCGTCAACGGTGGTTGGGACGCTGGCGGGGCAGGTTGTAATGCAGGGGTTTGTCCGCTTTCATATCCCCTTATGGGTGCGGCGTACTATCACCATGATGCCGTCCTTTATCGTGATTCTGATTGGCCTTGATCCGACGCGGATTCTGGTGATGAGCCAGGTGCTGTTAAGCTTTGGTATTGCACTGGCGCTGGTGCCGCTGCTGATATTTACCAGCGACAGCAAACTGATGGGCGATCTGGTGAATACCCGCTGGGTTAAACAGATTGGCTGGATGATTGTGGTGCTGGTGGTGGCGTTGAACCTGTGGCTGCTGGTCGGCACGGTGCTGGGGTTGTAATCACACTGCCGTGACTCGCAACAGGTCACGGTTTTAGTCCCGCATTTCCGTTATCCTGAATCTTGCATTAGCCACTGGCGAGCGTTCATGAATCACTTTGATCTCTCTTTCCTGAAATATTTGCAGGATAACAGCCCGCTGTCGATTGACGAGGCGGTTCAGCGTTTCGGTAAGACCCTCTCCACGCTAAAACGCACCATGAAAGAGCTTAATGAGCTCTTACCGGAAGACGTCCAACTCCACCAGGATAATCAGTTTATTACGACCCGGATTGGCTATAGCGAATACCGGCAATTTTTAGCGCGTATACGTTTTAACCGCTATATCACCACGGCAGAAGAGCGTGTGAGGGATCTCCTCGTGACGCTCTGTTTGCATGATGTGGTGAATAAAAACGAGTACTACAAAAAGTTTTATGTCAGCGCGGGAACGGTAAAAAATGACAATCCCGTGATGCTGCGTCTGGCGCAGGGCCATGCCCTGACGATACAAAGTATTCCCCGTATCGGGTCGCAGCTTGTTGGCGATGAGTTCTCGTTGCGCCTGGCGGTGTGCATGTTAATACTCAAAACCGTAGAGATCGGTGAAAACCACCTGTTGATCGCTCATCAGGCGAATGAGCCAGTCAGTCGTTCGATTGCCGATCAGTTTCTGCACGAATGCGCCATGGAGATAACCCAGGCTGCACGCTGCTATGAAGACGTTATCCGCCCGATTAACACGCTGGGTTACAACGGTCGGAAATACCTGCTGGTGTATCTGAGCCTTGCGTTACACCGCATCCGCCGGGGGCATGTAATCAAAGAGAGTACGGCGACGCCGTTTTTGACGACGTTTCCTTTTGAGGCGATGACCGACCCGCAGGAAAACCGCTGTCTGGATCTCCTGATTGCTTCGCTGACGTTTACGAATCGGCCTTTCACCTTGTATGACGCCCGCCTGGTGTCACACGTGAAACGGACCTGTGAACGTTTAGCCGGTAGCCTGAGCAATACCGTTCACAATCAACATGCCTGGTTTGCCGAGGTTTATCACTTTATCTATGCCGCTATCATTCAGAATAAATTTCATCTCTGGTTTGATGATAAAAAACTGCATAACGTCCAGAATCGCTACCCTGAACTCTGGGCCGACGTTCAGTCAGCGGTAAGCGAGATTGAAAAAGGCTGGCAAACGACGTTTTCCGCCATCCATCTGGCGACGCTGGTGTTGATCACGAAAAAATATGAGCTTAAAAACCGGGTAGTGAGTGAGCCGAAACAGCGGGTCATTATTGTGACGAACTCTTCGGAAAGTAAGGTTGGCTATTTCAAAGAGGTCCTGTCCTCACGTTTTCACATCGATATCCCTGTATGTATTAATATCAATGAGATAGTACAGTTACAGTCCCTGGATTTCGACCTGCTGATCACCTTTACCAATAAGATCTCAAGCCATCTGCGGTATGCCGGACTGGATTACGTCAAGGTTAACTTCTGGCTAACGCAGGACGATTTCCAGTTGCTTCGTGAGCGGGGACTTGCCTCTGCGCGCAAAAAAATACCGGCTGACCATTTTGTTCAGCAGGTTCAGGGGATGAGTCAGACGGCGCTCAGGGATTTCCTCGAACGCCATTATGGTGATGTGTTTATTTAGCCAGCGGTTGTAAGACGCCGCGACACCAGACGGCTTCCAGATTTAACGTCTCATTCAGGACCAGAATATCGGCATCTTTTCCTGGCGTCAGGCTACCCTTACGCCGTTCAACACCGGCGAGAATCGCCGGATTCAGGCAGGCAATCTGCGCCACGGAAACCCAACTGTTCTCCAGGCGATCAACCACATTTTTCACTGAATCCAGGAAACTCATCTCCAGTGTGCAGACGTCCGCCCAGTCATCGGGCGAGACCGTGCGGGTATTGCCGTGGCGATCGGTAATTTCCAGAAGATGTTGATGGATACGAAACGTCTCCTGACGCAGGTAATGGTGAAATTCAAACCCATCCGGAAAGTCCACATATCCCAGACAGTCGCTGACCATGACCAGTCGACGATCTTTTTTCAGTCGATAGAGAATATCGAATACTTCCGGACGTAGGGTGATGCCGCTTTGTTTTGCTACTTCGGCGAAGGTGTCCTGGTGATACATCAGCGCGCCGACAACCCCGGGCTCGCGATGATGTAATCCGCGCATGGCGCTGAAAGCGTGGGTAAAGTGGCACAGCCCCGCTTCAATCGCTCGGGTGGTTTCGTCAAACGTCGCGTCGGTATGCCCTGCGGATACCGTGACGCCGGCCTGGCGCAAATGACGGATCAGCGGCAGCGCGTCCGGCAATTCTGGCGCCAGCGTCATTAAGCGAATATATCCCCGCGCAGCATGCTGATAGCGTTCAAAGGCCTCGATACTGGGGGATTGAATAGACTCCTTGCGCTGCATCCCGCTGTATTTGGCATTGATAAACGGTCCTTCCATGTGAATGCCTACGGCTTCAGCACCGTCTTCCGCTTTCGCGTGAGAAATCCAGTCGGTGGCCGTGGCCAGACTCTCCAGTAAGAACGCGTCCGGCTGGGTTGCGGACGTAGCAAGCCACGCAGTGACCCCGGCATTGACCAGATCCCGACTCATGGCACACAAGGAGTGACGCTCCCCCTTCCAGGCAAACGAGCCTCTTCCCCAACCGTGGACGTGGATATCGACAAAACCCGGCATCAGCATCGCATGCCGGTAATCCACAAGCTGGCCGCGAGGGGTATTATCCAGTCCAACAATCTGTCCCTGTTTGATATGCAGATAACCGCGTTGCACCCCGTCGGGGGTGATGATTCGGTCGCTTGCCAGAGAGAGCAGGGGGTCAGACATCCTCTTTCTCCCACACGCGTGCTGCCGTTTCGGCGGCGATCTCCGCACACAAACCGAGGTAATGGGCGGGATCGAGCAGGGCGTCAATTTCCGCATCGCTAAAATGCTGGCGAATCAGGGGGTCGGCGCGCAGCACATCGGCGTAGGGCAATCCCTCATGGGTGCTGCGCATCGCCAGTTGGTACACGCGCTCGTGCGCCACGTCTTTGCCCAGCCGCTCCACCAGTTGCATCATGATTTTTTCGCTATTGATCAAACCGTGGGTTAAGTGGACGTTCTGGCGCATACGTTCAGGATTAATCACCAGTGTGCGGGTCAACTCTTCCGCGCGCATCACGATCTCCGCCATCAACTCCATGCTCTCCTGAATATTTCCGTCGAAGATAAAGTAAGCCGAACTGTCTGCTTCAAACGGGCGAGGGCTGACATACAGGCAGGAGGTGAGTACGGAATATAATTTCTGCGCGTTGGCGATAATCCCTTTAGCCAGTTTGGGGTTCACTTTTTGCGGCATAGTGCTGCTGCCAACCGTTCCTTTGGTGAATGCCTCAGAGACTTCGGCGAACTCTTCGCTGGAGGTCTGATACACCTCTTCAGCGATTTTATGCAGCGTGGTGGCGAGCAGGCACAGATTACTGATGTATTCGGTACGATAGACGCGGGAGTTACGCGAAGGGATCGCCATGGAGTGCATCCCTAACCGCTGTGCGACGCGGTCCTGCACCCGGCGTCCTGTTTCGCCAGTGGCGTGAAATGCCCCCACTGCGCCGCCCATCATCACCGTGAAGACGCGTTTTTCTGCCTCCTGCATGCGCTGTTGGGCGCTCAACAGTTCGTCAATCCATACGGCAGCTTTATAGCCCCAGGTCACCGGTAAGGCATGCTTACCGTGGGTGCGTCCAGGCATCAGGGTGGTCTGGTGATCGGACGCCATCTTCGCCAGGTTGCGCAGAATATCGTTCACAAAGCCTTGCATGATGCCATCGAACTGCTTTGCCAGATAAAGTTGTGCGGTTTGCTGAATATTCTGGGTGGTGACGCCATAGTGCACATACTTCCCACTTTCGCTGTCGCAGGCTTTGACCAGTACTTTGATCACCGGGACAAAGCCGTGGCCGATCTCGAGGAGCAGGCGTTCCATTTCTGTCAGGTCGATTTTATCGACGCGGCAGTTGGCGGCAATATTTTCTGCCGCACGGGCAGGAATCATCCCGTATTCGGCCTGTGACAGCGCCAGGGCAGCTTCGACATCCAGCCAGGACTGGACCCGCGCGGGTTGAGCGAGCAACGTTTTCATTCCCCGATCGTCGATGGTTTTACTTTTTGAATCATACAATGCGCGCATTCCTGTCTCCTTAAGCTTATTTCGCGCCGACAAGGCGGTCATCTACCGCATTGCGGACAAATTCGACGTGTGGGCCAAAGACCACGTGGACATGATTGCTGGAAGGAATAAAGGTACCCAGCGATCCCGATTCTTTTAGTACGGTCATGTCCATTTTTTTCTGATCCTTTACATCGACACGCAAACGCGACACGCAGTTTTCAACATGTTTGATATTGTCGGATCCGCCCAGCCCCTGAATAACCAGTTCAGCGACCTTGTCGTACTCTTTATTATTCAGCAAGGTACTGTCTGACGTTTCACTTTCACGTCCCGGTGTTTTTATATCAAAGCGAGCAATCGCGAAGCGGAAAACGACATAGAAAACGACAAAGTTAATGGCGCCGAGGAGCAGTAAATTCACCCAGTGCGTCTGTTCATACATCAGACCAAAAATACCGAAGTCGAAGATCGTGCCGCGAATATAGCCGATGGACACGTCCAGCATTTGCAGCGGAATAGTCAGTAAGCCGCAGAGTAGGGCATAAACGATAAATAGCTGCGGAGCAATAAACAGGAAGGAAAACTCCAGCGGTTCAGTGATATTCCCCAGCATGGCGGTGAGTACCACGGTCAGAATCATCCCTTTGGCAAATTTTTTATTCTTAAAATAGGCCATGTGATACATCGCCAGACCAATCGCCGGCACGCGGAATAGCGTGGTGAGCATTTGCGACGACGCCAGATAACTGGTGAGCGTTGGCATATATTCCTTCCAGGCAGGATGGGAAGGGCCAAGTTCAAACAGGATCTTATTAATCGCGGGCAAAATGCCGACGTACGTTTGTCCGTCAATGAGATAGGTCCCACCAGCCGCGGTAAAGCGGACGGTAGAACTCAGTACGTGATGCAAACCAAACGGAATTAACAGGCGGTTGAGCGTCATGTAAATTCCGGCACCGATATTAGGCGCCATCATAATGGTTGAAATGGCGCGCATACCCGCCGTAAAAAGATCCCAGATAAAAGGGATAATTAACCCCACGGGAATCGAAAAGGCGATAGCCAGAATCGCTACGGATTTCTTACCGCTGAAAAACGCAAAGGCGAGAGGAAGTTGCAGTCGGTAAAATCGGTCAGTGACTTTGGCCGCCAGCAGTCCGGCAATAATGCCGCCAAGCGCTTCGATTTTCAGCGTCTGAATACCGAGTACCATTCCTTGCCCAACGAGCGCCAGATCATCTTTTGCCAGTGTCCCCGCCAGTTTGAGATGAACATGCATGGCGATAAGTAACGTCAGATAGGCAACCACGGAGGCAAAAACCGCAATCCCTTTCTCTTTTTTGGACATGCCGTACGCCACACCCATCGCGAATAATAACGGGATATTGTTGAATACGACGCTACTGATTAATCCCAGCGAAGACAGGATGGCTTTAAATAGTTCATTCCCCAGAAACGGGAGCTTTTCTATCATATAGCTCTGGCCTAACGCCGAGCTAATTCCCATGACCATCCCCACGGGCGCCAGTACGGCAATCGGCAATAACAGCGATCGACCGAATGTCTGAATTTCATTCTTAAAATTAGCATTCATAAGTTAATCCTGACGTGAATTCTCATGAGGATAAGATACGTTCAGGATATTTTTGCTCAAGGGCAAATGGTGCAGGATAAAAAGCGCAGGATTTGACCATAAAAAAAGAGCCCAGAGGGCTCTTTATTTTAATGTCTGTGTCCGTGGCCTTTTCCGCGCCCGCGGTGGTCGTCGCGATCGCGCCAGCCTTCCCGGTATCCGCGCTCGTAAGCATTACGCTTATCCCAGCCACGGTGATAGCCATTGTCGTGTCGCCACCAGCGATTTTTACGCCATTCATAATTGCGATGCCAGTAGTCACGGTCACGCCAGTGTCCGCCGTCCCAGTAGTTACCGTAATTATCGCGATCGCCAATTTGTAATTTTATCGATGGCAACAGGGTGATTTCGCCCGCGTTTGCGGCAAGCGGTGTAAAAGCCAGTAGGGCTGCCGCCAGAATCAGTGACCTGAACATTCTTTATCTCCTTCACGATCGAAGCCGTAGTCGGCCTGTTAACGTAATATTACGGGGCCGTAAAGCCCCATTTCATCGCCTTAACTCTTAAATCATGAATGAGAGCACGAATTGCTAAAAAAACAGTTAACGCGTGCTGTGCAGAATGTTGTCGATATCGGCGCACTCCTGGTCGGTGAAATGACGATTGGCCAGCATGCCGACTGCATCTTCAATCTGTGCGGTTTTACTGGCACCAATCAGTACCGAGGTGACGTTATCGTTGCGCAGTACCCATGCGAGCGCCATCTGCGACAATTTTTGTCCGCGCTTTTCAGCCAGCGCATTGAGCTGGCGAACGGTTTCCAGCTTCCCGGCGGTAAGCTGATCCGGATTCAGAAAACGACTTCCGCTCGCCGCTCTGGAATCCGCCGGGATCCCGTTCAGGTAGCGATCGGTGAGTTGTCCTCCCGCCAGCGGGGAAAAGGCGATACTCCCCACCCCTTTTTCCTGCAACATCGTCAGCAGTTCATCCTCTACCCAGCGTTCAAACATCGAATATTTAGGCTGGTGGATCAGACACGGCGTGCCCAAATCATTGAGGATATCGATAGCTTCACGGGCGCGATCGGCCGGGTAATTGGAAAGCCCTACATACAACGCTTTCCCCTGGCGCACGATGTGGTCCAGCGCTTTCATCGTTTCTTGCAGAGGTGTTTCAGGATCGGGACGGTGGTGGTAGAAAATATCCACATATTCGAGCCCCATCCGCTTCAGACTTTGATCAAGGCTGGCAATCAGATATTTGCGGGATCCCCAGTCGCCGTAAGGGCCATCCCACATGGTATATCCCGCTTTGGTGGAAATGATCAGCTCATCGCGCCACGGTAAAAAATCTTCCTGCAGGATGCGGCCAAAGTTGCGTTCCGCTGAACCCGGCGGGGGGCCGTAGTTATTGGCGAGGTCGAAGTGGGTGATCCCCAGATCAAACGCGCGCTGAAGCAGGGCCCGGCTGTTTTCCACCTGGGTGGTATCGCCGAAGTTATGCCACAGGCCAAGCGAGATAGCGGGTAGCTTCAGGCCGCTTTGACCGCAGCGGCGAAATGCCATTCTCTGATAGCGATTTTCATCAGGCTGATAAACCATTGTCTTCCCTCGCAGTGAATTCAGCTTTCAAGTGTATACGTTTACACTGGTCATTTTTCAATGACATTCTCGCCCCGGAGAGTGTAAATTCTGCTTTCCACCCTCATCGCCGCCTCTTTCTGGACAGCCCCGACGCTTCTTCAATACTCAACATGAGGTTACCGTCAGAAGGAAAGCTGTCATGCAAACCCCTTACACCGTTGCGGATTACCTGCTCGACAGAATCGCCGGGTGCGGCATCGGGCATCTGTTTGGCGTGCCGGGTGATTACAATTTGCAGTTTCTTGACCATGTGATCGACCATCCGCACGTGCGCTGGGTCGGATGCGCCAACGAGCTTAACGCCGCCTATGCGGCAGACGGTTATGCCCGGGTCGCCGGGGCCGGGGCGCTGCTGACCACCTTTGGGGTGGGGGAACTCAGTGCGATGAATGGCCTGGCGGGCAGCTATGCGGAATATGTCCCCGTTTTGCATATCGTTGGCGCTCCGTGTAGCGGCGCGCAGCGTCGGGGTGAACTGATGCACCACACGCTGGGTGACGGCGACTTCCAGCACTTCTACCGGATGAGCCAGTCCCTGTGTGCGGCGAGCGCACTGCTGGATGCGCAAAACGCCTGTCATGAGATTGACCGTGTACTGAGCACGATGTTGACTGCCCACCGCCCGGGTTACCTGATGCTGCCTGCTGATGTGGCGAAACGCCCCGCGTTGCCTCCTTCAGCGGGGCTGACGCTCTCCGCGCCGGAATCGCAGGGGAACGTGGTGACGGCCTTTCGCTACCATGCCCGACAAATGCTGATCAACAGCGCCCGCGTGGCGCTGCTGGCCGATTTTCTCGCCCATCGCTTTGGTCTGCAACCGGTCCTGCAACGCTGGATGGTCGAGACGCCCATGGCCCACGCCACGCTGTTGATGGGGAAGGGGTTGTTCGACGAACAACAACCAGGGTTTGTCGGTACCTACAGCGCAGGGGCCAGCAGTGACGATGTCCGTCAGGCGATAGAAGAGGCGGATACGACGATTTGCGTGGGCACTCAATTCGTCGATACGCTGACGGCCGGTTTCACCCAGCAACTGGCGCTGGAACACACGATTGAGGTGCAGCCGCAGGCCTCGCGGGTGGGAGGGACCTGGTTCAGCGGTCTGTCTATGGAGCAAGCGGTCACCACGTTGCGTGAGCTATGCCTGGAACTCTCCATTGCGCCGCCGCCCGCTAAACCTGCGACCGCGCAACCGCACATCGAAAGAGGGCCTCTGACCCAGGAGAACTTCTGGCATACCGTGCAGCAGGCGCTGGCACCCGGCGATCTGATCCTGGCCGACCAGGGAACGGCGGCGTTTGGGGCCGCGTCCCTGTCGCTGCCCACCGGGGCGGAACTGATTGTCCAACCGCTCTGGGGATCGATAGGCTATTCGCTGCCCGCCGCGTTTGGCGCGCAAACGGCGGCACCTGAGCGTCGGGTTATCCTGATAACCGGCGACGGCGCGGCGCAACTGACCATCCAGGAAATCGGCTCCATGCTGCGCGACGGGCAAACGCCGGTGATCCTGGTGCTGAATAATGACGGGTATACCGTCGAGCGGGCAATCCACGGAGAGAAACAGCGCTACAACGATATTGCTTCCTGGAACTGGACGCAGATCCCTCGGGCGTTCAGCCTTGCGGATCAGGCTGAATGCTGGCGGGTGACTCAGGCCATCCAGCTCGAGGAAGTCCTGGCCCGGCTGGCGCGTCCACAACGGCTCTCGCTGATTGAGGTCGTGCTGCCAAAAGCCGATTTACCCGCGCTGCTACGTAAGGTCACCCAGGCGCTGGAGTCGCGTAACAGCGGATGACTATTTGTCCTCCCGGTTGGCGACCATCATCGGCTTGCCCGCCAGCAACAGCCAGGCAGGAAGCATCACAATACACAGCAGCGGCAGCAGGGTGGTGTCCGGCACCACCACGGCCGCCATAAACAGGCTGAGCCAGCCGTCACGGGTAACGACCAGCACCAGGCCCAGAATGGCGCAAGAGACGGTAATGGCGGCCGGAACGGCTTCAACGTGGGCATGCAGCATCAAGCCCAACGCTACGCCGATAAACACCGCCGGGAAGATCCGCCCGCCGCGAAAACCGCTGGCCGCCGCAATGACCAGTGCAGCGAGCTTAATCACCGCGAGCATAAAGAAATCCGTGGTGCCAAGCGTCTGACTGAACGCCATTTGTTGCATTTCGTCGAGACCCTTAAACAGCGTCAGCGGTCCACCCACCACGCCGAGAATCCCTAACAGGAAGCCACCGACGCCGAGGATCAGAACCGGGTTCTTCAGTCGATGGAGTAAAGCGTGCAGACGGGGTAAGCACCAGACCGCCACCATCCCCACCGCAATAGCAATCGCCGCCACCACGGCCCCGGAGAATATGTCCACGATACGCATCTGGGTGTAGTGGGCGACAGGGAGCGAGAAATGCGGATGAAAAAACAGGCTGGTGGTCAGCGAACCTGCCGCCGCCGCCATTAACGGCGCAAAGAGGCGATCCCACAAAGGGGTATCGTTCGAGCCGCTCAGGGTTTGCGAGAAAATCAGCGCGGCGGCGACCGGTGTGCCAAACAGGGCGCCGATGGTGCCGGCGGAAGCCAGAATGGTCCAGTCGAGGGCGCCAATCCGTGGGAAAAACCGACGGCCCAGCGCAACGGCTAACGCAATGTTAACGGCCATAATCGGATGTTCGGGACCGAGGCTGACACCACCCGCCAGACCGAGCACCAGCGCGATGATCAGGCCTGGCAACGCCGCCGGGGAAATCGGTGCGCCAATCAGCGGTTCAGTGGCCGGATCCGGACCGGCGTGCCCGGTGCTGTAGCGAATCACCAGACCGACCAGAACCCCGGTTAGCGTCAGGGTGAGCATGATCCAGACGGGAGAGTCGGCGGCGATCCCCAGACTTCCCGGCAAACGTTGCCAGAGTATGCTCTGCAAGATGGAAGCAAACTTCATGACCACAATCAGGACTAAACTGGATGCAATCCCCAGGATCAGCGCGGGGAGCGACAATAACAACATGGTTCTGGCTCGCGGATGGAGCATGTTTTTTTCCTTAATGCCGTGTCTTGCGTTCAGTTTGCCGTGTCAACCGGATGGCATCGCGGCAAATGGTGCTGAAACGATAAAGTTATTGTGTGACCTGGATCGATATTTTCAGGGGACTCGCTTATCTGACGTTGTTGTTATGCCCCTGTATATTTACAGTGTGGCAAAGACTTATTTTGACTTTAGCGGAGCAGTAGAAGAATGACAAAGTATGCTTTAGTAGGTGATGTCGGCGGCACCAACGCGCGTCTTGCTCTGTGTGATATCGACAGTGGTGACATCTCGCAGGCCAAAACCTATTCCGGCCTGGACTATCCCAGCCTGGAAGCTGTCGTGCGGGTTTATCTCGATGAGCACAAGGTGAAAGTGGACGCGGGCTGTATCGCGATCGCCTGCCCAATTACGGGCGACTGGGTGGCGATGACCAACCATACGTGGGCGTTTTCTATTGCAGAGATGAAAAAGAATCTCGGTTTCAGCCATCTGGAAATCATCAATGATTTCACCGCCGTGTCGATGGCGATCCCAATGCTGAAAAAAGAGCATTTGATCCAGTTTGGCGGCGCGGAACCGGTTGAAGGTAAACCTATCGCGGTGTATGGCGCGGGCACCGGTCTGGGGGTATCGCATTTGGTTCATGTTGATAAACGCTGGGTCAGTCTGCCGGGCGAGGGCGGTCATGTCGACTTTGCGCCGAACAGTGAAGAAGAGGCGATCATCCTGGAGGTCCTGCGCGCTGAGATTGGCCACGTTTCTGCGGAACGCGTGCTTTCTGGTCCGGGTCTGGTGAATTTGTACCGGGCGATCGTCAAATCTGACGGACGTCTGCCGGAAAATCTGCAACCAAAAGATATTACCGAACGCGCGCTGGCCGACAGTTGCACGGACTGCCGTCGCGCGCTGTCGCTGTTCTGCGTGATCATGGGACGTTTTGGCGGCGATCTGGCGTTAACGCTGGGCACCTTTGGTGGTGTCTACATTGCCGGCGGCATCGTGCCGCGCTTCCTGGAGTTCTTCAAAGCCTCGGGCTTCCGTGGCGGTTTTGAAGATAAAGGTCGCTTTAAGACCTACGTTCAGGATATTCCGGTGTATCTGATCGTTCACGACAACCCCGGTCTGCTCGGTTCCGGTGCGCATTTGCGCCAGACCTTAGGTCAGATTCTGTAAGCCACGTTTAACAGGAAAACCGCGTGCTTCACGCGGTTTTTTTCATCCTTTTTCAGCAATCTTTTTCCGCAATAGTATTCGCCCTCTGATTCACGGTTTATGGCTGAACAGCATGCGTCACCCCAGCCCGATCATAACGAGACCCGTAAACCGTGCCTGCCAACTGGTATCGTCGCAAAAATTGCAGGTATAATCTCAGGCATCATTCCACAAGTTTATAAGCAAAGATGACGAAACTTACCTTACAAGAGCAGATGCTAAAAGCGGGTTTAGTAACCAGCAAAAAGATGGCGAAAGTCCAGAGAACGGCTAAAAAATCACGCGTGCAGGCTCGTGAGGCAAGAGAGGCGGTTGAAGAAAATAAAAAGGCGCAGCTTGAGCGTGACAAGCAGCTCAGTGAGCAGCAAAAGCAGGCAACGCTGGCGAAAGAGTTTAAAGCCCAGGTGAAGCAACTGATTGAAATGAATCGGATCACTGTCGCAAAAGGCGACATTGGCTTTAATTTCACCGATAACAATCTCATCAAGAAAATCTACGTCGATAAGCTGACCCAGACGCAGTTGATCAACGGACGCCTGGCCATTGCGCGTCTGGCTACCGATAACAGCGGCGAGAGCGAATACGCGATTATCCCGGCCAGCGTGGCCGATAAAATTGCGCAGCGCGACGCAACCAGCATCGTATTGCACAGCGCGTTGAGTCAGGAAGCGCAGGATGAAGACGATCCGTATGCTGATTTTAAAGTGCCTGATGATCTGATGTGGTAAGTCGCGTTCAGAACGGCGCGGCGTGATGCGCGTTGATGCGCTCCCCGCTGACAGGGTGAGTAAAGCGCAGTTCGCTGGCGTGTAGCATCAGACGCGAAGTCTGTTCTGTACCGGGCAGCAGACGACCGCCATACAGGTCGCAGCCCAGAATCGGATGCCCCAATAGCTGGCAGTGAATGCGTAACTGATGCGTGCGTCCGGTCTCCGGCGTGAGCTGGACTCGCGTCAACGGCAATATGGTTCCGTCGGCCTGCTGTTGGTCAATACGCGCAACGACCTGATAACGCGACCGCGCGGGTTTGCCATTGACCGGGCAAATTGACATCAGCGGGAACCGTGCCGGATCGTTGGCAATTGGCGCATCGATTACCCCCTCGTCAGTATTCAGATGTCCGCAGAGCAACGCGCTGTAGACTTTACTGACGGTGCGCTGGCTGAACTGGTGGCAGAGGGCGGCATTGATCGCTTTATTTCGCGCCACCACCATCAGTCCGGACGTGCCGAAATCCAGACGGTGGACCAGCGTACAACCTGGGAATTGCTGAACCAGTCGATAATGTACCGAATCGAGATTTTGCGGATTCTTGCCTGAAAGACTAAGCAGCCCGGAAGGTTTATTGATCAACACCAGGTGATCGTCCTGATAGAGCGTCTCTATCTCGTCGTCACACGGTGGGGCGATAAAGGTATCAATAATCGTAGACATCAGGCTGCCCGGCGGGAAAGTGGGTGCGGATGATAACCCATTTTCAGCCGACCGGCGAATGACGGCGATGTCGCTTTCCCTCGCGTCGCCGAAATTTATCATCCAGACTTAACCCAAAGACGTGGCCTGCGCAGGCATTGTGCTTTACACTGCGCGCTGCAAAAAATTGAGTAGATTAACCTGACGGTAATGGCGATGAACGGAACAATCACAACGTGGTTTAAAGATAAAGGTTTTGGATTTATCAAAGATGAGAACGGCGATAACCGCTATTTTCATGTGATTAAGGTTGCCAACCCTGAGCTTCTCAAGAAAGATGCGGCGGTAACCTTTGAGCCGACCACCAACAACAAAGGTCTTTCCGCGTATGCGGTGAAGGTCGTGCCGGACAGCAAATATATCTATATCGCAGGCGAGCGGTTGAAGCTCACCTCGATTAAGTCATTCGTGGTGTTCAGTGAAGAGGTCCCGGCCGATACGCCGATTGATAAAGAAAATGCGGTGCTCTCTGTCGGCCTGCTGATGAGCAGCATCAGGCCGAAAACCACGGCGAAACCCGGTGAAATGCGCACGGTGAAAAAACTGGCGATCACTACCTTTCAGGGCACGACGCTGATCTTCTCGGAAGATGAGATTGATATCGAGTCCACGGTCAAAATGCTCAAAGTCTGATTGTTGTGCTGCCAGACAGCAGCACAATTCAGCCGACTACAGATGCATTAACTGCCGGAACTCTTTGACCTTACTGCGGCTGACAGGGATTTCGAATTCCAGATCCTTGAGCCGCAGAATATAGGTATTGTTAAACCACGGCTCGATCTCGCGAATTTTGTTCAGATTGACGCAGAACGAGCGGTGGCAGCGGAAAAAATGCGAGGGCGGCAGTTTATTGCAGAACTCGGTGATGTTGATGGGCATCACGTACGACTCCCGCCGCGTATAGACAAACGTCATTTTCTCATGCGCTTCGGCGTAATAAATATCGTTGATCGGGGTGACGATGATCCGCTCATCTTTGATCAGGTTGATGGTGTCATTTTCACGCGTAACGGGCCCAACCGCTGAGGTGCCGGACTGTTGCTGTTGCCAGGCGGCTTCCAGTTTTTGCAGCATCCCGACAATTCGCGATTCCTGATACGGCTTGAGAATATAGTCAAACGCTTCCAGTTCGAACGCTTCAACCGCATGTTCTTTCCACGCGGTAATAAACACAATAAACGGCTTATGGGCGAACTGACTGATATTTTGCGCCAGCAGAACGCCGTCCAGTGACGGAATATTGATATCGAGAAAAATAGCGTCAACGCGGTGATGCTGCAAAAACTTCAGTACATCCAGACCGTCGTCAAACGTCCCGACAATCTCCATCTGGCTATGTTCTTTAATCAGCCAACTGAGTTCCTGTTGGGCGAGGAATTCATCTTCAACGATGATGACTTTCACAGTGTTACTCCGGCTTAAAGCAATAATGTGGCGGGCGTAGCGATCGCCGTGCGCTGATTGGGGACATAAAAGGCGATCTCGGTGCCAGGCTCCAGACGGCGAATATGCAGGCCTTCACCATACAACAGCTTAACGCGATGATGGACATTAAGCAGGCCAATTTTATTGCCCGGCATTTCGTTGGATTCCACGCGCTCAATCACTTTCGGATCGATGCCGTGACCGGTGTCTCTTACGGCAATGCGTACCCGGTTACCACACTCGGCGACGCTAATCGTCACCACGCCTTTTCCTTTGCAGGGCTGAATGCCGTGGACGATGGCGTTCTCCACTAACGGTTGTATCAGCAGGCTGGGGATGGAGCAGTTAACCTCTTCATCAATATCATAAATCACAGTCAGCTTGTCGCCAAAACGGGCCTGTTCAATGGCAATGTAATCCTTGATTTGGTACAGCTCTTTTTTAATGTCGATCTGCTCGTCATCCTTTAACTCAATGTTATAGCGCAGATAACGCGACAAATTAAAAATGAGCTGACGGGCAGTGTCCGGATTAAGCCGAATCGATGACGAAATCGCGTTCAGGGCGTTAAACAGGAAATGAGGATTAATTTTACTTTGTAGCGCGCGTAGCTCTGCCTTATTTGCCATCTCCCGCAATTGCTCGGTACGGGATACCTCGAGCTGGGTCGAGATAATCTGCGACAGACCTACTGCCATCTCCCGTAATGACGAGGTGATCTGATGGGCGTGGCAGTAGTAAATTTTCAGCGTGCCGGTCACCACCCCTTTTTCCCACAGAGGAATGACCAGCATGGAGTGGATCTCCGGCGTGCGGTGTGCTTCATCATTGTTTTTAATGATGATTTCACCGTGATTGATCGCCTGCTGGGTGGTTGGGCTAACGAAGTCATCGTGGTTGCGGTAGTTCGCTTCCCCGACGCCAACGTAAGCCAGCACATGCTGGGTATTGGTAATGGCGACCGCATCGGCGTGGATATCGTGACGAATGATGTCGCAGATCTGGCGCAGCGATTCGCTGTTGACCTGGCGAAACAGGGGCAGGGTTTTATTGGCGATATCCAGTGCCAGCTTGGCCTGCCGCGCGGCGCTTGCTTCTTTCTCACCTTCAACGCTCTGTACCAGCAGCACGATAAAGCCGATACAGACGCTGCCGAGGATCATCGGAATACCGATTTTCGAGACAATATCCAGCCCCAGTTCAGTGGTTGGCGCCCAAAGGACGACGAGGATCATTGTCAGCGTTTCGCAAAGCATGCCGCCTAAAATCCCGGCGCGCCAGTGTTGGGCTTTGGGGATCCTGCGGTTAATCCAGCCCGCGAGGCAGCCCGCCAGAATGCTGGTGATAAAGCAAGGGATCGCCGTTACGCCGCCAATGTCGATCAGATAACGGTGCGTCCCGGCAATCACCCCCGTAATAATGCCCACCCACGGACCAAACAGGATCCCGCCGGACATCACGGCAATGATCCGCACATTCACCAGTGAACCTTCGACCGGAACGCCGGACCAGGTGCTGAACAACGCGAACATCGAAAAAATGGCGGTGACGGCGAGCAGTTCTTTTGGCGTATGGGCAGACTTATGCAGCAGCTCGCGAAACAGGCGGATGCGGATGAGAAAGAACAGACAGAATAGCATCAGCGCTGCCCGGTCAAATACGGCCAGCAGCATGGTAAATATTTCGTGCACGGGGGACTCTTGCCAAAGGGGTAAAGCACTATGATAGGTAACCGAAGGGCGGATGACCAGCCTGCTGAGATCTTGCGGCTAATGAGGAAAAACCTTAATTTTAAAAGGGGATTGATTGGCGATTGGTGTATTTACAATACATCTCATAAAACGCCGACTTTCGTGGTTACTATCATAACAACAGAGTGTTATAAAAAAGTAACATTCGACGACGGCAAAAGCGAATGACTTCCTCTTTTAAAATTAAAATTCCTCTTTTACACCACGAAAAAATATTTTCCTTTCCCTCTCGACAGAAGGATTTTAATCAGGCTATTTTCTAAACATGCCACCATCGTGGCAGCGTCGCTCGGACGGTCCGGGCGCTAACGTGAATCTGAGGAAATTATGGCTGACTCTCGCCCTGAACGTCGCTTTACACGTATTGATCGTCTTCCCCCCTACGTTTTTAACATCACCGCTGAACTGAAGATGGCTGCGCGTCGGCGCGGCGAAGATATTATCGACTTCAGCATGGGGAACCCGGATGGCGCGACGCCGCCTCACATCGTCGAAAAACTGTGTACCGTGGCGCAGCGCCCGGATACGCACGGTTATTCCACCTCTCGCGGTATTCCGCGTCTGCGTCGGGCCATCTCCCGGTGGTATCAGGAACGTTATGAAGTCGATATCGATCCGGAATCCGAAGCGATTGTCACCATCGGCTCAAAAGAGGGGCTGGCGCACCTGATGCTGGCTACGCTCGATCATGGCGATACGGTGCTGGTGCCGAACCCCAGCTATCCCATCCATATTTACGGCGCGGTGATCGCCGGCGCCCAGGTGCGTTCCGTTCCGCTGGTGGAAGGTATCGATTTCTTTAACGAGCTGGAACGTGCGATTCGCGAAAGTTATCCGAAGCCGAAGATGATGATCCTCGGCTTCCCGTCTAACCCGACAGCGCAGTGCGTCGAGTTAGAATTTTTCGAGAAAGTGGTCGCGCTGGCGAAGCGTTACGATGTGCTGGTGGTGCACGATCTGGCTTATGCCGACATCGTTTACGATGGCTGGAAAGCGCCATCCATCATGCAGGTGCCTGGGGCGCGCGACGTGGCGGTGGAGTTTTTCACCCTGTCGAAAAGCTACAACATGGCTGGCTGGCGCATTGGCTTTATGGTCGGCAACAAAACGCTGGTCAACGCCCTGGCGCGGATTAAGAGCTATCACGACTACGGCACATTTACCCCGCTGCAGGTGGCGGCGATTGCGGCGCTGGAAGGCGATCAGCAGTGCGTGCGGGATATCGCCGAGCAGTACAAGCGTCGCCGTGACGTGCTGGTGAAAGGACTGCATGAGGCCGGGTGGATGGTCGAAATGCCGAAGGCTTCAATGTACGTGTGGGCGAAGATCCCTGAGCAGTATGCCGGGATGGGGTCGCTGGACTTCGCGAAGAAGCTCCTGAACGACGCCAAAGTGTGTGTATCGCCCGGCATTGGTTTTGGTGATTATGGTGATACCCATGTGCGCTTTGCGCTGATTGAGAACCGCGATCGTATCCGTCAGGCGATCAGAGGAATTAAATCAATGTTCCGCGCCGATGGCCTGTTGCCTGCCGGAACGAAATCGGCTTCTGAAACCCTCGAGTAAAACGTACTGTCCATCCAAACGCAAACAGGAGCCATCGGCTCCTGTTTTCTTTGCTGCATTGTTGTCTTTAGATCATCAGAGCAAACGTACCGGCCCAAACGATGACCATAAAAGAAATGCCCATAAAGAAATATTTCACTTTCATCTCTCCGCGCAATAACTGATACGCCTGAATGAATTTCATCTCATCTGATTATAGAGAGCTGAGACCGATAAAAACGAAACCCGGAATGTTCCTTGTTTCGTCGGCGGTATCACCTCAGAATTCTGTGCGTTGATTGCTCCAGACGGCGCTAATGTACGCCTAAAAATGAGGCGAGACAAGAGGCATTTTCTTATTTACTTTTAGTAACTTACAACTGTCGGGATTCGGCGACAGTATAATTGCAGAGGGTAATAAATCGCCTTTGAGCGACGCGATTTACGGCCCAAAAAATGAGGACAAAAACCTTATCAGAATCAAGGTTATTAGCGAGTGACAGACAATAAAAAAGGCCTTGCGGCCTTTTTTAAATGTAGAGCGAGGCTTCACCCAATGGGCGGGTTTTAAAGCGGCGGTGGATCCAAAGATACTGCTCGGGGGCGCGCATGATCTCTTTTTCGATAATTTTGTTCATATAGGCTGCAGCCTGATTTTCATCCGCCGGGTAGCCTTGCATCTCCGGGGAGATATACAGACGGTAGCCGCAGTTACCGGCTTTTCTGACCATCGTTACGGTGAGCATCGCGGAACCTGACAGGCGCGACAGCACATAAGTACCATTAGTGGTCGCTACATTTTTAACGGCGAAGAACGGAGCGAAAGAACTGCCCTTCGGGCCGTAATCCTGGTCAGGTGCAAACCAGACGGCTTCCCCTTTTTTCAGGGCACCAACGATGCCGCGCAAATTGTTTCTGCCGATCATCGCTTTATTCGAACGCATCCGTCCGCGGGTCTGTACCCACTCCATCAGCGGATTGTTGTGTGGACGATAGGTCGCCATCATCGGCTGGCAAAGACCCATCACCCGGCCACCCAGCTCCAGTGACATAAAGTGAACGCCAACGACCATCACGCCGCGGTTTTGCGCCTGCGCGCGTTGCAGGTTATCCAGTCCCTCAACATCAAACCATTTACGCACGCGACGGTCCGGCCAGAACCAGGCCATGCCGGTTTCCAGCAGCGCCATCCCAAGAGAACGGAAATTCTCTTCAATCATCTTTTCACGCTGTTCCTGAGAATAAGACGGGAAGCAGAGCTCAAGGTTTTTACGGGCGATGGACTCGCGACGTTTCAGGAAGGGGCGCGCCAGCGCACCCGTCCGGGTGCCGAGAAAGCACAAAACAGGGTAGGGCAGTTGCACCAATAACCAGAGTACACCGAGTCCAAACCAGGTGAGCCAGTAACGCGGATGCAGGAACGCGCGGGAAAATTTGCATTTTGGGAACATAAATACCTTCTAAAGATACCCATTTTTGTATCGCAGAAGACGTATTCTCCAACGCGGTACACTCAATGTCTTAGGCCATCATGTACGACAATGGTTCCTGCAAAGAGTGTAAAACTGCGTCAGGATAAAACCACGAGGGGCATGAATGCTGGACGTATAATGTACCACCAGGAGATTAATGTCAGCCACAAATAATTAATCAAGAAGCGTAAATATTTGCATTGCGTATAAAGAATAATGTCGTGTTTTTTAATTGTTTGTTTTTAATAAGGTTAGAAAAGCACAATGCGGAATATTCGTATAATTACACATGTTATAAAAAAGTTGTGAGATTTGCCGGAGGTGGCGCTTTAGTTTATGCTTAAAAGTATAAGGAGAGTAAGGATTTACGTTTGGAGTTCACGCAAAAAGGAGGTACGGCGATGATCTTTTTTTTAGCCTTTCTGCTCGCGAGTATGCTGGGTGTTAGTGGTTATATCGCGCAGGTTTTAGGTTGGATATCAGCCATTAGCGCGTTTATCGGCATGGTCGTTCTGGCGGTGCTGATATACTACACCACGATGTGGTTGACTGCGGGTGATGAAATGGTCACAGGATTGTTTCTTTTTCTTTCACCGGCCTGCGGCCTGATCATTCGTTTTATGGTGGGTTACGGTAAGCGTTAATTCGCACGGCAATAAATCATTAATATTGATGATTGCCATTTTTTATATTGGGTTGTCGCGTCCTGTGGGAAAGTGCCAGCTAACTGGCACTTTCGTTGTTAGGAACAACCAGAACGACCCGGTTAATTCCCTCTTTCTTTCCTTCGCGCCTTATTCGGTGACTGACCACTCTTGTGGATAGCGCGCGGGCACGAAACGCAGCGTGAGCGCCATCAGCCCAGCAACACAGAGGGCGTGGAACGTCCAGTCAAGCCAGTAATTGCCGCTCAGACTACGCAATATGCCGGAGAACCACGGAGAGAGGCCGGCGATAATAAATCCAATCCCCTGCATAAAAGCGACTAGTTTTCCGGATATCACCGGATGTTGGGCGTGGTCGAGCGCCAGCACGAGACATAAAGGAAATGCGCCACCCAGACCGATTCCGCAAACCACGGCCCAAAGAATAGGCAGTTGCACAGGCCAGAAGATAAAGCCGCAAAAGCCAATCATCTGTAAGGTCAGCGTGAAGAGCAGCAGTTTACGGCGATCCTGATGACGCGCGAGCATCGATAATATCAGCGCCCCCGCTGTCTGGCCGACGGTCATCAGTGCCAGCAACGTGCCGCTGAACTGCGTACTTTCGCCCAGTTGAATATAGTATGGCGGCAGCCAGGCAATCAGACTGCCATAACCGCCATTGATCACGCCAAAATAAAGTCCCAGCGTCCAGGCGCGTGGATTGATGACGACGCGTACGACAGCGCTTTTCGGGTGAGGTGAAGGCATCTCTGCTGCGCGACTCTGCGCCAGCCAGCCGACCAGGGCAATCAGCGCGGGCAAAGCTCACCATACCAGCGAGCGATGCCAGAGTTCGCTGTGTTGCGCGATCCACGGCGTCAGCGCTGCACCGAGCCCCCCTCCGCCCATGAGTGCGGCTGACCAGAGCCCCATTACCTGCGGCATGCGGCGACGGAAAAGACGTTTAATCACCGTGGGCATCACAACCTGAATGATCCCAATACCAATGCCGCCCAGCAGAGCGCTGCTGAGCAGCACAACGCTGTGCGGCGCCAGTTCACGAAGCAGCGCGCCGATAATAACCATCAACAAACTTAAGGCGACACTGAGACGCTCACTGGTATGGCGATGGATCCACCCACCTGCCAACGCCAGCGCGCCCATGGCGATCATCGGTAGCGCTGTGAGCAGCGACGCCACGGCAAAGCTCATGCCGCTGGCGGCACGCAGTTGCGGCATGAGGGGGCCGACAGAGGTCAGTAGTGGACGCATATTCAGGCCAATCAGCACCAGAATCAGCAGCATCAGGCCAACGCGGGGGGTTTTGTTCATGACTGTTTTTCAGCCCAGCGTTGATAAACGGCCAGTCCATTGGGCTGCGGAAGATGATGAATGGGCAGCGTTTGTTGTTCGAGAGGCTGCTGTAGTTGCTGATAAATGGCCGCCGTGGAGAGACGGAACGTTTCGCCGTCGCCATTGCTGTTGGCGAACCAGACTTCTTTTACGCCGGTGAGATACATCGCGCTAAGGCACATCGGGCACGGTTGTCCGCTGGCGTAAACCACGCATTCGCGAAGCGCCGCGCTGCCGGAATGGGCCGCAATCGCCCGAATGGCGTTGAGTTCCGCATGCCCGGTGGGATCATCATCCAGATGCAATGTATTGACGGCTTCGGCGATCGTTTCGCCGTTGCGAACAATAACTGCGCCAAACGGGCGTCCACCCTGTTCAACGTTGCGGGCAGCCAGGACCAGTGCCTGTTGCAGATAGTTGTCATGTGCAGACATGCTTGACTCCTGTGAGCAGAGAAAAGAAGAACGATACGTCAGGGCGCATCGTTCTGATGGATTAAAAAGGTTTCGTCGGCAAGTACTTACCATCCAGAGTAATCACGGCGCGTTCACCGCCTTCTGGATCCGCCACTTTTTTTACCTCCAGCCTGAAATTAATGGCGCTGATAATGCCGTCGCCAAATTTTTCGTGAACCAGCGCTTTTAGCGTGGTGCCGTAAACCTGCAACATCTCATAGAAACGGTACATCGTCGGGTCTGTCGGTACGCGATCGTCAATACTGCCGCGCAGAGGAATGGTCTGTAACAACAGTACCGCATCGCTGTCGAGGGCCAGTTTCTCGCCGACGAGACGCGCAGCATCGGCCGGGAGAGCATGTTGACCGAGCAGCGCGGCAGTGACAAACGCTTCTGATAAACCGGTGCCGTCCGCAAGTTGGGCAAACGTGAGATCTTTTTTGGCTTTGCTCAGCAGAATCTGGTCGGCCAGCGCCAGGCGAATATCACGGTTAATTTGCGACTGAATCATGATGAAACCTCTTTGATACGTTAAAAAATTGCTCAGGCTGCGGATGGCTGGCGGTAAGGCATCGCGCAGGTGTCTGGGTTTTTCGCCAGAGAGACGAACTGTCCGCTGGCACCGTCGTAAGCGGTAATCTCTGCGCTTTCGATGTCGTAAACCCAGCCGTGGAGCGCAATGCGCCCCTCCTCAAGTGCGAGGCGCACGGAGGGATGGGTCTGGATGTTGGCGAGTTGTGCGATGACGTTTTCACGCACCATCGAGGCCGTTTTCTCGGCCAAAGAGGTGTGTGTCCGTGATTCGTTGACCACGCGAGCGGAGTCCGCATAGCGCAACCAGTGGTCGACGGCGGGCATGTGATCCAGGCAGTGACAGCCAGCAATGGCGGTCATCGCGCCGCAGTCGGAGTGCCCACAGATCACAATGTCGTTGACGCGAAGTGCAGAGACGGCGTATTCCACCGAGGCGGTCACCCCGCCGGGCTCCGGACCGTATGACGGCACAATGTTACCGGCGTTGCGGATCACAAACAGATCGCCTGGCTCGCGCTGCGTGACCAGTTCGGGAACCAGACGGCTGTCCGAACAGGAGATGAATAACGCACGGGGGTTTTGCTGGGTGGCAAGGCGTCTGAACAATTCCGCGCGTTCAGGAAATACCTTGCGCTGAAACTTCAGGAAGCCATCAATAATCTCTTTCACGAATAATCCTCTGTCTCGCGATGCGATGGACACAGGCTACGCGCTTCGCATCATAAGATAAAAGTCTCATTTATAATGGAGTCTATTGAAAAATCTTATAGGTAAAGGCGATGCTGGATCGACATACTCACTATTTTCTTGCCGTGGCGGAGCATCACGGATTCACTCGTGCAGCGGCGGCGCTGCACGTTTCGCAACCGGCGCTTTCGCAGCAAATCAGGCAACTGGAGGAGAGGTTAGGCGTGCAGTTGTTCGATCGCAGCGGGCGTACGACCCGGTTGACGGATGCGGGAGAGGTTTATCTGCGCTATGCGCGTAGCGCGCTACAGGCGCTGGAAGAGGGCAAACGCGCTATTCATGATGTAGAGGATCTGAGTCGGGGTGCCCTGCGCGTCGCGGTGACGCCGACTTTTACCGCCTGGTTTATCGGCCCGCTGCTGGCTGAATTCTATACCCGCTATCCCAATGTGACCTTACAGCTGCAGGAACTCTCGCAGGACAAAATCGAAGAGATGCTGGTCAATGATGAACTCGATGTCGGTATTGCCTTTGATGAGATTCACTCTGCGGATATCGATGCACAGCCGTTGCTGACCGAAAACCTGGCCCTGGTTGTGGCAAGTCATCATCCGTTGGCGGCGCAAGCGTCGGCGGATTTGAGCGTGCTTAATGATGAAAAGTTGATTTTATTGAGCGCGGAGTTTGCTACCCGGGAACAGATTGACCGTTACTGCCGCCAGGCTGGACTGCGACCGCAGATCCTCATGGAGGTCAATTCCATCAGCGCGGTGCTGGAACTGGTGCGACGTACCGGATTATCCACGCTACTGCCTGCGCCTATCGCAATGCAACGCAACGATCTGCGGGCCGTTTCACTGACGCCACAACTGCTCGAACGCACGGCCGTATTATTGCAGCGCAAAGGTGCCTGGCGAACCGCTGCCGCCAGGGCGTTTGTCGCAATGGCGCAGGAAGGCGCAAAGGCTGTAAACGCGGTGAGCTAAACGGCGATTCGGCGAGGTAAGCCGCGGATCAGATTGTGATTGCATAAGGAAATCAGTTTGGGTATTTTTATGCAGTAAATGTGCATAAAAATAACAGGGGAAGGGAATGTTCAGTCAGTGGATAAAAGCAGGATGTTTGATGATGGTGTTGACCGGGGCCGCTTTTGCAGCACAAGAAACCTATGTGGTCGGCGCGGGTGGCACCTATCGCCCATTCGAATTTGAAAACAGCCAGAAACAGCTGGAAGGCTTTGATATCGACATTATTAAAGCCATTGCTAAAGCAGAAAATTTTGATGTCAAACTGGTCAACACGCCGTGGGAAGGTATTTTCGCGACGCTGGGTTCCGGGGATCGCGACATCATTATTTCGGGGATCACCATCACGGATAAACGTAAGCAGATGGTAGATTTTTCTCTTCCATATTTCCCGGCGGAGCAATCCATTGTCGTTCCGGCTGATTCAAAAGTGAGTTCTCTGGACTCGCTGAAAACGGAAAAGGTTGGCGTCGTTAACTCCAGCACCGGTGACATTGTGGTTTCTGGCGTTCTGGGGAAAAACAGCACCGCGATTAAGCGTTTCGATAATACCCCGTTAATGCTGCAGGAGTTGTTTGAAGATGGCGTTAGCGCGGCGGTCGGTGATGTGGGCGTGGTGAAATACTACATCAAGCAGCATCCGGAGAAACAGTTCAAGCTCGTCCCGGATGCCAAGTTTGAGCGCCAGTATTTTGGTATTGCGGTCGCCAAAGGGAATACCGAATTACAGCAGAAGATTAACGCGGGACTGAAGAAAATCATCGCTGACGGTACCTACGATAAAATTTATAAAACCTGGTTTGACAGCGAAGTCCCGACGCTTCCGTCAGAGTAATTTGCTTTATTCATTTTTTTAGGCTGACACGATGTCTGTGTCAGCTTTTTTGCAGGGGAAAACCATGACGGGATTTCGTTGGGAAATCATCCAGGAGTATGCGCCATTATTTATGGAAGGCGCGTGGATGACCATAAAATGCACCATCATCTGTGTCTGTCTTGGCACACTCTGGGGGCTGACGCTGGGGCTGGGCCGCATGGCGAAAGCCGAGCACGGCTTCTGGAAATACGCACTCCGCTATCTTGTTCAGTATCCCGTTCGTTTCTACGTCAGCGCCTTTCGCGGAACGCCACTGTTTGTACAGATCATGGTCGTCCATTTTGCGCTGGTGCCGTTGTTCATCAATCCCCGTGACGGAATGCTGGTCACCAGCGGGCTGATGAGCGCCGATTTTGCCCGCGAATTGCGCTCGGGTTACGGGGCGTTCTTATCCTGTATTGTGGCGATCACGCTGAACGCCGGGGCCTATGTTTCCGAGATCTTCCGTGCGGGGATCCAGTCGATTGATCCTGGCCAGATGGAAGCCTCGCGGGCACTGGGGATGCCATGGTGGAAAACCATGCGCAAAGTGATCCTGCCTCAGGCTTTTCGCCGCATTCTTCCTCCGCTGGGCAATAACGCCATTGCGATTGTCAAAGATTCCTCACTCGCCTCGGCGATCGGGCTTGCCGATTTGGCCTACGCGGCGCGTACGGTTTCAGGGGCTTACGCAACCTATTGGGAACCCTACCTGACCATTTCACTGGTGTATTGGGTACTCACCTTCCTGCTGGCGCAGCTGGTTAACCGTCTGGAAAAAAGGTTTGGTAAAAGTGATCCACATTAAAAATTTACATAAACACTTTGGTGACAACCACGTTCTGCGCGGGATTGACTGTGATATCAAACCGCAGGAGGTGGTATGCATCATTGGTCCGTCAGGGTCCGGGAAAAGCACCTTCTTGCGCTGTATGAATGCGCTTGAGACAGTCACAGAAGGCGAAGTGATGGTGAATGGTTTTGCCGTTCACGATCGCAAAACCGATCTCAATAAAATGCGTGAAAGCGTGGGGATGGTGTTCCAGCGTTTTAATCTGTTTCCGCACATGACGGTGCTGGACAACCTGATGATGGCACCGCAAATGCTGTTGGGTCTCTCCCGCAGTGACGCGGTCAGTCGGGCTGAAATGCTGTTGGAAAAAGTCGGGCTAAGCGATAAACGCGACGCCTGGCCTTCGCGCCTGTCGGGCGGTCAACAGCAGCGCGTGGCGATTGCGCGCGCGCTGGCAATGAATCCCTCGATCATGCTGTTCGACGAGCCAACCTCGGCGCTGGACCCGGAGTTAGTCGGGGATGTGCTGGAGGTCATGAAGAACCTGGCCAACGAAGGCATGACCATGGCGATCGTCACCCATGAAATGGGGTTTGCCCGTGAAGTGGCTGACCGGGTTATTTTTATCGATCACGGTATTATTCAGGAAGAAGGAACGCCTGATGTGCTTTTTACGTCGCCAGCGAATCCGCGAACGGCTGAATTTTTAAGTAAGGTCCTTTGATATAAAAGGCCAGATCGGTATTTCCCGATCTGGCTATTTATGTCAAAAAATCAGATCTGCTCTTTTATCGTTTTGCTGCTGCCGTTTGTTTTTACTGACGCGATACCGACGTCACGCGACTGCGTGGAGGCATACATCTGGCTGGTGCCAATGACCTGATGGTTACCTGCTTTTAAATTAAAAAAGAACTTACCGTTCGACGCTGTTTTGGTTTCGTAGCGCTCGTCCAGCGGGCTGTTCGACTGAACGGAGGCAATGCCGTTTTCTGCCGCCGCCTTCGTGGTATACAGCTCGCTCGTGAGGATCACCTCGCCATTACCTGCTTTCAATACAAAACGGAACTGATCGTTTGTACTCTTACTTAATTCAAACCAACCGGCCATAATTATCACCTTTTTGAAAAGAGAGGAATTACCGCACCGTATTGAGCATAGTTTAATAATAATTTATCAGGCAATATTCAAAGGGATCTGAAAAGTCTCAAATATTCGCGGTGCAGAAGGAGAGAAATGAAACCGATCAACGCGCGTCTCGAAAAGCTCAGGAGTCGGTTTCCGCCGCCGGTCATCCTGTTAATCTTTGTCGTGGGAGATTGTCTGACGGCAAATCCGCGTTTGACCTTTGGTCTGGTCACCCGGATCCCGAGCCTGGCCATTGCCGCGCTAAGCCTTGGCGTCATCCTGATGACCGCGTGGCACATGCATGTGAATCGCACCACGCTCAATCCGCTTCAGGCGGATAAAACGACGACGCTGGTCACGCACGGATGTTATGCCTGGAGCCGAAACCCTATTTATCTTGGACTGACGGGTGTGCAACTTGCCGTTGCGCTCTGGATGGGCAGTCTGCCAGGCCTGATTGCCGTACCGTTCTTTATGCTGGCGGTGGCCCGTTTGCATATCGATTTTGAAGAGTACCAGCTTCATAAGCGCTTTGGCGCACAGTGGGAAGACTATGCTGATCAGGTTCGCCGCTGGCTATAAAGGCGATCCTGTCGACTATCCGCAGATAGCGTCGACAAATGCGATCGCATCGGCGACAGCATGGCGCGCCTGCCACGCAAGGTGTCCGGGGCTGTCGGCGTCGCAGAAACCGTGCCGGGCATCGAACATATGGCATTGTACCAGGGGGAGTTTTTCCAGTTTCTGTTGCAGCTCCTCTGGGTTGAATGACGGTTCGTGGCGGGCCATGATCACCAGCGCAGGGCAGTGGGGTACCTCATCGCTGTACTGGCGGATTCGCGAGCCGTAATGGCAAATAACCCCGTCACACAAGCCGCTTCCTGCGACTCGCCATGCGAGCGTTGCCCCGGCACTGTAGCCGATAACAATCAGTTTGCGATGCCGTGCGCGCAGTGTGGTGAGCAGCGTTAAGATGGGCTGCGGATCAAAACCAACGCGGTGTGAAAAATTGCGATACGCCTCATCCTGTTGTGCGTAGTCATATGGACTGTCATGTGGAAAAAGCGCGGGGGTGTAAACCTCGAATCCGCGCGCTTGCCAGATGTCGCTGGTGCGATGTATATGCACATTGATGCCGTAGATTTCATGCAGAATAACGACGGCATCTGACCGTTGGCTGGACATCAGCGGTTTAGTCGTCCGCTTTGTGTGCCCACGCGGGCATAGACGTCAGGTAACGGATTGCGCGTTTACGTGACTCTTCAGGTCCCACTTTTTGCCAGGAATCCAGAAATCCCGCCAGACCGGAAACGGCTTCATCCCAGGGCTTCAGATTGCCTTCGGCATCGCTGCAATACGCACAGTATTTATCGCTTGCCCCTTTGGCATCGGGCGCGGAAAGTGGCATTCCGCAGGCGTGGCAAAACGGTTCTTGCTGTGACATTTAACGCTCCTTGTGTCCTGTGGTTGATGAATGAATATACGGTTAATTTTCGAGAAGAATCCGATGCCAGATCAAATAACCCTGCTGGATGTGTCACAAATATTGATTTGATTTATGTATTGAGAGAACAGGGGTCTGTTAGTCTTACCGACTCATCGTTAACTCAAGGGATTGTTGTGCTGGAAATCTTTTCTTAACCCACTGAAAGATATCTAAAAATATTTTTCGCATAGCAAAATTCATGATTCGTTCAGGACGAATCCGTTTTTGTATGGGTTAAAAAAGGGTCTACATGCACGTCACATGGATCGTCAGTCCCGTGGGCTATCAGCGCATCGCGAAGCGCTGTCCTGCCTGCAATATCAAACGTGATTTCATCCCTTCCGGGGCTTTCAGAATGAATTCGCAGAAGAAGTTACTGGATGTCTGGAGCATCTACAAATGCCTTCATTGTGATTACACCTGGAATATCAGCCTGTTCTCGCGACTCCCTGTCAGCCGTATTGACCGCGACCTTTATGCGCGGATCGCTGCCAATGACGCAAGCGCGATACTGCTTTTCGCCCACGATCGCCAGGTTCTGAAGCGAAATAATGCCGAACTCTCCGGGCTTCCGGACTTTGCTGTTCGCGAGCAGTGGCGGGTGACGCTTGCCCGGCATCAACAGGTGAAGGTCACTATCAGCTTAACGACCGCCTTTCAGGTCAGTCTGTTGTCGGTGATGAAAAAGCAGTTGCGAGTCAGTACGGGGGAGATTGCGCGGTGGGTTGCTGAGGGAAAGATTCGCGGCATTACGCTGCGTGAGCTTAAAAACCGCAAGCGTCATGATATGGCGCATGATCTCTGGATAAACCCGGACGCGTTATACGCGACCCGGAAAATGCGCAGGGGTGTGAAGCGCTGAACGACGACGCCCGGCCAGTAAGGCGGGCGTCGAAAACAGGCGAGTGAATACAGCAAGGGATATATTTTATCGTGATGATGCATTTTTATTTCACGGACGATCTCTCCTGAAATATCAATCATCAAGTGAGATAAATTCTTCGCAAAAAGGCGTATAGGGACGTAGATTCACGTAATTCCGTGAGAAGCGAAGTTTGCGGTCAATATGTTTGACCAGCCTGTTTGTGGAATCTTCATTCAGGAGTTTACACACGTGCCGTGTATCCAGACGTAATATTTTGCATGCCTCTAGCGTTGGGCAAAAATTCATGGAATGGAACGTGATCTGTTTTTCACTTCTCACCACCACCGGCATTTCATCTGCTGTGGTGTTAAATCGGCTTACCAGCAAGTGATGGGCCGCTTCTAACAGATTACTGTGTTCAGTACGCAGTATCGCGCTATTCTCACAGAACCATGCCGTTCGACGCGCAATGGAATCTGCATTTGGCGCCCTAAGATCGTCATCGGTCGCTGAACGTAGTCTATTGATTTCATTTCTAACATCCGCGCGATAAAGGGTTGAGCATTCTCGCTGAAGAATACCTTTATGCACGGTGATATCCATTCCTGCTTTATCAAACGCTTCGGTACATTATTGTCTCCAGAATGGATGTTCTTAATTTTAACTTTGGCTAAGAGCCTGATCCCTCGCAAACCCATTGACGGCGTGAGGATACTCTAAAAAGACACATTGAGTTGTGTTTATGAGGGCTATTTTAACCGCCCCGGTAATCCTGAGGTCTACTCTCTTTGAGATAGATACGTTGAATAACCAAAATACTCGTTTTGCCCGAGATTCGCCGGCGGGCCGCCCGCAGGTCACGTAGATGCTATGAGGCGTTCTCGGATATGCGTTGTGATATTCAGAATCCATAAATAATTTCATCTCATTTTAGAAAAAACTGAATTACATAAATTTTTAGTGAATGTTTTTCGATAATCAATTCATTGAATAAATAAATTTTATGAAGAATTAATATTCCTGAGTCGGGGGAAATAATGATTGACATCATTCAATGCCAGACTGCCTGTGGATGTTCGTGAATAAAACATTTGCCAGTTACTGTTTGTTACGCTTCACCTTATTGATCTGTTTTTAAACCGGAATAAGCTTAGCAACAAAATATTCAGCACAGGATGTGACGTATTTTGGATTTGTCAGCCCATTCATCTCATTTACTCCCTCCTGCCACAGATGACAGTGCCAGTGTATATATCGATACCCTGCTGCAGGATACGTACCTTTTTATCATGGACATTCACCATCAGCCTGCGCTGGTGCGCGATGAAGCGTTTTATCGTCGTGGTGTAAAACTGGTGGAGCAGGTGCAGGAAACGCTGAAAAACACGAAAGCGTCTGAGGCGTTTATACAGGATGTTCTTCTGGCACAGTGTGCGCTGGTGGATTACGTGGTGCTGAATACTGCCGAATGGGATGACAATGTCGCCTGGCTGCATGCGCCATTACAGAGTGTTTACCTGCTCACCATGCATGCCGGAGAGAACATCAGAGAGCGCACCCGGCAGTTGCTGCGAGAGATAGCACCGGACAGACGTTTGCTGGTGCTGCATCAGCGGGTCTATACCCTGGGGATGGGACGCGCTGAAGTACATAAACACAAGCGCGAATTTGACCAGTTGCTTGAATCCCTCAATGCGCTGGTACCTGAAGGCGACCCTCTGCTGTCGGCACCACTCATTGTGGAGCGCCGCCCGACGGTGCACGGCACGCTGTTCCATTCCCGCCTCGCCCATATCACCCTGGCGTTGGTGGTGACCCTCGGGCTGATGGCTGGTCTGCAGTCTTCATTACAGCATTTACTCAGATCAGTCCTGCCGGGCTGAGAAACATAATCGTCCCCGGCATGGAACCCATCGGGTGTCGGGTCAGTACAAGGAAGCCACGATGACCACTGTTCCTCCTGTTCTGGATGCGTTAAGTCTCAACCGCTATCACCTGAAGGCGCTGGGAGCGGTGCTATGACAAAGAACAGAAAATATTCGGGTGAGTTTACTGATTTCGAAGAAGTAAAAAGAGAGTTATCTAGCGCCAGAATTAGTCTAAGGATAGACAAAAAAAGCCTGGAAGAAAATCAGGATGACCCTGATTTATCAATGTACTTAAAGCGTCTGACTACTGAAATTACCTCTCTCGAAGAGAAAATCCCGCAACTGGAAGCAATCCTGGCTACAGAGCCACCGCCACCAGAGCTGCCACCACGTCAGCCGTTGTTTAAGGTCTGTGGTGTGCTGGAAGAATTCAGCGTGCAGAAAGTGATCGGCTATTTCACCGATCGTGAATATGATCCCGAAGCCTTTGCCCAACAGGAGGCTAGCGATCAAGTGGGTAGCCTTTTATTGGCGATGACAGGAAATACAGCTGGTTCTGCTGTCACAGGGCAAAGTAAAATTCGTCAAAATGATGCCTGCGATTTTGTTCGAGGAAAGATCAACGGTATTCCTTTTCATGGTTGGTTGGGGCAAACCCATGTTCGGCCTGGTGATTATGTTGAAATGGCTATTAGCGAGAAAGATGGGCACTATCTGGTGTACGCCATCATGCTCCCAGTGTTACGGACAATTTCTATTACACCGCGTTGCAGCAATGGACGTGAGGCTGAAATTAGCTTTGGCAAAGGATGCGGATTTCCTGCCATCTCCGGTGTATATCTGGCTTTTTTAATTGTCCTGCGTTTTATGGGGCTGGACTGGGAAGTAATTGCGTTTGGCACAGCAATATTTAGCATTGCACTAATTTTGGCTTTCTGGCGTTCTATTTACCTCATAAGAAAAGATCCGGGACCAGTAATAAAACTTGCTGAAGACATCTTCAGTACGCTTAAATTTTCTAAGCCTCGATGGGTTGATCTAAAAAAATCAACTAAAGAGCGATTAAAACAAATATCTCTGGATATACCACCCGTTACAGATCGAGATATGCCCTTTGATACGTCATACCGACATTATTTTTATTATTACTGAAAGGGATTTCTGATGCGCAGTAATAAAGAATGTGACAATCAGCAGGAAGCGTTTAATAAGGCGCTGGGAGCAGTGTTATGAACAAGAACAGAAAAGCTTCAGGTGAGTTTACTAATTTTGAAGAACTCAAAATGGAGCTATCGGGTTCCAGGATTCAACTGAAGAACCGACGGGAAAATCTGGAAAGGAATCAACATAATGAAAATTTGTCTGCTCGCTATATGGACGGCATCAGAGCAGAGATTGCATCCCTGGAAGAGAAAATCCCGCAACTGGAAGCAATCCTGGCAACGGAACCACCACCTCCAGAGCTACCACCGCGTAAGCCTTTGTTTAAGGTTAGTGGTGTGCTGGAAGAATTTAGTGTGCAGAAAGTGATCGGTTATTTCACCGATCGTGAATATGACCCGGAAGAGTTTGCCACACAAGAAGCCAGTGACCAGGTGGGAAGCCTCTTACTTGCGGTAACGGGAAATGCGGCCGGTTCTGCTGTCACGGGGCAAAGCAAAATTCGCATAAAAGATGCCTGTGATTTTGTTCGAGGAAAGATTAATGGCGTGCCATTTAGCGGCTGGCTGGGAAAGACTCATGTCCGAGCCGGTGACTATGTGGAAATGGCCGTGATGGGAAGAGGCGATCACTATGTTGTCTATGCAATAGCCTTCCCTGAGTTCAGGACAATAACCATGACGCCGCAGTGTGAGTGTGGGCGTGAGGGTGATATCTATTTTGAGCTTTATCGTAGCGCACCTGTTATGGCCGGGATTTACGCTGTTTTATTTATTTCTCTCAAATTTTTCGGCGCGGACTGGAATGACTGGCGGCTGGTACTGGCGCGGGCAGACCTCGATCCGGATAAACCGAGAGTCATTGAGCTGGAAGGACATTCGATGGTGCTGAAACCAACAGAAGATAAATGAGGATATCAGGTCAGATATCTAACACATATGGCCTGCTTAGGTATAGGGCCGGATCGTCTACCGGGGGAGGGGCAGTCCATATGCCCCGCGTTTCTCTATCCGTTGCAATAACGATAGTACTTCCAGCGGCCAGAGTTTTTCTCGCTTCTTCCCGTTTTGTCCTGGCGTGCATTGAGTGGCATTTGGGGGCCCCACTTTCCATTGAACACGATAAGCCCCATCCAGGCACCTAAGTGGCACTTGATTCCGGTGGAGTGGGGTAGGTACAGGTTGATGTTGATAAGCCTGAATAGCGGGTGATGTATTGATTATTTTAGGATTTTATTGAGTTGGGTTGACGAGACGACAGGAGAAGTAGATATGGTGTCCCCTGCAGGAATCGAACCTGCAACTAGCCCTTAGGAGGGGCTCGTTATATCCATTTAACTAAGGGGACTTTGAACTAACTGATTTTTAAGTGTTCTTCTTGTGTTGAATGTTATCCTATCAGTCCGCACCCCATCAAGCATTTCATTCCTTTTATTTCGTAACCTTTCTCATGTTTCCGCTTATGAAATCACTTCGTTCACTTGCCATTGCGTACAGATTGAGTACAGAATGCTGAAGTTCAGTGTGTACAGGATACTAAGCCGTGGCCCTCAGTGATACCAAACTTCGCAGCATAAATGCCAAGCCTTACAATGGCGCACCCGAAGTCACAGATGGTGACGGTCTGAGTGTGCGTATCACCCCAACCGGAACGATTACGTTTCAGTATCGTTACCGATGGAACGGTAAGCCTGTTCGCCTTTCTGTTGGCCGATATCCTGCTATGTCTCTCAAAGAGGCTCGCGTGATAGTCGGTGAGATGCGCGAATTGTACATCAAGGGACTGAACCCTAAAAATTATTTTGCCAAAGAAGATGGCGAGCTAACGTTGAAGGAGTGTCTGGATCAGTGGTGGACCAAATACGTTGAGACACTCAAGCCCAACACTCAGACGCTGTACAAGTCTGTTGTGTACAACACCATGTACACAGAATTCCCGGATGCGCCGGTAGTCAACATTCCCGTTTCATCCTGGGTCAGGTTCTTCGATAAGCAGGAAAAGAAGAACGGCAAGAAAGCCAGGGTATTACTTCTCCAGCTTCGATCCGTGATGAACTGGTGCATTAGTCGTCAGTTGATCCCGTCATGTGACGTATTGAAACTCAGCGTTAAAACCATTGGGAAAAAGCCCGATGTTGGTAGCCGGGTTCTCACCTATACCGAGCTTGCAAAAGTCTGGCTGGCACTGGAGAACAGCAAGATCGTTTCCTCCAACAAAGTTCTTCACCAGTTGCTGTTGCTATGGGGGGCCCGTTTGTCTGAATTGCGGCTTGCAACTGCCAGCGAGTTTAATATGGATGATCTCATCTGGACCACACCAGGAGAGCATTCCAAGATGGGGAACGTTATCCGGCGTCCTGTATTCGACCAGGTGAAACCATACGTGGAAAGGTTACTCAATTCCGGCAGGGATATTCTTTTTCCTGGTCAGGAACTGGACAAGGCGATAGATCGCTCGTCAGCCAATCTATACATGAAAAAATTAAGGGATAAAATTGATATTCCGGAGTGGCGAACACACGACTTCAGGCGATCGCTGGTGACAAACTTATCGGGGGAGGGGGTGATGCCCCACGTCCTTGAAAAGATGTTGGGGCATGAGCTCGGGGGAGTGATGGCGGTTTATAACAAACACGACTGGCTGGTGGAGCAGAAAGCGGCGTATGAACTGTATGCTGATAAGATATTCTGGCATGTCAAACAGCTCGGTTGACGCCACCCTCATCTATCCATTTCATTACAGCTTTTCTGCTGTATCGGGAAGGGTAGGTAAGTACCGGGTTAGGGAATCCATGTTCTTTTCGTAAACGCCAGATTGCTGTTTTTTTCTTTTTGAGCAGGTCAAACACTTCCTGCTCTTCCATAAAATCGGTAGTAGTCATAATTTACCTCTTCTATTAATTCATTCAGCAGGAATTAATTTTTGCCAGATGGCTGATACATATTTTGCCTGGTGACGGGCATCAGCCAGTGCGTTATGCATGTCACCATCGAATGGCATGTCTCGCTTGGGATCGAATCCTATCCCGCGACCGAGGGTTACGATTGTTCGTACGTCATGATCATTCCAGAATTCCCACGGACAGATGTGGTCAGCGCGCTCATATGCACCTCGTAAAATGACGTTATCGAATGTTGCACCGTTTCCCCAGACCTTCATATATTTCGGGTTGTCGGCGTGCTGAAGAATAAAATGGTTCAATTCAGAAAGTGCATCGGCGATCGGCATTACATCATCAATGCAAATTGCCGCCCGCGCTTCTGCACTTTGTTTCATCCACCAAATAATAGTATCGCCATCAGGAACTGCGCCTGACTCCATTGCACTTTCGAGGCTGACAACTGCATAGAACTCAGGACCCAATTCACGAGATTGAGGATCAAAGAAAACAGCACCAATTGAAACGATTGGGGCATTTGGTTTTTTACCCATTGTTTCGAGGTCGATCATTAAGTTATTCACGTTATAAAGCCTCCTGTTTTGGTACTGCTGGCGGTGGCAGTATACTAGGCGCATAGGGTGCAACATCAGTCATAACGTTGTAGATAAATCGTGCTCCGTCACCATCGAGCGAAGGGCAGGCACTCCATAGCACCGCATCGCACATTTCTTGTGTAGGCACTAATGGCACCAGCACCCAGCCGGATGGCACTATAGGCACTGGCGGCGCGACGACCTTTCTACGCTCGCTATCCAGGTCTGTTTGTAACTGAATCACCCATCGAGCGAGCTCACCTTTTTCGCCGGATTCAAGCCGTAAATCATCTAAACGATATTTATCAATCATTGCTGTTATCCTCGCAGCAGTGGTGCCGCCCCTCTGGGTCAGTAGATACATGCCCGCAGATATCGCATTCAATTTCCGGAAGCACCGATTCTGACTGTTCTTTGATGTGCAGTCGCGGTTCTCCGTCTTTCGGTTCGGGCCACTGGCGCGCCTTGTTTATCTCCAGTTTTTCAATCATCGCTCTGGTGATGAACTCGTCAGAGAGCCCCATGCGCCTCTGCGCATCCCATAGCAGAAACTGCATATCAGCCCACTCAAGCGGATCGGATGGGTCAGCAGCGGCTTCCAACGCCTCTTTCGATAGGTGCTTAAGTGGACCAACAGGGCCAACATTGCCGAACGTGGCATCAGACCATTCAGCGTGCTCACGGCGAACCTTTTCGCGCTTGCTTATAGGTTCGGCTTTCCCCTGAAGCATGGCGGCGCAGCGACCAGCCTTCCACGCAGATTCAGCCATAACACCGAGCATCTGTTTCGCTGCTGTCGTGTATTGGTTGTGCTGATAATTCTCATGCCATTCTCTACCGAACCATGAATAGAAATTATCATCGGCATCAACTACCGGCACTACCGGAGCTGGCGGGGCGGTTAGCGCTGCCAGCGCGATTTCATTAATGCGCAAATCCATTTCAATATCTCGCAGGATTTCACTATCCTGCACAAAGCCCAGCGCATAGCGTCCTGACGACATCTGCTCTTCCAGACGCTTGAGTAACTGCTCTTTAGTGAATCTGGTAATAGTGGTCAGAGATAAATTGCTAATTCGTTCTGTTTTCATGATTTAATCCGCCACTCTGCGAAGGTTAATTAATTGTGTAGCCATGCTCTGAGTAACCTCAAATTTATTTGCGATCTCTTTTACCCTCATCCCCTCCAGTCTTAGCAACTTCATTAATTTAACGTCTTCATCAGGGTATTTAGTTAAATGATGTTCATTTCCCCGACGTTCATGTTTATTCGTTAAATTAAGTACATATGCCTTTTGTCTTATTGCGGCAGGTGTTTTTCCGAGTCTGGTTGATAAATGCGAAATATCAAATTTGTGATAGTTCTGTTTAAGATATATTTTTTCCTCATTACTCCACATATTTATTCTCCCATACCGATGCCAGCGCCTGTTCTGGCGTAAACAATAACGCCGTCATCAGGGCGCTTACGCGGTAGATAAATCCCCGGTCTTGGCCATAGGGCAATGAATCGAGACTCGCTACGCTCAAGTCTGTGAAATGCCCTCTCGCTCATAACACCAACCGGACGCAACGCCTCTTTCTCTGCCTCCAGTTCTGCTATGCGCTTCTCTGCTGCGTAGAGTTTGCGCTTCAGCTCTACGTTTTCCTCAGAAAGAGATACCGCAGCCTCCCAATTAACGTTCCCCTCATGGCAGGCCTCCTGATAAGCCGTCAGCACAACATCAAACAGATTGCCATCCTGTAGCAGCTTAGCCAGTTCAGGCTTCCAGGCTACGCAGTCATCATCCGGGTCCTGGATGTTGTAGACGTAAGTATCAAAGGCACCCATAAAGCGCCCGAATCCACCTTTGTCGTCTACCAGCACTTGCCAGGCACGGAGAAGAAACAGTTTTTGGTTACGATCTAAATCCGTCCGGGATAGCTCATCGGCGATAGTGCTGATTTCACTACCGTGCCAGCGAGCGTCATTCCGTTGTGCCGCATGAAACAACTTCCAGAAATACTCGGTTTCTTCCTGGTCCGGGCGGCATTGCTTCAATGTATGGACTGTCATGCTGCACGCTCCTGTTTTGATTTGCGCAGCGCCTCTTTGTAACTGGCCTTTGCCGATTTTTTGGTGTCGCACCACTCGCCTTCAACATCACGGCGCGGATATCCATACGCCGCGTCGTATGAGCAGCGGTACATCCGGCATTTACCATGTCGGTTATATTCGACTTCTGGAAGCTGGTAGCCCAACAACCATTCACTGAATGACAGGCAGCTATCTGCATCCAGGTAATCTTCGTATCGTGTCTTTTTCTTTGGCTCAGGCAGCGCAGCAATCGCCAACTCTTCGCCTTTATCTGTGACGTGATAGAGAACGCCACCGCCAACGAAATCAGGTGCCAGCCGAGAAGTGGCACAACCATCAGCAACAAGCGCTTGCCACTTCGAGTTATCCGTATGACCGTCGCCAGCGAGGAAATAATTGCGATACGGCGTCCTGTTACGCTCGTTGATACCCAGCGCGTGCTGCATGAGTTCGATACCTGTGCTCATTTCCCGGCCTCATGAAGATTTGTGGTTAACTCAATCCATGCTGAAGATAATTTCTCTTTCGCACGATCCTCACTACCAACAGGACCATTCAGCGGGACCCGGTAATGGTTGTACGGGCAACGCAGTTCTCCGCGATAAAGTCCGTGATAATCCTTTTTAAGTCCCCATTCCGGCATCAGTCCGCACTCAGGGCAGCGCGGCAAATCGGACTGCTTCACGGCGACACTCCATCAGTAGTTGATTGAATTGAATTAGCAGTGCGTTACCACACCCATAAGGGAGGTCGTTAACGCGGTAAGTAGGGACACCGTTACACATCCCTGATTTCACAACGCGACCAGTCGTATAAAGCTGGGATATTGCGCCTGCCACAGCGGGTGTCTTCTTGTTCAGCCCTCTGGCGATGTCACCGCTGGTGGTGTTTGGATGAGCCTGAATGTATTCAAAAACCGTCATCGTGCCGCCTCCCGCTTCGCCGTCTTATTGGCTCGAAGCATTTCTTTAGAGCGACCTGAGATCACAGTTTTCATCAGGAAGAAGCCGCGACGCTCTGCAATAACCCCCGGCGTACACATCAGAACCGTATCAACGACGCGAACATGACGACGAAACTCAAAAACGGTACTGGTGATGATGATGTTTGCCGCCGCGCCCTTATCCTGGTATTCGATATTCATGAAATAATCCTCGCTATCAGTCGTGCCGTGGCGATGAAGCAATAGAACCCTGCGGTTAAACCGATTCCGGAAAGAGAAGAAAAGAGCAGGGTCCACATCGCCAGTTCAGTAACTTTTTTCATGAAGCCACCTCATCAGCCTCGTGCCGAAATTCGCGAAGAATGGAGGTTAGTTCAGCCTGCATTGCTGGTGGAATTTCAATGGTCAGCACTTCGCCGGAATCCTCAGCACATGAAGAAATAAGCTCCAGGAACTTCCTGGCTTTCCCGGCATTAAACTGAGGACTGGCTATGCTTTTAGTGATTTTTTTCTTACCTGCGGCTTCAGCTTTCTTCATCAGCCGTGAAGCTTCGCGATCGGCATACACGCCATGCTCGCGGGAGATACCGATTGCGATGGCATAATTCATCGAACCATCACGCACGAGCTTTTTGATATACGGGGTACATTCGTGAAGTTGAAGGTGCTGCAGGATATCGGACTCAGAACGTTTAACTTTTGCCGCTATTTCTGAAGGACTCCATCCTTGATTTTGAAGGCGATGGTATGCCGCACCACGCTCAAGGGGAGTAAGGGCAAGCCCTTGCGAGCTGGTTACCATGAAAGCGATTTTATCCGCTTCGCTCCCGATGAAGTCTTTACACTCCAGGCGCACAATGTCGTGCCCCATTTCGATGGCAGCCAGCGCACCATAATATCGGTGATGACCATCGATCACCTTTACACCGCGCTCGGTAACTTCTACGGCCAGAGGCGGGATATATTCACCGGCAATAAATGCATCGCGGAATTCTTCAACATGCGTCTGGTTGAGTTCACGAACGTTGTAGCCTTCCTCGGCGTATATTTTATCCAGAGGGACATTGTAGGTTTTGCGGGTTGTTAACCCGGCGTCTTTGTCATTGTAGAGTTGGCCTAAGCTTGGCATGGTTACTCCTTCAGGTGGTGGGAGAGTGCTTTGCTATGCGCCCGCAGGGCAGGCGCATAAAACAACACGACGGGATTAAACAGAGCCTTCGTAGATAGGGAGGTCATTACCGAGTTGGTTTTCCATATCGGTAACGATTTCCTGGAAAGCATGCTCAATAACTTTCTTCGGTTCGATCAGCTCATACCAGAGGATCAACTGACCATCACGCAGACGGTAGCGGATGCGCGCATCAACCTGATATGGGGAACCGTTATGGAATGGTGAAATTGCCAGGCTGATTTTTTCCGGCATTTTGGTATTACCTGAGCCGGATTTTTCATCGCTGAACTGGAACTGGCATGTACCATCCTGAAGGCGTTTAACCGATTTGAATTCAGATTTGCGGGTTTCCTGGAATGCGAGAACCATTTCCAGAAGTTCAGTACCCGATGGCCCCTGGTATGAATCACTAACCGCCGCAATGTTCTGAATGCTATTTTCCAGAAACTCAGCGAAGTTGATCTGGTCCATCTTGGTGCCATCGTTGGCAGACCAGGCTTTCCAGTCGTCAGAGAACGGGCAGTCATAAACAGCTTTATGCGCAGCCCAGCTTGGGTTATCGGCGTTTTCATGAAAGTCCAGAACGGCGACAATTTTCGTTTTTGTTTTATCAGCGAAAACCACAGTCCGTTCATCACGGAATCGCTGAATATAGGCGATCAGCGAACCGGGAGAAATCAGGTTTGCGGCCTGACGAATACGCGACGGGGCCAGTTGAAGTGATTCAAGAGATTTAACTTCAAAACCTTCTGGCACAACGACAGACGGGATATCCGTTGCGGTCTTCAGAGTTGCAGAGACCAGATCACGGATATCGAGCACGGTAGAGCCTTCAATTTGAGACATTGAATATTTCCTTATCAGATTGGTACGGTTGGAACTGAGGGTTTACTGGGCCAGCTTGATCGGTGCGGTCTGAGCGGCAGGCTCAATAACTTTCAAGTCCATCTGAACTTGCGCAGGGTCATCACGTAGAAGATCACCGTCTGCGGTTGAGAACATAATGGTATCTGCGCGGTCGAGTTCAGGGATGGTGCGGGTTACTTTGGGCGTGACTTTCATTGTGTTCTCGTCACGGGTATTCAGCATGCTGCAATTTAGCGTCAGCGTAACAGCGCCTTTTTTACCCGTTTCGCGCACGGCTTTGATTACTTCTGCCAGTGCTTCTGTCAGTTCAGCATCCAGAGTGCCTTTGTTGATGTAAGCGAGTTGCTGGCTAAACGGTGTGACGTTTTTTGCGTCGGACATAATTCTCTCCATCTATAAACATGGATCGCCTTTCTGGGTAAGCAGCCTGTACATCCAGCTACGCCGCCAGATATTGGCGATGGTTTTAGGGTTGCGAACAGCCTGCACACCACGCGGGACGCGCATCAGGTCGCCGTACTGAAAATTAACGTTACGGAAGGTCATATAAGTCACCGAGGAATTGGGTATCCGGCAGGAGTTGAACCCGCGCTGGGGAGGGAAGCCCAGCCGACACCGGACGCGGACACATAGAATAAAAAGGGCGGTTACCCATCAGTACATTATCTTCTTCCTCCTTTGGAATGGTGAAAGACTGGCTAACCGCCAAATATTAAATTTACTCATCAACTTCAACCAACTGGCCGACACCTGAAGGAATATCATTGACCGGATAACAGTTAGTGATGCTGCTTTGTTCACTGGATGCCGATTCACATTCACGCAGACTTCCGAAGACACCGATTACAGCCTCCTGATAATCACCATTCGCCATAACAAGGGTCAGAACTAATGCGTACAGAGTCCCCATTATTGAAATCCTCTTTCGCTGGCCTGCTGATTCTGGTAGGTAATTTCCATCTCATTCTCCTGTTTGCCTGTCTTTTCACCACATCAGGCTCGGTGGTATCTTGGTAGTTCTCACACAGCCAAGAAGGTAAATAAGATGTCAGTAATTAATGATGATTATTTCCAGTTACTTCTGATAAAAATTGCAGAATTACATGGCGTTGCAATGCAGGGGGTTATCAAGCCTGAATATTACAAAGTCCAGAACAGAACCGTTCTCATATTCAGTCTTGAAGTTATTCTCGAAGAACATCGTAATAAATACGGACATTTAACCAACCCATTGAAGGGAAAGTCAGCGCTTCACCACATGTTGCTCAGAAAATATAAATGGCCCCTTTCCGAAATTAGGTCTTTAAGCCTTCAGGATTCTCTTTTCCTTCTCCAGGAAGAGTTGGCATTAGAATCACTACCTGAATCAGCTCAGAAGGTTATTCAGATGTTCAGTGCGCACAGAGTTAAAGATTGTTTTGATGCGGTTCGTGAAGACGAGTGGGACCCTGAGTTTTACTTAGAAGTTCCAGCGCCGAGGAACTGGTAAGTTCATCTATTCGTAAAGCAACATCGTCCAGCGCTTGCTTGAGCATCTCACGTTCAATGAGCGCTGCATCAAGTAATCTGGACGCTGTAATTTTCTGTTTCATCCAGGCATAAATCTCTTCGGTGCTGTAGCCTTCAGCTACAAGCTTTGGTTCATTCTTCTGCATGATTGTCTCCGGATAATCGTTATTTACTGCTGGTGGATTCAGCCCAACCCCCTCATACAGAAGGAGCTGGAATAAATCACTTTGCGTATCGCTGCCCATTTCAAGAGTTGACCTCCTGGTGTAAATTGAGGAATAGACTCAAAGGAGGGCAATAATGCTTGAAAAAAAGTGCAGTTGTGAAGGAAGAAACCCTCAATGCGCTTATTGCGGTGGCTGGGGGTATCTTGATTCCATCGGAGAGGGGAGAGCCTCATCCGGTCAAGGTGAGTTAGCACCCGCTAGGAAAAGGAAAAAACGCAATCAGCTTCCCTCAAAGAAAAAAACTTCACTAGCGAAACGACAAAGGCCACTAGTCGAACTTAAATGCGTCCTCTGTGGCGCCGTCGTTGAGGATTTCGCATCTCATAACTGCGTACACCCCAAGTAACTCTTCACATCCCAATCTCGCGTTCCGATTCTAACGGGTCAGCGGAGACATTCGGCGGCACCCCGAATTGTGGTTATGTGATAGCCCGATCCAGATTGTTAAAGAGCGTTACGACATGGCTTCTGCCGTTCAACGAAGAGCCGGTTGGGTGGTGATTGGTTTCGGTCTGTTCGCTGTTGATGGTTGAAATATACTCGTGAGTAATTTTTGTGTAAATACCTTTAGGTATATTTTAATTGACTTAATTGACAACTCATTGCTTTTGATTGGAATTTATTTTTTTTCTGGGTAGTGATATGTTTAAAAAAACGTCAATTGCGAGGGCGAGTGATGGATTACGAAGAGTTGGCGCAACTGCGCTATCAGGAAATGTGCCGGATTGTGGGTGATGTCGTGTTTGCAATGGTGGCCGAAGGACATGAAACCAAAAGGGTGGCTATAGCTGACGTGATACGAACGGAGATATCGAAGGGGCAGGATAAGTGGGATTCTGACCAGATTCAAGTTATGGAGTTGGCAGTAAAGTTGCTGGAAGAGTAGGGCAATAAAAAACCCGGCGCTGGTGGCCGGGTAAAGTTAGTGTCTTTGCTTTTGATGACCCTTTGCAGTGTCAGGTTGGCTTCTTCCGTATTCACGCTTAGCTTCACGAGTTGTTCTTTTTGGTTTTCCTTTTTTTCTGTTATCCCACCAGTCGGGTACAGGGTTAGGCTCTGCATGAAGCGCATCTGCAAGGCCAGAAATTAAGCTATATGACTGTACTCCGTCGATATGTTCTGATAATGATGGGGTTACATTTTGGCGCAAGGGGTCAAGAATAAAATCAATACCCTTTATTCTGGCGTGTTTTGCAGCCGGAACAAAGTCTGAGTCACCTGCCACAAGAACGATTACGTCTACTAATTTCTCATATGCAAGAGTCGTGATATCCATTCCAAGTTTTATATCTACTTGTTTTTGCTTAATATCATAATAGAAATCATCATTTGTCAGTTGATCCCAACTTTTTTCACCCTTCATTAGAGCATCAAGAGAAAATGTCTTAAGTTGCCAGCGTTTGTTGTCAACAAGATGCCCAAGGCGGAGGGCTGTTTTCCTTGTTTTCCTTAGCTCTTCGTGAAGTTCAGTTCTTAGTTGATATGAATCTTCAAGCTTAAAGTTTTTTCTACCCGGTGTTTTGTTGCCTGGGTCAGGTAAAGGATATCTCGTTTGAATATCAAGGGGAGGGCAGTCGTAAAAATAAATTCGATAAAGTTCTATGGGTTCACGTCTCTCTTGCGACTGTCGCTTACCATTGAGATGTGATAACACCATTGACCAAATTACTTTCATTATGCATTGCGCGGTTAGTTCCTGCGCGGAGAAGTGTTTTCTGTGTGTAGAGTGCAGCCTTTGCATAAAAAACCCTGCATCTATCAAAATCGCAGCTTTTTTCATAAAAAATCCATAAAAAATAGCCCAGAGCCGTTATGCAGATATTAACGATTGTCTGCGAACGGGGCTGGGCTTGGTGTGATAAACTTAAGCCAAGATGCGGATCCCGTCAACTAAAAAATGATAAATTTTACAAAAGTCAAGCGTTACTGGATTTATATACATGGATAAATTACATTCCAAACGCTTCTATAACTTATTGTACTTTATAGATTCATGAATCAGTGCCTTACCCATGATGTACAGTTGGTCCTGATTGTCTTCAGTCACATACCATTCTTTGTAAGCCGGGTTATCTGATAGAACAGCCAACTGTAAACCCTGCATTTGTAGTCTCTTGACGTGGAAGTGTTGACCGAACACGAAGGCATAGACCCCGTCCACTTTAAAGTTTCTCACTGAAACATCGAAAAACAATCTGTCACCTGACTTAATGGTTGGGGACATGCTATCGCCATCTACCGTCATCACCTTCACATCATCTTGAGAACGATTACCGAATAGTGATCGAGCGTGCTCTGAGGTGAATTCAATGGCGTGTAGAACCTCAACATACTCAGAAATCATGAAAGAACCAGGACCAGCACTTACCGTAAGGTCGAGAACTTCAACACGATACGCGTCGACATTTTGAGGGGGGATATCAACATTCATATTTGAGGCTGGGCAAAGGCCATCCATCCATCCTCTGCTGATTTTCAAAGCGTCTTCGATCTGCCGGGCAGCCTGCTCCCCAATATTCCGCTTATTAGGTTTACCAACAGGGTACAGCATCCGAGAAACAACAGTCGGATCAAGCCCTGCATTTTCAGCAAACTCTCTCTGGGTTTTAAAACGAGTTACCAACTCCTGAAGTTTGAGGCGGCGTAACTCGAAGATGTCAGGCGTTTCAGTTTTCATGATCCCATCTTACTTAAATTTACCCCAGGGTAAATGACTCACAGGTATTGACATGTGTTTACTTAAAGGTATATTTTCTTCCCAAGCATAGGAGGCGTGATGGAAACGTTAAGAAATTACCTAAACGCTTTGTCGCTCGAAAAACAGAGAGAGTTTGCATCACGATGTGAAACCTCACTTGAGTACCTGCGTAAAGCCATTAGCAAAAAACAAAAGTTGGGAGCCGCTCTGTCCGTTTCTATCGAAACGCATTCTGGCGGTTCAGTTAGCAGGAAAAATCTTCACCCTGATGATTGGGGAAAGATTTGGCCTGAACTTGATCATAAAAAATCAGCAGCATGAAAGTAACCACAGCATAAAGAGGTGAATCGTGGGTAATCAACCAGAGTGGAAAGTTGAAAAACAGCCAGCGTGGCTGGTGGCCGCGATTAGAAGAACTATCGCTGATTTACCCGGTGGCTATGAAGAAGCTGCTGAAATCCTGGGTGTATACAAGTCTGATGATATAACCCCAGCAACCGATCCTCTACATAACCGACTCCGCACAACCGGAGATCAAATCTTCCCATTGGGATGGGCGATGGTCTTACAGGCTGCTGGTGGCTCAAACCATATCGCAAATGCCGTTGCCCGGAACTCAAACGGTCTCTTTGTTCCGCTAGCTGATGTTGATGATGTTGATAACGCTGACATCAATCAGCGGCTTATGGAATCCATCGAGTGGATTGGCAGGCATTCTCAATACATCCGCAAAGCCACGGCTGACGGAGTCATCGACGCAGTTGAACGCGCACAAATTGAAGAGAACAGCTATCAGGTCATGAGCAAATGGCAGGAGCACCTGACACTGCTATTCAGGGTCTTTTGCGGCCCAAATGAGGTTTCCAGACCGCCAGACTAATCAGTCTATGCCCGGCGCACAGGCGTGACGCAGGAGGGCTTATGTATCAGGACGAATATACCTACGTGACGATGCCCACGGTTTTTTCTCGTGAGGACGCCCCGTGGATTAAAGAGCAGTTATCAACACTCCCGGCAGGCATGCGGGAAAAAATCGCGATGGCGTACGCGCAGGCATACCAGGAAGCGTTCGACGCTGAACCGGTTTCTTTCCGGCAGCAGAACGCAGCACGACGGAATGCAAACCGCCGATTACGTGAGTTTTGTTCGAGGTATACCCCGGCAGTCAGGGGCTATACGTCGCTCCCACCCAGGGTATGAATTTTTGAAATCGGGTTGGGGGAAAGGGGGCGGTGTTGGGTTTTAGCCCGAAGGGCTGGAACAGCTTTACCAGAAGAGATCGATCTAACAGACAGATCACTGTATGTGCTTAAAACGCCGCTTGGAAATCTGGACGTTTAGCCATCCAAAAGGAACCAAGATGATTTATTCAGACGCAAACGAAAAATGGGCCCCGGTGCCAGTTGAGCCTTATTCCAGCGCTTATGAAGTCAGTAATCTGGGACGGGTTCGCAGCATCCCACGCCTTGCTAACTCTGAATACTTTATTCGCCATATCCACGGCGGTTTTCTGAAAGGTCGGGCGCGCAAAGACGGAACCAAAACCGTTGTGTTGTCTGTTCAGCGTCAGCGCACGAAGTTTGTGATCGATGACCTGGTTGCTATGGCTTTTGGGGAGGTGTCTGCCAATGCTTAACATCCAGCCGCGTGAGAAACAGATCGTCGCACTCAACATGTTGCGTAGTGCCTGGAAAAAGAATAATTCGTTCATGCTCTATGCCCCGGTTGGTTTTGGTAAGACGGCTATTGCCGCGCTGATCACTGATGGTTTCGTCAGTCGTGAAATGCGCGTAATGTTTGTGGCTCCTTACACCGTACTGTTGGACCAGACAGCATCCCGTTTCATTGAGTACGGTCTTCCTGGCGAAGAGATCAGTTACGTCTGGCGTGATCACCCCTCATACAACCCGAACGCACTCATTCAGATAGCCAGCGCTGATACTCTCATTCGTCGTGAATTTCCAGGCAATATCGATCTGCTGATCATTGATGAAGCGCACCTGAAGCGCAAAAAACTTCTGGAAGTTATCGACAATCTCACACGCAACACTTCAACGAAGGTGATCGGTCTTTCCGGCACACCGTTCGCGAAGTTCCTGGGTAATTACTATCAGCGTCTGATTAAACCAACGACGATGAAGGAACTGATTGCCATTGGAGCATTGAGCAAATATGAGTTTTACGCGCCTTCGCATCCCGATCTATCAGGCGTGGAAACGTCATATGTTGCAGGCTACGGCAGCGACTACAAAGAAGGCCAACTCAGTAAGGTAATGAGTGAAGCCAAGCTTGTTGGAGATATCGTTAAAAACTGGCTTGAGAATGGGGAGGACCGCCCCACGATCTGTTTCTGCGTCGATGTAGCCCACGCAAACTATGTCACGGTGGAGTTTGCCAGCGCCGGGGTGACCGTTGAGGTCATGACGGCCAGCACACCGCATGACGAGCGGCAGTTAGCGATCCGCCGCTTTGAGCAGGGCATTACCAAAATCATCATCAACGTCGGCGTATTAGTTGCCGGGTTCGATAGTGATGTTCGCTGCATCATCTTTGCCCGCCCGACTAAAAGCGAAATCAGATGGATTCAGACGCTGGGGCGCGGGTTGCGCGCCGCCCCTGGCAAAGATCACTGCCTTATCTTCGATCACAGCGGCACAGTGAACAAGCTGGGCTATCCAGATGATATTGAATACGACTATCTCCCCTCATCGTCTGACGGCATGGAAGATGCCCCTCAGCGCGTAGTTAAAACAGACGAACCTGAGAAACTGCCGAAAGAATGCAGCCAGTGTCACTACGTAAAACCAGCCGGAATTTATATCTGTCCGAAATGCGGATTTAAACCACTGGCTGGCGAAGACGTTGAAACAGACAAATCACGCGGACTGACAAAGGTCAGCAAAGCTGAAGTCAAATACACCCAGGAGCAGAAACAATCCTGGTGGTCCCAGATTCTTTTCTATCAACGCACTCGTGCCGCGCAGGGGCGACCTGTCAGCGACGGCTGGTGTGCGCATACCTATCGACAAAAATTCGGTGTCTGGCCGCGTGGACTTCATCACACGCCAAAAGAAATCACACCGGAAGTCAGTAATTACATCAAATCCAAACAGATCGCATTTGCGAAAAGCAAAGAGAAGCAAGGGGAAGCCGCATGAATACCAAACAAGCCGCCATTGGCCGCTGGTCTGAAATTTTCGAGCATTACGGCCTGCCAGGTATTACGGGGAAAAACCATTTTAAAGGTGAGTGTCCTTTGTGCGGTCGTAAAGGGAAGTTTCGCTGTGACAACAAGGACGGAAGCGGATCATACATCTGTGTGTGTGGTTCAGGTGATGGCTGGGCGTTATTGACAGCCAGTACGGGTAAGGCGTTTAAGGTACTTGCCTCGGAAGTAGACCAGATCATTGGTAACGAATATACCCAGGACAGAACCAGAGTAAACCCGGTTCGCACATCGCTGGCACAACAGCGTGAACGCGTCAGCCGTAAGTTTGCAAAACTCACACCGCTTCGCGGCACCAGTGCAGACAATTATCTGAAGGGGAGAGGGATCAACTCCTTACCCGCAGACAGCGTCAGATACTGCGACAAACAGCCAGCAGACGGTAAAAACCTCCAGGCTATTTATGCGCTGGCAACAGATGACCGTGGAGAGCTGTGTTACCTGCATCGCACCTTACTTGACGGGGATAAGAAGGCCCATACAGGTGGCGCATCCAAGAAGATGATGAAATTGCAGGAGGACAGCTATTTAGAATTCGCGAAATCAGTAGCGATCAGGATGTTTCCAACGTCTTCGACGCTGGGCATTGCTGAAGGTATCGAAACCGCGCTGGCCTGCCATCAGATCACCAAATGTCATACCTGGGCAACGATGAACACCGCGTTCATGAAGAAATTCCGTGTTCCTGCCGGGGTAAAGAACCTCATTATTTTCGCTGATGCTGATTCAAATGCTGCCGGACATGCCGCCGCATTTGAATGTGCTGCTGCAAACCTGCATGCGAAGAACGATCTGGAGACGGTATCGGTCCGCTGGCCTGCACAAGGCGACTTCAATGATCTGCTTCTCAATGGCTCTGAAGTATTCGAATGGGTATTCCACAAGGGGATGAAACAGTGAAGAAACCGTCTAGGCCAAAAGTTAAAGAATACAAGCCGAAGAAGTGCGCCCAGTGCGGTGAGGCCTTCACACCGGATCGTAACCTTCAGAAGGTATGTGGTCCGCGCTGTGCAATTGACTATAACCGTGCACTGAAGGCTAAAAAGGCTGAAACAGAGAGAAAAGTCAGCCTTAAGATTCGCAAGAAGGCGCTCCAGCCACGCGGTTACTTTCTCAGTAAAGCCCAGACGGCTTTTAACGCTTTCATCCGTGAACGCGACGAGGGGAAGCCCTGCCCATCCTGCGGCACATACCATCCCCCGATGATTTTCGGCGGTCAGTGGGATTGTGGGCATTTCCTGAGTGTTGGAGCACGGCCGGAGCTGAGATTTGAAGAAAAGAACGCTTACCGCCAGTGCAAGGCCTGTAACGGTGGTGCTGGTCGATTTACCGCTAAGAACAAAACGGTGCATGAGCGCTACAGAGCGACGCTCATCGAGTGGTTTGGTCCGGGGCTGGTGGAATGGCTGGAAGGCCCACACGAGGCGAAGCACTACTCACGAGAAGAGCTTGAAGAGATTGCGGCAACTTATCGCCGTAAAACCCGCGAACTGAAAAAGCAGAGGGCAGCATGAAATACGATCTTATCTACTGCGATCCGCCGTGGGAATACGGCAACAGAATCAGCAATGGTGCTGCCTGTAATCATTACAGCACAATGAGCATGGAGGAACTTAAACGCCTTCCGGTCTGGTCATTGGCGGCTGAAAACGCTGTTCTGGCGATGTGGTACACGGGGACGCACAACCGAGAGGCTGTAGCGTTGGCTGAATCCTGGGGCTTTCGGGTCAGAACGATGAAGGGCTTTACGTGGGTAAAACTGAACCAGAATGCTGCTGATCGCTTCAATAAGGCGTTAAGCACAGGTGAGCTGGTGGACTTTAACGATCTGCTTGAAATGCTGGACCGAGAAACCCGCATGAACGGTGGCAACCATACCCGCAGCAATACCGAGGATGTGCTGATTGCTACCAGGGGAACTGGCTTACAACGCGCCAGCGCAGCAGTAAAACAGGTTGTGCATACCTGCCTTGGCGAACATAGCGCAAAGCCGTGGGAAGTCAGGAACCGACTGGAACAATTATACGGCGATGTGAAAAGAATCGAAATATTCGCTCGGGAAGAGTGGAAAGGATGGGACCGATGGGGAAACGAATGCAACAACAGCATTGAAATGATTACGGGACAGATAAAAGGGGTGAACCATGCAGCGTGATATGCAAAAGGTTCTTGATATGTGGGGGGCATGGGCGGCAAGCGATGCATGTAATATTGATTATTCTTCCATTGCTGCTGGTTTTAAAGGGTTACTTCCGCAAGCAAGCAAAATGAGGGCCACATGTACCGATGACGATGGTCTGATTATTGAAGGCTGCATGGCGCGACTGATAAAAAAATGCCCGTACGATTATCACCTGCTGGTTGGACATTATATTTTCCGGTATTCAAAACGGCAGATGGCGAAACACAGGAAGAAAAGCGAAAAGCAAATACGCATTGAGATGATGCTGGCTGAAGGGTTTATTGAGGGATGTCTTTCGATGCTGAATGTTCCTCTGGAAATGGACGCTGTAGTGAGCATTCAAAATAATCAAAAAAATGCTAGCGCGGTCCGCATTTTTTAGTATAACGTGTTAAGAGTGGTCACTTAGACACGAACTTAAATATTACAGAACCTCGCCAACTGGCGGGGTTTTTTATTTTATGGGCTGCCATACGGCGGCTTTTTTATTTTCCACACAGCGCCATCCGTCAGTAACGGAGGTGAGGCTTATGAAAATGCACAACGATCCCCAATCCTGGACAGACTTTATTGATCTGTTCCAGAGCTGGTGGCGCGGAGATACGCCACTGGGCGCGGTTCTCATGTCACTTATTGTTGCTGGTCTGAGAATTGCGTATTTCGGCGGTAATGGGAGCAAAAAGAAAAAGGTACTCGAAATCCTTCTCTGCGGTGTCCTGACGCTGTCTATTTCGTCAGCTCTTGAGTTCTTTGGGTGGCCCAAATCTCTGTCTGTAGCCATTGGTGGCGGCGTTGGTCTTATTGGCGTGGATGCAATCCGCAGTTTCGCAATGAGATTTATCGGCGGTCGTGTCGGTGGCGACAACAACAAAGTGTGAACAGGTGACATCAATGCAAAATGAACCGCGCTGGCTGGTGGAAGGCCGTAAATACATTGGGCAGATGGAAATTAAAGGTCCGCGTCATAATCCGTTAATCCTCCAGTTCTGGAAGGATATCAAGCGAGGCGGTATCAAAGATGATGAAACACCCTGGTGCGCTGCATACGTCGGTTCAATGTTCGAACGTGTCGGCATCAAATCAACCCGCTTTGAGTCTGCAAAATCATACCTCAACTGGGGCGTCGAACTTCGCGAACCAGCTTACGGCTGCGTGGTGGTATTCAGTCGCGACGGCGGCGGCCATGTCGGATTTGTGGTCGGGCAGCACCAGAACGGTGACCTGATGGTCCTCGGTGGTAACCAGTCCGACGCTATCAATATTCGTGCGTTCTCGCGTTCCCGAGTGACGGGTTATCGTTGGCCGGTTAACGAGCCGAGGGATAGCCGCCTGCTACCGTTGATGAATGGCACCAGTTCGGTGAAAGAATCATGATTGAAGCTCTACTGGCATCACTGAAAACGTCATGGCGCTGGTGGCTGGCAATTATCGCGGTGGTTATTGTCGTTGGCGCTATCGCTATTCTCGGTGTGCTGCTGGCAAACAGCCAGGCTGACCTGAGCACAGCGCAAAGCGATAAGCGTGTTCTGGAGCATGATAACGCGCTACAGGGTCAGGTCATCGCGGCACAGGCTTTCAACTTCAACCGCTTCAATCAGGTGGCTGAGAATGCCAGCCGCCTTAATTCGTTGATCGATGCAGGTACCGAAAAGACTGTCATCGAATATCGGGAGATTCTTCGACGTGAAAAAACTTGTGACCTGCCTGTTCCTGCTGATGTCGCTGGTGGGCTGCTCGAATACACGTACCGTTTACGTTCCGGGGCAATGCACACCGATTCCGGGGACGTTGACGCAGTCAGTGTTAGCACCGCTACCCCCAGCACCCTGACATATTGCCAGGCTGTTCTCTGGATTAAGCCGTTGCTGGCCGCCATCGAGAAGGCAAACAATCAACTTGCCGGAATACGGAAAATCGAAGAAACCAGAGCCTCACAATAGCGAGCGAGGCAACGAAGGCTATTTATGGATAAAACAACAGTTAACGTTGATGGTCGTGACTGGCACTTATTCAGCGTAAATTTTTCCGATGCTGATGGTCGTCAGTTTTCGTTCAACATCTACGCCATAAGCCGAGAACACGCCTCTTACATTGTCCAGGAGATACGTGAAACTGCGACCCTTGGCGATCAGATTGTGAAAATCATAAAGTAGCATTTAAGCAGGTATTAACTCATGCCACCACGTACACCAAAAGCCTGTCGCGTTCGCGGTTGCCGCTCGACAACAACCGATCCGTCAGGCTACTGCGAATCACATAAAGGCGAAGGATGGCGGCAATACAAGCCAGGACAATCAAGACACCAGCGCGGTTATGGAACGAAGTGGGAAGTGATACGAGCCCGTATTCTGAAGCGTGATAGCGGTCTGTGTCAGAACCATCTCAGGCAAGGGATCGTCAAGCAGGCTTCCTGTGTCGACCACATCAAAGCGAAGGCTCACGGTGGCACGGATGATGACAGCAACCTCGAGAGTCTGTGTTGGTCGTGTCACGCAGCGAAGACCGCGCGCGAGCGACTTAAGTGATAATGATTATCATCTGTTGTCAGCCAGGGGAGGGGGTGGCAAAATCTCTGCGACCGCCTTCCTTCCGGACTGCCCGCCTCATCGAATTTTTATACCCGCGAAAAATGAAATTTAACCAGGAGTATCGCTTATGGCTGGAACGGCGGGGCGTTCCGGGCGTCGTCCCAAGCCAACGGCGCGTAAGGAACTGGCCGGTAACCCCGGCAAGCGAGCCCTGAATAAAGATGAACCGGTGTTCACACCAATTAAGGGCGTGGCGCCGCCAGAGTGGTTTGCAGAAGATGATGGTATGCCTATGGCATCTGTCATGTGGGAATTGACTACGAAGGAGTTATGCGGGCAGGGGCTTTTATGCGTTACCGATCTGGCCGTACTTGAGCGCTGGTGCGTGGCTTATGAATTCTGGCGGCGCGCCGTAAAGAATATCGCCAGGGATGGTCTTTCCATCACCGGGGCGATGGGCGGAAAGATAAAGAACCCTGAACTTACCGCCAAAAAAGAACAGGAATCGGAGATGAGTTCTACCGGTTCTATGCTGGGTCTCGATCCCAGCAGCCGCCAGCGCCTTATCGGGCTCGCCGGACAGAAGAAAACCAGCAACCCCTTCCTGAAGATGATTAACTCATGAGTCGGAAATCGTACCCAAACGTTAACGCCGCGAATCAGTATGCCCGCAACGTTGTGCGGGGAAAAATTCCGGCGTGTCAATATGTCATTCAGGCTTGTCAGCGCCATATTGACGACATGGCTCAGGAAAAGAGCCGCAAATTTCGTTACCGCTTTGATAAAGACCTGGCGGAGAAGGCCGCTAAATTTATTCAGTTACTGCCGCATACAAAGGGCGAATGGGCATTCAAACGGATGCCAATCACCCTCGAACCATGGCAACTTTTCATCGTCTGCTGTGCCTTTGGATGGGTGCAAAAAGGTTCAAAGTTGCGCCGCTTTCGAGAGGTCTACACTGAGATCCCCCGCAAAAACGGTAAGTCGGCAATCTCCGCAGGCGTGGCGCTGTTCTGTTTCACCTGTGATAACGAGTTCGGCGCGGAGGTTTATTCCGGTGCTACGACCGAAAAACAGGCCTGGGAAGTTTTCAGGCCCGCGCGTCTGATGTGCAAGCGTACACCGCTACTGGTGGAGGCTTTCGGCATTGAGGTAAACGCCTCAAACCTGAACCGTCCGGAGGATGGTGCCCGCTTCGAGCCACTGATCGGGAATCCCGGTGACGGCGCTTCACCACACTGCGCAATAGTCGACGAATACCACGAACATCCTACTGATTCGCTCTATACAACAATGCTGACAGGTATGGGCGCCCGGCGGCAGCCGCTGATGTGGGCGATCACCACTGCTGGCTACAACATCGAGGGGCCGTGCTACGACAAAAGGCGCGAAGTGATCGAGATGCTGAACGGATCGGTGCCAAACGAAGAACTGTTCGGCGTTATTTATACGGTCGATGAAGGGGACGACTGGACAGACCCGAAGGTACTGGAGAAAGCCAACCCGAATATGGGCGTCTCTGTTTACCGTGATTTCTTGTTGAGCCAGCAACAGCGCGCCATCAATAACGCTCGTCAGGCTGGCGTGTTTAAAACCAAGCACCTCAACATCTGGGTGGCTGCCCGCGCCGCGTTTTTCAACCTTGTCTCGTGGCAGAAATGCGAAGACAGAACGCTGACACTCGAGCTTTTTGAGGGGCAGCCCTGCGTGTTGTCATTCGATCTTGCGCGCAAGCTGGATATGAACAGTATGGCGCGGCTGTTTAGCCGGGAGATTGACGGCAAAATGCATTATTACTGCGTGGCCCCACGGTTCTGGGTACCGTATGACACGGTGTACAGCGCTGAGAAAAATGAGGATCGCCGCACCGCTGAGCGTTTTCAGAAATGGGTGGAGATGGGTTATCTCACCATTACCGAAGGCGCAGAAGTGGATTACCGTTATATCCTGGAAGAAGCCAAAGAGGCGAACAAACTGAATCCGGTCACTGAGTCACCAATTGATCCATACGGAGCAACAGGTCTTTCTCATGAACTGGCAGATGAGCAACTTAATCCCATTACCGTCATCCAGAACTACACCAATATGTCAGATCCGATGAAAGAGCTGGAAGCGGCGATCGAGTCTGGTCGGTTCCATCATGACGGAAACCCGATCATGAGTTGGTGTATCAGCAATGTGGTGGGGAAAAACATTCCAGGTAATGACGATGTGGTGAAACCCATCAAAGAGCAGAACGAAAACAAAATTGACGGCGCAGTAGCGCTGATTATGGCAATTGGACGGGTCATGCTTAAAGAGCCTGGCGATTTCCTCTCCTCACTGGATCCAGACGAAGACCTCTTAATTCTATGAAATCACTCGTTACTGATGTTATCGGGCTGACCGGATACGGGCTGCTCACGGCGGGGTTTTATCTGCAGTTTGGGCTGGCACCCGCTCTGATGTTCTCCGGCGGTCTGTTGCTGGTGGCGGCACTGGCAATGGCCAGAAGGGGGAAACGTGTTGCTTGACGCCTTTTTCAGAAGTGAGTCACTGGAGAATCCGGCTACACCGATTAGCGGTGATCTGGTCGATACAGACGGAATTTTTAAATCTGATATGTACGTCAGCCCTGAGACTGCCATGAAACTGGCGGCGGTTTACGCCTGTATCTATGTCCTGTCGTCAAATCTCGCGCAGATGCCGCTCCATGTTATGCGAAAACACAACGGCAAAGTTGAGCCTGCGCGCGATCACCCGGCGTTTTATCTCATTCACGATGAGCCCAATATCTGGCAGACCAGCTACAAATGGCGCGAGCTGAAACAGCGCCACATCCTCGGCTGGGGAAATGGGTATTCGTGGGTAAAGCGTAACCGGCGCGGCGAAGTTGTCGGCCTTGAAAGTTGTATGCCGTGGGAAACAACCCTGCTGAAAACCGGCGGGCGCTATACCTACGGCCTTTACAACGAAGAGGGCGCCTTCGCCATCAGCCCGGATGACATGATCCATATCCGGGCGCTGGGCAATAACCAGAAAATGGGGCTCAGCCCAATCATGCAGCATGCCGAAACCATTGGCATGGGGATGAGCGGGCAGAAGTATACCGAAAGCTTTTTCAGCGGTAATGCTCGCCCTGCGGGTATTGTTTCAGTCAAAACCCCGCTTCAAAAAGAAAGCTGGACCTGGCTGAAAGATGCCTGGCAGAAGGCAGCGCTGGCCCTGAGAAGCCAGGAGAATAAAACCATGCTGCTGCCCGCTGATCTTGATTATAGAGCGCTAACGGTTTCACCGGTCGATGCCCAGATCATCGACATGACCAAACTGAACCGCTCCATGATTGCCGGTATTTTCAATGTGCCGGCACACATGATTAACGATCTGGAAAAAGCCACGTTCTCCAACATCACCCAGCAGGCCATTCAGTTTGTCCGCTACACCATGATGCCCTGGGTGACTAACTGGGAGCAGGAGCTTAACCGGCGGCTTTTCACTCGGGCTGAACTGGCAGCAGGCTTCTACACGCGTTTTAACCTGACAGGTCTCCTGCGTGGTACGCCACAGGAGCGGGCGCAGTTCTATCACTTCGCCATCACTGACGGCTGGATGAGTCGCAACGAAGCGCGCGCGTTTGAAGACATGAATCCAGTTGATGGACTGGACGAGATGCTGGTCAGCGTTAACGCCGCAAATCCCGCGAAAGACTTTACTACCGACCCCAAAAGTGAGGAGCAACCCAATGGATGATCGCGAAGTCCGCTGTTACAGCGGTGAGGTTCGGGCGGAGCAACACAGTGAGCAACCGACACACATTATCGGTTATGGCTCAGTGTTCAACAGCCGTTCTGAGCCGTTATGGGGATTCCGTGAAATCATCAAGCCCGGCGCGTTTGACGACGTGCTGAATGATGATGTACGCGGGCTGTTTAACCATGACCCTAATTTTATTCTGGGGCGCAGCGCGGCCGGTACGCTTTCACTGTCCGTTGATGATAAAGGGTTGCGCTATGACATCACCGCACCTGAAACCCAGACCATCCGGGATCTGGTTCTCGCCCCGATGTTCCGTGGCGATATCAGTCAGTCGTCTTTCGCATTCCGCGTGGCCCGCGACGGCGAGCACTGGTACGAAGACGACGAAGGTATTGTCATCCGCGAAATCTCCCTTTTTTCCCGGCTGTTTGATGTGAGCCCGGTGACCTATCCGGCCTATCAGGAAGCCGATTCCGGTGTCCGATCCATGAAAGCCTGGCAGGAGGCGCGCGACAGTGGCGCGCTGGCGCAAGCCATTAATCAACGAATGGCGCGTGAGCGCCTGCTGAACCTTCTTAACGCGTAAGGAAAAAACATGAAACTGCACGAACTGAAGCAAAAACGTAACACCATCGCTACTGATATGCGTGCGCTGCACGAAAAAATTGGTGATGCGACCTGGACTGATGAGCAGCGTACTCAGTGGAACGCCGCAAAGTCTGAACTGGATGCACTTGATGAACAAATCGGGCGTCTGGAGGAACTGCGTCGCCTCGATCAGGCACACGTTGAAGATCATGAGGATGAGCAACGTCGGCAGCAACGTAACAATACACCGGAAGAGCAAAGTGCTGAGCGTCGCGCCGCGGCGTTTGATAAGTTCCTGCGTCACGGCTTCAGCGAACTGTCCGCCGAAGAGCGTCAGGCAGTTAAAGAGCTGCGGGCCCAGGGTACGACGCCGGACGCTAAAGGTGGTTACACCGTACCGACGCAGATGTTGAATAAAATCGTCGACTCGATGAAAGCCTATGGTGGAATCGCCAGCGTGGCGCAGATCCTCAATACTTCGAATGGTCAGGATATTACCTGGTCGACCTCCGACGGTACTGCGGAAGAAGGCGAACTCCTGGGTGAAAACACCGAAGCATCTGAAGAGGATGTAAGTTTCGGCACTGCGATTCTGGGCGCTAAAAAGTTGTCGTCCAAAATCATCCGTGTATCCAATGAGCTATTACAGGATAGTGGTGTTGATATCGAAGCGTACCTGGCTGCGCGTATTGGCCAGCGAATTGGGCGTGGTGAAGCCAAATATCTTGTTCAGGGAACCGGCGCAGGTACACCGGTACAGCCTAAAGGCCTGGTCGCGTCGGTCACCGGTACTGTAAATACTGCTGCTGCCGCAACATTCACCTGGCAGGAAATGAACAAGCTGAAACATGCTATTGATCCGGCTTACCGTGGTGGCCCTAAATACCGCTGGGCATTTAATGATTCGACCCTTCAGGTGATTGAAGAAATGGTAGATGGTCAGAATCGCCCACTGTGGTTACCGGATGTCGCAGGCGGCACCCCGGCAACGATCCTGAATATCCCGTATGTTATTGACCAGGCTATTGATGGTATTGCTGCGGGTAAGAAATTCGCGTTTCTCGGTGACTTCGACCGCTTCATTATTCGTCGTATCACCTATATGACGCTGAAGCGCCTGGTTGAACGTTATGCTGAGTACGATCAAACAGCATTCCTGGCATTTCACCGTTTTGACTGCGTCCTTGAAGACGTGGCAGCCATCAAAGCGCTGGTGGGCAAGCCGGCATAACCGAAAACCTGATGTAACCAGTACCGCGAAAGCGGTTTTTTTATGCCCGCCGTCTGGCGGGCATGGAGATATCTATGCTGCTGACACTCCCAGAAATCAAGGCGCAGCTGCGGCTGGATGAAGATTTTACTGATGAGGATCCTTTTCTCGAACTGCTTGGTAGCGCAGTGCAGGCGCGAACAGAATCATTTTTGAACCGTAAACTATACGAGAAAGATGAAGCCATTCCGGAGGAAGATACAGAAGGACTGGTTCTGACTGATGATGTAAAACTGGGAATGCTCCTGCTGTTAACTCATTACTATGAAAACCGGTCTTCGGTCAGTGAAGTTGAAAAGAGCGAAATGCCGTTGGCGTATAACTGGCTGGTTGGGCCATACAGGTTTATTCCGCTATGAAGCTACGACAAGCGCAGACCAGCGCAACTTATCTGCTGCCAGACCCCGGGGAACTTGATAAACGGGTGCTTATCCGTCAGCGGGTTGACTCACCTTCTGATGACCTTGGCACACTGCCGGTTTACCCCGTTTCATTTAAAGCGTGGGCGAAGGTGGTACAGACCAGCGCGACCACATACCAGGAGACAGCCCAGACGGATAATGCCATCACTCACTACATCACTTTGCGCTATCGCCGGGGGATTACCAGCGATTTTGAGGTGGTGCAGGGGGATGAGGTTTATCGCGTTAAGCGGGTTCGGGACCTGAACAGCAAACGGCGGTTCATGTTGCTTGAATGCACTGTACTGGGCGCGGAGCCAGCATCAACCGGAGGGAGCGGTAATGGCACAACCCTTTTTACACGTTGATTTTCAGCAACCAAAGGAAATGCGCTTCAACCGCGCTCGGGTGCGGCGGGCGTTTGTCCATATCGGGCAGAGGCACATGCGTGATGCGCGCCGGCTGGTAATGCGTCGTGGGCGATCAGAAGGTGGTGAAAACCCTGGTTACCAGACTGGTCGACTGGCGAAATCCATCGGCTATATGGTGCCAAAAGCAAGCGGGCGACGCCCGGGGTTTATGACCCGTATTGCACCAAACCAGCGAAACGGGCAGGGAAACAGACTGATCACCGGCGACTTTTACCCGGCGTTTCTTTTCTACGGTGTTCGTGGCGGTGCACGTCGTCAGCGTAGTCATCATCGTGGAGCGTCTGGCGGTAGCGGCTGGCGTCTTGCTCCGCGTAATAACTTCATGGTTGAGACACTGCAAAAAAACAGTCCGTGGACGCGGTACTACCTTGCCCGTGAGTTGCGTCAGTCACTCAAACCGGAGAAACGCCGCTGATGAAACTCTCACCCATCATTGCAACACTACGGGCAAACTGCCCCATTTTTGAGAACCGTGTAGCCGGTGCTGCTCAGTTTAAAGATCTGCCTGAAATCGGAAAAATGCGACTCCCGGCGGCATATGTTGTTCCTGGTGATGATTCCCCAGGAGAGCAAAAAAGCCAGACAGATTACTGGCAGGATCTTACCGAGAGTTTCTCGGTGATTGTTTTTGTCAGTAATGGCCGGGATGAGCGAGGGCAGTTCGCATCATACGATGTGGTCCACGACATCCGGCAGGTGTTGTTCAAAGCACTTCTCGGATGGAATCCGGAGGAGCGCGGAAACCCTGTCACCTATGCCGGTGGAACATTACTGGATGTGAATCGCCACGAACTCAGCTATCAGTTCGATTTCACTGTTGAGAATGAGCTGACTGAGGATGATACGCGTCAACAGGATGAGCTTAATAGCCTTGATGAATTCAGAACGCTTTCCATTGATGTGGACTTTATTGATCCGGGGAGTGGTCCCGATGGCGATATTGAGCTTCACACTGAAATAAATCTCCCTTCCTGAGAGGCCATATGTTTGTAAAACCCGCAAAAGGGCGGTCAGTTCCTGACCCTGCCCGAGGCGACCTTTTGCCCTCTGAAGGGCGAAATGTTGAAGAGAATAACTACTGGCTGCGGCGCGAAGCGGCTGGTGATATCCGGCGCGTTAATAAAAAGGTGAAAGCCAATGACGATTAGTATGAACACCATCCCATCGAGCACGCTGGTACCGCTGTTTTATGCGGAAATGGACAGCTCGGCGGCGAATACCACTCAGGATTACGGTCCTGCTCTTTTGATCGGCTACGCCAATGCGGATGCGACGATTGAGAAGGAAAGTCTGATCCTGATGCCTTCTAAAGATTATGCGCGTCAGATTTGCGGTCCGGGTAGCCAGCTAGCCCGTATGGTTACCGCATACCGTGAAACCGATCCGTTTGGTGAGTTGTACATTATCGCGGTACCGGAAGCCACAGGTGCTGCCGCGACTGTAACGATTACAGTGACAGGTGCCGCGACGGAAACCGGTACAGTGAATCTTTATATCGGACGCACCCGTGTGCAGGCTGCAGTAATCAATGGGGATGATGTTGCCGCCGTTGCTACTGCGATCAGTACGGCAATCAATGCCAATGCCGACCTTCCGTTTACCTCTACTGCGGCCGCTGGCGTGGTTACACTGACCGCTCGCCATAAAGGTTTGTGCGGTAATGAAATTCCGGTATCTCTGAATTATTACGGTTTTGGTGGTGGTGAGGTGCTTCCGGCAGGTATTCAGATTGCAGTGGCGTCTGGTACGGCAGGAACCGGTGCGCCGGTGCTTACTGGAACGATCGCGGCGATGGCCGATGAACCGTTTGACTATATCGGTCATCCTTTCAGTGATGCGGCTTCTGTGAACACGCTGTCGAACGAAATGAACGATACCAGCGGTCGCTGGAGTTATGCCCGCCAGTTGTATGGCCATGTGTACACAGCCAAACTGGGGACGCTTTCCGAGCTGGTTACCGCCGGAGATATGTTCAATCTTCAGCATATTACCCTGGCCGGTTACGAGAAGGAGACCCAGACGCCTGCCGATGAACTGGCGGCAAGTCGCACAGCTCGTGCTGCGGTATTCATTCGTAATGATCCGGCCCGACCGACACAGACCGGGGAGCTGGTTGGTATGTTGCCAGCTCCGAAGGGCAAACGCTTTACCATGACAGAGCAGCAGTCTCTTCTGTCGCATGGTGTCGCTACCGCATATGTTGAAAGCGGCATTCTGCGCGTTCAGCGCGACGTCACCACGTATAAGAAAAACGCGTATGGTTCTGCGGATAACAGTTATCTTGACAGCGAAACCCTGCATACCAGCGCATACGTTCTGCGCCGCCTCAAGTCAGTGATTACCAGTAAATACGGCCGTCATAAACTGGCGAACGACGGTACCCGTTTTGGCCCCGGTCAGGCAATTGTGACGCCGTCGGTCATCAAAGGTGAGTTACTGGCAACGTATCGCCAGCTGGAACGCGCGGGCATCGTTGAAAATTATGAGCTCTTCAAGAAGTACCTGATTGTTGAGCGTGATGCTAATGATCCGAACCGCCTGAACACGCTGTTCCCACCTGATTATGTCAACCAGTTGCGCGTCTTCGCAGTGGTTAACCAGTTCCGTCTTCAGTATCCAGAGGAGGCCGCATAATGGCGAAGATTGGTGGTACCTGTTATTTCAAAGTAGACGGTCAGCAGCTATCAATGACCGGCGGCATTGAGGTGCCGATGAACACGAAGGTCAATGATGATGTCATTGGGCTGGATGGTTCCGTGGATCGCAAAGAAACGCACCGCGCACCTTATGTTAAGGGTACTTACAAGGTACCGAAGGATTTTCCCGTCAGCAAAATTACAACAGCAGATCAAATGACTATTACCGCCGAACTGGCGAACGGTCAGGTCTATGTTTTGTCGTCCGCCTGGCTGCATGGAGAAGCAAACCATAATGCTGAAGAAGGCACGGTAGACCTTGAATTTCACGGTGAAGAAGGAGATTACCAGTAATGCAGGAACTTGAACTAGGTCACCCGATCACTGCACACGGCGAAACGCTCAGTGTCCTAGAGTTTAACGAGCCGACGGGGAAAGATGTCCGCGAGTTGGGTTATCCCTATCAGATGAACCAGGACGAGTCGATTAAACTCCAGGCGCACATCATCGCGAAATATATTGTCCGGCTGGCAAATGTGCCGCTAAGCACCGTTGACCAGATGTCTCCTGGTGATCTAAATGCTGCTGGTTGGCTGGTGGCTGGTTTTTTCCTCCAGGGCTGACGGCGGAATATCTCACTGATCGCTATTTTGACTGCGCCAGTTACTGGCGCATTAACCCTTTTGAATTACTGAACAAGCCAATCAGTGAGATCCCTTTACTGGTCAGCCAGGCAAACAGGATAGAAGAGGAGAAGCGGATCAATGGCTGAGTTTGAACTAAAAGCGCTCATCACCGGTGTCGATAAGCTTTCTCCTGCGCTTTCTCGGATGCAAAAAAACATCCGTAGTTTTAAACGCCAGGCAGAGGCAAGTTCGAAAGGTGGGCTTGGGATGGCCGCAGGGCTTGCTGCTGGGCTAACACTGTCGCTGAAAACGTACGCCGATCAGGAAAACGCGGCTACGGGCCTTAAGGTTGCCATGATGCAGGCGAATGGGGAGGTCGGGAAAAGCTTCAAGAGCATCAATAAATTGGCAGTCGGACTGGGTAACCAGCTGCCTGGTACAACGGCAGACTTTCAGAACATGATGCAGATGCTGGTGCGCCAGGGTATTCCCGCTGAAAACATCCTCGGCGGTGTAGGTAAAGCCACGGCTTACCTGGCTGTTCAGTTGAAGAAAACACCGGAGGCTGCGGCTGAGTTCGCGGCAAAGATGCAGGATGCAACCGGCACAGCCTCAGATGACATGATGGGGTTATTCGATACGATCCAGAAAGCCTTTTACCTGGGCGTTGACGATACCAATATGCTGTCGTTTTTTACAAAAACCAGCTCCGTGCTACAGATGGTAAATAAGGATGGGCTTAAAGCAGCGCAAGGTCTGGCGCCGATCAGCGTAATGATGGATCAGATGGGCATGAATGGCGAGTCTGCAGGTAACGCCGTGCGCAAAGTTATTCAGGCAGGCCTCAGTGTCAAAAAGGTCAATGATGTAAATAAGGTGCTGGCGCGTCAGAAGCTTGGTATTAACCTGGACTTTACTGACGGTAAAGGCAGTTTTGGCGGGCTGGACAATTTATTCCAGCAATTAGCCAAGCTCAAAAGCCTGTCAGACGTGAAGCGTACCGGGGTAATGAAAGCTTTGTTCGGCGATGATGCTGAAACACTACAGGTAGTTAACGCGCTGATCGACAAAGGCAAGGATGGGTACGATCAGGTTCAACAAAAAATGAACCGCCAGGCCAACCTGAATAGCCGTGTTCAGGCCCAACTTGGAACATTAACCAACCTCTGGGAGGCAATGACCGGCACAGCCACCAACGGTCTCGCAGCAATTGGTAGCGCGTTTTCTGGTGATGCGAAAAGAATAACAATATGGCTTGGGGATCTTGGCGAGCGCTTTACGAAGTTTGCCGATGAAAATCCACGAGTTATAAGGGGGGCATTTGGGCTGGCTGCCGGATTGACTGTCTTAAAACTGGGGTTTATGGGAGTGGGAGGTGCTATCGGTATCGTGAGCCGGGTATTATCCATGTCTCCTATCGGGATGATTGTTACTGGCATTGCCATGGCTGCTGGTTTAATTATTTCTAACTGGGATGTCATTGGACCATATTTTAAAAAGCTATGGGATATGGTTGGTCCTTATTTTGAAACTGGATGGGGAATACTCAAAAAGGTATTCGACTGGTCCCCGCTTGGGCTCATTATTAACAACTGGGGACCTATAGTGAAATGGTTTCAGGACATGTGGGACAAACTCAAGCCTATTATCGAGTGGTTTACTGATGGTGCTAGTGATACGGTCGCTGCCGCAAACGCCGCGCAGTGGGGAGCCGGTGGATACGGCGCGTATGGTACAGGGGTGGCTAGTTCAGGATATAACCCTTATCAGATCAAGCAGGGAGCGGCGACTCAACCGAAAGGATCCATCACCGTTGAATTCAAAGGTGCTCCACAAGGAATGAGTGTTACTGATAGCCGTTCCTCAGGTATAGATGTTAACCATGATGTAGGTTACACAAGGATAGGTAGGACTGGAATGGGAGGGTAAACCTCCCATTGTTTTTAATTGATGAACCTTGCGAAATTTCCCTCTGAATCATATTCCGCTTTGGCGACATTTTTAACCATTCCCCCTAATTGGTTTTTGCCACGGAACTGCATGATCATAACGTAATCATCTTTACGACGTATAACGTTAGTTTCGATACATTCAAAACTATCCGGATCATTCATTGATTCTTTCACGCGATCTTTCATATCAAGTGGGCAACCATCCACTGAGCGCGTGAGCTTTGCCATAACAAGCTCCTCTTTAGTTTTTTCTTTTTCCGGGGGAGCCATAACAAACGCTGCGATTATCAGTGGTGCGAAGAATCCAAAAACAGCACCGAGAAGAGCAGCCATTATTTTTCTGGGCTTGGTCTTTTCTTTTTTATAAGCCCACCGTCCTATGAAAACGGCTAGCAACAAACCCAGTATCAACGGCAACAACATTTCCATTTATACCTCTCCTTAAAGGTAAATGTTCTCTGGCGCTTCGAAAGAAGCGTCTGAAACAGAGTAGCTTATAACAAATCATATTGGTGCAGACAATGGCGTGGAAAGACAGACTGGTTGAAGCGTCGTTTCGCGGCGTTCCGTTCAAGGTAGAAGATGAAGGGGCCCCGGTAGGACGTCGGGTTGAAACGCATGAATACCCAAACCGCGATAAACCTTATAGCGAGGACTTAGGAAGGGTAACGCTGCGTCCTGGCATCACCGCCTATGTGATCGGAGATGACTGCTTTGATCAACGTGACAGACTTATTGAGGCACTGAACAAACCGGGACCGGGTACGCTGGTACATCCGACCTATGGGGAAATCAGTGTCTGTGTTGACGGAGAGATTAATGTCAGCACCGCAAGCAGTGAAGGGCGCATGGTGCGCTTCGATCTGCGGTTCGTTGAGGCCGGGGAACTTTCATATCCAACGGCTGGCACTGCAACGGCAAATACACTGGTTTCATCCTGCTCAGCGTTAGATGACTGTATCAGCGATAGCTTTGATCAGTTTGGTATGGATGGCATGCCAGACTTTGTTCAGGGCGGTGTATTAGATGATGCAAAGAGTATGCTCGGTTTTGTATCAGATAAAATGGCGATGGTTGATTCTGGTATTTCTTCTGCTGCCCGATTATTGCAGGGCGATATTTCTGTGTTATTGCCTCCGCCATCATCAGGTAAGGGGTTCATTGAACAACTTCAGACGATGTGGCGCGCCGGCAATCGCCTGACAGGTAATGCCAGCGATCTTTACACCATGATTAAAAATTTCTCAGGTATCACATTGGGGAGTGATCTTGCTCCCCGTGGTGTCTGGAAAACTGACAGCACGACGACGAAAAACAGAACGCAACAGAGCAATTATGTTGCCAGTGCGATCCGCACGACTGCAATCAGTGAAGCCGCGTACACGGTGACAAGTTTACCTGCATCGGTAACGCCAGCGCGTGATGCCACACAGGAAACAACTGGCTGGCCGGTTGTATCGCATCCGGCATTGAATAATGCCCAGGAAGAAACGGTTTCTGTCGATTTGCCAACATGGGATGAGTTAGTCGATGTACGTGACACACTGAATGATGCCATCGACAAAGAGCTATCCCGCATCACTGATGATCGTCTTTTTCTGGCGCTCCGCAGAGTGAAATCTGATCTCAATAACGATATTAAAACCCGGTTAACTCAGGCGTCAAAGACCGTCATAAGAACACCGGATGAGGTTACACCCGCGCTGGTTCTGGCTGCCACATGGTTTGATAATGCGGATCGCGAGTCAGATATCGTAAAGCGTAACGCTGTGGCACATCCTGGCTTCGTTCCAGTGTCTCCGTTGAGGGTTCCTGTACGATGAACGATAACGTAACGCTACGTGTTAACGGACGGGAATGGGGTGGCTGGACATCTGTTCGCATAGGCGCAGGTATTGAGCGCATCGCGCGCGACTTCAGCGTTGAAATTACCCGCGAGTGGCCTGGTGGTGAAGGTTCTAACTCGTTGCAGCCAAAAGTAAAAAACGGTGACAAGGTAGAAGTCCTCATCGGTGATGATCTGGTCATTACTGGCTGGGTGGAGGCGACGCCGGTTCGCTATGACGCGAGGTCAATCAGCACCGGGATCAGCGGTCGCAGTCTGACAGCCGACCTTATTGACTGTTCCGCAGAACCAACCCAGTTCAACGGGCAATCGCTTGTTCAGGTTGCCGCTGCACTGGCGAAACCCTTTGGCATATCTGTCGTGGATTCGGGGGCCCCTGCTGTGGCAATACCGGGCGTTCAGCCAGATCATGGTGAGACGGTCATTGAGGTTCTCAATAAAATGCTTGGTCAGCAACAGGCGCTGGCATACGACGATCCGAAAGGGCGTCTGGTTATCGGCGTTCCGGGTTCCACGCGGGCGCATACCGCCCTGGTGTTGGGGCAAAATGTTATTTCCTGTGATACCGAAAAAAGTATCCGCGACCGCTTTTCAACTTATCAGGTCTCCGGCCAGCGTGCCGGGAATGATAATGATTTTGGGGCAGCAACCACTACAGCTCTGAGGTCAAAAACTGCTGATGCAGGAATAGGGCGTTATCGTCCGATGGTTGTGCAACAGACAGGACAATCAACAGGCGCAAGCTGTATTGCCCGCGCTGAGTTTGAAGCCAGACAACGTGCTGCACGTACCGACGAAACCACTTATGTGGTCTGGGGCTGGCGACAGGGTGACGGCTCGCTCTGGCAACCGAATCAGCGTGTCATCGTTTTTGACCCTGTATGCGGATTCAATAACCGCGAATTGCTCATTTCTGAAGTGTCATTCACCAAAGACAATAACGGCACATTAGCGGAACTTCGTGTCGGGCCGCCGGATGCTTATCTTCCTGAACCGGAAGATGAGAAGCAAAAACGTACTAAAAAACGAAAAGCCAAAGAGGACCCGTTCTGATGGGCGTAATGCAAAGCTTACAGAGGCAGGTGCTTTGTCTGATTGGTCGCGCAGTCGTAAAAAGTATTGATGCTGCCAGTAAATGCCAGATGGTGGATGTTGAACTTATCGGTGCCCAGACGAAAGCAGGTATAGAACATCTTGAGCATTACGGGTTTACCTCTCACGCGAAGCCGGGAGCTGAAGGTGTGGTTCTGTTCCCAGATGGTGACAGATCACACGGCATTGTGATTGCGGTTGCTGATCGCCGGTACCGGCTTCGCGGACTGGAAGAAGGTGAAGTCGCATTGTATGACGACCTCGGACAGAAGGTACACCTCACTCGTTCTGGAATTATCGTTGACGGAGCCGGGAATTTAATCCGGTTTGTTAATGCCCCGAAAGCCCGTTTTGAAATGGATATCGAGGCAACGGGACATATTAAGGATCTGTGTGATTCCAGCGGGCTGACGATGTCAGCGATGCGGATTGTCTATAACGGTCATAAACACAAAGAAAACGGGCAGGGTAACAACACTGATACCCCGGCCAGTCAGATGGGGGAATGATGGAACTGTGGCTTACGGTAAATGGTAAGCGGGTTAGCGTCAGTTCGTCGCTGAATCCGCTGGTAAGGGCTGTGGTTATTTCACTTTTTACACATCGTCGTGCTGATCCGGATGACAATGCTGATGTCCCTATGGGCTGGTGGGGCGATACATGGCCCGTTGTTGCCAATGATCGTTACGGCTCAAAACTGTGGCTTTTACAACGCAGCAAATTGACCAATGCCCTGGTGAATAAGGTGCGAATTTATCTTCGTGATGCACTCCAGTGGATGATTGATGATGGGGTGGTATCACGTATCGACATTGATATTCAGCGAACCGGTATTAACGAACTCGGTAATCAAATTGTTCTCTGGCGCCGGGACGGGCCGGTTACCATTTCCTTTAATGATTTATGGAGCGTAATCACTCATGGCGGACAGTGAATTTCAGCGGCCAACACTGGCTGAAAATATCAGCATGATACGCACCGATCTCTTTGCCCGTCTGGATATCAATGATGAACTTCGCCGGATGGATGAGGATGTCAGGGCTAAAGTCTATGCCGGGGCATTACATACGGTTTACGGGTATATCGATTATCTGGCAATGAATATGCTGCCAGATCTATGTGATGAGGGATGGCTTGCCCGTCATGCTGCCATGAAGCGGTGTCCGAGAAAGGCCGCAACAGCAGCGGCTGGTTTCATGCGATGGGAGGGTGTGGCTGACAATCTGACAGTCAAAGCCGGGGCCATCATTCAGCGTGATGATTTTGTTCAGTACACAGCGACGGCCGATGCTAAAAGTGCTGGTGGAGTATTACGGCTACCCATAATTTGTAATGTTAATGGCACTACAGGAAATGCGGACGATGGCACTTCGCTGTCTCTTGTCACTCCGGTTAATGGGCTTCCATCTGGCGGGATGGCTGACACGCTGGCGGGTGGTGTTGATGTAGAGGATGTTGAAGAGTGGCGATCGAGAGTTCTTGAGCGTTACTACTGGACACCACAGGGTGGCGCAGATGGTGATTATATTGTCTGGGCTAAAGAGGTTCCTGGGATCACCAGAGCCTGGACTTACCGCCACTGGATGGGGACAGGCACTGTTGGTGTGATGGTCGCAAGTAGTGACCTGATCAATCCGATACTTGATGATGTAACGGTGGCTGCCGCGAAGGTGCATATAGAACCACTGGCCCCTGTGGCGGGTTCTGATTTGTATGTTTTCAAAGCGACACCTAAAACCATCGATTTCACTATTGATCTGAATCCGGACAATGCTGAAACACGAGCTGCAGTAGTGGCCGAACTTCGTTCTTTTCTCCTTCGTGATGGTTATCCTGATGGGGTTCTCGAGTTGTCGCGTATCAATGAAGCCATCTCAATTGCTGCTGGTGAGCACAGCCACAAACTGATTGCGCCGGCGGCTGATACGCCGATCGCGAAGAATGAACTGGCCGTTCTGGGAGGCGTAACGTGGCAGTGAATGAAGATGATTATATTCACCTGCTCGCCGCGCTTCTTCCTCCAGGGCCAGCCTGGACAGTTGATGATGTGGCGATAAAGGGGACCGCCCCCTCATTACTCAGAGTGCATCGGCGCGCTGATTCACTGATGCTGGAGATCGACCCTCGTACCACTACAGAACTGATTAACCGCTGGGAAAAATGCTGTGGTTTACCTGATGAATGTATTCCATCCGGAACCCAGACAATACGTCAGCGCCAACAACGGCTTGATGCAAAAGTTAACCTGGCTGGTGGGATTAACGAGGCGTTTTATCTGGCCCAGCTTGTTGCTCTTGGAAAGCCTGGGGCGACTATAACGCGATACGATAAAAGCACATTTACCTGCACTTCAAAATGTACGGATGGGGTGTATTCCACGGACTGGCGGTATTACTGGCAGGTCAATATGCCATCATCGACAGAAACAACCTGGATGACCTGCAACGATCCCTGTGATTCATCGATCAGAATATGGGGCGACACAGTTGTTGAGTGTGTCCTCAATAAGCTTTGCCCTTCTCATACCTACGTAATTTTCAAATATCCGGAGTAACCCATGCACCGTATAGATACAGTAACTGCGCAGAAAGATAAATTCGGCGCGGGTAAGAACGGCTTTACCCGAGGGAACCCTCAGACAGGAACCCCGGCAACCGATCTTGACGATGATTATTTTGACATGCTTCAGGAAGAACTCTGTGCGGTGGTAGAAGAATCCGGCGAGGAACTGGATAAAGGGAAACACAATCAGTTACTAACTGCACTTCGTGCATTACTTTTGAGTCGTTCGAATCCGTTTGGTGACATTAAACAAGACGGCGCAGAAGCGATTGCAACGGCTCTCTCAAACCTTGGTTTGGGAACAGCGGCGAAACGAGATGTCGGCAATGGCGATGATGAACTGCCAATAACATCGCAAGTTAAGCTTAAATCATGGGTTTCTGCGGGAAGAACTCTTGTCGACAATACACCTTTGATTATCAATCACGGATTAACTATTGATCCCGACCTGTGCGTTCTGAATATCAGGCTTCGGTGTGTAATTGCCAATAATGGTTATGCGGTTGGTGATTATGCTGTGGGCTTTGCTCCCAGATTTCTCGTCGGTAATACCAGTGCAATGACGGGGAATATTGGTGCGTTCCTTACGGCAACGCAGGCTCAGTTTAACTGCGGGCAA
>DXKH01000140.1 GCA_019415335.1 Citrobacter sp. | reverse complement strand
CGCGCTGACCGAAGGCGTGCCGTCGCATGTCACGGCGATGACTGGCATTGATGCGTTAACCCATGCCATTGAAGCGTACAGCGCGCTGAACGCTACACCGTTTACCGACAGCCTGGCGATTGGTGCCATTGCGATGATTGGCAAATCACTGCCGAAAGCGGTGGGCTACGGCCATGACCTTGCCGCGCGCGAGAGCATGTTGCTGGCTTCATGTATGGCGGGAATGGCGTTTTCCAGCGCCGGGCTTGGGTTATGCCACGCGATGGCGCATCAGCCAGGGGCGGCGCTGCATATTCCGCACGGTCTGGCGAACGCCATGTTGTTGCCAACGGTGATGGAATTTAACCGGATGGTTTGTCGTGATCGGTTTAGTCAGATTGGTCGGGCGCTGCGAACTAAAAAATCCGACGATCGTGACGCTATTAACGCGGTAAGTGAGCTGATTGCTGAAGTTGGGATTGGTAAACGACTGGGCGATGTTGGTGCGACATCTGCGCATTACGGCGCATGGGCGCAGGCCGCGCTGGAAGATATTTGTCTGCGCAGCAACCCGCGTACCGCCAGCCTGGAGCAGATTGTCGGCCTGTACGCAGCGGCGCAATAAATGCCGGATGCGACGCTTGCCGCGTCTTATCCGGCCTACGGGATTGCACATGTAGGGCGGATAAGGCGTTCACGCCGCATCCGCCAATAAATAACAACTAACAGGGAGTAAAGGCGATGGGAATTAACGAAATCATCATGTACATCATGATGTTCTTTATGCTGATAGCTGCCGTAGACAGGATCCTGTCGCAGTTCGGCGGTTCTGCTCGTTTCCTCGGTAAGTTCGGTAAAAGTATCGAAGGATCCGGCGGGCAGTTTGAAGAAGGCTTTATGGCGATGGGCGCACTGGGCCTGGCGATGGTTGGTATGACCGCGCTGGCACCTGTTCTGGCCCACGTACTCGGACCGGTGATTATCCCGGTTTACGAAATGCTCGGCGCAAACCCGTCAATGTTCGCCGGAACACTGCTGGCGTGCGATATGGGCGGCTTCTTCCTCGCCAAAGAGCTGGCGGGCGGCGACGTAGCAGCGTGGCTATACTCTGGGTTAATTCTCGGGTCGATGATGGGGCCAACGATTGTGTTTTCCATTCCGGTGGCGCTCGGCATTATCGAACCTTCTGACCGTCGTTATCTGGCGCTCGGCGTGCTGGCGGGCATTGTGACCATTCCGATTGGCTGTATTGCTGGTGGTCTGGTTGCTATGTACTCCGGTGTGCAGATCAACGGTCAGCCGGTGGAATTCACCTTTGCGCTGATCCTGATGAACATGATCCCGGTACTTATCGTTGCGGTGCTGGTGGCGCTGGGGCTGAAATTCATCCCGGAAAAAATGATCAACGGCTTCCAGATCTTCGCCAAATTCCTCGTTGCATTGATCACCCTCGGTCTTGCCGCTGCGGTAGTGAAATTCCTGCTCGGTTGGGAACTGATCCCCGGTCTGGATCCGATCTTCATGGCTCCAGGCGACAAACCCGGTGAAGTGATGCGCGCCATTGAAGTTATCGGTTCTATCTCCTGCGTGCTGCTGGGGGCGTATCCGATGGTGCTGCTGCTGACTCGCTGGTTTGAAAAACCGCTGATGAGCGTCGGTAAGGTGCTGAATATGAACAACATCGCGGCAGCCGGCATGGTGGCAACGCTTGCCAACAACATCCCGATGTTTGGCATGATGAAGCAGATGGATACCCGCGGCAAAGTCATCAACTGTGCCTTCGCCGTTTCCGCTGCTTTCGCCCTGGGCGACCACTTAGGCTTCGCCGCTGCCAACATGAACGCCATGATCTTCCCGATGATTGTCGGCAAGTTGATCGGCGGCGTAACGGCGATTGGCGTGGCGATGATGCTGGTACCTAAAGAAGACGCGAGCGCGGCTAAAACCGAAGCGGAGGCGCAATCGTGAACACTCGCCAGCTACTGAGCGTCGGTATCGATATCGGCACCACCACCACCCAGGTGATTTTCTCCCACCTGGAGCTGGTTAACCGTGCGGCGGTGTCGCAGGTGCCGCGCTACGAATTCATCAAACGCGAAATTAGCTGGCAAAGCCCGGTGTTCTTTACCCCTGTCGATAAACAGGGTGGTTTAAAAGAAGCGGAACTGAAAACCTTAATCCTCGAGCAATATCAGGCTGCGGGCATTGCGCCGGAAAGCGTTGATTCTGGTGCCATCATCATCACCGGTGAAAGCGCGAAAACCCGCAACGCTCGCCCGGCGGTGATGGCGCTCTCCCGGTCGCTGGGCGATTTTGTCGTCGCCAGCGCTGGACCGCATCTCGAATCCGTGATCGCCGGTCACGGTGCCGGGGCGCAAACCCTTTCTGAACAACGGCTGTGTCGGGTACTGAATATCGACATCGGCGGTGGTACCGCGAACTACGCCCTGTTCGATGCCGGAAAAATCAGCGGCACCGCCTGCCTCAATGTCGGCGGTCGCCTGCTGGAAACCGACAGCCAGGGGCGCGTGGTTTACGCTCATAAACCGGGGCAGATGATTGTGGATGAGTGCTTCGGCGCAGGCACCGACGCCCGTTCGCTGACCGGCGCGCAGCTGGTGCAGGTTACCCGGCGGATGGCAGAGCTGATTGTCGAAGTGATTGACGGAACGCTTTCGCCGCTCGCGCAGGCATTAATGCAAACCGGTTTGCTGCCCGCAGGTGTTACGCCCGAAATCATTACGCTTTCTGGCGGCGTGGGCGAATGTTATCGCCACCAGCCCGCCGACCCGTTCTGTTTTGCCGATATTGGCCCGCTTCTGGCAACGGCGCTGCATGACCATCCGCGCCTGCGTGAGATGAACGTGCAGTTTCCGGCGCAAACCGTGCGCGCCACGGTGATTGGCGCGGGTGCACATACCCTTTCGCTCTCTGGCAGCACAATCTGGCTGGAGGGCGTACAACTGCCGCTGCGCAACTTGCCGGTGGCGATCCCAATTGATGAAAAGGATCTGGTGAGTGCCTGGCAACAGGCGCTGATTCAACTGGATCTTGATCCCAAAACTGATGCGTACGTGCTGGCGCTTCCCGCCTCGCTGCCTGTGCGTTACGCCGCGGTACTGACGGTCATCAACGCGTTGGTCGATTTCGTCGCGCGTTTTCCGAATCCGCATCCCCTGCTGGTGGTGGCCGGGCAGGACTTTGGTAAAGCTCTGGGCATGTTGTTGCGCCCACAGCTACAACAACTCCCGTTGGCAGTCATTGACGAAGTGATTGTCCGCGCGGGGGACTATATCGACATTGGTACGCCTCTTTTTGGCGGATCGGTTGTGCCGGTGACGGTGAAATCACTCGCATTTCCTTCCTGAGGGAACGACTTATGAAACTAAAGACCACATTGTTCGGCAATGTATATCAGTTTAAGGATGTAAAAGAGGTGCTGGCTAAAGCCAACGAACTGCGTTCGGGGGATGTGCTGGCGGGCGTTGCTGCGGCAAGCTCACAGGAGCGCGTGGCGGCAAAGCAGGTGTTGTCGGAAATGACCGTAGCGGACATCCGCAATAATCCGGTGATTGCCTATGAAGATGACTGCGTGACGCGGCTGATTCAGGACGATGTTAACGAAACGGCCTACAACCAGATTAAAAACTGGAGCATCAGCGAACTGCGTGAGTATGTCCTGAGCGACGAAACCAGCGTTGACGACATTGCCTTTACTCGCAAAGGGTTGACCTCGGAAGTGGTCGCGGCGGTGGCGAAGATCAGTTCTAACGCGGACCTGATCTACGGCGCGAAGAAAATGCCGGTAATCAAAAAGGCCAATACAACTATTGGTATTCCGGGCACCTTCAGCGCCCGTTTGCAGCCAAATGACACCCGTGACGACGTGCAAAGTATCGCTGCGCAAATCTACGAAGGGCTTTCCTTCGGGGTGGGCGATGCGGTGATCGGCGTCAACCCGGTGACGGACGACGTGGAAAACTTAAGCCGCGTGCTGGACACCATCTACGGCGTGATCGACAAATTCAACATCCCAACTCAGGGCTGCGTACTGGCGCACGTCACCACCCAGATCGAAGCGATTCGTCGCGGCGCACCGGGCGGGCTGATTTTCCAGAGTATTTGCGGCAGCGAAAAAGGGCTGAAAGAGTTTGGCGTGGAGCTGGCGATGCTCGACGAAGCGCGCGCAGTGGGTGCAGAGTTTAACCGTATCGCCGGGGAAAACTGCCTCTACTTCGAAACCGGACAAGGTTCGGCGCTGTCCGCTGGCGCTAACTTCGGCGCTGACCAGGTGACGATGGAAGCGCGTAACTATGGGCTGGCGCGTCATTACGATCCGTTTATCGTCAACACCGTGGTCGGTTTTATTGGGCCGGAGTATCTCTACAACGACCGCCAGATTATCCGCGCGGGCTTAGAAGATCACTTTATGGGCAAGCTGAGCGGCATCTCTATGGGCTGTGACTGCTGCTACACCAACCACGCTGACGCTGACCAGAACCTCAACGAAAACCTGATGATCCTGCTCGCCACCGCAGGCTGCAACTACATCATGGGGATGCCGCTGGGTGATGACATCATGCTCAACTATCAGACCACCGCATTCCACGACACTGCCACTGTGCGTCAGTTACTGAATCTGCGCCCGTCACCGGAGTTTGAACGCTGGCTGGAAAGCATGGGCATTATGGCAAACGGTCGCCTGACCAAACGGGCGGGCGATCCGTCACTGTTCTTCTGATGACGCGGAGATAACACATCATGGATCAAAAACAGATTGAAGAAATTGTACGCAGCGTGATGGCGTCAATGGGACAAGCGGCCCCCGCGCCGTCAGAAGCAAAGTGCGCCACCACCACCTGTGCGGCACCGGTGACCTCGGAAAGCTGCGCGCTGGATTTAGGTTCTGCGGAAGCAAAAGCGTGGATTGGTGTTGAAAACCCGCATCGCGCAGACGTATTAACAGAACTGCGTCGCAGCACCGTGGCCCGTGTTTGTACCGGTCGTGCCGGTCCGCGTCCGCGTACCCAGGCGTTGCTGCGTTTCCTGGCCGATCACTCTCGTTCGAAAGATACCGTTCTGAAAGAAGTACCGGAAGAGTGGGTGAAAGCGCAGGGCTTGCTGGAAGTCCGCTCCGAAATCAGCGACAAAAATCTCTACCTGACTCGCCCGGATATGGGCCGCCGCCTGTGTGCAGAAGCTGTTGAAGCGCTGAAAGCACAGTGTGTTGCTAATCCGGACGTGCAGGTCGTTATTTCTGATGGCCTGTCAACTGATGCGATCACCGTGAACTACGAAGAGATCCTGCCGCCGCTGATGGCGGGCCTGAAACAGGCCGGGCTGAAAGTCGGCACGCCATTCTTTGTTCGTTATGGTCGCGTGAAGATTGAAGATCAGATCGGTGAGATCCTCGGCGCGAAAGTAGTGATCCTGCTGGTGGGCGAACGTCCGGGGTTGGGGCAGTCAGAAAGCCTCTCCTGCTACGCCGTTTATTCGCCGCGTATGGCGACCACCGTTGAGGCCGATCGCACCTGTATCTCTAACATTCACCAGGGCGGCACGCCGCCGGTTGAAGCCGCAGCCGTCATTGTGGATTTGGCGAAACGTATGCTGGAGCAGAAAGCATCCGGCATCAACATGACCCGATAAGGAGGCATCATGCCAGCTTTAGATTTGATTCGACCGTCGGTAACCGCCATGCGGGTGATTGCCTCCGTTAACGCCGAATTTGCACGTGAACTGAAATTGCCGCCGCATATTCGTAGCCTCGGGCTGATTTCTGCTGATTCAGATGACGTCACCTACATTGCGGCTGACGAAGCGACCAAGCAGGCGATGGTCGAAGTGGTATATGGTCGCTCGCTGTATGCGGGCGCTGCACACGGCCCGTCACCGACTGCCGGTGAGGTGCTGATTATGCTGGGTGGGCCAAACCCGGCGGAAGTGCGTGCTGGTCTGGATGCGATGGTTGCAAATATTGAAAATGGCGCTGCTTTCCAGTGGGCTAATGACGCAGAAAACACAGCCTTCCTGGCACATGTCGTTTCGCGTACCGGTTCTTATCTCTCATCAACCGCCGGGATCACGCTTGGCGATCCGATGGCGTATCTGGTGGCACCGCCGCTGGAAGCGACCTACGGCATTGATGCAGCGTTGAAATCTGCCGACGTGCAGCTGGTGACCTATGTCCCGCCACCGTCTGAAACCAACTACTCGGCAGCATTTTTAACCGGTAGCCAGGCCGCGTGTAAAGCAGCCTGTAACGCCTTTACCGATGCAGTGCTGGAAATCGCGCGTAATCCAATCCAGCGTGCGTAACGGAGGTTGCCGATGATCAATGCACTGGGATTGCTGGAAGTTGACGGCATGGTCGCCGCGATAGATGCAGCGGATGCCATGCTCAAAGCAGCTAACGTTCGTCTGCTCAGCCATGAAGTGCTTGACCCTGGTCGCCTAACGCTGGTGGTGGAAGGCGATCTGGCGGCGTGTCGTGCGGCGCTGGACGCAGGTTGTGCTGCCGCGATGCGTACCGGGCGTGTCATCAGCCGTAAGGAGATCGGTCGGCCAGACGATGACACCCAGTGGCTGGTTACTGGCTTTAACCGCCAGCCGAAGCAACCCGTAAAGGAACCCGACGCGCCAGTTATCGTCGCGGAATCTGCTGACGAGTTGTTGGCGCTGTTAACATCAGTACGTCAGGGAATGACGGCAGGAGAAGTGGCAGCCCACTTTGGCTGGCCGCTGGAAAAAGCCAGAAATGCGCTCGAACAGCTCTTTTCTGCCGGGACGTTACGTAAACGCAGTAGTCGTTATCGTCTCAAGCCCCATTAACCTGTCGGAGGTGCCGGGTGTCCTACAACACCCGGCATTAACATCATGAAAAAGACCCGTACAGCCAATTTGCACCATCTTTATCATGAACCCTTACCCGAAAACCTGAAGCTCACGCCGAAGGTCGAAGTGGATAATGTTCATCAACGACAGACAACGGATGTCTATGAACATGCTTTGACAATTACCGCCTGGCAGCAGATTTACGATCAGCTGCATCCGGGCAAGTTTCATGGTGAATTTACGGAAATTCTACTCGATGATATTCAGGTTTTTCGTGAATACACTGGTCTGGCGCTGCGTCAGTCGTGCCTGGTCTGGCCGAACTCGTTCTGGTTTGGCATTCCGGCGACGCGCGGTGAGCAGGGATTTATCGGTTCGCAATGTCTGGGAAGCGCAGAAATTGCGACGCGCCCGGGTGGAACCGAGTTTGAATTAAGTACGCCGGACGATTACACGATCCTGGGCGTAGTGCTTTCTGAAGATGTCATCACTCGTCAGGCTAACTTTTTGCATAATCCGGATCGGGTATTACATATGCTGCGTAGCCAGTCGGCGCTGGAAGTGAAAGAGCAGCATAAAGCCGCTCTGTGGGGCTTTGTCCAACAGGCGCTGGCGACGTTTTGCGAGAACCCGGAAAATCTCCATCAGCCTGCAGTGCGAAAAGTGCTGGGGGATAACTTGCTAATGGCGATGGGGGCGATGCTGGAAGAAGCGCAGCCAATGGTGACGGCGGAAAGCATCAGTCATCAGAGTTACCGTCGATTGCTTTCCCGCGCCCGTGAATATGTGCTGGAAAACATGTCCGAACCGGTGACGGTGCTGGACTTGTGTAATCAACTACATGTCAGCCGCCGCACGCTACAAAACGCTTTTCACGCTATTTTAGGCATTGGCCCAAACGCGTGGCTGAAACGCATTCGCCTGAACGCCGTGCGCCGCGAACTGATAAGCCCGTGGTCGCAAAGTATGACGGTAAAAGACGCCGCCATGCAGTGGGGATTCTGGCATCTGGGGCAATTCGCCACGGATTATCAGCAACTGTTTGCCGAGAAGCCGTCACTGACGCTGCATCAGCGGATGCGGGAATGGGGGTGAGGGAGTTACACCCAATCCCTGACCTTAATAAACCCACTTAACGCCGCTTCCGGGCTGCCTGCTTCTGGCTGATAATCATACTCCCAGCGTACCAGCGGCGGCATTGACATCAGGATAGACTCGGTGCGCCCGCCGGTTTGCAGGCCAAACAGTGTGCCACGATCCCAGACCAGATTGAACTCGACATAACGACCGCGACGATATAACTGGAAATTGCGCTCGCGCTCGCCGTAGGCCATCGTTTTACGTCGCTCTACAATTGGTAAATAAGCGTTGGTGTAGCCTTTGCCTACCGCCTGCATAAAGGCAAAACAGTGGTCAAAGTCTGGCGTGTTCAGGTCATCAAAGAACAGGCCGCCAATGCCGCGTTGTTCGTTACGATGTTTGAGGTAGAAGTATTCGTCGCACCACTTTTTGTAACGCGGATAAACGTCTTCGCCAAATGGCAGGCACAGGTCACGGGCGGTGCGGTGCCAGTGAATGGCGTCTTCTTCAAAACCATAGAAAGGGGTTAAATCGAAGCCGCCGCCAAACCACCAGACGGGTTCGGCACCCGGTTTTTCGGCAATAAAAAAGCGCACATTCGCGTGGCTGGTGGGAACATACGGATTATGCGGATGCACTACCAGTGAAACGCCCATCGCCTCGAAACTGCGCCCGGCAAGTTCCGGACGATGAGCGGTGGCGGAAGCAGGCATCGCCTCACCGTGGACATGTGAAAAGTTGACGCCTGCCTGTTCGAAAACACCACCATTACGCAAAACCCGACTACGCCCGCCGCCGCCAGCTTCACGTTGCCAGCTATCTTCGACAAACTCTGCGCCATCGACGGCGGTCAGTTGTTGACAAATTGTATCCTGAAGGTTGAGCAGGAACTGTTTAACCAGGTGTGCGTCGGGTTTCATCACTTACCGCTTTCTCGAGTGTGCTTTCTGGTTGTCAAACCAGTGGAAATAACTGATCACTCCTTCGGCAATCGCTGTGGCGATTTTCTGGCGAAACGCCGCCGTGCCTAACAGCCGCTCTTCTTCCGGGTTGGTGATAAACGAGGTTTCCACCAGCACCGACGGAACCGACGGCGATTTCAACACCACAAACGCGGCTTGTTCGGTGTTGCGGCTGTGCAGTTTATGCACCGGCTTAATCTTTTTCAGAATATGCGAGCCGAGCGTCAGGCTGTTTTTAATAGTATCGGTTTGCACCAGATCAAACAGCACTTGCTGCAATAGGTGATCCTTGTCAGTCGCCTTTTTACCGGCAACTTCATCAGCACGGTTTTCGCGTTCAGACAGGTATTTCGCCATTGCGCTACTAGCACCGCGGTTAGAGAGGGCAAATACCGAAGCACCGGCAGCTTTCGGGTTGGTAAAGCCATCGGCATGAATTGACATAAACAGATCTGCGCCATGTTTATGGGCGATTTCAACGCGATCGTATAGTGGGATAAACGTATCGCCAGAACGCGTTAAACGCGCATCAATGCCATGATTACGCAAAATGGAACGGACGTTTTTAGCAATCGCCAGCACCACATGTTTTTCTTTCGAACCGTTGCGTCCGATCGCTCCGGTATCAATCCCGCCGTGGCCTGGATCGAGAACAACGACACGTTTGCCGCCAGATTTTTTGGCTTTCGGCTTGCTGTGTCCGTTGCTGGTTTTTAAAGGTTCGTCTTTGGCGATGGCTTGCGACATTCCTGACAACGTCAGGGCAGCCAAACCGGCTTTCAGCACCTGGCGGCGCGAAGTGAGTGTTTTTAGTGGTTTAAAAGTGCTCATACGGCCTGAGTTGTAATAATAAAGTTCCAGATGTTATATCGTATCGCGTAATCCGTTACGACCGTTTGCTGTTGAGAATTGTTTTACTTTTCATTTCAATAGTTGACAACTCCCCATTATGCCACTTTTTCAACCGATTTTCGTCAGATATTGGCTAATTCGACCGTTCACGCCATAATCAGCCTTTTAACCCGCAAAAAGGTAACGAATACCATGGAGATACGCGTATTTCGCCAGGAAGATTTCGAAGAGGTCATCACCCTTTGGGAGCGTTGCGACTTGCTGCGTCCGTGGAACGATCCGGAAATGGACATCGAGCGTAAGATGAACCATGACGTCAGTTTGTTTCTGGTCGCTGAGGTAAACGGTGAAGTGGTCGGAACGGTGATGGGCGGTTATGACGGGCATCGCGGGTCTGCTTATTATCTTGGCGTGCATCCAGAGTTTCGTGGGCGTGGGATTGCTAATGCGTTGCTTAATCGGTTGGAGAAAAAGCTGATTGCTCGCGGCTGTCCGAAAATTCAGATCAACGTGCCGGAAGATAACGACATGGTGCTCGGAATGTATGAACGCCTGGGATATGAACACGCCGACGTACTGAGTCTGGGTAAGCGTTTGATTGAAGATGAAGAGTACTGAGTTTCATCCTGTCCATTATGATGCGCACGGTCGCCTGCGTTTACCCTTGCTCTTCTGGCTTGTGCTATTGCTTCAGGCGCGAACCTGGGTGCTGTTTGTCATTGCCGGTGCGTCGCGCGAGCAGGGTACTGCGCTGCTAAATCTGTTTTATCCCGATCACGATAATTTCTGGCTGGGGTTGATTCCCGGTATTCCGGCGGTGCTGGCATTTTTGCTGAGTGGTCGGCGGGCTTCATTTCCCCGTATCTGGCATGTGCTCTATTTTCTGTTGCTGTTGGCGCAGGTGGTTTTACTTTGTTGGCAACCGTGGCTGTGGCTGAACGGTGAATCCGTTAGCGGTATCGGTCTGGCGCTGGTAGTGGCGGATATCGTGGCGTTAATCTGGCTGCTGACCAATCGACGTTTACGCGCTTGTTTTAATGAAGAAAAAGAATAACGGCACTTTTTGGTGAATTTGCACTCCAAGCAACGTTATTGAATAACCAAAGGAAGTGACATGAAATCGCTGCGTTTAATGTTATGCGCTATGCCGTTGATGCTGACCGGCTGTTCCACGATGTCGTCAGTTAACTGGTCGGCCGCTAACCCGTGGAACTGGTTTGGATCATCCACCAAAGTGAGCGAGCAGGGCGTGGGTGAATTAACGGCGTCCACACCACTGCAAGAACAAGCCATTGCTGATGCGCTTGATGGCGATTATCGCCTGCGCAGCGGAATGAAAACCGCGAACGGCAACGTGGTGCGCTTTTTTGAAGTGATGAAAGGCGACAACGTGGCGATGGTGATTAACGGCGATCAAGGCACGATCAGCCGCATTGATGTGCTGGATAGCGATATTCCTGCTGACACCGGTGTTAAAATCGGTACACCGTTTAGTGACCTTTACAGCAAAGCATTTGGCAATTGCCAAAAGGCCGACAGTGATGATAATCGTGCCGTCGAATGTAAAGCCGAAGGCAGTCAACATATTAGCTACCAGTTCAGCGGGGAATGGAGTGGTCCTGAAGGGTTAATGCCTTCGGACGATACCCTGAAAAACTGGAAAGTCAGTAAAATTATCTGGCGGCGTTAATTTGCGTCTGAACAAACCGCCGCCGCGAAAAAACACGTAAAATAGCGCCCAACAATGCCACGGATTGCGTGGCATTATTATTTTCAGGAGGAACAATGTCTCAGGTTCAGAGTGGCATTTTGCCAGAACATTGCCGCGCGGCGATTTGGATCGAAGCCAACGTGAAAGGGGAAGTTGACGCCCTGCGTGCGGCCAGTAAAACATTTGCCGACAAACTGGCAACTTTTGAAGCGAAATTCCCGGACGCGCATCTTGGTGCGGTGGTTGCCTTTGGTAACAATACCTGGCGCGCTCTGAGCGGCGGCGTTGGGGCCGAAGAGCTGAAAGATTTTCCGGGCTACGGTAAAGGCCTTGCGCCGACGACCCAGTTCGATGTGTTGATCCACATTCTTTCTCTGCGTCACGACGTAAACTTCTCTGTCGCTCAGGCGGCGATGGAAGCCTTTGGTGACTGCATTGAAGTGAAAGAAGAGATCCACGGCTTCCGTTGGGTTGAAGAGCGTGACCTGAGCGGCTTTGTTGACGGTACAGAAAACCCGGCGGGTGAAGAGACGCGCCGCGAAGTGGCTGTTATCAAAGACGGCGTGGATGCGGGCGGCAGCTATGTGTTTGTGCAGCGTTGGGAGCACAACCTGAAACAGCTCAATCGGATGAGCGTTCACGATCAAGAGATGATGATCGGGCGCACCAAAGAGGCCAACGAAGAGATTGACGGCGACGAACGTCCGGAAACCTCTCACCTGACCCGCGTTGATCTGAAAGAAGATGGCAAAGGGCTGAAGATTGTTCGTCAGAGCCTGCCGTACGGCACCGCCAGCGGTACGCACGGTCTGTACTTCTGCGCCTACTGCGCGCGTCTGCATAACATTGAGCAGCAACTGCTGAGCATGTTTGGCGATACCGATGGTAAGCGTGATGCGATGTTGCGTTTCACCAAACCGGTAACCGGCGGCTATTACTTTGCGCCGTCGCTGGACAAGTTGATGGCGCTGTAAGCGTTTCTGATTCATTGATTAAAGGCCAGCCAGTAACACAACTGACTGGCCTTTTTATTACTGCTTTAACGCCGCATACACCTGATCAACTACCCAACCATAAGTTGCAATCGGTAGCTGACCGCTTTCGAACATATTGGGATTTTTTTGTGGATCGGCAACTGGCGAATGTGGCTTGTTGCTTAACATCACAATCGCCATATGATTCACCGGATCGATAACGGTCACCGTCCCGGTCCAACCTGTGTGACCGTAGGTTTGCGGGCTTGCCAGCGTGCCAAACGTCGGCGTCATGGTGGCATTACCATTCACGCGCCAGCCAAGGCCAAAAGTGGCATCTTCCTTAGAGCTGGTGGTGAACATCTTCACCGTTTCTGCATTGAACAGCTGCACATCACCATAGCCACCGCCGTTCAGCATCGTTTGCATTAACACCGCAATATCGCCGGTATTGGAAAACAAACCTGCGTGCCCGGAAACACCGCCCATCGAATAAAAGGCTTTTTCATCGTGCACCTGACCCCAGAGAGTGGAGGTGCGGATATTCGGGAAGTGAATCACGCCATCGCGGGTATTGCCGTTGAGTTCCGTGGCGGCAATTTGTTGCGGTTTAAAGCCTTTCAGTAGCGGATTAAACACCGTATGCGTCAGGCCGAGCGGGCGATAAATCGACTCTTCAACATAGCGGTCAAGTGGCTGACCGGTAACCGACTCGACGATAAATCCAAGCAGCATATAATCGACATCGCTGTAGATATGCTTGCTGCCGGGCTGATACTCCAGCGGCGTGCGCTTGATCATCTCCAGCGTCTGGCCTTTATCCTGGGAATATAACGCGCCCGCGACCGCTTTATTCGGGTATTGCGGATCTGCCGGGAAACCGCCGCTGTGATGCAGCAGATCAGAAATCCGCAGCGTGTTTTTGCCTTTGATCGCATCGTTCGGGCTGTCGGCAAACCCTGGAATATATTTCGCAATCCGATCGTCAGGATGCAGTTTGCCTTCGCTCATCAGCTTTTGCAGGGCGAAGTTAGTGGCGTACATCTTGGTGTTTGAGGCCAGATCATACAGCGTCCCGGTGGTGGCTTTTAACGGCTGCGCCATTAACGCGCTGCCATCATACTTTTTCGCCGCGCCCCAGGCTTTGCGATAAACAATCTGATTATCTTTTATAATCAGCAGGTTTACGCCGGGATAACCATCATCAACTTGCTGGCTTATCCAGCGATCCATCTGATTAAGCCGTTCGACGTTAAACCCTGCTTTCTCTGGCGAACTTTCTGTCAGAACAGGGTATTTTGCGGCGCTGACGCTACAGCTGACAGCCAGCAGAGAAAGGCAGAGCATTGTCCGTTTCATATTATCAGTCCAGATTGACGTTACGGCAGCCAAAGAGCGTGGTGAAAATAAACCCACAAACCCATGCCACCAGAATCCCACCTGCATAAACCGCCATTGCCGGAAGGATACCTTGAGCGGAAGTCATCAGCGGCAGCGCCACCAGACCAGACGGCCCAAAGGCACTGTTTAAGCCCATCGGCAGGCCCCACCAGGCTATCAGCCCGATAAACAAACCGCCCGCCGCGCCACCTAAACAGGCGGTAACAAACGGTTTCATGCGGGGCAGGGTGACACCGTAAATCAACGGTTCACCAACGCCCAGCAGACCGGGAATAATCGCCCCGCGTACCTGACTGCGTAATGCACTATGCGGTTGCGCCCGCCAGTAGAGTGCCAGCGCCGCGCCCACCTGGCCCGCACCTGCCATTGAAAGGATGGGAAATAAGCTGTTGAATCCCTGACTGTCCATTAACGCGAGGTAAACGGGAATAAAGCCCTGATGCACGCCAAACACCACGGCGATCAGGAATAGCCCTGCTAAAACTGCACAACCGAGCGGATTACTGTTCAGGTGCATAAACAGCCACGACATGCCTTCGAATAACCAGCCACCCAGCGGCATAATGATCAAATACGCCAGTGTGGCGGTGATCAGCAGAGTGATTAACGAGGTCAACAGCATGTCGAGATCGTCCGGCATAAAGCGGCGCACCATGCCTTCAATGCGAGCGCAGGCCCACGCGGCAATCAACACGCCGATAATATTGCCGCGCGGATCGATGGGCAGACCAAAGAAATCGTGAAATCCGGCGTAGTAACCCGTGGTTGCAGCTGGGTTATAACCGAGCAAAAAGAGCGCGGCGATAATTGCGCCATTTACGCCCGTGCCACCAAATGCCTGGGCCGCGTTATAGCCCACCAGAATTACCAGGAAGGTGAACAGGCCTTTGCTGAACACCTTCATAAAATTCAGCGCATCGGGTAGCGTGCCTTGAGCATCT
>DXKH01000014.1 GCA_019415335.1 Citrobacter sp. | reverse complement strand
ATCCGGGTAGCCCGTTTACGGGCCGTAAGTAACGAAGTCTGATGAAAATGTCAGATCGTATGCGCCTGTTAGGGCGCGGCTGGTAACAGAGCCTTATAGGCGCATCCGAAAAACCTCCGGCTATGCCGGAGGATGTTTATTCGGGAGGACATCATGAACACCTTATTACTCCTTGCGGCGCTCTCAAATCAAATAACCTTCGCGACAACCCAGCAAGGTGACATTTACACGATTACGCCGCAGGTCACCCTGACGCAGCCCTGTGTGTGCCAGGTCCAGATTTTAGCCCTCCGTGAAGGCGTGGCGGGGCAAAGTCAGTCACGACAGAAAAAGACCCTTTCTCTGCCAGCTAATCAGGCCATTGATTTGACCAGACTCAGTTTAAATATCTCTGCACAAGACACCGTCAAAATCGTGGTTACGGTTTCTGACGGTCAGTCGTTGCATTTATCACAACAGTGGCCGCCCACTGCGAAACCGTCATAGCTGGCTGACAATTTATGCATTGATTCTGGCAGAAGCGAAGCGGCTGAACTATGAATAGAGTGACGCGGAATGCGTGACTCCCGGGCTCGGTTGCTGTCAGGGAAAACATCACCCCTCAAGGATGAATGCTCATTGAGGAAAGCATCATGCCGTTATCTGTCACGCGTAAAGCAAGCATTTCGCTTCTCGGTCTTCTTGCCCTGTATTCTTTCATCGCAATGGCGGATGCGGGAAGGCAGGGCGGGGTTATTCGTTTCACTGGTCAAATCGTTGAGCCGCCCTGCAATGTGAGTCAGCAGCAACAGCGCCTGGCGATGTCATGCTATAACGAGGGTCGCACGCAAACCCGCTATTATTCTCCGCAGGAACTGCTCAAAGCACCGCAACACTTTAAACAGCTCGCCGCGGTTAACCTGCGCTATCTTGATGAGAATAAAAAACTGGCGGTGATGGACATCAGTTACCACTGATCAAGGCGCTCAGACAAACTCACGAAAAAAGCGATTTCCGGCTAACCCCTGCTGTACACTTACAGAATAGAGTGAAGCAAGGAGGTACTATGGAATCGCGTATTCATGTTGTCCAGGGGGATATCACTACCGTCGCAGTTGATGTCATCGTCAATGCCGCAAACTCATCACTGATGGGGGGCGGAGGTGTTGATGGCGCGATTCACCGCGCTGCGGGTCCCGCCTTACTGGAAGCCTGCATGAAGGTCAGACAACAGCAGGGGGAGTGCCCGACGGGTCATGCGGTGATCACGCTTGCCGGAAACCTCCCCGCCAAAGCGGTCATTCATACCGTCGGTCCAGTCTGGCGCGGGGGCGAGCATAACGAAGCGCAACAGCTACAGGATGCGTACTTCAATAGCCTGAATCTGGCGCTGGCTAATGGCTACACGTCCATTGCATTTCCGGCAATCAGCACCGGCGTCTATGGGTATCCGCGAGCGGCTGCGGCAGAAATTGCGCTAAAAACTGTTTCGGAATTTATTACCCGCCGCGCTTTACCTGAACAGATATACTTTGTCTGTTATGACGAAGAAACTGCCCGACTCTACCAACGTTTACTCACCCAGCAAGGCGATGAATGAGCTGACCCGGCTTGCCCGCGCAACGCATCCTCTGTGTGAAAATCATCCCGGAGAGTGTGGCATCCTTGCGCTCGATGACAGCCTGGACGCCTTTGCCGCCCGCTATCGTCTGGCGGAAATGGCGGAGCGCACGCTGGATGTTCAGTACTATATCTGGGAAGACGACATGTCCGGGCGTCTGCTGTTCGCCGTTCTGCTGGCGGCCGCAAAGCGTGGCGTCCATGTACGCCTGTTGCTCGACGATAACAACACGCCGGGGCTCGATGACACCCTGCAACTGCTCGACGCCCATCCCAATATCGAAATCCGCCTGTTTAATCCGTTCTCTTTTCGCATGCTACGGATGCTGGGGTATTTGACCGATTTTGCCCGGCTCAACCGGCGGATGCATAACAAAAGCTATACCGCAGACGGCGTCGTTACCCTGGTGGGGGGGAGAAACATTGGCGATGCCTATTTCGGCGCGGGCGAAGAACCGCTGTTTTCCGATCTCGACGTGATGGCGATCGGACCCGTCGTCAGGGAAGTGGCGGAGGATTTTGAACGCTACTGGCACTGCGCGTCGGTCTCGACGTTGAAATCAGTGCTGGCGCTTTCGGAGCAAGAGATCGCCGAGCGTATCGAGTTACCTGACGCCTGGTACAATAACGAGATCGCCCGTCGATACCAGCATAAACTGGAAACCAGCGCGTTTATGACCCATCTCGATCGCGGGGCGCTGCCGCTCATCTGGGCGAAGACCCGGCTATTGAGTGACGACCCCTTAAAAGGCGAGGGGAAAGCGCAGCGTCACTCTTTGCTGCCACAACGACTGTTTGACGTGATGGGCTCACCAACAGAACGCATTGATATCATCTCCGCCTATTTTGTCCCGACCCGGGCAGGCGTCTTGCAGTTGCTGAAGCTGGTGCGTAAAGGCGTCAAAATTGCGATCCTCACTAACTCATTAGCTGCCAATGATGTGGCGGTGGTGCATGCCGGTTACGCGCGTTGGCGGAAAAAACTGTTACGTTATGGCGTTGAACTGTACGAGTTAAAGCCGACACGTGAACGTCAGGTGGGGCTGCATGACAGGGGGCTTACGGGGAATTCCGGTTCCAGCCTGCACGCCAAAACGTTCAGTATTGACGGGCGTAAGGTGTTTATTGGCTCGCTCAATTTTGATCCCCGTTCTACGCTATTGAACACCGAGATGGGCTTTGTGATTGAAAGCGAGATGCTGGCGACGCTTATCCATAAACGGTTCATCGAGAGTCAACGCGATGCGGCCTGGCAATTACGCCTCGATCGCTGGGGGCGAATTAATTGGGTGGATCGGCAGCAGGATGAAGAGCAGGTATTAAAAAAAGAACCCGCCACAGGATTCTGGAAGCGGGTTCTGGTGCGACTGGCAACGTTACTGCCCGTCGAATGGCTGCTTTAATGCGGAAGAACACATATTATCCGGTCGCTTTTTTGTTTTGTTCCTGTCGGACCGGCGGCTTGCCTGAGAACAGGAATTTGAGCAGTGGAATGCGTAAATGAATTTCGTACAATACCAGCGCGATGCCAACAACAAAGACCAGCCCGCAGAGGAAGCCCAACAGATTCGAGGTAATATGCGGCGTAATGTATGCGCCGAAAAACAGCGTTAACGGATGATGCACCAGATAGATAAATAGCGACGCATTAACAAAATAGGTGACGCGGGCTGATTGGAAATTGAGTAAACGGTGGCCGAGGGAAAACACCACATTGACCATCCATAATCCCAACACCATGGTGATGACATATTCCGTTTCATATCGCCAGGCGTCGCCACTACCGTAGCGCAGATTCAGCAAATAGGCGATGAAGGCGAAAGCTGCCGCCAGCGTGCATCCACGGGAAGGTGTGGTGAAAAGCGCCTTCAGCTCAGGTGAAATAAAGGCCAGCGCACCTAACATAAAGAATGGCAGGTAAAAGAGCGTTTGCATCACGATGAAATTAAACAAGCCGTCGCTGAGAATCGGTGGGTAGACAATGAACAGTGTCCGTCGTACCACCGCGTAGCCAACACCCAACAAGAAAAAGATCAGCGTCAGTTTGCCCATCGACATGGTGGCCAGACGTTTTTTATCCGCTTTTTCCAGGTTTTTTCGCATCCGGGTAAATACCCACAGACTGACGGTTGTTAATATCACCAGAACCAGTAAAAACCAGAGATGAGAAATTAACTCCCAGGCCAGCGCATTATATTTTTCATACAGCGATAGCGTATGCCAGCTGTCGGCATTTCCCTTGACGTATTGCAGCATAATAAATTGCGGTAATGTCAGCAGCGGAATAGCCGTAAGCATCGGAATGCCTACGCGCTCAACGCGGACTTTCCACCAGCGTTTCAGTGGATAACGCAGGAATAACATGTACGAAAAATAACCGGAAATAACGAAAAAGACCTGCATCCGGAATGAATGGATAAAATCATTAAACAGGGCCAGCCACCATGAAGGCTCAGCGCTGTTGACATGCCAGTGATGGCCGGAATAGATCAATGAGATATGGAAGGGAATACCCAACAACATCAGCCAGGCGCGGATGGAGTCAAGAAAATATTCACGCTGTGCGGGTACGGGATTCATAGAGGTTTTCGTATTCTCAGATTCTCAGACTAATCGTCTTATCCCTAAGGCGATTAATAGTTACAGTCGGTGGCAACCCTACACGAAGTACAACGACCTGTCTCCAGGATAAGCACGCAAAGTGAAAAAGGGCCCGGCGAGGTGCCTAAACCATGAACCAGCGTGCTGAACAATGCAGGGATTCAGTTGTCCTAATGCCTGATTATCCATTAAAATAGATCGGATCGATATAAGCACACAAAGGGGGAAGTGCTTACTAATTATGAAACATAAACCACAAATGATGAAAATGCGTTGGTTGGGTGCAGCAGTCATGTTAACGCTGTACACGTCGTCGGCCTGGGCCTTCTCCATCGATGATGTTGCAAAGCAAGCTCAATCCTTAGCCGATAAAGGCTATGAGGCGCCAAAAAGTAACTTGCCCTCCGTTTTCCGCGATATGAAATATGCGGACTATCAGCAGATCCAGTTTAATCGTGATAAAGCGTACTGGAGCAATCTCAAGACCCCATTCAAACTCGAGTTTTACCACCAGGGTATGTACTTCGACACGCCGGTAAAAATCAATGAAGTCACGGCAACGGCTGTCAAAAGAATCAAATACAGCCCGGACTACTTTAACTTCGGCGATGTGCAGCATGATAAAGACACGGTAAAAGATCTTGGCTTCGCGGGTTTCAAAGTGTTGTACCCGCTCAACAGCAAAGACAAAAATGATGAAATCGTCAGCATGCTTGGCGCAAGCTACTTCCGCGTTCTGGGCGCCGGTCAGGTCTATGGCCTTTCTGCGCGCGGTCTGGCCATCGATACCGCGCTGCCTTCAGGTGAAGAATTTCCCCGCTTCCGTGAGTTCTGGATCGAACGTCCAAAACCGACGGACAAACGTCTGACGATTTATGCCTTACTGGACTCTCCGCGTGCGACCGGTGCCTATCGATTTGTCATAATCCCTGGGCGTGACACCGTCGTTGATGTGCAGTCGAAAGTCTACCTGCGCGATAAGGTTGGCAAACTGGGCGTGGCGCCGTTAACCAGTATGTTCCTGTATGGGCCGAACCAGCCCTCTCCGGCGACCAATTACCGTCCGGAACTGCATGACTCCAACGGCTTGTCGATTCATGCCGGCAACGGCGAATGGATCTGGCGTCCGCTGAATAACCCGAAACATCTCGCGGTGAGCAGTTTTGCGATGGAAAACCCGCAGGGGTTTGGCCTGCTGCAGCGTGGCCGTCAGTTCTCTCGTTTTGAAGATCTTGACGACCGTTACGACCTGCGTCCAAGCGCCTGGATCACGCCGAAAGGTGAGTGGGGCAAAGGTAAGATTGAACTGGTTGAAATCCCGACCAATGACGAAACCAACGATAACATCGTGGCTTACTGGACTCCGGATCAACTGCCTGAACCTGGCAAAGAGATGAACTTCAAATACACCCTGACGTTCAGCCGTGATGAAGACAAACTTCATGCGCCGGATAACGCCTGGGTGCAGCAGACGCGTCGTTCAACCGGCGATGTCAAACAGTCGAATCTCATTCGCCAGCCTGACGGCACGATCGCCTTCGTGGTGGACTTCACCGGCACGGACATGAAAAAACTGCCGCAGGATACCCCAGTCACCGCGCAAACCAGCATTGGTGACAACGGCGAGATCGTGGAAACAACGGTACGTTACAACCCGGTCACCAAAGGTTGGCGTATGACGATGCGCGTGAAAGTGAAAGATGCGAAGAAAACCACTGAAATGCGTGCTGCATTGGTCAATGCCGATCAGACGTTGAGTGAAACCTGGAGCTACCAGTTACCTGCAAATGAATAAGACAACTGAGTACATTGACGCATTGCCGCTCTCGGACATCGAGAAAGCGGCATTGCCGACAACTGACATCCGCGCGGTGCATGAAGCGCTGGATGCCGAGCATCGCCGTTACTCGCGAGAAGACGATTCACCGCAGGGTTCTGTCAAAGCGCGTCTGCAACAAGCCTGGCCAGACTCGCTGGGCGAAGGACAATTGATCAAAGATGACGAAGGGCGCGACCAGCTTCAGGCGATGCCAAAAGCTAAACGCTCGTCGATGTTTCCCGATCCCTGGCGGACCAACCCGGTTGGGCGTTTCTGGGATCGTCTACGTGGACGTGATGTTACGCCGCGCTATCTGGCGCGTCTGACGAAAGAAGAGCAGGAAAGCGAGCAGAAGTGGCGTACCGTCGGCACCCTTCGTCGCTATACGCTGCTGCTGTTGACACTGGCACAGACGGTCGTCGCGACCTGGTACATGAAGACGATTCTGCCGTATCAGGGCTGGGCGCTGATCAATCCGGCGGATATGGTTGGGCAGGACCTGTGGGTCTCCTTCATGCAGTTGCTGCCGTATATGCTGCAAACCGGTATTTTGATCCTCTTTGCGGTGCTGTTCTGCTGGGTTTCCGCCGGGTTCTGGACAGCGCTGATGGGTTTCCTGCAACTGCTGATTGGGCGCGATAAGTACAGTATTTCGGCGTCAACGGTCGGTGACGAGCCGTTGAATCCACAGCACCGTACCGCGCTGATTATGCCTATCTGTAACGAAGACGTGGATCGCGTTTTTGCTGGTCTGCGCGCGACATGGGAATCGGTAAAAGCGACCGGCAACGGCGAGCATTTTGATGTCTATATTCTCAGCGACAGCTACAATCCTGATATCTGCGTTGCAGAACAAAAGGCGTGGATGGAGCTGATTGCTGAAGTGCAGGGCGAAGGGCAGATTTTCTATCGCCGCCGTCGCCGTCGTGTGAAGCGTAAAAGCGGTAACATTGATGACTTCTGCCGTCGCTGGGGCAGCCAGTACAGCTACATGGTGGTACTGGACGCTGACTCCGTGATGACCGGTGAGTGCCTGAGCGGTCTGGTGCGCCTGATGGAAGCGAACCCGAATGCCGGGATTATTCAGTCATCGCCGAAGGCGTCCGGCATGGACACCCTGTATGCGCGCTGCCAGCAGTTTGCGACGCGCGTATACGGACCTTTGTTCACTGCCGGTTTGCACTTCTGGCAGTTGGGTGAGTCCCACTATTGGGGCCACAACGCCATCATCCGCGTGAAGCCGTTCATCGAACACTGTGCGCTGGCACCGCTGCCGGGTGAAGGCTCCTTCGCCGGTTCTATCCTGTCGCACGACTTCGTGGAAGCGGCGCTGATGCGTCGTGCAGGGTGGGGGGTGTGGATTGCTTACGATCTGCCAGGCTCCTATGAAGAACTGCCGCCGAACCTGCTGGATGAGCTGAAACGTGACCGCCGCTGGTGTCATGGCAACCTGATGAACTTCCGTCTGTTCCTTGTAAAAGGGATGCACCCGGTTCACCGCGCCGTGTTCCTGACCGGGGTGATGTCTTATCTCTCCGCACCGCTGTGGTTCATGTTCCTCGCACTGTCGACCGCGCTGCAGGTGGTACACGCGCTTACCGAGCCGCAATACTTCCTGCAACCGCGCCAGCTGTTCCCGGTCTGGCCGCAGTGGCGTCCAGAACTGGCGATAGCCCTGTTTGCCTCGACGATGGTGCTGTTGTTCCTGCCGAAGCTGCTGAGTATTCTGCTCATCTGGTGCAAAGGTACCAAAGAGTACGGTGGATTTATTCGCGTAACGCTGTCGCTGCTGCTGGAAGTGTTGTTCTCCGTGCTGCTGGCGCCGGTGCGTATGCTGTTCCACACCGTCTTCGTGGTGAGTGCCTTCCTCGGTTGGGAAGTGGTCTGGAATTCGCCACAGCGTGACGATGACTCTACGCCGTGGGGCGAAGCGTTTATGCGTCACGGTTCGCAGCTGCTGCTGGGGCTGGTGTGGGCGGTTGGCATGGCGTGGCTGGATCTGCGCTTCCTGTTCTGGCTGGCACCGATTGTCTTCTCGCTGATCCTGTCACCGTTTGTCTCGGTGATCTCCAGCCGTTCAACGGTCGGTTTGCGTACCAAACGCTGGAAGCTGTTCCTTATCCCGGAAGAGTATTCACCGCCGCAGGTGCTGGTGGATACCGACAAGTATCTGGTGATGAACCGCAACCGCTCGCTTGATGATGGCTTCATGCACGCGGTGTTTAACCCGTCGTTTAACGCGCTGGCCACTGCGATGGCGACGGCACGTCACCGGGCAAGCCATGTGCTGGAGATTGCCCGCGATCGTCACGTTGAACAAGCGCTGAACGAGACCCCGGAAAAACTGAATCGCGACCGCCGTCTGGTATTGCTGAGCGATCCGGTGACGATGGCGCGTTTGCACTACCGTGTCTGGAATTCGCCAGAGAAGTATTCATCGTGGGTGAGTTACTATCAGGGAATCACCCTGAACCCACAGACGCTGAAGACGCCGTAAGCGCCATCCGGCGTAATCATCTGAAAAATACCGGCCTGCGCCGGTATTTTTTTATACTGAAGGAAACGATGAATGAGGTATCACGTGCGAATCGTAGCGTTGGGCATCATGGTGATGCTGTTAAGCGGGTGCGGCAGCATTATCAGCCGGACAATCCCCGGACAGGGGCATGGTAACCAGTACTATCCGGGCGTGCAGTGGGACGTCCGGGATTCGGCATGGCGCTATGTCACTATCCTCGATCTGCCGTTCTCGCTGGTGTTTGACACGCTGCTGTTGCCGCTCGACGTGCACCACGGCCCTTACGAGTAATTACCGCTCATCCCATTCATCGGCTGCAGTTTGCCCCTCTTCGGTGTCCAGCGGAGGCTCAAGTTGAAATTCACCTTCATCCCATTCATGCAGTGTATTCTCCTCCTGCCACTCCTGGCGGATCTCTATCTCATCATAATCGCCATCAAAGACGCTTTGCGCGGCCTCGCCACTGAGCATCGGCAGGCATTCACCTTCTTCTCCTTCATCGGCAAAAAACTCGACCTGCCACATGATGTCGCCATCCTGTAGCACATATTTCTGCACGTTGAACTGCTGTACATCGGCTTCATCCTGTTCAAGATCAGGATGGTCCGCCAAAAATTCTTCACGGGCTGAGTCAATGGCTTCTTCCAGCGTTGCATACAGGGTCATCAGAGTCTCCCTTTGATTTGATGAGGTATTCAGGGAAAGAATAGCTGATTCTCCGGTTATGCAAGTATGAATGCTGAAAAATCATCCCGCTGTTCGCGAGAGAGCACGACGACGCAGGCTGTTCCAGGAATAAATGGCGTTAAATAACACCACACCGGCGGTGACCAGAAAGACGGCGCGGAAGCCATAGTTGGCGGAAATCGCCGCCCCCATGAGCGGGCCGGTGACGTTGCCGATATCGCGGAAAGATTGGTTATAACTAAAAATGCGCCCGGCGATTTGGTTAGTGGAGTTATAGACCAGCAGCGTTTGTACCGCCGGCAGCAGCGCGCCGTCAGCGGCACCCAATAAAAAGCGTAGCACTGCCAGTTGCCACGGAGTCTGCACAAAGGACATTGGGACAAGCAGCAGGACGGAGAGGATCAGCGCAACGATGAGGATTTTCTCCGGCCCGATGCGGTCCCCCAGTTTGCCCAGTCCTGGTGCGCTGAGTAACGCCGCGACGCCGGGTACGGAGGCGATCATCCCGCTGATAAACGCAATATTGCTGACGTTTCCCGCCAGTTCCCGCACATAGAGAGTCAGAATCGGCGCAATGGAGCCGGTCGCTACCTGAATAATCAGCGTGGTGACGAACAGGCTCAGTACCAGTTTCGGGTTCTTAAGCGTGGCAACCACTTCCCGGACGCGCAGCATCTCTTTCTTGCTGATCGGTTTGAAGTTTTCGCGAATAAAAAACAGCGTCAGTAAGAAACAGATCAGCAGTACCGTGGCGGTGATGAAGAAAACCGGGCGCAGGCCGTACTGGTCGGCGAGCAAGCCGCCTGCTAATGGGCCGAGTAATGCACCGCTTACGCCGCCAGTAGAGAGCGTTCCCAGCGCCCAGCCGCTTTTATTGCGTGGTACCTGGGTGGCGATCAGGGCATTGGCGTTGGGAATGAATCCGCCCAGTAACCCGAGCAGCGCACGCAGCACCAGAAACTGCCAGATGTTCTGCGCAAGACCCATCAGCAGCATCACGACTGCCATCCCCAGCGCAGAGCGCAGCAGCATAATCTTTCTACCCTTACGATCGGCGAGTCCGCCCCAGAAGGGTGAGGCGATAGCAGAGAAAAGAAACGTAATACTGAAAACCAGCCCGGACCACATATTGAGCGCACTGTGGCCCGTTACGCCGAGTTGTTCGACGTATAGTGGCAAGAATGGCATCACCAGGCTAAATGCGGCGCCGGTTAAGAAACAGCCGAGCCAGGTGACGGTGAGATTACGTTTCCAGTTTATGGGTGTATCAGAGGGTGACATAGCGATCCGCGTGTGATGCGCTGTAGGCGCGATCGGGCAAAAAACGAATATAAATTAAGCATATTCATTATGCGCCTGTATGCTTATGGTCGCAATGTGGGGAGCTTTTATCGCTAAAAGTGGTGAAAAAGCAGTCCGCAAGGGCTGCTGAGAGTGATGGCAAACTTCATCCTGATACCGGACAAGCAGAGATCAATTCATTGATTTTCGGCTGATAACCACATAGAAGGAAAAACCACGTTTTTCCTTCTATGTCAGCAGGCAGAGCAGCCTGGAAGGACTGCTTTGTGGGATTTAATAGCGGGAAGGCACCCCGGCAGGACGTGTTTTGAAGCGACGGTGCAGCCACATGTACTGTTCCGGTGCCATCATGATGCACTTCTCAACAATCTTGTTCATCCAGGCGGCGGTGGTCTCAGCGTCATCCAGCGGCGGTGAGCACTCTGGCGGTAACATAATCAGCTGGTAGCCTTTGCCGTCGGGCTTGCGACGCGGCACAAACGGCACCAGACAGGCATTAGACATTCGTGCCAGCATCCAGGTGCCGGAGGTGGTGGCGGCGTGTTCAACGGCAAAAAGCGGGACGAACACGCTGGCGCGCGGGCCATAATCGTGGTCCGGGGCATACCAGACCACTTCGCCTTTCTTCAGCGCCTTAATCATCCCTTTCAGATCCTTGCGATCGAGCATGGACTTGTTTGAGCGCATACGCCCCCAGGTCTGGAGCCAGTCGATAAGCGGATTATCATTCGGCCGATAAACGCCGATGCCGGGTTCCTGCAAACCGAACTGGCGCGCGCCCAGTTCCAGGGTCAAAAAGTGCAGTCCCACCAACAAAATGCCGCGCTTTTGGGCCTGAACGTCACGAATATGCTCCATGCCGATCACTTCGGTCCAACGGGCGATGCGACGATCGGACCAGAACCAGGCCATCCCGGTTTCCAGCAGGCCCATACCGACGGATTCAAAATTTTTGACCACCATCGCATGACGGTCACGCTCACTCATCTCGGGAAAACAGAGCTCAAGGTTACGAGACGCGATTTTGGTCCGACGCTTCATCAGACGAAGGGCCAGGTGGCCAATGATATGGCCGAGACGGTAGAGAATCGGATAGGGCAACTGCACGATCAACCAAAGTGCGCCAATACCGAGCCAGGTCAACCAATACCGTGGATGCAGTAATGCTGCGGAGAACTTAGGTAAATTCGTCATGTCTTTCCTGTTGTATACCTTAAAACGGGCAATTATCTGTATTGTTGCATTTTTTCGTTGCCAGAAAAAATTTGTGGCTCTGAGATGGCGATAAATGCAGCAAATGTTGTTAATTTTTTAGTTTGAAGAAAGAAATGTAGCGCAAAATGTATGGATGTAAATTGGCACTGATTGCTATATGATGCCGCCGATTCTGATTTTCACCTGTTGCAGGACCCGTACACCATGCCAGTGTTACATAACCGTATTTCCAATGACGCCCTCAGAGCCCGGATGTTGGCTGAAACTGAGCCGCGCACGACCATTTCGTTCTACAAATATTTTACCATCTCAGACCCGCAGGCCACACGCGATGCGTTGTATCAAAAGTTAACAGCGCTGAATGTGTTTGGTCGAATCTATCTGGCGCATGAAGGGATTAATGCCCAAATCAGCGTACCGCAAAGTCAGGTTGAGACGTTCCGCCAGCAGTTGTACACCTTTGATCCGGCACTTGACGGCGTGCGTCTGAACATTGCGCTGGAAGATGACGGGAAATCCTTCTGGGTGCTACGAATGAAGGTGCGTGAACGGATTGTGGCGGATGGTATTGAGGATTCGAGCTTTGACGCCAGCGATGTCGGCGACTATCTCAAGGCTGCCGAAGTGAACGCGATGCTCGATGACCCGGATGCGCTGTTTATCGATATGCGTAACCATTACGAATATGAAGTGGGCCATTTTGAGAACGCGCTGGAAATTCCGGCCGACACCTTCCGCGAGCAGTTGCCCAAAGCGGTCGAGATGATGCAGGAGCACAAAGATAAAAAGATTGTGATGTACTGCACCGGCGGTATTCGCTGTGAAAAAGCCAGCGCCTGGATGAAGCACAACGGCTTCAGCAAAGTGTGGCACATTGAAGGCGGTATCATTGAATATGCGCGCAAGGCCCGCGAGCAGGGGTTACCGGTGCGTTTCATCGGCAAAAACTTTGTGTTTGATGAACGCATGGGTGAGCGTATTTCGGATGAGGTGATTGCCCATTGCCATCAGTGCGGTGCACCGTGTGACAGCCACACCAACTGTAAAAATGACGGCTGCCATCTGCTGTTTATCCAGTGTCCGGCCTGTGCGCAGAAGTACAACGGCTGTTGTAGCGAGATGTGCTGCGAAGAGAGCGCGTTACCGGAAGAAGAGCAGCGTCGTCTTCGTGCTGGGCGGGAGAACGGCAATAAGATCTTTAATAAGTCGCGTGGACGACTGAATACGAAACTGGGTATTCCGGATCCCGCCGAGTAATCGTGTTGTCGGATGGCGGTGAAAACAGCGCATCCGGCCAGCAATGTCAGGCCCGACAGCAACGCGCCATCGGGCATCATGCCGTCTTTACTTCTGCTGAACGCCTTCAACCGAGATAATCAAATCCACTTCCTGCGAAGCAGGACCCAGATCGGTGGTAATGTTGAAATCCTTCAGCTTAATTTTACCTTCGGCTTCAAAGCCCGCGCGTTTGCCGCCCCACGGATCGTCTCCCTGACCAATCATCTTCGCTTCCAGCGTTACTGGCTTCGTTACGCCGTTTAGCGTCAGATTCCCGGTGATGTCCAGTTCGTCACCGTCTTTCTTCACGCTGGTGGAGGTAAAGGTGGCCTGCGGGAATTTCGCGACATTCAGGAAGTCAGCGCTGCGCAGGTGCTTGTCACGCTCGGCGTGGTTGGTATCCACGCTGTTGGTGTTGATGGTCACGTTCACTTTGTCTGCTGCGGGATCCTTTTCATCAAAGGTAAAGGTTCCGTCGAAGTCTTTAAACGTGCCGTACAACCAGCTATACCCCAGGTGCTGAATGCGGAAATTAACAAAGGCATGTTGTCCTTCTTTGTCAATTTTATACTCTGCCGCAATGGCAGAACCGGTGGTGAACAACAGAGAGGCGAGAGTTAAACCCAGCAGGCTTTTTTTCATTTTTGAGCTCCATAGTCAGATGACGACTTACCCAACATGCGGTTCAGGGTGTCGTCTTTATCGATAAAGTGGTGTTTGAAGGCCATCAGGCCATGCAGAACGGAAAGAATAACGACGGTCCAGGCCAACCACAGGTGTACGCTTCCGGCGAGATCGGCCTGAACGCCAGCATCCGCGAAGGTCGCCGGGACATCAAACCAGCCGAAAACGCTGATTGGTTTACCGTCCGCTGTCGAGATCAAGTAACCGCTGATGACAATGCTAAACAACAGCAGGTATAGCGCGAGGTGGCCCAGCGCTGCGCCAGCACGGGTCAGGGCCGAATAGCTTTTCAGTGCTTTTGGCGGTGGCGAGAGCAAACGCCAGATGACCCGCATGACCAGGCCCATCATCAGCAGGATCCCGATGCTCTTGTGCAATTCCGGCCCCTGGTGGTACCAGCCGTCATAATAGCTCAACGTCACCATCCAGAGACCGAGAGCAAACATACCGTAGACTACCAACGCGGTTAGCCAGTGAAGCAGGGCGGAAATAAACCCATACCGTTGAGGGGTGTTTGAAAATTGCATAAAAATTCCATTTCATATTTCAGGATTGAGTGAAAATGGCCCGGCAAAGACATAAATGCAACTAAAAAATAACATCAGGAGAGATATTTAACGTTAATTCAATAATTTTGTATGAAGTACGGGGTTTGATTCAATGGATTCGGCAGGAATGACATTCTGGTGACGGATGGCGTGAGGTATTGAGTGGATGTGTTATTCAAAAAATCAAAACAAAATTAGATTATTTTCAGTTTTTGTCAATATTTGTCAATCGTTCTGGCTCAGTAAAACAGGATATAAATAACATCAAGAATAGCCAGTAGCGACGACAAAATAACGTAGAGCATAAAATGCTCGCGAATATTGTTGACCAGATAAAGAAACAGACGACGCATATTTTAATCACCATTAAAAAGGCCTCATTACGAGGCCATTTAACGATTATGCCGTAAATCGGGAAAGCCTGAATGGCGTCAGGTCAAAAGCGGATGGCTTTTCCTGGGCAAAGTCAGCAGCAATTTCACCCAATACCGAGGCAAATTTAAAGCCGTGGCCACTCAGCCCTGTCACGATCAGCGTGTTGTCATGGCCTGGCAGCGTGTCGATGATAAAGTCTTCATCCGGCGAGTTGTCGTAGGTGCAGGCTGCACCGTGCAGGCAGCAGCCGATCCCCGGAAGGACATTACGCAGGAACGGGAATGCTTCAGACCCATCGCTGGCGATACTGGCAAACGGTTTGCGTTCAGCTTCTGAATGGATAAGTTGCCCACCGTTGTGCTTACCGATTTTCAACTCGTCGTTCTCCGCCGGGAAGCCGTAGTACTGATCGCCATTGGGCAGTTCGCCGGTGAAGGCAGGAAACTTATTCTTAATGCTATAGCGACCATCGGCCTGGTACCAGGCAAACACTTTTCGTACTGGCTGAATGGGGAGTTCAGGGATCAAAGCCTGAACCCAGGTACCGGCGCTCACCAGCGCTTTCTTTGCGCTGTACTCGCCGTCAGCGGTTTCCACGGTGACCCCGCCATCATCATCATGGTGAATGGCAGTGACCGGGCAGTTGAAGAGCTGAGCGCATCCGGCTTCTTCTGCCAGACGGATCCAGGTTTTGATCGCCAGTTCGCTGCGTAAAAAACCGGAATCGGCTTCGAACAAACCGGTGTAGTTGGCAGGAACGCGAATTTCAGGCCAGCGCGCCGTGATGGCGGCGGCATCCAGTTGCTCAACGTTCAGTTGCCACTGTTTTGCGCTGTGCGCGACGTTTGCCAGGAAGGGCGAATCGGCGGGGCCAAGATTGATAACGCCGGAGCGGACGAAAATCGGATCTTCATTTTGAGTGGAGAGTTCGTCCCATAGCGCCTGTGCGCGCAGGACCAGCGGAACGTATTTTTCACCTTCGCCATAGGCGTGGCGGATCAACCGGGTGTCGCCGTGATGGCTACCCTGTTGATGCGGCGGCATATGCGCGTCGGTCATCAGAACGTTTAACCCGGCGCGAGTGGCATAATAACCTGCGGCTGCCCCAACGGACCCGCTGCCTATAATGATTAAGTCGTATTTCATCGGTTTCTCTCTGCTGTCGCGTTTAATGCAGAGTAAATAAGTGAAATGCGTAATACAACCCAGAAATAGCAAAGGCACCCCGAAGGTGCCTTTTTAAGTGAGAATGTCCGTCTCGTTAATGCCGACGGTATTCGTTAACCTGGTAATCGCCGGATTCGATTTTGGCGATGCCTGCTTCTAATATCGAAATAAATTGTCTGGCAACATCGGTGGTTAACCAGAGCGTTTGACCGACTTCTGTGCCATCGGGTTCGGGACGATTCGGAGTCTGGTAGTGCAAACGCAGCATCAGCGCGTCATAGCTATCTACGGTGCTGATGTCCCATCCTACAAGCGGATGAGTCTGAATGACTTCATTATTCTTTTCCATCATGCCCCCTAATTCGTGTTACAAGACAACAGTTTTCGAGGTTCAATGCATTTTTTATCTGAAGCAACTTCAGTATATCAATAAATAAGGGTACTCACTGAGATTTTAAAGAGGGGGAAGCATAAATTTCTGCAAATTAAGAATTTGTGAGTAATTAATCACCATCTTGTTCACGTTTTTTAAGTATGTTGTGCAATAATTTTGAGTGAGCGGTGAAAATATAATCAATTCTGAAGGTGACGGGGAATTATTAAATGATGCCGCAAAAAGGTGCCTTAAAGATGAGAGAAAAAAGCCGGGGCGACCCGGCAAAAGAGACTACGGCATAGCATTTTTATTCTTTAATGAACCAGTCGTCAGCGCTTTCCCAGGTTTCCTGGAGAATTTCGCTGATCCGTTCTTTATCTTCTTTCGTCGCGCCAATCACGGACAAATTATTCGCTGCGGCATAACGGACCGTTACGTTACCGTCATTGTCGGGAAAATGGTGAGTAATGCGGCGGGAGAGTTCACCTGCCAGGGCGTCGATAGCGCCGGCAGGCAAAGGTGAAGTTTTAGCAATGGTGACTTCAATACGCATAATGGCCCCCTGTTGAATATACTGGTTATTTATACAGTCAATCTAACCGGGTTACAACAGGTGGCACTGATTTTTTTTTACTTTTTGATCGTCCAGCGTACCGTTTCGCCCCCGAGGAACGGCACCAGCGTATCGTCGGTCAGCGCAATGCTCTCCGGTACCTGCTGCGCTTCACGTACCAGCTCAACGAAGGTGTCATTGACCGGCAGGCCGTAGAATCGCGGACCGTTTAGTGAACAGAACGCCTCAAAGTGCGCCAGGGCATTCATCTCTTCAAAGACGCTTGCGTAACTCGCCAGTGCCGTTGGCGCGTTAAAACAACCGGCGCAACCACAGCTCGATTCCTTACGGTGACGAGCGTGCGGGGCGGAATCGGTGCCAAGGAAGGCGCGCTCAAAGCCGCTGGCAACCAGCTCACGCAGGGCCTGCTGGTGCACATTGCGCTTCAGGATTGGCAGACAGTACAGATGCGGACGAATACCGCCAACCAGCATGTGATTACGGTTAAACATCAGGTGCTGCGGGGTAATCGTCGCGGCCAGTAATTCGTTGCCGTCACGGACATACTCCGCCGCGTCTTTGGTGGTGATGTGCTCAAAGACCACTTTCAGCGCAGGCAGGCGCTGGCGCAGAGGCTCCATCACCGTCTCAATAAAGCGCGCTTCACGGTCAAAAATATCGATATCGGCGTGGGTGACTTCGCCATGCACCAGCAGTGGCATCCCGAGTTTTTCCATGCGCTCAAGCACTGGCATGATCGCATCAATAGAGGTAACGCCGTGGCTGGAGTTGGTGGTGGCATTGGCCGGATAGAGTTTGGCTGCGGTGAACACGCCTTCGCGAAAGCCGCGTTCCAGTTCAGCGGGATCCAGCGTGTCCGTTAAATAGCAGGTCATCAGCGGCGTGAAGGTATGTCCGGCAGGGACCGCATCAAGGATGCGCTGGCGATAGGCAATTGCCGCATCTACCGTGGTGATCGGCGGCGCCAGGTTGGGCATCACAATTGCACGTGCATAAACATCGCTGGTGTACGGCACGACCGTTTTCAACATTTCGCCATCGCGAAGGTGAAGGTGCCAGTCGTCTGGGCGGCGGATCTTTAAAACCTGGGAGGGTGCTGTCATCAATATGCTCCGGCTGGGGGATGTCATTTTGCCGGAAACAAAGGATAAGCGGAAACGTTTTCGTTTGCACGTAAAAAAAGGCGCCGTGGCGCCTTTGTCGTTTAATCGGTGAACGGGATGATAATTTCACCCGGTTTCACTTCGATGCCTTTGGCATATTTTTTCGCCAGCGCTTCGCCTTTACTGCTGTCTTCGCGCAGGACATACGCCGGTTGCTGGTTAAAGTAATTGCGCAGCGACTGATTCAGATAGGGCATCAGGGTTTGCAGTACCGACTGCATTTTTTCCGGCGTCACGGTGGCATCGACCACCTCCATTTCCTGCAGGAAGATGGCCCCTTTTTCTTTATTGAAGACCGGTAGCGCTTTCAGTTTCAGTTTGATAGTCGCTTTCTGGCTACCAAACAGTGAATTCATATCCAGGTTTGCATCGCCGGTCAGCGTTACTTTGTTCGGCTCTTCACGACCGATCTGGCTGGAGAGGTTGTTGAGGACGATATGCGCATCGGCAACGCCCGGGAGTCCGATATCTTTGGCAAAGTTGTTGCGCTTTTCGAGCGCCTGATTAATTTCTTGTTCGCTTACGGTGTACTGTGTGAGCTGATTACAGCCGGTCAACAGGCCGCCAACGATCAATGCGGCAGCAAAAAAAATCTTCTTCATGGGGTTCCTCTACATGATGCGGTCGTCATAATCCTGACATAACGCAGCATGTGTCACCAGCGAGAACTTCGCCAGTAGAAAAAACTGAAAATAGCGGTGGTCTGTATCTCTCAGCCACCGCCGGTCAACGTTAAATCGCCATTGATGATAACAGATTGATCTGCGTCTGTTTCGCCATATTGTCGCGATAGTCAGCAACGCGTGTCGGCCAGTTGATACCGGCGACCAGCGTCAGATTACGCAGCAGGGGAAATAACTGGATGTCGTCTTCGGAAAGTTCACCGTTCACGCCATTAGGCTGCACAATGAGCTTATCCAGTGCGCGCAAATCATCACTGATCTTTTTGGTCAGGCCAGCGGAATGGGCAAGATGGTCGGCAAAACTGCCAATCAACGCCTCTTTCTTCTCAGTAAAGTATTTACGCGCTGAGGGAGTGGAAAATTCATCAAACGCAGATTTTGCAAAACGCGGCAGCAACAGGTGATTGGCGTAGCTGTTCACTTTGCGTAGCCACTCGTCAATGGCCGGGTTCTTCTTGCCGGTGAGCAGCGGTTTGCCATCGAGCTTATCGACGTAATGGACGATATCCATGCTTTCCGGTAGATAGCGGCTGTCGTCTTTTTGCAGAATGGGCACCATTTTCTGGCCAATCATGCGGGTTGGGGTGTCGTCATCGTCATTGGCTAAGACATTCAGTTCGACGGGGATGTTCTTGAGGCCGAAAATCATGCGGGCTTTGATGCAGAAAGGGCAGTGATCGTAAATATAAAGCTTCACGTTTCTCCTCCATTTGACTGTCAGTTCCCTTTCAGTATGGAGGAGACACGCGCAGGTATCAAATCAGGCACCGGGTTCCAGCATGCCGCGCGGCGTGCGTTTGTGGCTGAATTGCCAGCCCAGCGCCAGGAAGGTGATGAAGCCAATAATCCCCAGCATCATCCACGGCAACTCCGGTTGCTGGAGCAGTTTCCCCATATCAAACAACCAGCCGCCGCCGATGTAGCCGATCGCGCCACCAATGGCTAACCCCAGGCGGCTAAAGCCCATGTAACTGCCACGCGCCCGCGCATCTGACAGTGAGGCGCTGAGGGTTTCACGGGCGGGTTCGGCAATGATCGAACCGATATAGAAGGTGCAAATCAGCGTGAACAACTGCTGTAAGTCACTCACCAGCCCCACGGGTAACATGCTCAGTGAAATCAGCAGCAGACCGGCCATCAGGCGATGCTCAAGACGAAACCGTTTCTCGCTCCAGCGCGCAATGGGGTAGAGCAGCGTCAGCGAAAGGCAGGCCTCAATGGCATACATCCATTTCACCGCGGAAGGTGAACCGGCGATGTCATTGACCATGATCGGCAGCATCAGCATGACCTGGACCGCCAGCATGTAATAGCCCGCCAGCGTCAGCACATAGGTGACAAAGCGTTTATCACTGAGCACCCGGCTCATCCCTTCCCGTACCGGAATGCGCACGGTAGAAAGTTTCCACGCGGGCAGCAGCCAGGCGTTAAACGCGGCGCAAAGCACAAACAGGATTGCCCCGGTGGCGCAGACAAGACGGAAGTCATACTGCAACAGCCAGCTACCTAACAGCGCGCCGATAACGGCACCCGCACTGTCCTGCATCATTAATATTGAGAAGAAGCGCCCCCGCTGATGCGGGCGAATCAGCTTCACCACCAGCGCCGAGCGCGGCGGATCGAACAACGTGCCGCCGAGACCAGAGAGGAAACAGGAGAACCACAAAAGCCAGGGTTCATGGGCGATCCCCATGGTGGCAAACCCGGCGGCACGCATCAGCATGCCGGTGACGATCATCGGTTTCGCGCCAAAGCGGTCTGCAACCGCACCGCCAAAAATTCCCAGCCCCTGTTGAATCAACTGGCGCAGACCCAACGCGATGCCGACCATTACGGCGGCCCACCCCATTTGATCGACGAAACGAATTGAGATCAGCGGGAACACGACGAAGAAGCCCAACACGACCAGCATATTATCGATGAGCAGGAAAGTTTTACCCAGGTTCCTGGCCTGCGAGACACGCGACATTTCCCCTCCCGGGAAAATACTCGTCATACTTCGAGCTACGCGGAATTTGCGGTGTTCGAATGATTGAGAGTAGATAAAGCGAAGTACCTTCTATTCTGCGGCTTCGCTGCCTTTTTGCCCACCCTCGCCGGGACAATATTTTTTTATCAAAAGTCCATCTTGATAGAGAGTTTTCATCAAAATGCGGGAATAATTCAAAAAATGGCAAATTGCACTTTTCACAGGGTGGTTTTGCGCAGGTATAGTAAGTCAATCAGGGTGTAACGGCGATTTGGGAAGGAGTAGAAATAATAATGTTTGGCTATCGCAATAACGTGCCAAAAGTGCGCTTAACCACCGACCGCCTGGTCGTGCGTTTAGTGCATGAGCGTGATGCCTGGCGTCTGGCAGATTATTACGCAGAAAATCGTCATTTCTTAAAACCCTGGGAACCCATTCGTGATGAAAGCCACTGCTATCCTTCCGGCTGGCAGGCGCGACTGAGCATGATTGCCGAATTCCATAAACAAGGTTCCGCGTATTACTTTGCGCTGCTTGATCCTGATGAAAAAGAGATCATCGGGGTGGCCAACTTTTCTAACGTGGTGCGGGGGTCTTTCCATGCCTGCTATCTGGGCTACTCCATTGCGCAAAAATGGCAGGGGCAGGGGCTGATGTTTGAAGCGCTGACCGCCGCGATTCGTTATATGCAACGCACGCAACATATTCATCGCATTATGGCGAATTACATGCCGCACAATAAACGCAGCGGTGATTTACTGGCGCGACTTGGCTTTGAAAAAGAAGGCTACGCGAAAGATTATCTGTTGATTGACGGACAATGGCGCGATCACGTGCTGACGGCGTTAACGACATCAGAATGGACCGCAGGTCGGTGAGGATACTGTATGAAATATGAATTAACTGCCGCTGAAGCTCGTGTGATTGGCTGTCTGCTCGAAAAACAGGTCACGACACCAGAGCAATATCCCCTCTCCGTTAATGGCGTGGTCACCGCCTGCAATCAGAAAACCAACCGTGAACCGGTGATGAATATGGCGGAGCGCGAGGTGCAGGAGCAACTCGACAACCTGGTTAAGCGCCATTTTCTGCGCACGGTTAGCGGTTTTGGCAGCCGCGTCACCAAATACGAACAGCGCTTCTGTAACTCGGAATTTGGTAATCTGAAGCTGAGCCCGGCGGAAGTGGCGCTGGTTACGACGCTGCTGCTGCGCGGGGCGCAGACACCGGGCGAGTTGCGCAGCCGCGCGTCGCGGATGTATGAGTTCAGCGACATGGCGGAAGTGGAAGCGACGCTGGAGCACCTGGCGACACGGGAAGATGGTCCTTATGTCGTCCGTCTGGCACGTGAACCGGGTAAGCGCGAAAGTCGCTATATGCATCTGTTCTGCGGCGAGGTGCAGGAGCCAGTTGCTCTGGCCGATGAGCCACCGGCGGCGACGGGGGATTTACAGGCCCGCGTCGAGGTGCTGGAAAGTGAAGTCGCCGCGCTGAAACAGCGCCTCGAGTCGCTACTGGAACATCTGGGAGAATAACGTGACACCATTACGTATCGGGGTGGTCGGTCTTGGGGGCATCGCCCAGAAAGCCTGGCTACCCGTGCTTGGCACCGCCAGTGACTGGACGTTACAGGCCGCCTGGTCGCCATCGCGCGCGAAAGCAGAGAAAATCTGCGCAACCTGGCGTATCCCGTATGCGGGTTCGCTGACCCACCTTGCCGCTGACTGCGACGCGGTGTTTGTCCACTCCAGTACGGCGACCCATTATGCCGTTGTCAGCGAGTTGCTCAATGCCGGCGTTCATGTCTGTGTTGATAAACCGCTGGCCGAAAATTTAGGTGATGCAGAACGGCTGGTGGCGTTAGCGGCGAAGAAAAATCTCACCCTGATGGTCGGTTTCAACCGGCGCTTTGCTCCGTTGTATCGTGAGTTAAAGGCCGGACTGGATAGCGCGGCTTCACTGCGGATGGATAAGCACCGTACCGACAGCGTAGGCCCTCACGATCTGCGGTTCACGCTGCTCGATGACTATCTGCATGTTGTTGACACCGCGCTGTGGCTGGCGGGGGGTAACGCACCGCTCAGTAGCGGGACGTTACTCACCAACGACGCGGGTGAAATGCTGTATGCCGAGCACCATTTCACGGCGGGTCAGATGCAAATCACCACCAGTATGCACCGCCGGGCGGGGAGCCAGCGTGAGTGCGTACAGGCGGTGACCGATGGCGGCCTGATTGACGTGACGGATATGCGCGAGTGGCGTGAAGAACGTGGGCAGGGCGTGGTGCACAAACCGGTTCCCGGCTGGCAAACCACGCTTGAACAGCGTGGATTCGCCGGTTGCGCGCGCCATTTTGTGGAATGTGTACAAAATCAGACGGTTCCGGAAACCGCGGGTGAGCAGGCGATCCTGGCCCAGCGCGTCGTGGAAAAGCTGTGGCGCGAGGCGATGAGCGAATAATCCTCTGTAACATCTGGCGGTAGTAATTCACCGTAATCCAGGTAGACTAAGTGCCTCTTCCAACGCCTGCATTGCAGGCGTTTTGCCGTAGGGTCTGGAATAAAAAAGCAATGAACCTATTAAAATCGCTGGCAGCCGTCAGCTCAATGACGATGTTTTCACGTGTGCTGGGTTTTGCACGTGATGCGATTGTCGCCAGAATCTTTGGCGCCGGGATGGCGACCGATGCCTTTTTTGTGGCATTCAAATTACCCAACCTGTTACGACGAATTTTTGCGGAAGGGGCCTTTTCTCAGGCTTTTGTTCCTATTCTGGCCGAATACAAAAGCAAGCAGGGCGAAGACGCCACTCGCGTGTTTGTCTCTTATGTTTCGGGACTGCTGACGCTGGCGCTTGCTGTGGTCACCGTCGCCGGGATGCTGGCCGCACCGTGGGTGATCATGGTGACCGCACCGGGCTTTACGGACACCGCCGATAAATTCGCGCTGACCACCAAACTGCTGCAAATCACCTTTCCCTACATCCTGCTGATCTCACTGGCGTCGCTGGTCGGGGCAATCCTCAATACCTGGAACCGCTTCTCGATTCCGGCATTTGCCCCCACGTTTTTAAACATCAGCATGATTGGTTTCGCGCTGTTTGCCGCGCCGTATTTCAATCCGCCGGTGCTGGCGCTGGCATGGGCGGTCACCGTCGGCGGCGTGCTGCAACTGGTGTATCAGCTTCCGCATCTGAAGAAAATCGGCATGCTGGTGCTGCCGCGGGTGAACTTCCGCGATGCGGGGGCGATGCGGGTTGTGAAGCAAATGGGCCCCGCGATCCTCGGTGTCTCTGTCAGCCAGATCTCACTGATCATCAACACCATTTTTGCCTCTTTCCTCGCGTCCGGTTCCGTTTCGTGGATGTACTACGCGGATCGCCTGATGGAGTTTCCGTCGGGTGTGCTGGGCGTGGCGCTGGGGACCATCCTGTTGCCTTCACTGTCAAAAAGCTTCGCCAGCGGCAACCATGATGAGTATTGCCGCCTGATGGACTGGGGATTGCGCCTGTGCTTCCTGCTGGCGCTGCCAAGTGCGGTGGCGATTGGGATCCTGTCTGGACCTTTGATTACGTCATTATTCCAGTACGGCAAATTCACCGCCTTCGATGCATTGATGACGCAGCGCGCACTGATTGCCTATTCCGTGGGGCTGATGGGACTGATTGTGGTGAAAGTGCTGGCACCGGGTTTCTATTCGCGGCAGAACATCAAAACGCCGGTTAAGATCGCCATTGTGACGCTTATCATGACCCAGTTGATGAACCTTGCGTTCATTGGACCGTTGAAGCACGCCGGACTGTCGCTGTCGATTGGTCTTGCCGCCTGTCTGAACGCGGGGCTGCTGTACTGGCAACTGCGTAAGCAGAACATTTTTACCCCGCAACCGGGCTGGATGCGTTTTTTGATCCGTCTGATTGTTGCGGTGTTGGTGATGGCTGCTGTACTGGTTGGCATGTTGTACATCATGCCGGAGTGGTCGCAGGGGACGATGCCATGGCGTCTGCTCCGCCTGATGGCGGTAGTTGTGGCGGGTATTGCCGCCTACTTTGCCACGCTGGCAGTGTTGGGTTTTAAAGTGAAAGAGTTTGCACGCCGGACGGTGTAATCGCGATGCCTGATGGCGCTTTGCTTATCCGGCCTACACTGTACCGTAGGCCGGATAAGGCGAAACGCTGCCATCCGGCAATCATCAAATAGAGAATTTTTTCCCGCCGCGAGAGGCAGAAGAGGGTTGACCGTTCGCGCCGTACAGCGACGGTTCCTGATACGGCTTCAATACCTCAAGCGCCTGTTGATTGCGCTGAATCTGATCTTCCAGCAGCCAGCCATTGTGCTGGTTCAGGTCGCGTAAGTGCTGCGTTTTATCGGTAATCGCTTTCCAGCGTTCGGCGACGTCATCATTCGCGCTACGCTGCGGGTCTTGTTCCAGCCTTCGCTGTTGTTCCAGATAATCCAGGGTTGCCAGCAGAGAACTTTTTTCTTCTGTAATACGCTGCAGCTGACTACCGTTAATGTGACCAACGGAAAGTTGTTGCTGTTCGGCGTCCATTACCGTTTTCAGGTCATTCAGGACAGCCGTCATCTGATCGAGTATTTCTGACAAGCGCGTCATACGGTCAGTTACTCACTCTGAAGATAGCTCTGGGTCTCGCGGATCAGCGAGTCGGCGATTTTCCCTGTATCCATCTTGAGCTCACCGTTACGAATCGCGGTTTTCAGTGCTTCAACGCGTTCCATGTTGATATCACCCACGCCAGGCTGCATCAGTTTTGCCTGAGCATCGCTTAACGTCACGCTGGTACTGGTTGCCGTCGAGGTTTTTTCCTGACGCGCTTTGAGGACCGGCGCATCCGTGTTTTCACGCGCCTGGACGGTGCTAACGGGTTTCAATGGTGAGGTACGGTCAATGCTCATTTTTATCATCCTCATCGAGGGGTTATGCTGTAGCGGCCAGCTGTCATCGAATGTGTAATCACTATCGGCAGCCGCGATAAAATCTTTAACTCATTATAGGTTAATAAGAATATTCCCATCAGGATCGACAATACCGCTGACAATCTGACCCGATAACATTCTTACCCGTGCATTCTGCGCGACCGCCGCATTGTTCAGTGCCTTACCTTCCGCATTGACGCTAAATCCATCACCGTTGGCTACCACCTGCACGCGCTGTCCGGCTTTAATGCGCCACGCCTGACGCAGCATATTGAGCTGGATGGCCTGTCCTGGTGCCAGATCGCGCAGACTCACCGCGTCCTGAACCTGACTAATATTCAGCACGGTGCGGGGAGGGAGTTGGTCAAGTCGACCGCGTTTCAGCGTGACGCTGGCCGGGCCAAGCGTACCGCCTCGGGAAACGGGTGCGGCGGCGACGACATAGTTTCCCGTCGCCTGCACGTTGACCTGCAGGTAACGTTTTTCATTGGCGCAGCGTGCCAGTACATTCACGTTCCCCCACAGTTTGGCGCCGGTCATGCTGAACGCTGGCGTTTCACAATGCGGCAGCAGATTAGGCGGAGTACGGACGGTCACGACCACGTCGTCGCTGAATCCGGCCAGGCGCTGGACGAACCAGTCATTCAGTTGCGCATTCAAATCCTGGGCCAGCGACAGGGGGCTGAACAGCAGCGCCAGCATGGCTAATCCACGTTTTAACGTTTGCATTGTTACCTCCCACCGTTTTCGCAATGACAGGATTCTACTCGTGTGGTGCAACCATCAACGCAATAAATAGCGACCCATTTTGCGTTTATTCCGGCGATAACGCGCGCGTAATGAGATTTAAGCTGTCGGCTGAATTTTGTCATCTGCGGGGGAGATATGCTCGATAAGCTCGATGCCGCTTTACGTTTTCAACAGGAAGCGCTGAATCTGCGCGCCCAACGGCAAGAGGTGTTGGCCGCCAACATTGCTAACGCCGATACGCCGGGGTATCAGGCGCGCGACATGGATTTTGCCAGTGAGTTAAAAAAAGTCATGGTGCGTGGACGGCAAGAAACCAGTGGGGTGTCGCTGGCACTAACCTCCGCACAGCATATTCCCGCCCAGGCCATCACGGCACCGTCTACGGATCTGCTCTACCGCATTCCCGACCAGCCTTCGCTCGATGGCAACACCGTCGACATGGACCGGGAGCGCACGCAGTTTGCGGATAACAGCCTGAAGTACCAAATGAGCCTAACTGCCTTGAGCGGGCAGATTAAAGGCATGATGAACGTGCTACAGGGGGGGAACTAATCCGTGGCGCTGCTGAATATTTTTGATATTGCCGGTTCGGCATTAACGGCGCAGTCCAAGCGCCTGAACGTGGCTGCCAGTAACCTGGCCAACGCCGACAGCGTCACGGGACCGGATGGTCAACCGTATCGCGCAAAGCAGGTGGTCTTCCAGGTGGATGCCGCACCAGGTGCGGTAACGGGCGGTGTGAAGGTGTCGGACGTCATTGAGAGCCAGGCACCGGACAAACTGGTCTATGAGCCCGGTAATCCGCTGGCCGATGCCAATGGTTATGTGAAGATGCCTAACGTCGATGTGGTGGGTGAGATGGTCAATACCATGTCGGCCTCCCGCAGCTATCAGGCGAACGTTGAAGTTCTCAACACCGTTAAAAGCATGATGCTTAAAACGCTGACACTGGGCCAGTAAAGGAGGCAGTCATGTCTATTGCGGTAAACGTTAACGATCCGACGAACACCGGTGTGAAAAGCACCAGCAACGGGAGTTCCCTGACGGGCAGCAACGCGTCCGATCTGCAAAGCAGCTTTCTGACACTGCTGGTGGCGCAACTGAAAAACCAGGACCCGACCAACCCGATGCAGAACAACGAACTGACCACACAGCTCGCGCAGATCAGCACCGTCAGCGGTATTGAGAAGCTCAATACGACCCTCGGGTCGATTTCCGGGCAGATCGACAACAACCAGTCATTACAGGCCAGTACGCTGATTGGCCATGGTGTGATGATCCCGGGTACCACCATTCTGGCGGGTAAAGGCACCGAAGAGGGGGCCACCACCACGACCACACCGTTTGGCGTTGAGCTGCAACAGCCAGCTGACAAGGTCACCGCTACCATCACCGATAAAGACGGCAAAGTGGTACGTACAATTGAGATTGGCGGGCTGAAGGCCGGTGTCCACACCTTTACCTGGGACGGCACCCTGACCGATGGCACCACGGCGGCGAACGGTTCGTATAACGTGGCGATCACCGCCAGTAACGGCGCGACGCAACTGGTGGCGCAACCCCTGCAGTTTGCCCTGGTACAAGGGGTGATTCGCAGCAGCAGCGGTAACACACTGGATCTGGGCACCTACGGAACCACCACCCTCGACGAAGTACGGCAGATAATCTAAGCCTTCACACTAATCAGGAGTCATCATGGCTTTTTCACAAGCGGTTAGCGGCCTGAATGCCGCGGCCACCAACCTCGATGTCATTGGTAACAACATCGCCAACTCCGCGACCTATGGCTTTAAATCCGGCACGGCGTCCTTCGCGGATATGTTTGCCGGTTCGAAAGTCGGTCTGGGGGTAAAAGTTGCCGGTATCACGCAGGACTTTACCGACGGTACAACCACCAACACCGGTCGTGGCCTTGATGTCGCTATCAGCCAGAATGGTTTTTTCCGTCTGGTCGACAGCAACGGTTCCGTTTTCTATAGCCGTAACGGTCAGTTCAAACTGGATGAAAACCGTAATCTGGTCAATATGCAGGGCATGCAACTGACCGGTTACCCGGCAACCGGCACACCGCCGACCATTCAGCAAGGGGCTAACCCGGGGCCGATCACTATCCCGAATACCCTGATGGGGGCGAAAAGCACCGATACTGCCGCCATGCAGATAAACCTGAACTCAACGGACAAGGTTCCGGCGAATAAGCCCTTCGCGCCAACCGACGCTGACAGCTACAACAAACGTGCGCCCGTAACGGTTTTCGACAGCCAGGGTAACCAGCACGACATTAACCTGTATTACGTTAAGACCGGCGATAACACCTGGGACGTCTGGACTCAGGATTCCAGCGTCGCGAACTCACCGCTGGTGAAAGCTGCGCAGATGACATTCGATCAGAACGGGTCGCTGGATAGCGTTGAAGAATATACGCACAGTACGACATTACCGCCGGAAGATTGGGTATTGAACGGTACGCCGAATGCCACGCCGTCATTTTCTATCACCACCGGTACCGTCAATGGCGCGGTTCCCGCGACATTCACCCTCAGTTTGCAAAACTCCATGCAGCAGAACACCGGGACTAACGCCGTCATCGCCACCACGCAGAACGGCTACAAGCCGGGCGATCTGGTGAGCTATCAGATTAACGACGATGGCACCGTGGTCGGCAACTATTCCAACGAGCAAAAACAGATTCTCGGCCAAATCGTGCTGGCGAACTTTGCCAACAACGAAGGTCTGGCATCGCAGGGTGACAACGTCTGGGCTGCCACGCAGGCGTCTGGTGTGGAACTGCTGGGGACGGCGGGGACCGGTAACTTCGGTAAGCTGACCAACGGCGCGCTGGAGTCTTCGAACGTGGATCTGAGTAAAGAACTGGTGAACATGATTGTCGCCCAGCGTAACTATCAGTCGAACGCGCAGACCATCAAGACCCAGGACCAGATCCTCAACACGCTGGTTAACCTGCGCTAAGCGCCTGACGGGATAACGTAATGGATCACGCAATCTATACCGCGATGGGGGCGGCCAGTCAGACGCTGAACCAACAGGCGGTGACGGCCAGCAACCTGGCGAACGCCTCGACGCCGGGATTCCGTGCGCAGCTCAATGCGCTGCGCGCCGTGCCGGTCGAAGGACTGTCGCTGCCGACGCGTACGCTGGTCACAGCCTCCACGCCGGGGGCCGATATGACGCCGGGCCAGATGGATTACACCTCACGTCCGCTGGACGTCGCGTTACAGCAGGACGGTTGGCTGGCGGTGCAGACCGCGAACGGCAGCGAAGGGTATACCCGTAACGGTAGCATCCAGGTGGATCCGACCGGACAGTTGACCATTCAGGGACACCCGGTGATTGGTGAAGCTGGGCCGATTGCGGTGCCGGAAGGATCGGAAATCACCATCGCAGCGGACGGGACCATCTCAGCGTTGAATCCCGGCGATCCGGCGAACACCATCGCGCCGGTGGGACGTCTGAAGCTGGTGAAGGCCGAGGGTAATGAAGTACAGCGTGGCGACGACGGGATGTTCCGTCTGACCGCTGCTGCACAGGCAACCCGTGGCCCGGTGCTGCAGGCCGATCCGACCATTCGCGTGATGTCGGGAGTACTGGAGGGGAGCAACGTCAATGCGGTGTCCGCCATGAGCGACATGATTGCCAGCGCCCGCCGTTTTGAAATGCAGATGAAGGTTATCAGCAGCGTGGACGATAACGCTGGTCGCGCTAACCAACTGCTGTCGATGACTTAATACAGGACATTTTATGATCAGTTCATTATGGATCGCCAAAACCGGCCTGGACGCACAGCAAACCAACATGGATGTGATTGCCAACAACCTGGCAAACGTCAGCACCAATGGTTTTAAGCGTCAGCGCGCGGTGTTTGAAGATCTGCTCTACCAGACCATTCGTCAGCCTGGCGCTCAGTCTTCTGAGCAGACCACGCTGCCGTCCGGTCTGCAAATCGGTACCGGTGTGCGCCCGGTAGCGACCGAGCGTCTGCACAGTCAGGGCAACCTGTCGCAAACCAATAACAGTAAAGATGTCGCCATCAAAGGTCAGGGATTCTTCCAGGTCCTGCTGCCGGATGGCACCTCCGCGTATACCCGCGACGGGTCATTCCAGGTCGATCAGAACGGTCAACTGGTGACCGCCGGCGGCTTCCAGGTTCAGCCGGCGATTACCATTCCGGCTAACGCCCTGAGCATCACCATCGGGCGTGACGGTGTGGTGAGCGTGACCCAGCAGGGACAGGCGGCACCTGTACAGGTGGGTCAACTTAACCTAACGACCTTCATGAACGATACCGGTCTGGAGAGCATTGGTGAAAACCTGTACACCGAAACCCAGTCTTCCGGCGCGCCGAATGAGAGCACGCCAGGTCTGAACGGGGCCGGTCTGTTGTATCAGGGCTATGTCGAGACCTCCAACGTCAACGTCGCGGAAGAGCTGGTCAACATGATTCAGGTCCAACGCGCTTACGAAATCAACAGCAAAGCGGTCTCAACGACCGACCAGATGCTGCAAAAACTGACGCAACTTTAAGGTGTTGTCCGGTGAGGCTTCCGTCTCACCGGCACCCTGATTCAGAAGATAAAGGCAATGCAAAAAAACGCTGCGCACGCTTACCCGATCATGGCCCTGCTGGTGGTTTCACTGTCAGGATGTGCCTGGATACCTTCCACTCCGCTCGTCCAGGGAGCGACCACGGCGCAGCCAATTCCTGGCCCGACGCCGGTGGCAAATGGTTCGATTTTTCAGTCCGCGCAGCCCATCAACTATGGCTATCAGCCACTGTTTGAAGACCGTCGTCCGCGCAACATCGGCGATACGTTGACCATCGTACTGCAGGAAAACGTCAGCGCCAGTAAGAGCTCCTCCGCCAACGCCAGCCGCGATGGCAAAACCAACTTTGGCTTTGATACCGTTCCGCGTTATCTGCAAGGCCTATTCGGCAACGCGCGAGCGGACGTCGAGGCTTCCGGCGGTAATACTTTTAACGGTAAGGGCGGGGCCAACGCCAGCAATACCTTTAGCGGCACGCTGACCGTGACTGTCGATCAGGTGCTGGTCAACGGCAACTTACATGTCGTGGGTGAAAAACAGATTGCCATCAACCAGGGCACTGAATTCATCCGCTTCTCCGGGGTTGTGAATCCGCGCACTATCAGCGGCAGCAACTCCGTTCCGTCAACGCAGGTGGCGGATGCACGTATTGAATATGTCGGTAACGGCTACATCAACGAAGCGCAAAATATGGGCTGGCTCCAGCGTTTCTTCCTTAACCTGTCGCCGATGTAAGCGAGGACTCCCATGTTGAAATCTGTTGTTGGACTGGTTCTGGTCCTCGTCGCCACGCTGGCGCATGCCGATCGCATCCGCGATCTGACCAGCGTGCAGGGCGTGCGTGAAAACTCGTTAATTGGCTACGGTCTGGTGGTAGGGCTCGACGGGACGGGGGACCAGACCACCCAGACCCCCTTTACCACCCAAACCCTGAACAACATGCTTTCGCAGCTCGGGATCACTGTGCCGACCGGGACGAACATGCAGTTGAAAAACGTCGCGGCGGTGATGGTGACCGCCTCCTTCCCGGCCTTTGGTCGCCAGGGACAAACCATCGACGTGGTGGTGTCTTCACTGGGGAACGCGAAAAGTTTGCGCGGCGGGACGCTGCTGATGACACCGTTGAAAGGGGTCGACAGCCAGGTGTATGCGCTGGCACAGGGTAACATTTTAGTCGGTGGTGCCGGGGCATCCGCGGGGGGCAGCAGCGTGCAGGTGAACCAGCTTAACGGTGGGCGGATCACCAACGGCGCCACTATTGAGCGTGAACTGCCCAGCCAGTTTGGCGCGGGTAACACGCTGAACCTGCAACTGAATAATGAAGATTTCACCATGGCGCAGCAGATTGCTGACACCATCAACCGGTCACGCGGTTTTGGCAGCGCCACCGCACTGGATGCGCGTACGATTCAGGTTCGCGTGCCGAGCGGCAACAGTTCTCAGGTTCGCTTCCTGGCGGATATCCAGAACATGGAGGTGAACGTGACGCCGCAGGATGCGAAAGTGGTGATCAACTCACGTACCGGTTCGGTGGTAATGAATCGCGAAGTGACGCTGGATAGCTGTGCCGTAGCGCAAGGGAATCTCTCGGTGACCGTTAATCGTCAGGCCAACGTGAGCCAGCCGGATACACCATTTGGCGGCGGTCAGACGGTGGTGACGCCACAAACGCAGATCGATCTGCGCCAGAGCGGCGGTTCGCTGCAAAGCGTTCGTTCCAGCGCCAATCTGAACAACGTGGTCCGGGCGCTGAATGCGCTGGGGGCGACGCCGATGGATCTGATGTCAATTCTACAGTCGATGCAGAGCGCCGGGTGCTTACGCGCGAAACTGGAAATCATCTGATGATTAGTGACAGCAAACTGATGGCCAGCGCCGCCTGGGATGCGCAATCGCTGAATGAACTGAAGGCGAAAGCGGGCCAGGATCCTGCGGCGAATATCCGTCCGGTGGCCCGCCAGGTGGAAGGCATGTTTGTCCAGATGATGCTGAAAAGTATGCGTGAAGCGCTGCCGAAAGATGGTGTCTTTAGCAGCGATCAGACGCGTCTGTATACCAGCATGTATGACCAACAGATTGCCCAGCAGATGACTGCCGGAAAAGGACTTGGGCTGGCGGAAATGATGGTCAAGCAGATGACGCAGGGCCAGGCACAGCCTGCGGAAGAAACCCCGCAGGTGCCGATGAAATTCCCACTGGAAACGGTGACCGGTTATCAGAATCAGGCGCTGACACAACTGGTGCGTAAAGCCATGCCGAGAACGCCAGAGAGCAATGATGAACCGCTCTCCGGCGACAGCAAAGATTTTCTCGCACAGCTGTCACTGCCGGCGCGTCTGGCCAGCGAACAGAGTGGCGTACCGCATCACCTGATACTTGCGCAGGCGGCGCTGGAATCCGGCTGGGGCCAGCGGCAGATTCGCCGGGAAAACGGCGAACCGAGCTTCAACCTGTTTGGCGTGAAGGCCTCCGGCAACTGGAAAGGGCCGGTGACGGAAATCACCACGACCGAATATGAAAACGGTGAAGCGAAGAAGGTGAAGGCCAAATTCCGCGTGTACAGCTCGTATCTCGAAGCACTGTCGGATTACGTTGGTCTGCTGACCCGCAATCCACGCTACGCGGCGGTGACGACGGCGGCCACGGCGGAGCAGGGCGCACAGGCGTTGCAGAGCGCGGGCTATGCCACCGACCCGAACTATGCGCGTAAATTGACCAGCATGATCCAACAGCTGAAATCGATGAGCGAGAAGGTGAGCAACGCCTACAGCACGAATCTCGACAATCTCTTCTAAATGGCTCAAGTCCCGTGACCTGCTGCCGATAATGATCTGTAACTGAAGGATTAAAAGGAACGTCCATGTCCAGCTTGATTAATAACGCCATGAGCGGGCTGAGCGCGGCTCAGGCGGCGCTGAATACTGCCAGTAACAATATTTCCAGCTACAACGTTGCGGGATATACCCGCCAGACAACCATTATGGCGCAAGCCAATAGCACGCTGGGTGCCGGCGGTTGGGTGGGCAATGGTGTCTATGTTTCGGGGGTTCAACGTGAATACGATTCGTTCATCACCAATCAGCTGCGTGCGGCGCAGAATCAGAGCAGCGGTCTGACGACCCGTTATGAGCAGATGTCTAAAATCGACAACCTGCTGGCCAATAAAACCAGCTCTATTTCTACGTCAATGCAGGACTTTTTCACCAGCCTGCAAACGCTGGTGAGTAACGCTGAAGATCCGGCAGCGCGCCAGACGCTGATTGGCAAAGCCAATGGACTGGTTAACCAGTTTAAAACCACCGACCAGTATCTGCGCGATCAGGACAAACAGGTCAATATCGCGATCGGCTCCAGCGTGGATCAGATCAACAACTACAGTAAGCAGATTGCCAGCCTGAACGACCAGATCTCGCGTCTGACCGGCGTGGGGGCGGGGGCTTCACCAAACGATCTGCTTGATCAGCGCGACCAGTTGGTCAGCGAGCTGAACAAAATTGTCGGCGTGGAAGTCAGCATCCAGGACGGTGGCACCTATAACATCACCATGGCGAACGGCTATTCACTGGTGCAGGGCAGCAATGCGCGTCAGTTAGCAGCGGTACCCTCTCAGGCCGACCCTTCGCGTACCACCGTTGCTTATGTCGATTCGGTGGCTGGCAACATTGAAATCCCGGAAAAACTGATCACGACCGGTTCACTGGGCGGTTTGCTGACGTTCCGTTCCCAGGAACTGGACCAGACGCGCAATACGCTGGGACAACTGGCGCTGGCTTTTGCCGATGCGTTTAACCAACAGCACCGGGAAGGTTACGATGCGAATGGCAATACCGAAGTCGATTTTTTCAGCATCGGTAATCCGGCAGTCCTTAAAAATGGCAAAAATACCGGCACCGCGGCTGTCAGTGCGACGGTGACGGACGCCTCCTCAGTCCAGGCGACCAACTATAAAATGGTGTATGACGGCGCGAAATGGCAGATCACGCGCCTGGCTGATAATACCAGCTTTGAAGCGACGGAAGTCGGCGGGAAACTGACCTTTGACGGACTGGAAGTGACGGTAGGGGCAGGGGCGGCTCAAAATGATAGCTTCACCTTAAAACCGGTCAGCGACGCCATCATCAATATGGGCGTGAAGGTCACTAACGAATCACAAATTGCGATGGCAGAGAACGCAACGGCCGGTGAAAGTGATAACCGCAACGGTCAGGCGTTACTGGATCTGCAAAAAAATGACACTACCGTGGGCGGCTCGAAATCGTTTAATGATGCCTATGCCACGCTGGTAAGCGATGTGGGCAGTAAAACCGCGACGCTGAAAACCAGCAGCACCACGCAGAGCAACGTGGTGACGCAACTGAGCAACCAGCAACAGTCTATTTCAGGCGTCAACCTCGACGAAGAGTACGGCAACCTGCAACGCTTCCAGCAGTATTACCTGGCCAACGCCCAGGTATTGCAAACCGCCAACTCATTGTTTGATGCACTGCTGAGTATTCGCTAAGGGAGCAGGAAACGATGCGTATCAGTACCCAAATGATGTACCAGCAGAATATGCGCGGTATTACCAATTCCCAGGCGGAATGGATGAAGTATGGTGAGCAGATGTCGACGGGGAAGCGGGTAATCAACCCGTCAGACGATCCGATTGCTGCCTCGCAGGCCGTGGTGCTGTCACAGGCGCAGGCGGAGAACAGTCAGTTTGCCCTGGCACGGACCTTCGCCACACAGAAGGTTTCACTGGAGGAGAACGTCCTGAGTCAGGTGACAACCGCGATTCAGAACGCGCAGGAAAAAATTGTCAGCGCCGGTAACGGGACATTAAGCGACGATGACCGCGCCTCACTGGCGACCGATTTACAGGGGATCCGCGATCAACTGATGAACCTGGCAAACAGCACCGACGGTAACGGACGCTATATTTTTGCCGGCTATAAAACGGACTCAGCCCCATTTGCTCAGGCTGACGGCACCTACAGCGGTGGTGCGGAGAGCATCACCCAACTGGTCGATGCATCCCGCTCGATGATTATTGGCCATACTGGCGACAAAATTTTCGACACGATTACCAGCAATGCGATTCCGGAGCCCAACAACGGGACGTCCGAAACCAGTCTGTTCAAAATGCTGGATTCGGCGATTGCCTCGCTGAAATCGCCTGTGGGTGATGATGACACGCTGAAAGATCAGGCGAAAGCAGTGATTGATAAAACCAACCGTGGCCTGAAAAACTCGCTCAACAACGTGCTGAGCGTGCGTGCGGAACTGGGTACTCAACTCAGTGAGTTGAGTTCACTGGACTCGCTGGGTACCGATCGTGCATTAGGACAAACGCAGCAGATGAGTAATCTGGTGGATGTGGACTGGAACGCGACGATTTCGTCGTACGTCATGCAACAAGCGGCGCTTCAGGCATCGTATAAAGCCTTTACCGATATGCAGGGGATGTCGCTGTTCCAGCTCAACCGTTAATACCGATTTGAAACATATCATGAAACTGGGTATGTTTTGTCTGCCCGCTCCATCTCACCCCGGAGCGGGCATTTTTTTGCCGGTTACCTGCTAACGTGCTGATGGGAAAATGAACGCTTCTCCGCCAGTCTGATGACCAGCGCAATGACGCCACAGAGAGTGGCCAGCGTGACGACGCCTTGCCAGTTTGCCCGAACATAGACCTGGCTGCCGAGTACTGAACCCAGCGCCATACCGATAAAAATGACGCTGAACAGCAGCGCGTTGAGGCGGCCTCGTGCCTGTGGCTCCAGGCTATAGACCAGGTTCTGGTGCGCCACCAGGCTGGATTGCATTCCCAGGTCAAACCCAACAGCGGAGAGGGCAATCAGCAGCCACTGACCGTGTACGGGTAAAGTCGGTAACAGGAACATCAGTGCGAAAGGGACGGTCACCAGCAAGGCACCCAGCTGTGTCACTTTTTCTGCACCCACCTTATCTGCCAAATGACCGGCCAGCGGTGCAGCCAGCGCGCCGGCAGCGCCGGCAACACCAAATGCACCTGCCGCGGCGCTGCCCATCTGATAGTGTTCTGCAAGCATGACGGCCAGCGTTGACCAGAACGCGCTGAACGCGACGGACAGAAAACCCTGTGCCAGGGCGGCACGACGCAGTGCCGGATAGCGACGCCATAGCTGCGCCAGGCTCACCATCAGCGCGGGATAGCGCAGTGTGGAATGGACGGCAAACGGCGGCAGGACTTTCCACAGCAATATGCCAACCAGCGCGACACTGAACGCTGCAAGTTGATACATTTCCCGCCAGCCAAACGCTTCCCCAACCAGACCACTGATGGTGCGTGACAGTAAAATGCCCAGCAGCAGGCCGGTCATCACCGTCCCGACCGTTTTCCCCTGCTTACCTTCGGGGGCGAGAATGGCCGCTGCCGGGACAATATCCTGCGCCATCGTGGCGGCCATCCCCAGCAACAGGCTCACCGTCAATAGAGAATGCAACTGCCCGCTGACGCTACAGGCCAGCAACAGCAGGGTAAGTGCCGCACTTTTCGCCAGAATGAGCATCCGCCGATCGTAGCGGTCGCCGAGCGGCAATAAAAACAGGATCCCCAACGCATAGCCGGCCTGCGTTAACGTAGGTATCAGACCCATGCCGGTGACGCTGAGTGCTAAATCGGCCCCCATTAATGGTAACAGCGGTTGTGCATAGTAAATGGCGGCAACGCTAAAACCCGCGCCCAGCGCCAGAACAAAGATTAGCCAACGAGACGGTGTGTTCATTTCAAAATCCTTAATCACAGGTGTGAGGCCATTTTTCTCTGAATGACGGTAGTCTGGTAGCCAGCGAAGTGGTAAAACCGTTATACGTAAAACGTATGAGCATGTGGCTAATGTTAAAAAATGAACGTATAGACAGGGTGGAACTGATGCGGACGTTTGTGCGCATTGTGGAAGCCGGTTCACTGTCAGCGGCGGCCCGCCAGCTAAACACTACCCAGGCGACGATCAGCCGACGATTGCAGTCGCTGGAGGCGATGCTGGGGGTGAAACTGGTATTACGCACCACTCACGCAATGAAACTGACTGACGACGGTGAGCGCGGATATCAACATGCCAAACATATTATTGATGCCTGGCTGGCGCTGGAGGACGGTCTCAACGTGACGGAAGATGAGCCTGTCGGGACGCTGCGGGTACGAGCCCCACACGCCTTTGGTCAGCAACAGCTCCTCACACCGTTACTGAGCTTTTTAACACGCTATCCCAATCTGTCGGTGGAATGGATGCTCAACGATAAGACGGTCGATTTTCTCAGTGATAACATCGACTGCGCGATTCGGGTCGGCGCGGAGGTTGATCCGGCGACGGTTTCTGTGCTGTTAGCGGAAGTGCCGCGTAGCGTGATCGCGACACCGGCGCTGCTGGCGCAGTTTGATACTATTGCTGTGCCAGAACAGTTATCATCACTGCCCTGGATTGCCGTCAACACGTTCTACCAACATAACGTCTCGCTCACCCATCAACACCGTCGGGAACCGGTAACCTTTCCGATTACGCCGCGACTGAGTACCGACAGTATTTATGTCGCGCGCAATGCTGCGCTGGCAGGGTTAGGCGTGGTGGTGGTATCAAGCTGGACAGTGAGCGACGATATCGCGCAGGGACGGCTTGTTGAGTTAGTGCCTGACTGGCAAGCTGCACCTTTGCCGGTACATCTGGTCTATCCGTGGGCGCGTTATTATCCCACCCGTCTGCGCAAGTTTCTGGAACTCATGAAAAAGGTGATGCCGGAACTGGCGGGAATGCGCCGACCTGAAGAGGAATAAAAAAGCCGACCCGGAGGTCGGCTTTTTACGCTATTGATTTTACTCGACAGGCTGAGGGCGGGTCGGCCCGGCAGACGCATGCTGCGTTGCGCTGTGACCGCCTGCGGCACCCTTGCCATCAAAGGCGAAAGCAGGGCGCTGCCACTCACTTTGGCGCGGCGCTTCCGGCACGTATTCCGGCGCTGGCGCACGGGTCATTGGTGCGGTTGCATGGCTATGCTCTGCGACAGGTTCTGCCGGGATCGATGCTGCAGTTTCTGCGACTGGCGCAACGTCAACAACGGGTTCGGCGACCGGCGCAGGCGCTGTTGGTGCTTCAACGACCACAGGCGCTTCAACCGGTTCTGTAACGACTTCAGGCTCTGCAACCACTTCTGGTTCCACGGCGACAGGTTCAGCTGCAACCACTTCAGGTTCTACTGCCACCGTTTCGGGTTCTGGTGCAACGACTTCAGGAGTCTCTTCCATTACCGGAGCGGTTTCCTGCGTTTCAGCGACAGGTTCTGCCTGAGCGGCAACGTCTTCGGCGACCGGGACATCAGCATCGGCAATCACCTGCGGCTGTTCAACCACCGGGGTGGCAATCACTTCCGGATGCGTGGTTTCAACCACTGCTTCAGTCTGAACCGGCGCTTCTGCTACCGCTTCAGCAACAGTTTCAACAGCAGGTTCGACCGCGGCAACGGTTTCCACAGCAGCAACCACCGCTTGCGGTTCGGTCACCACAGGCTGAGCCTGTACCTGCTCGATTTCCTGTGCTTCTGGCTGTGCATCCTGAGGACGCGCTACCGGGTAGCGGATCCAGACTTTGCCGGACGCCATTTCTGGCGAGGCGCAGGCCACTGTCAGCGGCATCGGCGACTGCAGCGGATAACGCTCGTCACGGTAACGACGACGACGCTGGCCGCTTACACGCAGATGACGTGGGGAACGACGGGAACGACGCGGCATACCGGCGTTATCACGTGCTTCACCGTTATCATCCTGCTCAGTGGCAACGTCTGTCACAACAGGCAGTGGTACTTTCACCAGCTCAGTGCTTTGCTCTGGCACTGACTGCGCTGGGACCGGTGCAACAACGCTCTCTTCGGTGGTGAGCGTTTCTACCACTTCCTCTTCGGACGCATTGTTGCTGTAGCGGACTTTCTGGTTCAACTGGCGCTGTTTACGGCGCGGCTGAGCCTGACGAACGCGCTCTTCCTGTTCTGTCTCCTGCGTCTGCTGCTCGTCAATATTCAGCGCTTTTACTTCCTGCTGAGCCTGACGCTTGTCTTCGCTGCGACGGCGGTTACGTTCGCGACGCGGTTGCTGCTGCTCGTCACCGGACTTCGCTTTATCCGTTGCCTCGGTAGACGGCTGACGGTTATCGCGGTTCTCGGCATTCTGCTGCGCATTGCGGCGATTGCGGCGGTTCTCGTCGCGGTTCTCACCGCTCTCTGAACGTTCGCCACGGTTTTCGCGATTATCACGGTTGTCACGACGTTCGCTGCGATCGTTACGGTCGCGGCGGTTGTTCTGACGTTTACGACGATCCTGCTGACGTTCCGGTTTCTCAGCGACAGTTGGTGCCGGTTGCTCGGCAGGTTTCGCCTCTTCGTTACCACTAAACAGAGATTTCAGCGCACCAAAGAAACGGCTCAACAGGCCCGGTTCAGCCGGTGCGGCTGGCGCAACCACTGCTTTTGGCGCAGCGGCTTTCACTACCGGTTCGGCAGTCGCTGGCGCTGGCGGAACTTCCGGCATCGCAAAGGTGGCAAGGGCCGGTTGCTCAGGACGTTTACGTTCGGCGAACTCTTCTTCAGACGGTAACGCCATCGCTTCTTCATGCAGCTTCGGCAGCATGTAACTCAGGGTCGGTGTCTCTTCACCTTTACGCACGCGCAGCACGGAGTAGTGCGGCGTTTCCATCTGATCGTTAGGCACGATCACACAGCGCACGCCATCCTGACGGGTTTCAATCGCATTCACTGCCGTACGTTTTTCGTTGAGCAGGTAAGAGGCAATCGGCACAGGCACAATCGCGTGGACTTCCTGGGTATTCTCTTTCAGCGCTTCTTCTTCAATCAGACGCAGAATAGACAGGGACAGTGACTCGTTATCACGTACAGTGCCGGTCCCGCTACAGCGCGGGCAGACGTGATGGCTGGACTCGCCCAGCGATGGGCTCAGGCGCTGACGGGACATCTCCAGCAGGCCGAAGCGAGAAATATGGCTAATCTGGATACGCGCACGATCCTGACGAACCGCCTCACGCAGACGGTTTTCCACCGCCCGCTGATGGCGAACCGGGGTCATATCGATGAAGTCGATAACGATCAGACCGCCGAGGTCGCGCAGTCGCAACTGACGAGCAATCTCATCGGCCGCTTCCAGGTTAGTGTTAAATGCGGTTTCTTCGATATCACCGCCGCGGGTTGCGCGTGCGGAGTTGATGTCGATGGCGGTTAACGCTTCGGTGCTGTCGATAACGATGGAGCCGCCGGAAGGCAGACGCACTTCACGCTGGAAGGCGGATTCAATCTGCGACTCGATCTGATAGTGGCTGAACAGCGGGATTTCACCGGTGTAGAGCTTGATTTTGCTACTGAAATCCGGACGACCCAACGCCGCGATATGCTGGCGCGCCAGTTCGAGCACTTTCGGGTTATCGATAAGGATTTCACCGATATCCTGACGCAGATAGTCGCGGAAAGCGCGAACAATCACGTTGCTCTCCTGGTGGATCAGGAACGGAGCAGGGCGGCTTTCAGCGGCTTTCTGAATAGCTTCCCAATGTTTCAGACGGAAGCTTAAGTCCCACTGCAGCGCTTCGGCAGATTTGCCTACGCCTGCGGTACGCACGATAAGGCCCATGCCGTCAGGCAGTTCAAGGCTTGCCAGCGCTTCTTTCAGTTCGGTACGGTCATCGCCTTCGATGCGACGAGAGATGCCGCCCGCGCGCGGGTTGTTTGGCATCAGAACCAGATAACTGCCTGCCAGACTGATAAAGGTGGTCAGCGCAGCGCCTTTGTTGCCGCGTTCTTCTTTATCAATCTGAACAATGACTTCCTGGCCTTCGCGTAGCACATCTTTGATGTTTGGACGACCATGAGCGTTGTAATTGGCAGGGAAATATTCGCGGGCAATTTCTTTTAACGGGAGGAAACCGTGACGTTCTGCACCGTAATCAACAAAAGCTGCTTCCAGACTCGGTTCAATACGGGTAATTTTGCCTTTATAGATGTTCGCTTTTTTCTGTTCATGCCCAGGACTTTCAATATCCAGGTCGTACAGACGCTGCCCATCTACAAGGGCAACACGCAACTCTTCCTGCTGAGTTGCGTTGATTAACATTCTTTTCATCGTAACTTACTCATTATTCTTACATTGACGACTAAGCTGCGGGCAGAGTATTGCCTTTCCGGGTGTGAACCGATGGCCTCGTGTCTATTCGCGTCGCCAACCTCACGGTTATCGTCAGCTCAAAGAGGCGCAGAGTGTCGGTTGCCTGCATTTCATACGGAAACACAGCGCAATTATCAGGGGAACCGCCTGGGTATTACTCTCCAGAGAAGATCCGATCTACCGGTAAGGAATGCAACCCGCAGCCCGCTAACTGTCTGAAAGATCAATACGTCTTACGCCATTGCTGCGTGGATGATCGTCCGGACAAAATGGGTCTTTCCGTAAAATTCCTTGTTTTAACAAGATTCAGCACGGAAGCGGTGACATTATTCCACTGCTAACCTTGTTATAGCAAGATGACTTTTACCATTTATCACCCGCTTACTCACAGTTTTTTCACTTCTGCACGGTGATTGGTTTAATAACCACCAAATCAGTCATGAAGCACGTGAGTGACGACGGATAAAGATAAATATAAGCATAGAAAAATGAGTGGCGCTAATCCTTATGGCTATTTAGAATCGGCCCCCATGAAAACTGAGACTCCATCCGTAAGAATTGTTGCTATTACTGCTGACGAAGCGGGGCAACGCATCGATAACTTTTTGCGCACGCAACTCAAAGGCGTGCCGAAAAGTATGATTTATCGCATTTTGCGTAAAGGCGAAGTGCGGGTGAATAAAAAACGCATTAAACCCGAATATAAACTGGAAGCAGGTGATGAGGTGCGTATTCCGCCCGTTCGCGTAGCAGAACGTGAAGAAGAGGCCGTTTCACCCCATCTGCAAAAAGTGGCGGCGCTGGCGGACGTCATCCTTTATGAAGACGAGCATATCCTGGTGCTGAACAAGCCGTCAGGGACTGCGGTGCATGGTGGTAGCGGGTTAAGCTTTGGCGTGATTGAAGGGTTACGCGCATTACGTCCGGAAGCGCGCTTTCTTGAACTGGTGCATCGCCTTGACCGCGATACCTCAGGCGTGCTGTTGGTGGCAAAGAAACGTTCAGCATTGCGTTCGCTGCATGAGCAACTGCGCGAGAAGGGGATGCAGAAAGATTATCTTGCGCTGGTGCGCGGGCAATGGCAGTCGCATGTCAAAACGGTACAGGCACCGTTATTGAAGAATATCCTGCAAAGCGGCGAGCGTATTGTGCGGGTAAATCAGGAGGGCAAGCCGTCGGAAACACGGTTTAAGGTGGAAGAGCGCTACGCCTTCGCTACGCTGGTTCGCTGTAGCCCAGTGACGGGCCGTACACATCAGATCCGTGTCCACACCCAGTATGTGGGGCATCCTATTGCCTTTGACGATCGCTACGGCGACCGCGAGTTCGATAAGCAACTGGCTGGAACCGGCTTATCGCGTCTGTTCCTGCATGCGGCAGCGCTGAAGTTTACCCACCCGGGCACAGGTGAAGTACTGCGCATCGAAGCGCCGATGGACGATCAACTGAAGCGCTGTTTACAGGTGTTACGTAAGCCAGCCTGATGCGCGCTACTATAGTAGTATCGCGTTAAACTGTAGGCCGGATAAGACGTTTACGCCGCCATCCGGCATTTTTACGCCTGACGGTGCAGTGCTTATCAGGCCTACAGGATTATGCCTGTACAGCAGTGCATTAATCAGGTTTTCAGCGGGTTCATCTCTTCCCGGCGTAACATCTGACACAGTGCGATCAGCGGCAAACCAACCAGCGTGTTGGGATCGCGACCTTCTAACCGCTCAAAGAGCGCAATTCCCAGACCTTCGCTTTTAAAACTCCCTGCACAGTGCAGCGGGCGTTCTTTACGCACATAGTCCTCAATTTCCGTTTCGCTGAGATGGCGGAAGTGGACGTCAAACGGCTCTACTTCCGTCTGCAAATGTCCCGTCGCAGAGTTATACAGCGCCAGACCGGTATAGAATGTAATGATATTACCGCTGGCTTTGGCTAACTGCTGGCGGGCTTTCTCTTCCGTTAAGGGTTTACCGGCGATTTCGCCATCCAGAACGCATACCTGATCGGAACCAATAATAAGATGTGCCGGAAAGCGATGAGCCAGCGATTGCGCTTTCTCTTGCGCCAGACGATTAACTAAATGACGAGGACTCTCTCCGGGCATCGGCGTTTCGTCTACCTCAGGGGCCGCGCATTCAAAGGGCATCGCCAGTTTTTCCAGCAGGGCGCGACGCCATGGAGATGTGGAGGCAAGAATGAGATTAGGCATATTTTTTCCACCAGATATAGCGTATTGATGAGAGCCATTTTAAACTATGCTCTTCGTCCTTCAGGTGTGCCGCTATGGCGTCCCCTGAACGAAAATAAGTCTGTAAACCGCAATGTGTGCGAATTATTGGCAAAAGGCAACCGCAGGCTGCCTTTTTCTTTGACTATATGACGTTACAAAGTTAATATGCGCGCCCTATGCAAAAGGTAAAATTACCCCTGACTCTTGATCCGGTTCGCACCGCTCAAAAACGCCTCGATTATGAAGGTATCTATACTTCTGATCTGGTAGAGCGCGTCGCCGATTCTGTAGTCAGTGTGGACAGTGATGTGGAATGCGCCATGTCGTTCGCTATCGATAACCAGCGTCTTGCCGTTATTACCGGTGATGCGAAGGTTTCGGTAACGCTCGAATGCCAGCGCTGCGGGAAGCCGTTTCCTTATCATGTTCACACAACGTATTGTTTCAGTCCGGTTCGTTCTGACGAACAGGCTGAAGCACTCCCGGAAGCGTATGAACCGATTGAGGTTAACGAATTCGGTGAAATCGATCTGCTTGCAATGGTGGAAGATGAAATTATCCTCTCCTTGCCGGTAGTTCCGGTGCATGATTCTGAACACTGTGAAGTGTCCGAGGCGGACATGGTCTTTGGTGAATTGCCTGATGAAGCGCAAAAACCAAACCCATTTGCCGTATTAGCCAGCTTAAAGCATAAGTAATTGAGGAGTAAGGTCCATGGCCGTACAACAGAATAAACCAACCCGTTCCAAACGTGGCATGCGTCGTTCTCATGACGCTCTGACCGCAGTCACCAGCCTGTCTGTAGACAAAACTTCTGGTGAAAAGCACCTGCGTCACCACATCACTGCCGACGGTTACTACCGTGGCCGCAAGGTAATCGCTAAGTAATCACGCATCTGCGTGATGAAGCTTAGTGAGGAACTTCCCCGTAGCTGCGGGGAAATACCAAACCAGGCGGCGAAACGACTTTGACACGTCTAACCCTGGCGTTAGATGTCATGGGGGGAGATTTTGGCCCTTCCGTGACAGTGCCTGCAGCATTGCAGGCACTGAATTCTAATTCACAACTCACACTTCTTTTAGTCGGGGATCCCGATACCATCACGCCATTACTTGCTAAAGCTGACTTTGAACAACGTTCGCGTCTGCAGATTATCCCTGCACAGTCAGTTATCGCCAGTGATGCCCGGCCTTCGCAGGCAATCCGCGCCAGTCGCGGGAGCTCAATGCGTGTGGCGCTGGAACTCGTGAAAGAAGGGCGAGCACAAGCTTGTGTCAGCGCCGGGAATACCGGGGCGCTCATGGGGCTTGCAAAATTATTGCTCAAACCGTTGGACGGTATTGAGCGTCCTGCGTTGGTGACGGTTTTGCCGCACCAGCAGAAAGGAAAGACGGTGGTCCTCGATTTGGGGGCAAATGTCGATTGCGACAGCAAAATGTTGGTGCAATTTGCCATTATGGGCTCGGTGCTTGCAGAAGAAGTGGTTGGTATCAACAACCCTCGCGTGGCCTTGCTCAACATCGGTGAAGAAGAAACTAAGGGTCTCGATAGTATTCGGGATGCCTCTGTGGTGCTAAAAACAATCCCTTCCATCAATTACATCGGCTATCTTGAAGCCAATGAGTTATTGACGGGGAAAACGGATGTTCTGGTATGTGACGGTTTTACAGGCAATGTCACATTAAAGACGATGGAAGGTGTTGTCAGAATGTTCCTTTCACTGCTGAAATCTCAGGGTGAGGGTAAAAAACGGTCGTGGTGGCTGCTGATATTAAAACGTTGGTTACAAAAAAGCCTGGCGAGGCGATTCAGTCACCTCAACCCCGACCAGTATAATGGCGCCTGTCTGTTAGGATTGCGTGGCACGGTGATAAAAAGTCATGGTGCAGCCAATCAGCGAGCGTTTACCGTCGCGATTGAACAGGCAGTGCAGGCGGTGCAGCGACAAGTTCCTCAGCGAATTGCCGCTCGCCTGGAATCTGTATACCCAGCTGGATTTACAATGCTGGACGCTGGCAATGGCGACACATCACAGCCACACTGATTACGGTGTGGCGTGAGAGCCCCAGCCTCTTAGCCGTTGTGATGCGCGGTATATAACCAAAAAGTGACTGAGCGTACATGTATACAAAGATTATTGGTACTGGCAGCTATCTGCCTGAACAGGTGCGGACTAACGCCGATCTGGAAAAAATGGTCGATACGTCTGACGAGTGGATTGTCACCCGTACAGGTATCCGTGAACGCCATATTGCTGCGCCGAATGAAACCGTCTCAACGATGGGTTTTGAGGCGGCTCAACGCGCGCTGGAAATGGCGGGCATTGATAAAGAACAGATTGGCTTGATTGTGGTAGCGACCACCTCAGCAACACATGCATTCCCCAGCGCAGCATGCCAGATTCAGAATATGCTGGGCATTAAAGGCTGCCCGGCGTTTGACGTCGCCGCAGCATGCGCCGGCTTTACTTACGCGTTAAGCGTCGCCGATATGTACGTTAAATCCGGCGCGGTCAAACACGCGTTGGTGATCGGTTCCGACGTTCTGGCGCGCACCTGCGATCCGACCGATCGTGGAACAATCATTATTTTTGGCGATGGTGCCGGTGCCGTGGTGCTGAGCGCCTCCGACAAGCCGGGCATCATCTCTACCCACCTGCATGCTGATGGCCGCTATGGCGAACTGCTGACGCTGCCGAATGCCGATCGCGTGAATCCGGAGAATTCGATTCATCTGACGATGGCTGGCAATGAAGTGTTCAAAGTGGCGGTAACTGAGCTGGCGCATATCGTCGACGAGACGCTGGAGGCCAATAACCTTGATCGTTCAGAACTCGACTGGCTGGTTCCGCACCAGGCTAACCTGCGTATCATCAGCGCGACGGCCAAAAAACTGGGCATGTCGATGGACAATGTGGTGGTAACACTGGACAGACACGGTAACACGTCGGCGGCCTCCGTCCCTTGCGCGCTGGATGAAGCCGTGCGTGACGGACGCATCAAAGAAGGTCAGTTGGTGTTGCTTGAAGCCTTTGGCGGTGGATTCACCTGGGGCTCCGCGCTGGTTCGTTTCTAGTATAAGGATTTAAACATGACGCAATTCGCATTTGTGTTCCCTGGACAGGGTTCCCAGACCGTTGGGATGTTAGCCGATATGGCGGCGAGCTATCCCATCGTTGAAGAGACGTTTGCCGAAGCTTCTGCGGCGCTGGGTTATGACCTGTGGGCGCTGACCCAGCAGGGGCCGGCTGAAGAACTGAATAAGACCTGGCAGACGCAGCCTGCGCTGTTAGCCGCGTCCGTTGCGCTGTATCGCGTCTGGCAACAGCAGGGCGGTAAAGCGCCAGTGCTGATGGCGGGCCATAGCCTGGGTGAATACTCTGCACTGGTTTGCGCCGGTGTCATTAATTTTGCCGATGCGGTGCGTCTGGTTGAACTGCGTGGTAAATTCATGCAGGAAGCCGTTCCGGAAGGCACTGGCGGCATGTCTGCTATTATCGGTCTCGATGATGCGTCTATTGCGAAAGCCTGTGAAGAAGCGGCAGAAGGTCAGGTCGTCTCACCGGTGAACTATAACTCACCGGGCCAGGTCGTTATCGCCGGACACAAAGAAGCCGTTGAGCGTGCCGGTGCAGCCTGTAAAGCTGCCGGTGCAAAACGCGCGCTGCCGTTACCGGTGAGCGTACCGTCTCACTGTGCGCTGATGAAGCCGGCGGCGGAAAAACTGGCAACGGAATTAGCGAAAATTACCTTTAACGCGCCGTCTGTACCGGTTATCAACAATGTGGACGTGAAGTGCGAAACTGATGCAGATGCCATTCGCGATGCGCTGGTGCGCCAGTTGTACAGTCCGGTACAGTGGACGAAGAGCGTCGAATTAATGGCGTCGCAGGGTGTCGAGCACCTGTATGAAGTGGGACCGGGTAAAGTGCTTACGGGCCTGACGAAACGTATTGTTGATACCCTGACTGCCTCGGCTCTGAACGAACCGGCGGCGATGTCGGCGGCACTTGCGCAATAAAAGAGGAACACCATGAGTTTTGAAGGAAAAATCGCGCTGGTTACCGGTGCAAGTCGTGGCATTGGCCGCGCAATTGCAGAGACGCTTGTTGCCCGTGGTGCGACCGTTATCGGTACCGCAACCAGCGAAAGTGGCGCTAAGGCCATTAGCGATTACTTAGGTGCGAAGGGTAAAGGTCTGATGCTGAATGTGACTGACCCTGCATCTATCGAATCTGTTCTGGAAAAAATTCGCGCAGAATTTGGTGAAGTGGATATCCTGGTCAATAATGCCGGTATTACACGTGATAACCTGCTGATGCGAATGAAAGATGATGAGTGGAACGATATTCTCGAAACCAATCTTTCATCTGTTTTCCGCCTGTCAAAAGCGGTAATGCGCGCTATGATGAAAAAGCGTCACGGACGTATTATCACTGTCGGTTCTGTGGTTGGTACCATGGGAAATGCGGGTCAGACTAACTACGCTGCGGCGAAAGCGGGTCTGATCGGCTTCAGTAAATCGCTGGCGCGCGAAGTTGCGTCCCGCGGTATTACGGTGAACGTTGTTGCTCCGGGCTTTATTGAAACGGACATGACGCGTGCGCTGACTGATGAGCAGCGTGCGGGTACGTTGGCGGCAGTTCCTGCAGGTCGTCTTGGCGATCCAAAAGAGATCGCCAGTGCGGTTGCATTTTTAGCCTCTGACGAAGCAGGTTACATCACGGGTGAGACTTTGCACGTCAACGGCGGGATGTATATGGTTTAACCACGAGATACGCAAAATCATCCAAAAATTGTATCAAGGTGGCATGACCGAAAAACCTGCAAACATAGATGACTATGTGACCAGGGTTTGAGGATGCAGCCAACACAGAGACAATTTGAAGGATGACGCGTAGAAAAATATTTGCGTTATTATAGGTCTTGGCCTCAAAATAACGTAAAATCGTGGTAAGACCTGCCGGGATTTAGTTGCAAATTTTTCAACATTTTATACACTACGAAAACCATCGCGAAAGCGAGTTTTGATAGGAAATTTAAGAGTATGAGCACTATCGAAGAACGCG
>DXKH01000139.1 GCA_019415335.1 Citrobacter sp. | reverse complement strand
CCAGGTGGTGGCGGCGATGGTTTTCAGCTCGCCGCGCGCCAGCGCTGGTTTGAGCAGGTTGGATATATCCAGCCCGCCCTGCTGGTTGCCCGCGCCAATCAGGGTATGTGCTTCGTCGATAAACAGAATGACCGGCACCGGGGAGAAAATGACCTCCGCCATCAGCCCATTGAAGCGTTTTTCAAACTCACCTTTCACCGACGCACCGGCCTGCAATGCGCCCAGGTCAAGGGTCATGATATCGGTGTTTTTCAGCTTGTCCGGCACCAGGCCTGCCACGATGCGCAGCGCCAGCCCTTCAATCAGCGCGCTTTTACCCACGCCTGCTTCGCCCACTACCACCGGATTGTTTTTACGGCGGCGGCAGAGAATGTCGATCATCAGGTCGATTTCATAGTCGCGGCACAGTACCGGGTCAAGCCTGCCGTTACGGGCGTCTGCGGTCATGTTTTTGGCGTAGCGGGCAAGCAGGGTGTCGCCGGTTTCCGTTGCGCGGGGCGTTTGCCCGCCAGCCAGATCCACGGATTCGGCGGATTCTTTTGTCCATGCTGCGAAATCCTGCTGTAACTGGTCGCGGTTTATGGCCGTCAGCAGACGGGCAGCAGCGGGTGGAATATAGCGCAGCGGTGAATGCAGCAGAGTAAGCAGCAGGACGCCGCTGCGCAGTTCGCTGTGCTGCATCTGGGCTGAGGCCAGCAGCCATGACTCCTTGAGCCATTCGATCAGCATCGGGGAGAAGCTGGGATAGCCTTCGGCGGAACGTCCACCGGGATAACTATCCACGGTCAGCGCCTGGCGTAAATCCTCTGCACTGATGCCTGTGCGTTCGGCAATCACCCTTACGTCGTTGCGCGGGATTGCCAGCATCTGTAACAGCACATGGGCAACGGTGATCTCACTGGCCTGCTGGCTCATACACTCCGAGGCAGCCATTTCCAGCGCCTGTTTTGCAAAGGGGTTAAGCCGCTTTACGAGCGTGGCTAAATCAATCTGGATCATAAGATGTCCTTATCGGAGTAATTTATTGAGCTGATGCAGAATATCCTGTGTCTGGCTGTCCAGACGCAGCAGATAAAACAGATAAAATACGGTCAGCACAACAAGACCGCCGCACAGTACATGCTTGATGGTCAGTCGTCGGATTAACTGATAACGCCCACCCTGTATGTTGTTCTTCTGATGAAGTAGCGGAAATGGCGCGTCACCGCGCAGTTTGTGCAGGGCATGGTGCAGGCGCTGGTAGATCCGCTCAAATTCATCCTGTTGCTGAATGGCAACCTTGTAGCGCCCGCGAAAGCCGAGCGAAAAACAGAGGTATAAAAATTCCAGCAGATCCTGGTAACGTACCGGCTCCCGGATCAGGCGTTCGAGCAGGATAAACACTTTCTCGCCGCCCCAGGCTTCGTTATGAAAATGAACCAGCAGCGACTGTTTGATCCATTCGTTTTTGTTGGACCAGCCGTTGCCCAGCGCCGCTTCATCAATAAACGTGCAGAGAATGTAACGGAACGAAACAATGACGCCCGGTTCGTATCCCTGTTCCTGGAGTAGTTGCTCTACGGCCTGGACATCGGTTACTACCTGGGCAAACAGATGTTCCGGCATGGCCTGACTGTTCATAGTGGACAGACGCATCACCATGCCGAGCAACGGCGTGGCGGCGTCAATCATTGGATTCAGGCTGTTGCCGCGAAGGGCGAGACGGTACTGGCGTCCTGGTGTTCCGCTCTCCGGCTCCACGGGAAAAACCGACGCTTCACTCATATCGCTCATTCACTTATCCCCTTATAGCCCAGAGCTGGAGGTTCAGATCGGGGAAGCTGCCGGAGATATGCAGCGCCAGTGCGCCCGCTTTTATCACGTCCTGCCAGGCCGGGGTGCCTTTTTCCAGTTCGAAGTAAACATAACCTTCGTGGTATGGCAACTGACGTGGCGCAGCGGTAAGCGTGTGCAGCGGAATACCCGGCACCTGCACGCTGACCACGCTGCGGATTTTGTCGGTAGCGGCCACTTTTGACTGCTGGATGAACTGGCGTTGTACCTGGTCGTAGGGCATCCTGGCGCGCACTGCCAGTACCATCTTGCAGGACTGCAACAATGTGGGATCGTTGATGGTGGCGATCCAGGTCCCCTCTGAAAAGAACAACGGCAGATTCTGCGCACGCGGCACCAGTACGGTATTGAGCGCGCGCCGCAGTTCCGGGATCACGGTTCTGGTGAAGGTCGCGGTAAGATCCCGGTGATTATACGGCTCCACGGTGCAGGGCAGGCGATTACCTTCGGTAAAGGTCATCAGTTCTCCCAGCAGCCCCACCAGATCCCGGTAGAAGGCTTCCGGATGCAGCGTGTGCAGTTGGGAACGATGCGTGAACTGCATTTGATAGCGGTTAAGCATCTGCAACATCATAAATTCGGCCACATCGGCGATCCCGCTCTGTTCAGGCGAACCAATGCGCCCGGCCAGGTCAGCGGCGCGGGTGGCAAGCAGTCCCTGCACCTCGCCGGAGAATGCCCCGAGCAACCCGCTGACACGGACGGCCTGAATGGTGGGAATAAAGGTGTTGTCCAGCACCAGCGCGCCGGTGGCATTTTTATTGAGGATACGGCACAGGGGGAGAGTCACCATCGCGCTGAGATCATCTGCGCCGCTGACTATCCTGGGGATCAACTGCCCCAGACCGACTGGCTGTTCGTCGCCTTCGTCAGTGTGAAAATCACGGACGCGGGTATGGGTGAGGCGGTAACGCTCCGTACCCTGACCGGCGCTGTGCAACCCCTGGATTTCATTGATCACGTCGCTTATCACCGGCAGCGCCAGATAAATATTGTGGCTCTCTTTCGATGAAAGGGTTCCCGGCTGGAAAGGTTCCGGCAGCAGATCCTGGTCGGGAATGCTGAATACGGTGCCGTCAGGCATACAGCCCGCCGCACGGTCAATCATGATTTTGCCCTGGGCAAGCAGTTCTGTATTGATGGAGAGTTCCGTAAAACCCCAGAAAAAATCACCCAGTGCATCCAGACGACGGGTCAGCAGGTACTCGCAGTGACGCTGCTGTTGCTGAAAATGCTGCGGCAGGGCAAACAGCCCTTCCTGCCAGATCACCTTGTTTTTCATTGTTGCCATCGTCAGTTTTCCTCTTTTTTCATCTCAATCGCACTGGCGCGGATATGCACCAGCAGGCGATAGTGGTGGCCGATACTTTCTACCGACTCAATTTGTTTCCATTCTGTGGCCTGGTCGTCTGAAAAATAGGCAATGACACCGATATAACCGGTTTTCTCATCCAACTTGATCGGCGGCAGTGTTTTTACGGTATCCGGCAACAGGTTGAAGTCCTGGTGATCGATATAGTTTTTCCCCAGCAAGTCGGGCAGCGCGGTGGTGGCAACCTGGTCGTAGTCGGCGGCATGGAATTTTGAGTCGTCGCTCAGATAAACCAACTGGACATCCACCGGAGCGGCTTCGCCATCCGCCGTCAGGTTGCTGTCCGGCTCGGTCAGCAGCGTGACGGTCAGCTCGGTTGACTGATCCATCAGCTTTCCGACCTGAATATCCGGATTGCGGATCACCTGGCTGATTTTTTTCGCTGTTTCACAGCCAGTTAATACGACGCTCATCAGAACGCAGGCCAGAAACGCTTTGCCGTTCATGCTTCCGGCTCCCGCTGTTTTTCGCGCAGCACCCGGTCATAGACCTGGGCATAAACTTCATTGAACAGCATTTCAAATCCCTGTTGTCGGCTGGAGGCCAGCTTATCGTAATAGTTGCTGTACAACTGCCATGCCCAGGCGTCGTCCATTTTCTGGCGCAGTTCATGGCTGCGGCGGTATTGCGCAAAGCGGCGCATCAGGTTGCCCGGCGAAAAGGCCTCTAGCATGACACGCAACGCTTCCACAATCGCCGCCCGGTTAGCCTCTTCATGATGCCGGATGTTGCGCAGGCTTTCGCCGATGGCCGCAGGTGCTGCGAGATGTACCGGGCTTTTACCCTCGGCGAACATGACGTTCAGCGCGGTGGCATAGTCCATATCAAGGCGCAACGGGTTGTCTTCTAGTGGACGCAGGTGTTTATCCGACAGGCTGTTCTGTTGTTGTTGCAGACTCAGCAATCCCTTAATGGCGGCCTGCAACGCCCGTCCGGCCTCTTCGAGAAACTCATCCGCATCCTGAGAATCGTGCAGCGTCAGCGGGCACTCCATACCGCGCAGCAGCGGGGTCACGGCCAGGTGGTACTGCGCCATGGCAGAAAATTCATCGTCGTCCTCATAACGGGCATTGCCGGGCGGCAGATCCATAAACGGCGTATTGATCCCGTTTGCACCGGTCAGATCGGAGGCGGGGGCTACGGGCCGGGAAACGCGTGGGGCGATCGGATCATCTGCCACCATCAGGCTTTCCGTCTGAAGTGCCTGAAGAGGATCGCTGGAAAAACCGTGCGCCACGGTGGGGGCAAGCTGATGCTGGAACGGCATTCCCGGATACGCCGGTTGTCCCTCGGTGGTCAGCAGGGTGTCCGCCAGACTGTCGCAGTTCATTACAATCGTTTCCGGGGTTGCCATCCGCTCGTCGTAGGTAACCGCCGCGCCGTCATGCAGAAACACTTTCAGCGCCAGTGCGCCGAGCTGGATCTCATCCCCCTGGCGCAGGCGGATGAGCGCATCGGAAGAGGCCGGGGCCAGATTAATCATCAGTCCCGGCGTCAGGCACCGCAGGCAATAGGCTCCGTCGTGCCGGATAACGGTACAGGCACGCGCAGCAATGCTTCCCGCCCGGTCCTGTACCTGCCAGTGACATTCCGGCGTATGGCCAATATCACCGCCGTTTTCGCTGAACAGGCATTTTGCGGCGCGTCCGCTTTCCAGTTCGTTGCCATTCATCACCTGTAAAGTCAGTGAGGCCTGGCGGGATTGCTGTTTTTCCTCAGCCATAAGTGGTTCCATAGAATTATTCCCTGATTCGGATTGTGATGGCGGGCGGTACTTTCGGCTGACCAATAAAGCTGGTTCTGCCGAGGCGGGAGTTGGCCGGATCGCCAAGGCGCATCCCTTTAGCCTGCTGTAGCGCCAGGCACAGCCGTAAATCCCAGGCAAACTGGTCGCGCAGAATAAAGGAAAGGAACATGGTCAGCGGCAGGTGATTTTCGCCATCGGGTAAAAATGAGAGATAACGCTCCCGCGACAGGCCGCCAATCTGCAACAGGAATTTTCCGCTGCGATCCGGCACCCGTGCGCCGAGGGTAAAATTAACGCCGAGTATGGAGCGTCCCGGAATATGTCCAGCCGTTTTTCCTTTCGGATTACGTACACCCAGCCGGTTCTGGTGTGCCGGATCAATGGCGACTTTACGCAGTTGCCAGCGTTCAATGGTGACATCCGGCAAATCAAAACAGTGCGACACCAGATTACAGATAACCTCCGGCGCGCGGCCTGGTGTTGCCAGAATTCCGGCGTAGGCCAGCATTTTGCTGTGGTTAATGGCAAGTCTGTCACGCACGCTCTGATTACCCAGCCCGACCAGTGCGTACATGCGCTGTGAAAAGGTGTCAGTACCGCCGTTACGAAAGCAAATGTAGTAGCGGTATTTGCGCCAGGCATGGTAGGCAAACTGCGTCCAGCGGTGGCTGAACAGATCGAGAAATTCTTTCAGGCCGTCTTCGTTCTGTGCGGACTCCTGCGCCATCT
>DXKH01000138.1 GCA_019415335.1 Citrobacter sp. | reverse complement strand
CCAGGTCACGCTGGAAATCAAAGAGATCAGCTACGATCAGTGGCATGAAGGAGAGATCGAGAGCGATATCTGGCTTAACAGCGCCAACTTTACGCTGCCGCTGGATTTTTCGCTGTTCGCGCACTTGTGCGAGGTGCCGCTGCTCCAACACTGTCTTCCCATCGACTGGCAAGCCGACGCCGCCCGCTGGCGCAATGGCGAAATGAACCTGGCGAACTGGTGCCAGCAACTGGTCGCCAGCAAAGCAATGGTGCCGCTTATCCACCACTGGCTGATCATTCAGGGGCAACGCAGTATGCGCGGTCTACGTATGAACACCCTCGGCTGGTTCGATTTTAAATCAGCGTGGTTTGCGCCGCCGGATCCAGAGTAGCTCGCGCCTTTTGGCGGTGATGAGCGCGTTTTTTATATTCAGACGGAATGAATAAAATACATTACTTTTATATTTTCTCTGTTTTATGCATCGTCTGATTAGCGTCGCAAATAAGATTAAAGAAGGGGCATTCCAGCCCCTCTTTCATATTCTGAGTTAATCAATAACGGCGCAGTCTAGCCTTGTTCTGGCCGGAACGGTCAGCTTTTTCAGGTTAACCTCGCACAGGTCAGTCATACCATCTGCTATTGTTCATTTCAGCATTGCTCAGGTCAACCTCGAGACGGTCAATACCACAAATGACAACCCCGTTAAAGTAAGCATGACTCAGATCAATGCACCCGGTCCTGGTGTTCTCTTTCATCTGCAACTCCAGAGTAAATATCGCCTCATCGCCAATAAAAAAACTGACTCTTAACGTATCTTTTGGCGAGAGTGAGGCCTTCGCGGCCATATTTTCCGGATCTATTGCATGTTCTTTGAGTTTATTAAAATTTATCAGCCAGTGGGTAAACTTATCACGCGCATCCCCGTCGACAGCCCCGGTAAAGTATTTTGAGTAGTCATCACTATTATGGAAATAAAATGCATCCTTCAGAATTTGCCTTGCCGCAGCCTGGGAATGTTTATCTGACCGGAAGAGATTGCGTAACGTCTCCCATAGCGCTTCAAAGAGATTCATATTCTCGGTCTTTTTGACCAGGTTAAACATCCTCATAATCTGAGAATGAGTAAGGCCTGGATCTTTAGTGGTATTACTAGCAGAGATACTAATCTGTTCTGGGTTTCTTACTTTCATGCTGATAGCTCCACTCTGAGTTAAAAACTCAGAATAAGCGTCCTGAATAAGAATACTGTCAAAAATCGCTCATTCACGCAATAAGCCGTTGCATTACCGATTTTGACTGTGCTAAGGGATTCTTTCGGTTCAAAGCTTCCCAGCTATGCAAATACGTCCTTGATAGCTGAACGAATATTGGCTTTTTTAATACGCCTTCTCTATGGATTGCTGGTTGATAACAAAATCACTACACTAACGCCGTTCTCAACGGGGTGCCACGCTGCCGCGTGCGCTGAGAAAATACCCGTCGAACCTGATCCGGATAACGCCGGCGAAGGGATTTGAGGCTCCTTCTCAAGTCCTTTGCCACTCTTCTTTGAGGTGCAAAGTGTTAAAAAAATATCTTCCCCTGCTGTTGCTCTGTACAGCACCCGCTTTAGCTAAACCCGTTCTGACTGTTTATACCTACGATTCCTTCGCCGCCGACTGGGGACCTGGTCCGGTGGTCAAAAAAGCCTTTGAAGTCGACTGTAATTGCGAACTGAAACTGGTGGCGCTGGAAGATGGCGTTTCGCTTCTCAACCGTCTACGGATGGAAGGCAAAAACAGCAAAGCCGATGTGGTGCTGGGGCTGGATAACAACCTGTTAGATGCCGCCAGCAAAACCGGGCTGTTTGCTAAAAGCGGTGTGGCAGCGGAAGCCGTTAACGTTCCCGGCGGCTGGAATAATGACACTTTCGTACCGTTTGATTACGGCTACTTCGCCTTCGTCTATGACAAGAACAAACTAAAAAACCCGCCACAAAGCCTGAAAGAGCTTGTTGAGAGCGATCAAAACTGGCGGGGGATTTATCAGGATCCGCGCACCAGTACGCCGGGGCTGGGCCTGCTGTTGTGGATGCAAAAAGTCTATGGCGATGACGCCCCACAAGCCTGGCAGAAACTGGCGAAGAAAACGGTCACGGTCACCAAAGGCTGGAGCGAAGCCTACGGCCTGTTTTTAAAAGGTGAAAGCGATCTGGTACTGAGTTACACCACCTCTCCGGCTTATCACATTCTCGAAGAGAAGAAAGATAACTACGCCGCCGCGAACTTCAGCGAAGGTCACTATCTGCAGGTGGAAGTCGCCGCCCGCACCGCTGCCAGCAAGCAGCCGGAGCTGGCGCAAAAATTTCTCCAGTTTATGGTTTCTCCGGCTTTCCAGAATGCGATCCCAACCGGCAACTGGATGTATCCGGTGGCAAATGTCACGCTGCCTGCCGGGTTTGAACAATTGACCAAACCGGCAACCACGCTGGAGTTCACGCCAGCCGAAGTGGCGGCACAACGTCAGGCATGGATTAGCGAATGGCAACTCGCCGTCAGCCGTTAATTCCCGGCTGGTTAATTCCAGGTGTAAGCGCCGCTACGCTTGTGGTGGCGGTTGCGCTGGCGGCGTTTCTCGCCCTGTGGTGGAACGCGCCGCAGGGTGACTGGGTGGCAGTCTGGCAGGACAGCTATCTGTGGCATGTGGTGCGCTTCTCCTTCTGGCAGGCGTTTCTCTCGGCGCTGCTCTCTGTCGTACCCGCGATATTCCTCGCCCGCGCCCTCTATCGCAGGTGCTTTCCGGGTCGGCTGGCGCTGTTGCGTCTGTGCGCAATGACCTTGATCCTCCCGGTGCTGGTCGCTGTTTTCGGCATTCTTAGCGTCTATGGTCGCCAGGGCTGGCTGGCCTCGCTCTGGCAATCACTTGGTCTGGAGTGGACCTTTTCGCCCTACGGCCTGCAAGGCATTTTGCTGGCCCATGTGTTTTTTAATCTGCCGATGGCGAGCCGTTTATTACTCCAGGCACTGGAAAACATTCCCGGCGAACAACGTCAACTTGCCGCACAACTTGGGATGCGCGGCTGGCATTTTTTCCGCTTTGTCGAATGGCCGTGGTTACGTCGACAAATCCCGCCAGTTGCTGCGCTTATCTTTATGCTCTGTTTCGCCAGCTTCGCCACCGTGCTATCGCTGGGGGGCGGTCCGCAGGCGACCACTATCGAGCTGGCTATTTATCAGGCGCTGAGTTACGACTACGATCCTGCCCGCGCGGCGATGCTTGCGCTGATCCAGATGGTGTGTTGCCTTGGGCTGGTGCTGCTGAGTCAGCGATTGAGTAAGGCCATTGCGCCAGGCACCACGCTGCTGCAAGGCTGGCGCGACCCGGACGATCGTCTGCATAGCCGCATTTGCGACACGGTGTTAATTGTGCTGGCGCTGCTGCTATTGCTGCCACCGTTACTGGCGGTGATCGTCGATGGGGTAAATCGCCAGTTGCCGGAAGTGCTGGCACAACCGGTGCTGTGGCAGGCGCTGTGGACCTCGTTGCGTATTGCGCTGGCGGCAGGCGTATTGTGCGTAGTGCTGACCATGATGCTGCTATGGAGCAGTCGCGAACTTCGGGCGCGGCAGAAAATGCTGGCCGGCCAGGCGCTTGAGATGAGCGGCATGTTGATCCTCGCTATGCCGGGGATTGTGCTGGCTACCGGCTTCTTTTTACTGCTCAACAACACTATCGGCCTGCCACAATCTGCTGACGGCATTGTGATTTTCACCAATGCGTTAATGGCGATCCCTTATGCGCTGAAAGTGCTGGAAAACCCAATGCGCGATATCACCGCCCGCTACAGCATGTTATGTCAGTCGCTGGGCATTGAAGGCTGGTCGCGCTTAAAAGTGGTGGAGCTGCGCGCCCTGAAACGCCCGCTGGCGCAGGCGCTGGCTTTTGCTTGTGTGCTGTCGATTGGTGATTTTGGCGTGGTGGCGTTGTTCGGTAACGATGATTTCCGTACCCTGCCGTTTTATCTCTACCAGCAAATTGGCTCCTATCGCAGCCAGGACGGCGCGGTCACCGCGTTAATTATGCTGCTACTCTGTTTTCTGCTGTTTACTGTGATTGAAAAACTACCGGGGCGAAATGTTAAAACTGACTGATATCACCTGGCTTTATCACCATTTGCCGATGCGTTTTAGCTTAACGGTAGAACGCGGCGAGCAGGTGGCGATCCTCGGGCCAAGCGGCGCGGGTAAAAGTACCCTGCTGAATTTGATCGCCGGTTTTCTGACGCCAGCCAGCGGTTCGCTGACTATCGATGGCGTTGATCACACCACGACGCCGCCGTCACGCCGTCCGGTGTCGATGCTGTTTCAGGAAAACAACCTGTTCAGTCACCTGACGGTCGCGCAGAACATCGGGCTGGGGCTAAATCCGGGGTTGAAACTGAACGCGGCACAGCAGGGGAAAATGCACGCGATTGCCCGTCAGATGGGGATTGATAATTTAATAGCGCGGTTACCGGGCGAGCTTTCCGGCGGTCAGCGACAGCGCGTGGCGTTAGCGCGTTGTCTGGTACGCGAACAGCCGATTTTATTGCTCGATGAACCGTTCTCTGCGCTCGATCCGGCGTTACGTCAGGAGATGTTGACGCTGGTGAGCACGAGCTGCCAGCAGCAAAAAATGACGTTATTGATGGTGTCGCACAGTGTGGAAGATGCTGCGCGGATTGCCACGCGCTCGGTGGTGGTCGCCGATGGGCGCATCGCCTGGCAGGGTAAGACCGATGAGCTGTTGAGCGGTAAGGCGAGTGCTTCGGCGCTGTTGGGGATTACAGGTTAAAAGCGCACGGACAGCCCCCTCGCCCCTCCGGGGAGAGGGTTAGGGTGAGGGGAACAAACCAGCGCCGGTGCAAACTATCTCCTAAACCCCAACCACTTTACGCAAAATATCGATATACACCGGCATCAACGGGTGGCGAATTAACACCACCAGCGCCACCACGCCGATGGCAGAAATCAACGGCGTCAGCCACAACAAACGACCGCGCGACAAATAATGACTCAAACGGTCAGTCGCTTTACCGCTGCGCCATAACCGCCAGCACAGCCAGCCCCCAACCCACAAAAATACCGCCGTCGCCAGCAGCAACCATTTAAACTCACCACTCTGCATCCCGGCAGGAATATCGATCGCCGCACCCGCCAGAATCCCCGGCAGGAAGTAAAACGGTGGCCACAGCAGGCAGCCGATAATATTCGGCGTAATAAATTTTGCCACCGGGAGATCCAGCATTCCCGCCACCATTGGCACCAGCGGACGCGTCGGGCCAACAAAGCGACCGACCAGAATGGTGAACATGCTGTGTTGATGCAACGCATGTTCAGTTTTATCGAGTAATGCTTTGTTTTTCTTCAGAAATGACCAGCGATGCAATGGCTTTTTAAAACGCCAGCCCAGCCAGAAAGAGATCCAGTCGCCCAGCAGGCAACCGACGATCCCTGCCAGCCAGGCGTGCCAGAAACTTAACTCGCCACTGCCAATCAGCGCCCCCAGTCCCGCCATTAGCACCGTACCGGGTAAAATCAAACCGACCAGCGCCAGCGACTCCAGAAAGGCCACCAACACCACCGCCATCAATGAATACACGGTGGATTGGGTAATAAAGTGTTCCAGCAATGCTTGCATAATGTGCCTGTCAAATGGACGAAGCAGGGATTCTGCAAACCCTATGCTACTCCGTCAAGCCGTCAATTGTCTGATTCGTTACCAATTATGACAACTTGACGGCTACATCATTCACTTTTTCTTCACAACCGGCACGGAATTCACTTGGGCTGGCCCCGGTGCATTTTTTAAATACTCGCGAGAAATAGAGTTGATCGTCAAAACCAACATTGCGACCGACGGTAGCGATAGGCATCCGGGTGGTGCTCAAAAGCAGCTTCGCCTGACTAATGCGTTGGTCCTCGCGCCAGCTTAAGACGCTAATCCCTAACTGCTGGCGGAAAAGATGTGACAGACGCGACGGCGACAAGCAAACATGCTGTGCGACGCTGGCGATATCAAAATTGCTGTCTGCGAGATGATCGCTGATGTACTGACAAGCCTCGCGTACCCGATTATCCATCGGTGGATGGAGCGACTCGTTAATCGCTTCCATGCGCCGCAGTAACAATTGCTCAAGCAGATTTATCGCCAGCAGCTCCGAATAGCGCCCTTCCCCTTGCCCGGCGTTAATGATTTGCCCAAACAGGTCGCTGAAATGCGGCTGGTGCGCTTCATCCGGGCGAAAGAAACCCGTATTGGCAAATATTGACGGCCAGTTAAGCCATTCATGCCAGTAGGCGCGCGGACGAAAGTAAACCCACTGGTGATACCATTCGCGAGCCTCCGGATGACGACCGTAGTGATGAATCTCTCCTGGCGGGAACAGCAAAATATCACCCGGTCGGCAGACAAATTCTCGTCCCTGATTTTTCACCACCCCCTGGCCGCGTATGGTGAGATTGAGAATATAACCCTTCATTCCCAGTGGTCGGTCGATAAAAAAATCGAGATAACCGTTGGCCTCAATCGGCGTTAAACCCGCCACCAGATGGGCGTTAAACGAGTATCCCGGCAGCAGGGGATCATTTTGCGCTTCAGCCATACTTTTCATACTCCCGCCATTCAGAGAAGAAACCAATTGTCCATATTGCATCAGACATTGCCGTCACCGCGTCTTTTACTGGCTCTTCTCGCTAATCCAACCGGTAACCCCGCTTATTAAAAGCATTCTGTAACAAAGCGGGACCAAAGCCATGACAAAAACGCGTAACAAAAGTGTCTATAATCACGGCAGAAAAGTCCACATTGATTATTTGCACGGCGTCACACTTTGCTATGCCATAGCATTTTTATCCATAAGATTAGCGGATCCAGCCTGACGTTTTTTTTCGCAACTCTCTACTGTTTCTCCATACCCGTTTTTTTGGATGGAGTGAAACGATGGCGATTGCAATTGGCCTCGATTTTGGCAGTGATTCTGTGCGAGCTTTGGCGGTGGACTGCGCCACCGGTGAAGAGATCGCCACCAGCGTAGAGTGGTATCCCCGTTGGCAGAAAGGGCAATTTTGTGATGCCCCAAATAACCAGTTCCGTCATCATCCGCGTGACTACATTGAGTCAATGGAAGCGGCGCTGAAAACCGTGCTTGCAGAGCTTAGCGCCGAGCAGCGCGCAGCTGTGGTCGGGATTGGCGTTGACACAACCGGCTCGACGCCCGCACCGATTGACGCGGACGGTAACGTCCTGGCGCTGCGCCCGGAGTTTGCCGAAAACCCGAACGCGATGTTCGTATTGTGGAAAGACCACACCGCGGTTGAAGAAGCGGAAGAGATAACCCGCTTATGTCACACGCCGGGCAACGTTGACTACTCCCGCTATATTGGCGGTATTTATTCCAGCGAATGGTTCTGGGCAAAAATCCTGCATGTGACTCGCCAGGACAGCGCCGTGGCGCAATCTGCCGCATCGTGGATTGAGCTGTGCGACTGGGTACCAGCTCTGCTTTCCGGTACCACCCGCCCGCAGGATATTCGTCGCGGACGTTGCAGCGCCGGACATAAGTCTCTGTGGCACGAAAGCTGGGGCGGCCTGCCGCCAGCCAGTTTCTTTGATGAGCTGGACCCGATCCTCAATCGCCATTTGCCTTCCCCGCTGTTCACTGATACCTGGACTGCCGATATTCCGGTGGGCACCTTATGCCCGGAATGGGCGCAGCGTCTCGGCCTGCCTGAAAGCGTGGTGATTTCCGGCGGCGCGTTTGACTGCCATATGGGCGCAGTTGGCGCAGGCGCACAGCCTAACGCTCTGGTAAAAGTTATCGGTACTTCCACCTGCGACATTCTGATTGCCGACAAACAGAGCGTTGGCGAGCGGGCAGTGAAAGGTATTTGCGGTCAGGTTGATGGCAGCGTGGTGCCTGGATTTATCGGTCTGGAAGCAGGCCAATCGGCGTTTGGCGATATCTACGCCTGGTTCGGTCGCGTACTCGGCTGGCCGCTGGAACAGCTTGCCGCCCAGCATCCGGAACTGAAAGAGCAAATCAACGCCAGCCAGAAACAACTGCTTCCGGCGCTGACCGAAGCATGGGCCAAAAATCCGTCTCTGGATCACCTGCCGGTGGTGCTCGACTGGTTTAACGGCCGCCGCACACCGAACGCTAACCAACGCCTGAAAGGGGTGATTACCGATCTGAACCTCGCTACCGACGCTCCGCTGCTGTTCGGCGGTTTGATTGCTGCCACCGCCTTTGGCGCACGCGCAATCATGGAGTGCTTTACCGATCAGGGGATCGCCGTTAATAACGTGATGGCACTGGGCGGCATCGCGCGCAAAAACCAGGTCATTATGCAGGCCTGCTGCGACGTGCTGAATCGCCCGCTGCAAATTGTTGCCTCTGACCAGTGCTGTGCGCTCGGTGCGGCGATTTTCGCTGCCGTCGCCGCGAAAGTGCACGCAGATATCCCATCAGCCCAGCAAAAAATGGCCAGTGCGGTAGAGAAAACCCTGCAACCGCGCAGCGAACAAGCACAACGCTTTGAACAGCTTTATCGCCGCTATCAGCAATGGGCGATGAGCGCCGAACAACACTATCTTCCAACTTCCGCCCCGGCACAGGCTGCCCAGGCCGTTCCGACTCTATAAGGACACGACAATGACGATTTTTGATAATTATGAAGTGTGGTTTGTAATTGGCAGCCAGCATCTGTATGGCCCGGAAACCCTGCGTCAGGTCACCCAACATGCCGAGCACGTCGTTAATGCGCTGAATACGGAAGCGAAACTGCCCTGCAAACTGGTGCTGAAACCGCTGGGCACCACGCCGGATGAAATCACCGCTATTTGCCGTGACGCGAATTACGACGATCGTTGCGCTGGTCTGGTGGTGTGGCTGCACACCTTCTCCCCGGCCAAAATGTGGATCAACGGCCTGACCATGCTCAACAAACCGTTGCTGCAATTCCACACCCAGTTCAACGCGGCGCTGCCGTGGGACAGCATCGACATGGACTTTATGAACCTGAACCAGACCGCGCATGGCGGTCGCGAGTTCGGCTTCATCGGCGCGCGTATGCGTCAGCAACATGCCGTCGTTACCGGTCACTGGCAGGATAAACAAGCACATGAGCGTATCGGCTCCTGGATGCGTCAGGCGGTATCTAAACAGGATACCCGTCATCTGAAAGTCTGCCGTTTTGGCGATAACATGCGTGAAGTAGCGGTCACCGATGGCGATAAAGTTGCCGCACAGATCAAGTTCGGTTTCTCCGTCAATACCTGGGCGGTTGGCGATCTGGTGCAGGTAGTGAACTCCATCAGCGATGGCGATGTTAACGCGCTGGTCGATGAGTACGAAAGCTGCTACACCATGACGCCTGCGACACAAATCCACGGCGAAAAACGACAGAACGTGCTGGAAGCGGCGCGTATTGAGCTGGGGATGAAGCGTTTCCTGGAACAAGGTGGCTTCCACGCTTTCACTACTACCTTTGAAGATTTGCACGGCCTGAAACAGCTTCCTGGTCTGGCCGTACAGCGTCTGATGCAGCAGGGCTACGGCTTTGCGGGCGAAGGCGACTGGAAAACTGCCGCCCTGCTTCGCATCATGAAGGTGATGTCAACCGGTCTGCAGGGCGGCACCTCCTTTATGGAGGACTACACTTACCACTTCGAAAAAGGTAATGACCTGGTGCTCGGCTCCCATATGCTGGAAGTCTGTCCGTCGATCGCTGTGGAAGAGAAACCGATCCTCGACGTTCAGCATCTCGGTATTGGCGGTAAAGACGATCCTGCCCGCCTGATCTTCAATACCCAAACCGGCCCAGCGATTGTCGCCAGCTTGATTGATCTCGGCGATCGTTACCGTCTGCTGGTTAACTGCATCGACACGGTGAAAACACCGCACTCCCTGCCGAAACTGCCGGTGGCGAATGCGCTGTGGAAAGCGCAACCGGATCTGCCAACTGCTTCCGAAGCGTGGATCCTCGCTGGTGGCGCGCACCATACCGTTTTCAGCCATGCGCTGAACCTCAACGATATGCGCCAGTTCGCCGAGATGCACGACATTGAAATCACAGTGATTGATAACGATACCCGCCTGCCAGCGTTTAAAGACGCGCTGCGCTGGAACGAAGTGTATTACGGATTTCGTCGCTAAGTAGCCGCATCAGGTATGTAACGCCTGATGCGACGCTGACGCGTCTTATCAGGCCTACACGCTGCGATTTTGTAGGCCGGATAAGCAAAGCGCATCCGGCATTCACCGCCTGATGCGACGCCGACGCGTCTTATCAGGCCTACACGCTGCGATTTTGTAGGCCGGATAAGCAAAGCGCATCCGGCACGAAGGAGTCAACATGTTAGAAGATCTCAAACGCCAGGTATTAGAAGCCAACCTGGCGCTGCCAAAACACAACCTGGTCACGCTCACCTGGGGTAACGTCAGCGCCGTTGATCGCGGGCGCGGCGTCCTGGTGATCAAACCTTCCGGCGTCGACTACAGCATCATGACCGCTGACGATATGGTCGTGGTCAGTATCGAAACCGGTGAAGTGGTTGAAGGTACGAAAAAGCCCTCCTCCGACACGCCAACTCACCGGCTGCTCTATCAGGCATTCCCGTCCATTGGCGGCATTGTGCACACACACTCGCGCCACGCCACCATCTGGGCGCAGGCGGGTCAGTCGATTCCAGCAACCGGTACCACCCACGCCGACTATTTCTACGGCACCATTCCCTGCACCCGCAAAATGACCGACGCAGAAATCAACGGTGAATATGAGTGGGAAACCGGTAACGTCATCGTAGAAACCTTCGAAAAACAGGGTATCGATGCGGCGCAAATGCCCGGCGTCCTGGTCCATTCTCACGGCCCATTTGCATGGGGCAAAAATGCCGAAGATGCAGTGCATAACGCCATCGTGCTGGAAGAGGTCGCTTATATGGGGATATTCTGCCGTCAGTTAGCGCCGCAGTTACCGGATATGCAGCAAACGCTGCTGGATAAACACTATCTGCGTAAGCATGGTGCGAAGGCATATTACGGGCAGTAATGACTGTATAAAACCACAGCCAATCAAACGAAACCAGGCTATAATCAAGCCTGGTTTTTTATTGGATTTTCAGCGTGGCGCAGGCAGGTTTTATCTTAACCCGACACTGGCGGGATACCCCGCAAGGAACCGAAGTTTCCTTTTGGTTAGCGACGGACAACGGGCCGTTGCAGGTTACGCTTGCGCCGCAAGAGTCCGTGGCGTTTATTCCCGCCGATCAGGTTCCCCGCGCCCAGCATATTTTGCAGGGTGAGCAAGGCTTTCGCCTGACGCCGCTGGCGTTAAAGGATTTTCATCGCCAGCCGGTGTATGGCCTTTACTGTCGCGCCCATCGCCAGTTGATGAATTACGAAAAGCGCCTGCGTGAAGGTGGCGTTACCGTCTACGAAGCCGATGTGCGCCCGCCAGAACGCTATCTGATGGAGCGGTTTATCACCTCACCGGTGTGGGTCGAGGGTGATATACGCAATGACGCTATCGTTAATGCCCGTCTGAAACCGCATCCCGACTATCGTCCGCCGCTCAAGTGGGTTTCTATTGATATTGAAACCACCCGCCACGGTGAGCTGTACTGCATCGGCCTGGAAGGTTGCGGGCAGCGCATCGTTTATATGCTGGGGCCAGAGAATGGCGACGCCTCCGCGCTCGATTTCGAACTGGAATACGTCGCCAGCCGCCCGCAGCTACTGGAAAAACTTAACGCCTGGTTTGCCAACTACGATCCTGATGTGATCATCGGTTGGAACGTGGTGCAGTTTGATCTGCGAATGCTGCAAAAACATGCCGAGCGTTACCGTATTCCGCTGCGTCTGGGGCGTGATAACAGCGAGCTGGAGTGGCGCGAGCACGGCTTTAAAAACGGTGTGTTTTTTGCTCAGGTTAAAGGTCGGCTAATTATCGACGGTATCGAGGCACTGAAATCCGCGTTCTGGAATTTCTCTTCATTCTCGTTGGAAACCGTCGCTCAGGAGTTATTAGGCGAAGGAAAATCTATCGATAACCCGTGGGATCGAATGGACGAAATTGACCGCCGTTTCGCCGAAGATAAGCCTGCGCTGGCAACTTATAACCTGAAAGATTGCGAGCTGGTGACGCAGATCTTCCACAAAACTGAAATCATGCCGTTTTTGCTCGAACGGGCGACGGTGAACGGCCTGCCGGTAGATCGACACGGCGGTTCGGTGGCAGCGTTTGGTCATCTCTATTTTCCCCGTATGCATCGCGCTGGTTATGTCGCGCCCAATCTCGGCGAAGTGCCGCCACACGCCAGCCCTGGCGGCTATGTGATGGATTCGCGGCCAGGACTTTATGATTCGGTGCTGGTGCTGGACTACAAAAGCCTGTACCCGTCGATCATCCGCACCTTTCTGATTGATCCCGTCGGGCTGGTGGAAGGCATGGCGCAGCCTGATCCAGAGCACAGCACCGAAGGTTTTCTCGATGCCTGGTTCTCACGGGAGAAACATTGCCTGCCGGAGATTGTGACTAACATCTGGCACGGGCGCGATGAAGCCAAACGTCAGGGTAATAAGCCACTTTCGCAGGCGCTGAAGATCATTATGAATGCCTTTTATGGCGTGCTTGGCACCACCGCCTGCCGTTTCTTCGATCCACGCCTGGCATCGTCGATCACCATGCGCGGTCATCAGATCATGCGGCAAACCAAAACGTTGATTGAAGCGCAGGGCTATGACGTTATCTACGGCGATACCGACTCAACGTTTGTCTGGCTGAAAGGTGCACATTCGGAAGAAGAAGCAGCGAAAATCGGTCGTGCACTGGTGCAGCACGTTAACGCCTGGTGGGCGGAAACGCTGCAAAAACAACGGCTGACCAGCGCACTGGAACTGGAGTATGAAACCCATTTCTGCCGTTTTCTGATGCCAACCATTCGCGGGGCCGATACCGGCAGCAAAAAGCGCTACGCCGGACTGATTCAGGAGGGCGACAAACAGCGGATGGTGTTTAAAGGGCTGGAAACCGTGCGCACCGACTGGACGCCACTGGCCCAGCAGTTTCAGCAGGAGCTTTACCTGCGTATCTTCCGCAACGAGCCATATCAGGAATACGTGCGTGAAACCATCGACAAACTGATGGCGGGTGAACTGGATGCGCGGCTGGTTTACCGAAAACGCCTTCGCCGTCCGCTGAGCGAATATCAGCGTAATGTGCCGCCTCATGTACGCGCCGCTCGCCTTGCCGATGAAGAAAACCATAAGCGCGGTCGCCCCTTGCAATATCAGAACCGCGGCACCATTAAGTACGTATGGACCACCAACGGCCCGGAGCCGCTGGACTATCAACGTTCACCGCTGGATTACGAACACTATCTGACCCGCCAGCTACAACCCGTGGCGGAGGGAATACTCCCTTTTATTGAGGATAATTTTGCTACACTTATGACCGGGCAACTTGGGCTATTTTGAGCAAAAAAAGAGTTCGCCAGATACCATTTTGATGCGTGACGAATGCTTTGCCATCCAGTACCATAGCGCCCTTTCCATTCCTGGACCTGAATAACACCACTACCTCATAAGCACGGTAGCGGGTGGTTATTGCCTGCAATTAAAGATATAGAGCCGAACACATATGCCTTTTACACTTGGTCAACGCTGGATCAGCGATACAGAAAGCGAATTGGGACTTGGAACCGTTGTCGCGGTGGATGCGCGAACTGTCACTTTACTTTTCCCATCTACTGGTGAAAACCGTCTGTACGCACGCAGTGATTCCCCCGTGACCCGCGTGATGTTCAACCCTGGTGATACCATTACCAGCCATGACGGCTGGCAGATGCAAGTCGAAGAAGTAAAAGAAGAAAATGGCTTGCTGACCTATATCGGTACTCGCCTGGATACTGAAGAGTCCGGCGTAGCCCTGCGTGAAGTTTTCCTTGATAGCAAACTGGTGTTCAGCAAACCGCAGGACCGTCTGTTTGCCGGGCAGATTGACCGTATGGACCGCTTTGCGCTGCGTTATCGCGCGCGTAAGTATTCCAGCGAACAGTTCCGTATGCCGTACAGCGGCCTGCGCGGTCAGCGTACCAGCCTGATCCCGCACCAGCTCAACATCGCTCATGATGTTGGTCGCCGCCACGCGCCGCGCGTCCTGTTGGCTGACGAAGTGGGTTTAGGGAAAACCATTGAAGCCGGGATGATCCTGCATCAGCAACTGCTCTCTGGCGCTGCTGAACGTGTGCTGATTATCGTCCCGGAAACCTTACAGCATCAGTGGCTGGTAGAAATGCTGCGCCGTTTCAACCTGCGCTTTGCTCTGTTTGATGATGAGCGTTATGCCGAAGCTCAGCACGATGCTTACAACCCGTTCGATACCGAGCAGCTGGTGATTTGCTCGCTGGATTTTGCCCGTCGTAGCAAACAGCGTCTGGAACATCTCTGTGAAGCCGAGTGGGACCTGCTGGTGGTCGATGAAGCGCATCACCTGGTGTGGAGCGAAGATGCGCCGAGCCGCGAATATCAGGCCATTGAACAACTGGCAGAGCACGTGCCGGGCGTTCTGCTGCTGACCGCAACCCCGGAACAACTGGGGATGGAAAGCCACTTCGCCCGTCTGCGTCTGCTGGACCCGAACCGTTTCCACGATTTTGCGCAATTCGTTGAAGAGCAGAAAAATTATCGTCCGGTTGCGGACGCCGTTGCCATGCTGCTGGCAGGTAACAAACTGAGCAATGACGAACTGAACATGCT